>SEFT01000017.1 GCA_004144175.1 Sphingobacteriales bacterium
GTATGTGAGGCGTAGTTGCGGAGAATGAAAAGTTTTCTTTCGAAGTCATCCGGGTTGGTAATATGATCGGGGCAGGCAATGAAAACCTGCTCCATCTCGGGCTCAACAGACAGTGCCGTTGAACCGATGCCTTCCGTATACACCGGAACCTTCCGATAAGCCAGGATTTCCAACCCGAGTTTTTCAGCCGAGCGATTAAAGATATCGCGGCATTCCTCCCTTAAACGGATATCCCGGGGAAAAAATATTACCCCTACACCATATTTGCCAAATGACCAAGCTTTTATCTGTTCTCGCGCTTTCTACCTTATTTCTGCTAGCTATACTTTCTATTGATAAGAAAAATGCACCCAATGAAGAAACAGCAGAAAAATGGCATAAAGACCCGGAAAACTGGAAGCTATGGATGTTCTACTTTAACCCCAAAGACAAAAGACTGTTGCCCCCCAAAAGAGTAAAAGGCATGGGTTGGACAGTGAATTTTGGAAACCCGTACTCCATACTTGCATTAGCGGGCCTGCTAGCCGTCATTTTTGCGCTGGAGTATTTCTTATAGACTGGTTAGCCTTTAAATTTGCACAAAGCCTGTCAAATGAACTTGTTTTCTATATTGGCGTTGGTGCTATCGTTTATAGTTCCCATCATCTACATAGTAGTTGCCTTTTCTATAGACCATAGATTTGCAAAACAAATCGACAAAGAGACGTTACGAAAGTGGCACGAGGACCCTGCCAACTGGAAAGGGAGTATTTATCACAACCCTAGTGACCCGCGCATGTTGCCACCTAAAAAGACAAAGGCTATGGGCTGGACTATAAATACGGCTAATAAACGCTCTGTTATTGGTTTTCTGATTGCAATAGGATTTACACTGATAACTACCGCGGTGATAATAATCGTAGAAGTGATATAAAAAAGGCAGGGGTCAAATCCCCTGCCTTTGAATTTTTATGTTGCCGTGATGCTTACCTGATCTTATACCTGAAGCCCGCATACACATTCCTCCCCATTACCGGTCCCCATATCATAGATGCGTCGAAGCCAGGCTCAAAAGGCGCCGTACCGCCCACTATAGGCATATGTTGCATATAGTTGGTAAGGTTTTCGCCACCCAGGTATACTTCAAATACATCATTCCAGCTTTTGCTTATCTGCGCATTCATCTGCACAAATGACGGAGACTGATACGCTGCCTGTGTGCCACTATGATGATACAACAGCGACGGCACACGCTTGGCCCCTACCCACTGGATGGTGTAGTCAAACTTCCAGCTATTGCGAGTTTCGTAGCCAATGTTGGCAAAGGCACGGTGCGTAGCTACCAGTGGGCGTGCTTTCAACTCGGCGCTATAAGTGCTCTTTACATCATACCAGCGGTATGCCAGCCTTAGGTCTAGCTTACGCATCAGTTCATAATCGAGCTGCGCCTGAAAGCTGTGTGCATATGATGGGCCATTAAGGTTGTAGAACAACAATTTTGTTGGGTCCTCAGCATCTACCACTACCTGGTTCTCAAAATGAGTGTAATAGTAATCTACACTAAACGAGCCATCCCTATAGTCAAGCATAAATTTTTGTGTTAGGTTAAGCCCTGTATTCCAGGCCACCTCTGCATCCAGTCCATATGGCTTATTATTCGCAGTGCCCAGCACCATGAAGTTTCTGTTGCTGGCCATTATACCCATATTCTCTGCAAAGATGTTGGCCGTACGTTGCGCCCTGCCCACTGATGCGCGCATCACCGTCTTCTTGAAAGGAGCATATCGCACATGTAGTCTCGGCGTAGCGAAAGCACCAAACAGATTGTGGTAATCACCGCGGATGCCAGCCACAAGGTTGAACTTATCGAGATAACTATACGCATACTCGGCGAATGCACCAGGTACGTATTCATTGCGCGCATACTGTGTCCCGTTCAAATGCTCATCATATTGGTCGGCCTGCATACTGGCTCCCGTCTTTAGTATGTGGTTTGTATTGTCGATGATCGTTTGAAAAATGTAGTTAGCATAAAAGCTTTTCTGCTCTGCATCATACATACGGTTTCCGTAGCGTCCGTCCTGATCATGATACAATGCCGATAGCTGCAGCCCCATGCTGGTTCCTGGCTTGTCACGAAACATCTTACCGATCTTAGCCCAGCCTTCGCCACGGCGTATATCCATCAGATAACCCCAAGGGTTACCTGCTTTCTGTTCCGTACCATCTTCATAGCTTAGCTGGCCGCCAGTGTTGGTTACATATGTTCCTTTTACGCCGCCCTGTATCTCCAGGCCATTAGGTGCAAAGTAGAACCAGCGGTTGAGGCCAACGAACTGTTTGTCCAATGGCTGATCCATAAAGCCGTCGTTATTCTGATCAATCTTGCTCCACTGCGATTTTCCATGCAGCATCAGGTTTGTCGACAGGCTTTTATTCAGCTCTTTACGATATACCACATTGCCTTCCGTACGGCCTTGTGTATTCTGGTACATATTCAGCAACCAGCGCGGCTCCTGCTCTTCAAATGGCTTACGCAGCTCCACATTTATCTGTCCAGCTACACTTTCAAAGCCATTCACTACGCTACCTGTACCTTTGCTCAGCTGCATCCCCTCTATCCAGGTGCCGGGTGTAAAAGTCAGTCCTGTTACCGATGCAAAACCGCGTGTGTCAGGTATATTTTCGCGTGTGATGACCGTATAAGGACCTGCAAGGCCGAGCATCTGTATTTGCTTGTAGCCAGATACTGCATCAGTAAACGCCACATCTACCGATGGTGTTGTCTCGAAGCTCTCACTCAGGTTGCAGCAGGCAGCCTTCAGCAATTCGCGCTCGCCTATCCTTTCCGTTTTTATCGGGTCGAGCATACTGATAGTAGTACTCGCCTGGCGCTGCACAATCTTTACCTCTTTCAAGGAGCGTGGTCTGTTTAGCCTTATATCTAGCTTATCGCCGGTAATGTTTACGGTGTCTGCCGAATAGCCTGTATATGAAACTACCAGACGGGTCTCGCCGCCGGATACGGAAAGTGAGAAGTTTCCGTTTTCGTCTGTTTGTGTGCCTGTTTTATTATCAAGTGTTGCTACTGTTGCGCCTATCAGTGGCTGGGCTTTACTATCTGCCCCCTGCTCCTTCACTATACCGGTTATCACCCTGCCTGCCTGTGCATCTGCCTCCAAGGCAGCAGCCAGCAACACGCTGCTTATCAGCAGCCGTTTCGTTGTTGAATGCATATATACTAGCGGGGATTAATGGTCACAAGTATTTGTCTTGTACTGGCAGCATTCCGGCAACTTTTTATAGTCGGCGTCAGCAGCAGCTATCTTCTCAGAGCTGTGGCCTACTTTAGCTACGCTATTCAACACCGCATCGGCCGATGTCTTGGAAGGACGATAAACTACTGTCAACATTTGGGTATTCTTGTCCCACTCTGCGCGCTTTACGCCTTTAATGTAGGCTGCATTTTCTATGCGCTTTTTGCACATATTGCAGTTACCTTCTACTTTTACTTTTTCGGTAGCTATGTCTTTTTGCTCCTGTGCAAACACAAACACAGATGAGCATATAATGGCGAGAAAAACGAGGATACGTTTCATACTGTTTACTTATTATGAGAATTGATTAGAAAATAGTTTAGCTGAGCCGCATTGCGCGACTCAATAGTGTTAAACAGAAATCTCTAACCGTAATAAGTAAAGCTTGAATGGAGTTTGTATAGTGGTATATCCTGCCAAAGGCCGGGTGGCGCATTGGCCTGATGTGCAGCAGCTGTTCTTTCTGATATCAGCTTTATTTGTTGTTGCTGTGCAATTCCTGGAATCGCAACAGACAACCACTCCTGGGAGGATAGTTTTAGCTTAATGAAGTTTTCGCTGTGCTGGTCGTATGACACCTTGGCTGTAATGACCTTATTCTCGCAACAGCCATCACTTTCTTCCGATTCGTCGCCACATGCGCCATCATCACAACTTTCATTTTCGAGGTACATGTTCCATGATTCCAGCTCCTGCCCGCAATAGTGCAGTTGTATCATGATACCCGACACAGCAAGCAGGTATATGAACATTACAGGTATGACCAGAAACTTCTTCATGCAAAAAATGCTAAAGCAAAGTTAAGCACCTGACTGTTAATGAAACAAGAAAACTTGTTATAAGATTTCGTTTGTGTTTTATAGTATTTTGCGTGGCTTTACATCGCCTATGACGAATCTTTTTCAGCCCGGGGCTACCAAAACTCATACCCACAAAGTAGCTAATGCCGATACTGCTACTTTCAATAGCGGTCAGGTACACCCTGTTTATTCTACCTTTGCACTCGCCCGCGATGCCGAATGGAGCGGGAGGCTTTTTGTGCTGGAGATGAAAGACGAAGATGAGGAAGGCATCGGCACAGGCATCAATATTACACACCATTCCCCTGCACTTTTGGGTCAGGAGGTATTATTTACAGCGACGCTTGTATCAGTAGACAGGAATGAAGTAGTTACAGACTTTGTTGTAAATGTGGGTGATCGACAGATTGCCAGCGGCCGTCAATGGCAAAAGATACTAAAGAAGGAAAAGCTCGATAAAATATTTACATCGCTGAGCGGTGGAGTTTAATAACGGAACCTAAGAATCTATGACACGGATCACGATCATCTTTTGCCTGGTAATAGCGGTAATCGCAGGAAACGCTAAACGACTGGCAGCACAGCCTGTGCGTATATATGACAAGAACACCAACGCCTGGTTTATGTATTTTGGCGACCACCAGCTTACTAAAAAGTGGGGGTTACATACAGAACTTCAACTGCGCAGGCATGATGTAATATCTGATCCGCAGCAACTGCTACTTCGTACAGGTATAAACTACAATCTTTCGCCAAGAGCGATGGCGACACTGGGCTATGCCTTTGTGGAGACTTACCCCTATGGCGATTACCCCGCAGCAACAGCTTTCCCTGAACATCGAATCTATCAGCAATTACTACTTAAAGATCAGTATGGCATTGCTGCACTACAACATCGTTTCAGGCTGGAGCAACGCTGGATAACATTTGCCAATCAGCCGAGCGCCATCTATCTGAATAGAGCCAGGTATATGTTCCGTACAAATATTGCACTGGCAGGCAAAACAATTGATAAGGGTGAACTATACATCGGTCTGTATGATGAGATCTTCATTAACTTCGGTAAAAATGTAGCCAAAAACGTTTATGACCAGAACCGTTTATACCTTGCTTTAGGATATAAGGCAAGCGCAGCCATGGCATTAGAGGCAGGCTATATGAACCAAAATGTAGCGCAACGCAATGGGACGATCTTTGAAGATAATCATACATTGCAATTCTCTATTATATACAATGCCGACTTTCGTAAAAAAGACAACAACTAATGATTAACAGGGAGGTAAAATAATAGGGTTCCAAGCAATTTGAGCAATAAGTGACACCAAACAAAACAGACAAATTAGCAAACTCAGCAGTTTATTGCTATGCTAGCGGTAGGATTGGAGATTAGCAAACTATATTTGGAATGTCCATGATATCTCCTGCACTCTTATTCACAACTCAATTGCTAAGTACATACAGGAGTCAAGGGTGTTATTCCGCGCAAAAAATTAAAGCCTCGCTCGTTACCCTCTATTATTTACCTACTGAAACGCAGGAAGCTTTAAAAATTTCACATTATGTGAAATAAGGGCTCAGTACGCTTCTTCATAAACATAAAATCCTGATTGCCAGCGTAGTCGCGAAGGTTTGCTACAAAAACGCATGTCTCCACGGAAGTCGCTGACTGTCAGCACCGTCTGCTAGATTTATTTTTTTAAGATTTCTTTAAAACACATTGGAATAGAATTTCTTACTTGCCTCAACAGTAGTGTGAACGAAAAGGTGAGATTGAGATGTTGGTATATAAGGTAACGTTTTTGAATAACAGGGTAATATCCTGCGGTGTGACTGATCCGGAGAAACATAAGTTGATGAGAGAGGATGTATATCTTTCCCGAAATAATGGGCTACTGATATTTGCTCTTATTAAGGCAAATAGCAAGAGTCAGGCTTTGGTGAAAGCAAATACAATACTGGATGAATTCTCAGCCACCGATAGCTCTGACGGAAGAGATGATTACAGCACTAATAGGAGTGATGATAACACAAAGGCATACTATTTAAGAGCAAATGGCCCTATATCTACGCCGGACTATATCGATACCACATATTCGCATCACAACCGTCCAGTTCAGGATGATGCCGGCAGCGGTCCAAGTGCTGCAAAACGCGGTCCGCTTTAATACACACAGATAAGGCGAGCATAAATACAGAAGGTTTTACAAGACGTATATCTTATAAAACCTTTTTTGTTATATACACATTTCATCAGGCCCTTAATTGTTATTTTGCTATTTTGGTACATATAGTTGGCCACATGACTGATAAACTGTATCTAAAGGCACTGCGCGTGCCAACAGACGAAGACCCACTCAGGATACTTGTGAGCGCTTGCCTCCTTGGCACCCTTTGCGGTTATGACGGCTCGGCATACGGCGAATATCCGGGAGTATTGAAATTGCTTCATTACCCTACGGTAAAACTTATCAAATTTTGCCCCGAAAACCACTCCTTCGGAACTCCTAGAGAAATGTGCGACATACACGGCGGTACAGGCTTCGATGTCCTCGATGGGAAAGCAAAGGTATTGACCGAAAGCGGTATTGACTGGAGTGAAGGAATGATAAAAGCCTCGGAAGAAATGCTGAAAGTAGCGCAAGCTAACGACCTAGAGCTTGCCATCATGATGGATGTGAGTGCGGCCTGCGGCAGCCAGGTAATATATGACGGCAACAGGTTTGGCGCAAAGAAGGCATATCAGATCGGTGCCGGGGTGGCAGCCGCTCAATTGATGAGGGCAGGCTTCAAGGTAATCAGCCAGCGCGACTATGCGTCATTGGAGATCCTTTACCTAAAAATAAATTCTACACACCAAGTAGACACAAAAGCTAAAGACCATCATGAGACAGATTGGTACAAGGAGTATTTTAAGCTATCACTGTCAAATTAATTACAATACCGAGGAATGTATTATAAATAAAAATAGCCAAGACCCATTCGGACTTGGCTATTTTCATTCGTTAGAGGTCTTCCTAGTTTACGAGCAGTAAGTTCACACTACGTTGTAGTATATTAAATGCTATCTCCGCCATCAGGTTTTCCTTGTCCAGTGTCGGGTTCACTTCGGTTACCTCAAAGCAGCATATCTTATGGTTTTGCATAAAAGATGCTATCAGGTCTTCCGCCTCACGCTCGCGAAGGCCATTGCTTACTGGAGTACCTGTACCGCGCGATATAGAGCTATCAAGGCTGTCTACATCAAATGATACATAGATGTCGTCGCAGCTGCTCAGGTGCAGCAATGCCTGCCTTACTACCTGCTCTACCCCTTTACGGCGCACTTCCTGTACGGTTATTACTTTTATGTTATGCTTCTTTAGCAAGTATTCTTCCTCTTTCTCATAGTCACGAAGGGCTATGAAAACAATGTCTTCCGGATTGATCTTCGGTTTAATTTTTCCAACATTCTTTATCTTCTCCCAAAGATCAATCGTTTGCGCATCAGGGCTATGCACCTGGTTATCGCGATTGTCTTCGTTGAGCGATGCGGCCAATGGCATACCATGCATATTGCCCGACGGTGTGGTATATGGCGTATGCAAATCAGCATGTGCATCTATCCATATCACCCCCAACTTGTTCTTTGGCTTTGCGATTTTGATACCGGCTATGGTGCCACCTGCGGTGCTATGGTCTCCAGCCAGTACTACGGGGAACAACCCGGACTTCAGCGTTTCGCTTACCGACTTTGCAACACGCTCATACATGGTATACACACCCTGTATACGTTTGGCATAGGGCGATGCAACAGGCTCGTACAAAAGCTTGTTTTCGTTCTCTACCTGCTCTGAAGGGAAATTGACAAAAAAGCTGCTCATGAAGTCGAGCGCTGCAATGCGGATAGCTTCTACACCAAGGCTGGCGCCGCGTGTGCCTGCACCTATCTCAGACCGTACTTCTATGACCTTTATGTTGCGCATATGCCCAAAGATATTAAAAGACAACTGCTTAGGCAAAACAGCGCTAGAAAGGATATCCTATACCGAAGTTGGGATTGAGATACATAGCATCGAATGGCCAGAATTTTGCTTTAAAAAGCCATCCCTGCCTGCTGGTACCTTGCTCAACAGGTACTGCATAGATTCTATCAACTGGTTCCTTTAGTCGAAGACCTAAGTCGAAACGTAATACCACAAACCCGGCAATATCAAACCGAATACCCGCACCAGAACTTACAGCAAGATGGTATGGTAGCTGATTGAGTGAGAAGGTTGCATTTCCAAATCCATGCAGGCCATTGGCCAGCCAGATGTTACCAGCATCGGCAAATACTGCACCGTTCATCTCCGTAGTGCCGCCAAATATGGTAGCGATATTAAAACGGTACTCTGCATTCAACTCTAATTTCACATCGCCCGTACGATCGAAGAAGTCTGATTTTGATGTGTCCCTTGTACTACCGGGCCCTAATGTACGCAACGGCCACCCACGGATGCTATATGGACCACCACTAAAATATTGTTTGATGTAAGGTAGTGTGCTCGACTTACCGTAGGGCTTTCCTATACCTGTATATAAACGCAGGGCCGTTGTGCTATGCCTTCTTCTAAAGAAGTGCTGGGCATCAATATCGAGCTTCACATACTGTGCAAATGTGTCTTGATTTTTTATAATAGACGATACTGCCCCCATTACAGTACCCGCTTCTTCAAGGCTTACTCTCAAAAATGAATAATTACGCCCGGCTCTTTTTTCGCGGTTGCTGTATGTAAAGCTTATGTTCTGACCTTCAATGAAGGCATCCCTGTAGGTATTTCGGAGAAATGCATTTGCCTTTAAGCGTTCATCAAAAGAGTCACTGACATTACTAACACGCACTATGTTGACAAATGCAGGTGATACTTCCCAGGTCTTGGTTTCGGTTTCTTTCCACCTATAGGTAATACCCGAGGATGTCGTAACCATAGTAAAAAAGCCTACACGGTCCTGCAAAGCAATACCGAGATTGAATAAAGTACGGGGCGCATTGCTATAATGTCCGGAAATCTTGCCGCCGCCAGGGATCAAAAACTTAGGGAAGTCGATATTCATATTCGCCCCTACCCTTCTGTTCAGCAGCGAAAACCCTGTGCCTGTGTTATAGTTGTATTCAACCGCAGCGTTTGTTGATATGGTAAGCTGATTGGCCCCTTTGCCAAGGTTACGGTTACGAAAGCTCAGTGCCACACCCGAACCTGCATCATATATACTACCCGTCGACCCTTCAATGGTAGGGCTTATATCAAAGCGTTGTGCGGGCGCCATAAGTAGTATCACATCCAGGCGCGGATCGTTGCTCGATGTATCCTCCCTTATAATCGCACGAACAGACTCAAACACACCCAGGTCGTTCATACGGCTGATGGTTTGGTTCTCGTGGTCTTGCTTATAGTACTTGCCAGTCTTTAGTAGTATATGCTTATAGAGCACGTTAGCATGTACGTAGTAGTTGTGATAGCGGAATGTAGCACCCTCTATCTTTTTTTCTACCATCGTGCTGTCCCTTACATCCGCCGCGCTTACAAAGTCGGGGTATACGCGCACGCGGCCTATGCCATAACGTATATACGCCTTAGGCTGATTGTTCCGGCGGATACTTACTTTGATGTCGAGAGTAGCTTTACGGCCATCGTTCTGTAAGGTGACAAAATTTACTGCATTCTGAAATGGGTTCTCTATATCCTCAAGGTATCGCTTATTGATTGTGTCGAGCTGGAAGCTTACGTTATCGTTAGAGATATAGTAGAAGCCATTGTTGCGCAAGAGATTTACAATGCGCGTTCGCTCCTGTTCTGTAAGGTTGTAACTGAATTCAAGGTTGCGCTTAAGCACTGTTTCTTTAAATCCTCCCGTTACAAGTTCCCGTACTCCGGGGTCGTCTATGTCGTAGGTAATGTCGTTTATCAGGTAATTGGGCCCTGTATTTACGTTATAGGTTACATAAGCCTTCTTTCCTTTGAACTTCGTTGTATCCTTTACCATAGAGTAAAAGAAGCCCTCGTGAAACAGATAACTGTTCATATTAAGCATCGACCTGC
This sequence comes from Sphingobacteriales bacterium, assembly GCA_004144175.1. Taxonomy (GTDB): domain Bacteria; phylum Bacteroidota; class Bacteroidia; order Chitinophagales; family Chitinophagaceae; genus Polluticoccus. Next base: position 10,156 of record SEFT01000017.1, read on the forward strand.
GGATGGTAGTGCTGTCATATATCACAGGGCGTTCCACCGTTTTGGTTTTCAGCTGAAAGTTGGATGTATCGCCCTGGTATTTTTTATAACGGTTATTATACAGCCACAGCTTTACCGGGAAAAGGCCCAGCCAATAGTTATTGGTCTTTTGCACAGTCATGCTGCTCAGGGCGTCTTTCATTTCGCCCTTGCTTACCTGTGCTTTTTCTGCTTTTAGCTTTACCTCGTTAGAGCGCAGCAGGTATTCGCCGTCCTTAAGATGGCGGGTAGTATTACAGCCTGTCGCAGATACAAGCAGCACAATCATCAACAATGCATAAAATGCATAATGAATCTTTTTATAGCTCATGTATCAAAAACAGACAATTAATTAGCTTTGCAGGGAATGTTATCCAAGGCGCAAAATAAATATATTCGCTCGTTATCGCAGCAAAAATACCGTAAAGAACACAATGTATTTATTGCCGAGGGCGATAAGATCGTTAAAGAATGGCTGCAAGCTGACGACCAGATACAAATGATCGTAGCAGTTGCTGCATGGGCAGAGCAAAACAAAGCCCTTATAAATAAACATAGCGAGGCTACACTGCACGTAGTAAACGAGCAGGAATTGGAAAGTATCTCCACGCTGCAAACGCCTAACCAGGTTTTATTAGTAGTACATCGCCCGGCCCAACCGCAGTTAGATAGCATAAAGGGTTGGTGCATCGCGCTCGACAACCTGCAAGACCCTGGCAATATGGGTACCATCATACGCATTGCCGACTGGTTTGGTATAGACCATGTAGTATGCTCGCCCAACAGTGCCGATGCGTATAACCCTAAAGTAATACAGGCTGCCATGGGTGGTCATCTGCGCGTACAGATTCATATAGCAGACCTGCACCAGTTCTTCGGCAGCACTACCCTGCCGGTAATAGCGGCCACGCTCGGCGGTAAGAATGTGTATGAGATGCCTAAAATGCAAGAAGGCATTATAGTGATCGGTAACGAATCGAAAGGAATAGCTCAGGACATCATTGATCTTGCAGCACATAAGGTAACGATACCAAGACGTGGAGGTGCAGAGTCGCTGAATGCAGCGGTATCTGCAGGTATATTATGTTCCTTGCTGATTAGCTAAACAGCGATAGCTGGCCGCGGCCACTATGCTTAGTTTCATGCTCCAGCAGCCATTGTTTGCGCCAAATGCCGCCTCCGTAGCCAGTAAGGTCGCCGTTCTCCCCTATTACCCTATGACAAGGGATGATGATGGCAATACCGTTTTCACCATTGGCCCTTGCAACTGCTCGTATAGCTTTTTCGTTACCTAGAAATATCGATTGTGCCTTGTAGGAACGGGTAAGTCCGTATTCTATTTGCTGGAGCCCTTCCCATACCGATACCTGGAATGGAGTACCTAATAAATGCAGTGGCAGATCGAATGTAGTGCGACCACCTTTAAAGTATTCTTCTATCTGGAATTGGAGGGTATTAAAATGCGGATGATCGCCTTCGCAGGTTTCAGCATCCAGCGCTGTAATGATGCGGTTCATGATGCTGGTCATCATCCTCCGCTGCGAAAAGTCGAAAAGGCAAATACCCTTACCGGTAGCTCCGGCCAGCATATCACCAAGCGGTGTTTTAATGGTCTTAAGTGTCAGCTTGGTACTCATGATAGCTCAGACATGCAAAGGTATGCAAGCAACCCAGCCTGCTTTCAATAAGTTATCCACGCTCAGGCGTAAGGAGCATAGTATCCCCCTGAACACAGCCTCAGAATGGAATTAGAAAAAATTAAGCTTGTTGATCTGTTACCTCAGCCTTGTTAGAAAAAGCAGCTTTGAAGTTCTCTATCAGCTTCGAGCTGATGATACGGCGGGCTACGTCTATCATATTCTTGAAGGCAAGCGCATGAGAGATACCATGACCAATGATAACTGGACTATTGATACCAAGTATCGGCGTACCGCCATATACTTCATAGTTGAAGTTATCGAGGAATGGATCCTGCAATTTGCGCTCAGTAAGGATGTCGTACACCGACTCGGCCATCTTCAGCATGATGTTTCCTACGAAACCTTCGCAAACAAATACGTCTGCCTTCTCAAGGAAGATGTCACGGCCTTCTACGTTACCGGCAAAGTTGATCTGGGGATTGGATTTCATTAAAGGATAAGTAGCCTGAGCCAGCAGGTTTCCTTTACCTTCTTCTTCACCTACGTTCAGCAGACCTACACGTGGATTCTCCACGCCATAAACACACTCAAGATATATGGCCCCAAGCAGTCCGAATTGCACCAGGTTCTCCGGTTTGCAATCGGCGTTCAGACCTACATCCAGCAGCAGGTTAAAGCGGCCATCCTGGCGTGGAACGGGTGAAGCAATGGTCGGGCGAAGGATGCCCTCCATCGTTTTAACAGAGTACATAGCCCCCACCATCATGGCACCGGTATTACCGGCACTAATAAAGGCGTCAGATTTTTTCATCTGCATCAGGCCAAAACCCATAGCGATGCTCGAGTTTGGTTTTTCCTTCAGCGCCTTGGTAGGATGCTCTTCCATACCTATTACTTCGGGGGCATCCACCAGGGTGTAGCGCTCCTTGTAAGGTTCCAGCATAGGAAGATAAGGCGCAGCAGCCTGGGAGTTACCTAACAGGAGCAGATGCACCGACGGATCGGAATTCTCTTCAAAAAAAAGCTTTACGCCTTTTATGGCTTCTTCAGGGGCGAAATCGCCACCCATGATGTCGAACCCTATCTTCATTTAGCTGTATGTGGAATGAGGCTGTTTATTGATTTGTTTCATCTTCGGTAGCAGCAGCAGGATTTTTATCCACTACTACTCTTCCGCGATAGTACAGCTTACCTTCAACCCAGTGTGCGCGGTGGCGCAGATGGCTTTCGCCGGTTACAGGGTCGATGCTCCAGGTCTCAGCCGTAGCCTTGTAGTGCGTACGACGTTTAGCTCCGCGTTGTTGTGAGTGACGACGTTTAGGATTAGGCATTGTATTTAAATTTTAATTCAGTTTACGTTTATTGTTATCCTTGTCTTTCAGTGCTTCCAATCCTTTCCAGATGTCGTTCTTAGGCGTTTCATCCGGTTCGGACAGCTGATTGAGCAGCTTCAAAGCTTCGGGATTGCAGCCTGGCTTTCCGTCTTCTTTGTCGGGATGTACTCGTTGCAGCGGAATGCTCAGCATTACAAACTCGTATATCCAGTTGCTCAAGTCAATGACCGTTTCGCTGCGCGGGATGAATACTACATCGGCGTCTTCCTCCATTTCGCCTGCATCCTCAGTTCCTGTTAATTTGATTATCAGATCAAATTCATCCCAGAGCCTCAGCTTAAAATCATCTCCGCAACGGTCGCAGGGTACAGTTATACTTCCATCTATGTCGAAATGACACATAAAGAAGTCGCTTTTTTTGTCAAATTTCAGTGTAACCTGTGCGTCCAGATCCTTAAAGTCTCTTTCTGCCTCGCCCTGCGCCTCTAAAAACCGGTCATTAATGTCATACTGAAATATATGCTCTCCAGGCTTTAACCCCTGCCATGCTATTTCGTATTCCCGGTTATGTTTCATTTCAATCCTCAGTTTACCAAAAAATGCTCAACTGTCGTTTCTTGTATAAGTCGCAAAAATGCAGCCCATACAATCACCCTCGCTTCTTTTTCAAAAAACTTCAATGGGGTGCAAAGGTAGCAAATTTCTTATGAATTACAGCAATTTATTTCTCTTAAGTAAAAAAGAATACAACACCTGCTCTACCGGCTGGGTCAGGTCGGCCTGCACCCTATCTATTTGATACTGATGGCATTTATTTTCGATCATTTGCTGAAAATCCTTCATGCGGTCTACATATTCCTCCTTTATTTGCTGCGGTTGTAGCTTTATCTTCTCACCGCTCTCCAGGTCAACAAACTCGTAGGGGCGGTTCTCAAAATTAAAGTCCAGCTCCTGCGCGCCGTCCACCACATGGAATAGTATTACCTCGTGTTTATTGTACCTAAGATGCTGCATAGCCGCAAAAAGCTCGTCGATATGCTCTGCATCGTCCATCATATCGCTAAAAACAACAATAAGCGAGCGTTTATGCATTTGCTCTGCCACCTGGTGAAGTGCCGGAGCAGCATTCGTTTTTTTGTTCTTTTCTTTATAGGCGAGCGTCCGCTCCAGCTCGTGCATCAGCAGCCGGTAGTGACTGTGAGACGAGCGACATGCCGATAAGTAATGCAGCTGCTCATCGAACAAAGCCAATGCAGCTGCGTCCAGTTGTCTTTTTAATAGCTGGGTAAGACTGGCGGCTGCTACGCAGGAAAACTGCAGCTTGCTCATCTTCTTCTCCTCTACCGGAAAGTGCATAGACGAGGAAGTATCCACCACCATGCAGCAGCGCAGGTTCGTTTCTTCCTCAAATCTTTTTACGAATAGCTTATCGGTACGGCCATATACCCGCCAGTCGATATGTCGCAGGGGATCGCCGTGATTATACAGGCGGTGCTCTGCAAATTCTACCGAAAAACCGTGGAAAGGACTTTTGTGCAGGCCTATGATAAAGCCTTCTACTACTTGCTTGGCTAACAATTCCAGATTTTCTATCAATGGCTGCTGTGCTATCATCTTGGGGTCGTCTGTATGGCTAAGGAATAAAGTTACCGAATGGGTAGCTTAGTTTGCTATAAATGATTGTTGTATTTTCATGGACAGGGGTTTGCGGTTTTAAAAATTTACTATTATCTTCAACCGTTCAAATTGTATTGCAGACATGAAATTACGCCCTGGTGTATTGCTGGCATTTGCTTTTGTTATGATACTTACCACTATGACTTCGTGCGTACGTAAGTACTATTGCCAGTGCGAGATCACCTACAGCGGCCAGGCAGGCCTGCCTAAACCGCACACCAATGAGTATGAAATAAAGGATACAAAGAAAAAAGCAGAGCAGCTATGCACTGCCAATAGCGGCGAGTATACCAATGGCGATATCAAGACCAAGGAAAGCTGCCAGCTGTATTAAACCTTTATCGATATACCTGTAAAGAATTAATCTACTATTTTTGGGCCGTAGAATAAGCTATGGCACACACAAGCACAAGACCACCTTCTTTTTATATAAAACGTATTTTAGGGATAATACTGCTGCTGGCTCTTGCAGCAGTATTTTTCTTTTCAGGCATCAGCAAGCTGTTTGCGCTGGAGGCTTTCGAGTGGACGTTCATTGACCTCGGTATCAAAAGCAATACTACCGCAGCCATTATCGCCCGTTTGTTCATTGGGCTGGAGCTGATGATCGGTGCGTTTCTGCTATTCCATATTTATCTCAAATCATTTACTTATCCGGTTACACTTATTTTGCTGGTAGCATTCACCGGCTACCTTGCCATACTGGTAGTGCAGCAGGGCAACGAAGGCAATTGCGGTTGCTTCGGCGATTGGATCTATATGAACCCGCTACAAGCCATCTGGAAGAACCTGGCCATGATAGCGGCGACTGTCGTTTTGATGTTCATCTACCCCATCAGGCCATATAAAAACCAGGAATGGATAGCAGTCCTGATAGGCATGGCTGCACTGGTAGTGCCTTTAGTAATATCGCCGCTCAATTTGGACAATCAGCCAATAGTAAGAAATGAGAATATTGATTTATCGCCGCTCTACAGCGCTAAGCCGGCACCGTACATAGAGCTAAGAAGGGAAAAACATATAGTGGCCTTCATGAGCCTTACCTGCCCGCATTGCCGTAAGGCCGCTTACCTGCTCAATGTGATACACCGGCAGCACCCTAAGATACCTATATATATGGTGCTGACCGGCCACCCCGACCAACAGGAGGAGTTCTTCAAAGAAACCAAGTCGTATAGCGTACCGCATATATTGTTCCGCAACTCGCAGGCTTTTGCAGGTATGGCAGGCGAGTCGGTACCTGCTATCTATTGGGTAAACAATGGCGTGATAGAACGCGAAAGCAATTATTACCAACTGGACCCGGCCACGATGGAAAAATGGCTGGAAGAGTAACTTTGTATTTTTAAAAGACAGTAATGACCGAGACGAGCGATATAGAAGATATATGGGAAGACGATGACCCGGAGACGGACGAAAGCGCAACCGAGCAAGGCCCGGTAGAGCGGCTGCGCATTGTAACCGATAAGCGCCAGGAGCCGTTGCGCATCGACAAATTCCTAATGAACCGTGTAGAGGGAGCAACGCGAAATAAGATACAGCAGGCTGTAGAGAACGGGCATATCATAGTGAATAATGAGATCGTAAAGCCCAACTATAAAGTAAAGGCCGGCGATGAGATCATCGTATATGAAACACGCAGGCCTGAGAGCACGGAGATCATCCCCGAGGCGATGCCGCTGAACATTGTGTTTGAAGATGAGCACATAATGATCATCAACAAACCTGCAGGTATGGTAGTACACCCCGGCTGTGGCAACTATAGCGGCACACTGGTAAACGGGCTGGCGCACTACCTGCAATCAGAGAATGTAGATACTACAGGCCTACCCCGCGTAGGCCTCGTACACCGTATAGATAAAGACACTACCGGGCTGGTTGTAATAGCTAAGACCGAAAGGGCTATGAGCGACATGGCCGGCCAGTTTAAGAAACACACGGTACACCGCAGGTATATAGCGTTGGTATGGGGCAACCTGGAGGAAGATGAAGGAACCATAATAGCCCACATAGGTCGCAACCTGCGTTTCCGTAAGATAATGGCAGCTTTCCCCGATGGCGACTATGGTAAAGAAGCCATCACCCATTATAAAGTGCTAGAGCGCTTTAACTATGTGACGCTGGTAGAGCTAAGGCTGGAGACCGGACGTACCCACCAGATACGTGTGCATATGAAATCGAAAGGGCATCCACTCTTTAATGATGGCACCTATGGCGGCGACCACATTGTAAAAGGCACTGTCTTCACGAAGTACAAGCAGTTTGTAGAGAACTGCTTTAAGGTACTGCCGCGACACGCACTACACGCCAAGGAGCTCGGATTTACTCATCCTGTAACCCGGCAATGGATACAGTTTGACTCTGAACTGCCCGAAGATATGCAGCAGGTAATAGAAAAATGGCGCAGCTATATAAGCGGCATGACGAAGCAACTACGCGAACAACTGGACGGGCACTAGCGACCACTTAACAAGTCTTTGTGTTTCAAGCCATTAACTGTTAATTATTGCTCGTACGCCCCAAAAAGGTGGTTTTTGTCCCCGATTAGTGTTACCTTTGTTTAAACATCATCCAATCGTAAAAATTATACTATGTTTTTATTAGCGATTAATCCGCAATTGCTTATTTCAATGCCTAGTGGTGGAGAATGGATAACCATCCTGATAGTAGTAATAGTACTGTTCGGTGGAAAGAAAATACCTGAACTCGCCCGTGGTATTGGTAAAGGAATACGCGAATTCAATGACGCTAAAGAAGGCGTGAAGAGTGAGATAGAAACTGGTATGAGTAAAGAGAAAGAGAAAGCCAGCTAGTTCCTCTGCCCGGACTGTTACCGGACAAAAACAGATCTAGACAAGCTTCCCAATGGTAAAGGGTTGCATCGTTCACCGCTTAAACAACGATTAACATGCAAACACGAGTTCTTTTCATGGCAACAATTGCTATGCTGGCAGGTACTACACTTAGTGCACAAAAACATACAAGCGTTACCATACCGGCTAAAAGCCGCCTGGTTGTTGAACATTCAGATACACTTATCGTATCTAAACCTGCTATATCGCCAAATCCTACTGCTGTACTTGCGTCTAATGCTCCGGCAACAGCGCCTGTACTTAAGCCAGTACCTACCCCGGCTCCCGTTGCTGCAAAACCAAGTACAATTACTCCGGCCACTGCAGCGGCTATATTATCGGGAAAGCCTGCCCCGGATGCTGCACCCGCTGTTCCTACAGCGGTTGCCACTACGGCGAGTAAGTTTAAAGCCGTACCTCTTGCCGGTACTTCTTATTATGGTGAGATGAATGATTTCGTAACCGATTTCGTTCGTAAATACTTCCAGAGCCACAACAGAACGCTGAATGTGGTACAAGGCAAAGGCAACACGATCTTTTCGCTGATAGATAACATCCTGGAGAAACATGATATTCCTAAGGAACTGAAGTACCTCGCAGTTATCGAGTCAGCACTTAATAACAATGCAGTATCGCGCGTTGGCGCAGTTGGCCCATGGCAGTTCATGGCCTCAACCGGTCGCCTCATGGGTCTTACGATCAATGGCAAACGCGACGAGCGTAAAGACTTCCATAAGTCGACCACTGCTGCCGCTAAATATCTTACATACCTGTATGGTGAATTGAATGACTGGCTGCTGGTAGTAGCTGCTTATAACAGTGGCCCTACTCCGGTACAACGTGCGATAGCTAAAACAGGCAGCCGAAACTTTTGGGACATTAAGCCATACTTGCCCCGCGAAACACAAGGCCACGTACTGGCTTTCATTGCAACAGCTACCATATTCGAAAACCTGAGCAAATTCATTAGCACAGGTAGCATACCTACAGACTTCAACTTTAAGACAGGAGCTGCAGCTGCTCCCGCCACCGGCGCGGTGAAGAAGGCAGTTTCGCCTTTTACGCCCGAAGAACTGAAGAACATGGCAATGGTACGTATATCTGAGCCTTTAAGTATAGACCTGATGGTGCAGGAGCTGGGCATTGACAAGCGTTTGCTGAACAAATGGAACCCGGATTATGAGCTTTTCGTGTACAATACATGCCCGCAAGAGTTCTATAGCCTGCGCATACCTAAGGATAAACTGGATACGTTCGTAGATAAGAAAGAGACGCTTACAAAGCGCTCAAGACAGATATTTGCGAACCTGACCATGTAAAAACATTGAAAATTATTTTTGAGATAAAGAAATTTATTTTACCTTTGCAGCCTTAAATACAAAAAATTAGATGGCAAACCATAAAGCTACCAAAAAGGATATACGTCAAAGTGAGAAACGTCGCGATCGTAACCGTTACTACGGTAAAACGACTCGTAATGCTATGCGTAAATTGTTAGCTATTACCGATAAGACTACAGCAGCTGAAGAACTGCCTAAAGTGATATCTATGATCGATAAACTGGCTAAACGTAATGTTATTCATAAGAATAAAGCCAGCAACCTGAAATCAGGTATCGTGAAGAAGATCAATGCCATTGCATAATTACAACTGACTAAGTCATTTATATTTTGGCCCGGTAGGTAACTACCGGGCTTTTTATTTTTCCTCCAATCTTCTACCTATCAGGCTCTGCTGGAACAATTTATTTATTGGTGTTATTGATAATTGGCCATCCAGCATGATAGAGCAAATAGAAATAGGATCACTGCACATTGAAGACTACCAACAACTAAACGAGGCCATGAAGGCGGCCTACCCTAATACCACCGATAACTATTGGCCGACATCAGCTATTCAGAACCTCATCGATAAGTTTCCCGAAGGGCAGATCGTGATAAAGGTGGATGGTGTAGTAGTGGGCACTGCCCTATCTATCATTGTCGACTACAAGAAGTTTGGCGATAACCATACGTACAAACAAATAACCGGTAACTATACTTTTAATACGCATAACCCTAAGGGAGATACGCTGTACGGTGTCGAAGTATTTATACACCCTGACTACAGAGGACTGAGGCTCGGTCGCAGGCTGTATGATGCCCGTAAGGACCTATGCGAAAGCCTGAACCTGAAAGCGATCATATTCGGCGGCCGCTTACCCAACTACCACATATATGCTGATAGTATGAGCTCGAAGGAGTACATACAAAAGGTAAAGAGCAAAGAGATATACGACCCGGTACTGACCTTCCAGCTATCGAACGACTTTCACGTAAAGAAGGTGCTGAAGAAGTACATGCCTGGCGATGAGGAAAGCAAAGACTATGCAGTGCTGCTGCAATGGTTTAATGTATATTATGTATCAGAACTGAAGCATATGTTCAATGTGAAGACCTTCGTAAGACTGGGGCTTATACAGTGGCAGATGCGTCCTTACGGTAGCATCAATGAGCTATTCAAACAGGCAGAATACTTTGTAGATGCTGTATCAGCATACAAATCTGACTTTGCATTATTCCCCGAGTTATTTAATGGTCCGCTGCTAGCAACGTTCAATGATATGCCCGAAGCGGAAGCCATGCGCGAACTGGCCAAGTATACGCCGGAGATGAAAGATCGTTTCCGTGAAATGGCGATACGGTACAATGTAAATATCATTACCGGTAGCCTGCCTAGCATCGAGAATGGAGAGTTGAGAAACATTGGCTTCCTATGCCACCGCAACGGCACAGTTGACCAATACGATAAGATACACATAACACCCGATGAAGAAAAGCACTGGGGTATACGCGGCGGCAACAGGCTGCAGGTATTTGATACTGATGCAGGGCGCGTGGGTATATTGATATGCTACGATGTTGAGTTTCCCGAACTGCCGCGCCTGCTGGCTGAGCAAGGCATGCAGATACTGTTTGTACCCTTCCTGACCGATACGCAAAATGCCTATATGCGCGTACGCCTCTGCGCCCAGGCAAGGGCAATAGAGAACGAATGTTTCGTGGCCATTACAGGTAGCGTAGGCAACCTGCCCGAGGTAGATAATATGGACATACAATATTCGCAGGCAGCAGTATTCACCCCCAGCGATTTCGCATTTCCCGCCAACTGTGTGAAGAGCGAAGCGACTACCAATACGGAAATGATATTGATAGCCGAGGTGGACCTATCGCTGCTGCATGAGCTACATATGTATGGCAGTGTACGCAACCTTAAAGACAGGCGTACTGACTTCTACGAACTAAGCCTGAAGAACAAGAACGACTAGACTTTAAAAACGATTCGAAAAACTTTTTTCAACTGCTGTTTGGAAATACGAAAACATTCGTACATTAGCATACGAAAAGATTCGTAGATGACGTTTAATAAGCAGATAAAGCCAACCGAAAGTGAACTGGAAATCCTGAATATACTTTGGGACATACAGCGCGGCACCGTTCGCGAGGTACACGATATACTGGAGCGCAGCAAAGATGCCGGATATACTACAACGCTGAAGTTGATGCAAATCATGCACGACAAAGGATTGCTGAAACGAGACAGCAGCGCCAAGAGCCATGTATACGAAGCGGCCATATCAAAAGAGCAAACCCAGGGACAGATCGTACAGCGGATGATAGATACGGTGTTTAATGGCTCGGCCATGCAGATGGTAATGCAAGCGCTGGGCAACCATGCGACGGGCAAGGAGGAACTTGACCAGATAAAAGCATACCTGGAGGAAATGGAGCGGAAGGAAAAGAAGAACAATAAATAACCATATCTCCTTATTTCTTAAAAACAACTCTACTATGAATAGCTGGACACCCGAAACAACGGCGCTGATACACTCGCTCGGCTGGGCACTATGCCACTCGCTCTGGCAAAGCCTGCTGATATTCATCGTGCTCAAAACAGTACTGAAATTCATCCCTTCCGGGCAATCGAATGTGCGTTACAACACCGCACTTGCAGGACTGCTGGGTATTACCGTATGGTTTGCAGATACGTGGATACAATACTGGCAAAAGCTAAAAGGCATCGCAGTACTGGTGACGGAGAATACTGCCAATGCTCAGTTACCAATAAGAAGCCATGTTATCACTGTTGCGACACCACAGGCAAATATTCGGTACGACGCGCTGACAACATTCATCTACGGGCTGGATCGCTGGTTACCTGTATTAGTAGGTATCTATGCCTGCGGGTTGTTGTTTCTGCTGCTTCGCCTTTGCCTCGGCCTTGTGCAGACGAATAGCCTGCGGTACCAAAGTGTGACTGACGCGGGCACAGAAGCAAATGCTAAACTACACAGGCTGCAAGAACAACTGGGCATATCAAAGAAAGTACGCCTGCTTTACTCAGCTAAAGTAGATGTACCTATGATGCTGGGAACTTTAAAACCTATTATCCTTTTTCCATTAGCTATGGCAAGCAGGCTCAGTACAGAGCAACTGGAGGCCATCCTGCTGCACGAACTGGCGCATATAAAAAGGCACGACTATCTGATCAACATGATACAGACGATCATTGAAACTATATTATTCTTTAACCCTTTTGTATGGCTGACATCTAAGATTATACGAAATGAGCGGGAGCATTGTTGTGATGATATGGTGCTAAAACATACCTATCCCCTCGCCTATGCTAAAGCACTGGCTACGCTCGAAACAAGCCGCTTCACAGCCGGCAACCTGTCAATGGGTGCTGCCGGTACTTCCAAGAATCATTTACTAACCCGCATAAAACGTATTATGGAACTGAAACCAAACCAAAGAACCGACAACAGGATAATAGCCATTACACTTACAGCCGGTGTATTGCTGGTATCGCTCATCTGCTTCTCCCCTTCTTTTGCACAGGATAAAAAGGAGAAGAAGAAAGTAACAGAGAAAAAGCCTACAAGAATATGGGTAAATGACGAAGATGGGGTGACGATAACAGACAACGGCAAAACATACAAATCGCTGGAAGAGCTACCGCAGGAAGCAAGGAAGCGACTGTATGAGGACGACAAGAAAAACAACACAGTGATATATTACGGTAAGGATGGGAAAAAGCTGGTAATGAAAGCTGATTCGTTTGCTATCGTTAGCGCACCTAAAGAAGTGGAAGAATTTGCAGGTGATGATAAAAAATCAGGGCTTGTTATAGATGATATTTCAGGGCTGGCGAATAGCAAAGAGCTGCAAGAACAAATGGATAAGGCATTCCTGGATATCGACTGGAATGAGCTAGGCGGTGAAATAGACAAGGCTATGAAGGATATTGACTGGAAACAGATAGATGAGGATGTAAAAGCAGGACTCAAACAAGCCGATGCCGCAATAAAAGAGATAGACTGGAAAGAAATAGAAAAACAAATAGAAGCCGCAGGTAAAAAACTGGACAGCATAGACCATAAAAAGATACGCGTGGAACTGGAAAAGGCGCGTGCCGAAACAAAGCGTGCGATGATAGAATCCAGAAAAGCTATGGCTGACTCACGCAGGGCTATAGTCGAGTCGCGGAAAGCATTAGCGGAGTCCCGGCGAGCCATACAGCAATCTCGCATGGAACAACGAAAGGCAGAAATGGAGTTAAGGAAGGTAAGAGATTTGGAACGTTATAGGAGCCCGGTAGACAGCGCACATATCATGCTTGAAAAGATGAAGGAAGATGGTATCCTAGATACAGCATATGGCTATGAAATGAAAATGGACGATAAAGAACTTGTAATTGATAATAAAAAGGCGCCTGACAATATTCACAAAAAGTATCTTCCCTATCTAAAAGGGAAGGGACCAATTAGTTCACGGCTAGAGACCTCTAAGTCAAAAAAATAGAAAAGCGCCTCACGGCGCTTTTCTATTTTGAAATTAGTTCCTGATATATTTTATAGTTCTCATCATCAAAACAGACGAATGAAACCTTTTCTATCTGGCTGTGACTGTCTAAGAAATGCCGCGTTGTGGTGAGCGCTATTTCCGCAGCTCGTTGTTTCGGGAAGTGATAGATACCAGTGCTGATGTTTGGGAAAGCAATTGTCTTTACGCCATGTACTACGGCCAGCTTCAGGCTATTAGCGTAGGCATTCGAAAGTAGCAATTCTTCGTTCTTGCTACCGCCATTCCATACTGGGCCCACAGTGTGTATCACATACCTGGAAGGTAAGTTGCCACCGGTGGTAATTACAGCCTCGCCAGTTTCGCAACCGCCTTGCTTGTCCCTTATTTTCATGCATTCCTCAAGAATAGCCTTGCCGCCTGCGCGATGTATAGCGCCGTCTACTCCGCCACCGCCTAGTAGCGAGGTATTGGCAGCGTTTACAATGGCATCTGTCTGCATCTTCGTAATATCGCCTTGCAGCAGTTCTATTCTCTGGTTCGTCATCCCTGTAAGTTTAGCTCAAGATACGCCGGGCAATGGTCCGAATGTTTCACATCGGGCAATATATATGCATCTTTTATTCCGGCTCTCAACGGCTCGGTCACGCTGATGTAGTCGATACGCCATCCTTTGTTCTCCAGCCTTACCGACGGAAAACGTGCACTCCACCATGTGTACTGATGCGGATGCGGATTGATGGTACGAAATGCGTCGACAAAACCCGACTCATAGAACTTATCCATCCAGGCACGCTCTTCGGGCAGGAAGCCACTGCTTTTTTTATTGCTTACAGGGTTATGTATGTCTATCGCTTTGTGTGCAATGTTATAATCCCCGCAAAGGATCAGCTTCGGACGGAGTTTTTTCAGCTCATTCAGGTACTCGAAAAATTCGTCGAGCCACTGGTACTTATACGTTTGGCGCTCGTCGCCGCTGGTACCGCTCGGGAAGTACGCATTTATTACTGTCACATCACCAAAGTCGGCCCGCAGTACACGGCCTTCCGCATCACTCTGCATAATGCCGTTACCATAGAATAGCTCATCCGGCTTAAGCTTGGTAAAGATAGCTACACCGCTATAACCCTTTTTCTGCGCACAAAACCAGTAAGTAGAATATCCCAAGGCTTCAATAGGTGCCAGGTCTATATCTGCCTGCATGGCCTTTACTTCCTGCAGACAGATGATGTCGGCGGGGTTGGCTTGCAGCCAATCTATAAAACCTTTCTTTATAGCGGCGCGCAGTCCATTTACGTTGTATGTGATGATCCTCATGCTTAATTATAGCTGTGCTTCTATTTGTTTTTGTAACCCTTTGGCCCAATTCACGAGGATGATAGCATCTTCCTTGGAGAGTTTTGCTTCTTTGTGCATAGCGGTATAGTTGCCCAGTGGCATTTCACCTGCTTCTACCTGCTCGGCTACTTCTTCCAGCTTATGCGCCTGTTTCTTTTTCTCATAAGTACCGAACTCTGAAAAATTCAGTTCTGCCTTACCTTCATTTATATGGTTTTGCAGCCAAAAGCCCAGTGGCTGGATGTTAGCATAACCGGGATAATCGGTATAGTTGCTGTGGCAATCATTGCACGAGCGCTGTAGTATCTGGTTTACATCGTCGGGCAGCGTATATACTGCTGTTATATCGTTAGGGCTGGCAGCCTTCGATTGGTTGCGTGCCGGGCGAATGAATTGTATCATAACTAATACAACGAGTAATCCTATTAATATCTTCTTGACCATATCTTCTGTTTGGGGTTGCAAAATAAACAAACGCTGCAACATTGGGTGTTGCAGCGTTTATTGCTATCTGTTATGTATTGATTACTATTTCATTGTTTCGTCGAGCCATTTAAAGAACTCTCGCTGCCAGGCAATACCATTCTGTGCGTGAAGCACCCAGTGGTTTTCGTTCGGGAAGTAAACCAGTTTGCTCTTAACACCTCGCAGTTGCGCTGCCTGGAAAGCTTCCAACCCTTGCTCTATCGGCACGCGGTAGTCAGTACCACCCTGCACGATCATGATCGGTGTATTCCATTTCTCTACAAAGTTGCTTGGGTTAAAGCGTCCGTAGCTTTTAGGCACAGGCTTCTGCCAATAAGGTCCGCCGATATCCCAGTTGGCAAACCACAGCTCTTCGGTAGTGCCGTACCAACTCTTGAGGTCGAAGAGGCCGTCATGCGCGATAAAAGATTTAAATCGATTATCGTGCATACCTGCCAGCATAAATACGCTGTAGCCACCGTAGCTGGCGCCTACGCAACCCAAGCGGTCTTTATCTACATAGCTTTCCTTTGCTATATCGTCAATAGCTGCAAGGTAGTCGCGCATTGGCTGACCACCCCAGTCTTTGCTGATGTCTTCATTCCACTTGGTACCCCAGCCCGGCATACCGCGGCGGTTAGGCGCTATTACTATGTAGCCATTTGCCGCCATCAGTTGGAAGTTCCAGCGGAAACTATAGAACTGTGATAATGCTGACTGCGGGCCACCCTGACAGTATAGCAGTGTAGGATATTTCTTGTTAGGATTAAAGTCAGGCGGATAGATAACCCATGCGCCCATCTTTTTACCATCGCTGGTTGTTACCATACGCAGCTCGGTATTGCTCATTTTCATTTTGCTGTAGGTCTCATCATTCTCATGCGTCAGTTGCCGCATTTTACCTGTAGCAAGTTTTACTGCGTATAGTTCGGCAGCATGGTTCATATCGGTACGCGTAACGACTACTTCGTCATTAGCCTGCCCTACTATACCCGACACATCGAACTTACCTTCTGTTATTTGTTTAACCGAAGCGCTGAAGCGATCATTAACCCTTGCAGGCACGGCAACCTCAAAAAGCTGCACGGTACCCTTTACCGGTGCGTTGAAGTATATCTTACTGCTATTATTATCCCAGGTGAAGCCTTCTACAGTGCCATCCCAGCGGTTGGTCAGGTTCAATTTGTAGGCATCTTTTGTGCCCAGGTCCATTACATACAGGTCTACCTTATCAGCTTCAAAGCCATCGCGGGCCATGCTGGTCCAGGCTAGCTTCTTACCGTCGGGGCTAAAGGCGGGCTGCGTATCGTAGCCCATCATGCCGGGTGTCCAGTTGGTAGTACTGCCCTTAGCCATATCATAATAATAGAAATCGGTATTGGTGCTTACTGCATACTCTTTACCAACCTTCTTCTTGGTCACATACAACACACCTTTGCTATCGGGCGTCCAGATAAAATCTTCTGACCCACCGAAAGGTTTTTGAGGCGCATCATAAGGTTCGCCTTTCATAATATCTATCGCATCGCCACCTTTCACCGGCGCTATGAAAATGTGCGAGTACTTACCATCCTCCCATGTATCCCAGTGGCGATAATTCAGGTCTGTATAAACCTGGGCCGTCGTTTTAGGCAGGTCTTTATAGATGTCCGTGCCCATCATGGGCGTTATCAGCACTTCTTTTGAAAAGGCGATGTACTTGCCATCGGGAGATACTCGGATATTATCTGCGCCGTCTATGCCTTTGTAAAAGCTTTTCCATTGCTTACCCTTATCCTCGCTGCTATAGATGGTATTTTCATCGGTAGCATACCATACTGTACCGCCTCGGTGGATGATGTTGCGGGTTTCACCGCTTCTTTCCTTTATATTGCCCGACTTCAGATTGAGTGTATAGCGTTTTGCGCTGCTTTTTTCTGTGGTCCAGTCGTACTGGCGTACGGTAAAGTACACACTATTGCCTGTGGTGCTGATGCCCTCTGCGCCCACGCGCTTAAGGCTCCAGAGTTGCTCAGGCGTCAATTTGTCCTGTGCCTGTACGCCCAGTGCAGCGATAAGCAGCAAAGGAGAAAGTAGATGTCTCATATTGTGAATTGCTATAAGCTGGTAAATATATTATTTTTTGACAGGAGGTTTATCCCTCGATTTGCGTGTTGCTGGCTTAGGCGCAAAAGCAGGTTTCTTCTTTTCTTCTTTTTCAAAGTCTATGATATTATCCCAGCCTGCTTTCAGCTGTATAGGCAGCATGTACGGAATCACCTCTTCGGGTTGCAGTTTTTCCAGCAGGTCACCGGTATCCCATTTACCATTCTTATTCTTATCAGCGATGATGCGCATGTAGTACGTGCCGGGTTGCAGCATGTTCAGGCGCACCAGCGTATCTGTCACAGGCTTGTTATGGACTTTATCGGTGGCTGTTGTAATGAGTAACACAAAACTGCTATCACCGTATTTGGATGGCAGATGTACATTAAGTTTGGAATAGTCTGCATCGCTCTTGGTACGGAAGGTATAGCGCGACGGCATCAGATCAGTGCCCGCAGTATCCTTTGCAAAGCCTTTCAATAACCTCAGCGTATACGCAGTGTTTTCTTTCCATGGTGCAGTCAGGCGCAGTATAGATCTTGTAGTCGTATCTCTTGCGACACCAAGGTTTGATTCGACTGAGATACCAGCACTGTCGTAACTCAGGTTCATCCGTTGGTCATTGAACGTGTCTACATCGCGGCTGAAAACAATGGTAAGTGGCTTAGTAATATCAAACGTTCTTTTACGGGCGTCCGACGTATCAACCGCTACGTTGTAGGTAAATGCATCGTCCTTATCCCTATCCTTATCTTTTCTCAATTTTCTGCTGAGCGATGTACCGCCGGCTTCGGAAGGTGTGGCGGCTGCGCCATCGGCGCGCTTCACGACGGTATCCATAAGTTTACCCGTACTATCTACTAACACTGAATCCAGCCTTGCAGTGTCTACCACTTCTTTAAACATATTGAGCACGATGGGCTGGGTAAGAGAATCAACCGGCATTACTACCGAATCGATAAATGCAACCATTTCTTCTCCTCCGTCGTATACCAGGTTACCATTGTTATCCTTCATAGCGTAAATACGGAAAGCCCTTGCCGGAAGACCCTGAAAAGAAAATGCCCCACCCTTTGCTACAGAAGTAACGTACATAGGCTTTTCGCGAACGATGGCGCTATCATTCTTAGTAGCAGGATATAACACCACCTGTGACCCGGAATCAGGCAAACCTGTGATAGCATGGTATACAAAACCTTTGAGCTGTAGGGAATCGAAATAGCTGCCGGTACTAAAGATATAGCTAAAACCTGTGAAGGGATTACCCTCGTGCAGGTCTTTAATGGCGTTACCAAAGGTCATGCGGTAGGTGGTATTCTCTACCAGCAGTGTATCGGGTATCTTTACGGTTACCTTTTTACCGACCGTCGTTACGGCTATGGGCAGTGGTAACAGTGGCGATATCTGTATCTCTTTACTTGCATCGGACACCGTTACAAACTCATCAAAACGCATATCGATACGCGTGACCCTGGTGTTGAGCAAAGAGTCTTTGGGGGCAATAGCCAGCAGCTTTGGCGGCGTAGTGTCTTTTTCACCTCCGCTGGGCGGCACCACGTTGGCACAACCCCAACAGATGCAAGCCATTATGATGATAAAAAATAAGCGGAACTGAAAGAGTTTCATTCGGGGTCAAAAATAATATTTAAGGCGGTATAAGTCTCGTATTTTAATATTTATGTAGGTTTGCGAACAATAAGGGCTATCCGCTTGTTTTATAATTCAATCTAACGTCTCATGGGCATATTTAGCATGTTATTCTTCTTCAAATTTTTATTCGCATCGGCACCCGTTCCTGATGAAAATCTTCCTAAAAGCATCTACGACTTTAAGGTAGAAGGACTGACGGGTGAAACCATCGACTTTTCAACCTTTAAGGGCAAAAAGATACTTATCGTTAATACCGCATCTAAGTGTGGCCTTACCCCTCAATACGAAGGGCTGGAAAAGTTGTATAAAGAGCACGGTAAAAACCTGGTGATCGTAGGATTTCCTTCAAACGACTTTATGGCGCAGGAGCCTGGTAATAGCGAGGAAATCGCGGCTTTTTGCAAAAAGAACTATGGTGTTACCTTCCCTATGGCTTCTAAGATAGAGGTGATAGGTAAAGACATGGCACCCATATACCAGTGGCTGACCAATAAGAAATACAACCACTATGAAGACAGTAAGGTAAAATGGAACTTCCAGAAGTACCTGATAGACGAAAAAGGGAACCTTGTAGGTGTTTTTTCTCCTAAGACCACGCCAGACGATCCGGAACTGCTGAAAGCAATAGCTAAGAAGTAATTGGTTTTTTCATAGCAATAATAATAAGAGGGGCGGTCATTATAGACCGCCCCTCTTATTGTCAGCACCTGGTGCGTGTCCAGTAGCCCGGCACCCATACACGTCCGCGACACCCCGGGCGCCAATACCCCGGCACCCAAACCCTGCGGTACGCTGGTGGCGCATAAGTGCGCATAGGCGGTGGCGGCGGACAATAGGCCTGCGGTGGTGGCTGGTAATGATAGGCATGTCGATTCCCATAACCCCTCCCTTGGTGCCGATGCCGGTTGCCGGCTTCAGCCTCCTGAACCGAAGCAAACAGCAATGCCGCAATCAGCCCGGCAAACTGTAGAACAGTTTTTTGTTTCATATGCACAACGCTTTAGTTACTGTTAAGACGAAACAAACGGACTGGGGTTTAATTGAATAAAATGCATATGCATAGCCAAATTCCTTATCATTTCCATAGGTTATCCTTAACTATCTGCGGCACAGTGTTTTAAACTATAAGATGTGGAATAGAATGTAAAACTAAAAATGGAATGTTATGGAAATAATGGACAGGAAAGCGAAACAGAAATTTGCGGTTGTATGTATGCTGCCGGTAATAGTTACTATTATAACAACGATATTTTACTTAGTAAGAATTGCACCTATCATGGGCGCACAAGAGCTGGATAACCACCGGGCTATTATGTCGGCGTTCGATAATCAGTATGGTACTATATTGATAGGTATGCTGCTGGTGAACTTTTTTACGCATCTGGCATCACTGCTGTATTGTACAGTGCATATCGCCAAGATCGTCCACATGACGGCATTTAAAAAGATCATGTGGTTAGCATTTCTGGCAGCACTAATGCCTGTATCACTTGTAGTATTTTATTTCCTGGAGATCAGGAATGAACCAAAATATCTGGAAACTTACCCGAACATCGCATAGCCCTATCACAATAAAGGTCACACAATGTTCGCATAAAAAAAGTCCCGCTTTTCGAAGCGGGACTTTTACGTTTTATATACAGTTCTCCAATACTTAAACAAGCATTGTTACCGGATTCTCCAAATGTGCTTTCAGCGTTTGCAGGAAACGTGCACCTACTGCACCGTCTACTACACGGTGATCGCAGCTCAGGGTCAACTTCAGCAACTGACGAACTACTACCTGGTTGTTCTCCACCACAGGTGTAGGAACGATCTTACCCACAGCCAGTATGCAAGCATCCGGTGGATTGATGATTGCTGTAAACTCATCAATATCCATCATACCGAGGTTGGATATAGTGAAGGTATTACCTGTAAACTCCGGCGGTTGCAGCTTCTTATTACGTGCTTTCTCCACCAGCGTACCGGCTTCTTGTGCTATTTGCGAGAGTGATTTTTGGTCTGCAAACTTGATAACCGGCACAATGAGGCCATCTTCAACTGCTACCGCAGTACCAATATGAATATGCTGATTCTGACGGATGAAGTCACCCATCCACGAGCTGTTCACTTCAGGATGCTTACGTAGTGCCATCGCAACGGCCTTTATAATCAGATCGTTGAAGGAAACCTTTGCAGGAGACACATCATTGATGGCTTTACGGGCATCAATTGCCTTATCCATCGTCACGGTCATACGCAGATAGAAGTGCGGAGCGCTGAATTTGCTCTCTGCAAGTCTTTGCGCTATTACCTTACGCATTTGCGATAATGGCTGATCGGTATGACCTTCCTGACCCAAAGCTAAGCCGACTGTAGGCGCAGCAGCATGCTTTTGCGGCTGCGGCTGAGCAGACGCCGGAGCAGATTGTCCAAGTTTGAAGTTATCTATATCGCGCTTTATGATGCGGCCGTTGTCACCCGAGCCACTCACCTGACTCAGATCTACACCTTTATCTTCTGCCAGCTTGCGCGCTAGTGGAGACACCTTAAGGCGCTCGTCATTATTAGCAGCAGGTGATGCTTGTGATTGTTGAGGTGCAGCAGCTTGTTGCTGGGTTTGTTGCGGCTGTGTTGATGCAGACGAGCCACCATTTCCCGAACCGGCACCGTCTGAAGGCGCTACTGACAAATATGGCTGCACATCTGTACCCGGTTTACCAACAATTGCTATAATATCATTTACCTGTGCTGCTTCGCCTTCCTTTACACCTATGTAAAGCAGCGTACCATCTACATAAGGCATTACTTCCATAGTGGCTTTGTCGGTCTCTACATCAGCCATCACGTCGTCGCTCTTCACTTTATCGCCAACTTTCTTATGCCATGCTACGATCTTACCTTCTTTCATGGTATCGCTCAGCAGTGGCATACGGATAACCGTCGCGTCACCAGCCTTCGGCTCCTGTGCCTTTTGCTGCGGTGCTTCCTGCGGTCCTGGTGATGCTGCGGCTGGTGCTTGCTGCGCCTGCGGCTTGCTTTCAGTAACAGGTTGCGATGGCTGTGCGTTGGAGGCACTACCACCCTCTTCCAGCAGAGACTTATAATCTTCCCCCTCTTTGCCTACAATGGCGATGATCTCATTTACCTGTGCAGCCTTGCCTTTCTCAATGCCTATGTACAGCAGCGTACCATCTACGTAAGGCATTACTTCCATAGTGGCCTTATCGGTCTCTACTTCTGCTATTACATCGTCGCTCTTTACTTTATCACCCACTTTTTTGTGCCAAGCTGCTATCACACCTTCCTTCATCGTATCGCTCAGCAATGGCATACGTATCGCTTCGGCCATATTATATCTGGTCTGTTTTATTTTTAGTGTGTCAAAAGTAATCAAATAGGTTGAAACTTACCCATAGGAGGAGTACCATTCCTGCATGTCTCCGATTACCCTTGAGCAACAGCTACTTTAGTATAAATCTTAATACTCTATCTGCAAGTTAAGTGCGTCTTTGAGTTGGCCCACGTAAGGATTTTTCTGCGCCATCACCTCAAACATTTCGCCTTTGGTCAGTACACGCTCCTGCTCTTTAGCCACAGTCTCTTCGTTTTCCTGTATTTCTGTAGTTACCCGTACCATTACTCCCGTATGCAGACGAAAGAAATCGATCAACTTATTTCGCTGTTCGCGGGCATATTCATCGGATAGGACAGACGGCGTGATGATGCGCACCTCATCAGGCAGGTGTACCTCAGTCCTCATACCTGAGAGTTGGGCATAAAGCATGCTTTTGTTCTCTGCACGAATCTGCTGGCGGTACTGCTCAAACAGTTCTTCAACTCGCTCTTGCGTGATCTCCTTGACAGCAACAGTCTGCGTACTACTATCGTTAATAGCTGCATCTATCTCATCCATGATATTCCGGCTGATGCGCCTTGCGCCAGGATTACCACTCTCATTCGCACTTCGTGCGGGTGGAGGCAGCGGAACATGTGCCGGTGGTGGAGGTACCTGTGCGGTGGGTGCAGGCGGTGGAACAGGTGCAGGTCTATGTATTACTTCCGGCTCCTCCACGACGGTAGCCGCCGGTACAGAAGCTGCAGGCAGAGGCGCTACAGGCACTGATTGCTTAGGCGGTTCGGGAGCAGGTGGTGTATAGGCTTGCGGGGGCTGCTGTGGCATTACCGGTGGTGGCGCAGCTACACTACTGGTGTTTTTTTTTACGTCGGCCCCCAGTTGGGTAGCCTGCAATACATAACAAAGCTTTATCAGGCACATCTCAATGTGCAGGCGCTTATTCGTTGCGTTCTTATAATTCAGCTCACATTCATTCACTACGTTGAGTGCAGATAGTATGAATGAAGGCGGTGCCTGGTTTGCTTTTTCGTAGTAGACCGGCTTGTGGTCGTTTGGAACATCCAGCAGGCGTGCCATACGCTGGTCTTTACAAAGCAGCAGATTGCGTAGGTGTTCGGCAAGGCCTTCCAGTATCACATTCCCTTCAAAACCCTTATCCAGCGACTCGTCGAGCGCCAGTAGCGTGCCCGTTACATCCTGCGAAAGCAAGTGGTCGGTAAGCTTGAAATAAAAATCAGCATCCAGCAAGTTCAGGTGCTCCATGGTGCCGTTGTAGGTAAGCATACCATTGGTAAAGCTCACAATACGGTCGAACATAGAGAGCGCATCGCGCATACAGCCCTCACTCTTTTGCGCAACTACGTGCAGGGCAGCTTCCTGCGCCACTACACTTTCCTTAGTAGCTATGCTGTGCAGGTGCGAGACGATATCGTTGGTAGTGATACGCTTGAAATCGAATATCTGGCAGCGGCTCAGGATGGTAGGTAATATCTTATGCTTCTCCGTAGTGGCAAGGATGAATATGGCATATGGAGGCGGCTCTTCCAATGTCTTCAGGAAAGCATTGAAAGCGGCAGCCGACAGCATGTGAACCTCATCTATGATATATATCTTATAACGGCCCTGCTGCGGTGCAAAACGCACCTGATCTATCAGGTTGCGGATATCGTCTACTGAGTTATTACTGGCAGCATCCAGTTCAAAAACGTTGAATGAGGTATTGTCTTTAAAGCTTTGGCAGGTAGTACATACGCCGCACGCTTCTATATCGGGTGTTGGGTTTTCGCAATTGATGGTGCGGGCCAGGATACGCGCGCAGGTGGTCTTACCTACCCCACGCGGACCGCAAAACAGGTAAGCATGCGCCAGATGCTGGTGGCGAATGGCGTTCTTTAAAGTAGTGGTGATGTGCTCCTGCCCTACAACCGTGTCAAAGGTTTGCGGGCGATACTTACGCGCAGATACAATATAATTCTCAGACATATAATCGATAAGTCAAAATTGAAAACTTAAAAGCTAAAAGTTTCAAGTTTTCTATACTGCAAGTTACGTCAAAAACCACGTTTACGGATTGGAGGTATTTGAGATGTGAGTAACTATTGGATAAGCCGTTTTCAGGGCTTTTCTGTGTCTTTGTCAAAGTCAAATTCGATCTTTAATCTTTTTTGGTATAACAATTTCCTTCTAACTGAAAGCATATACCAAACACCACCGAATAGAAAAACAGGCGTTAAGAAGACGATATAACTTTCCACCCAAGGGAAAACACCTAAGATATCTGTAATATAAGTAGCAATTGATGCTATCAGGTAAGTGCTATATAAAAACCCTAATAAACCAACTATCATATTCTTGCGAAAATGACTACGCCAAGATATCGTTCGATACTCGAATAAGGAGCACAAAATAAATACTGAATAAACAATCCATCCGATAGATACAAAAACATATGCTCCCGGCCAGTGTTGAATATTGAATACCGTTCCCACCAGAATGCAAAAAACACCTATAGAAAAACTGATCCTGATTATCTTATCCATGCTACTTGTCTTCTCCGGCAACGGCCCGGACTATCTCCTCAAATATCTCAAATCTTCTGTCCAGATCGGATAACAATTTTTCCTTCACCGCCGGTTCTTCAATAAAAGAATAGCCGATGCTGTTGTACACAAATTGTTTGAGATCGCGGTAAGAGATGTCGTAGTAGCGCTTCGCCAACAATACATATTGATCGGTAATACTGCTGCGTAGTACGCCGGCATCATCGGTACTGATGACGATTGGCACACCAAAGTCCTTATACAATGTGATAGGGTGCGCGTCGTCTTTCACCTTCAATATAAATTCGTTGCTGTTCAGGTTTATTTCTACCGGTATCTTCTTATCCGCCATATGGCGCAGTAAGTCGTAGTTGTTACGCTCGTATGGCAAGTCCACACCATGCCCTATCCTGCTGGCACCTGCGGTATGTACCGCCTCTGTGATATGCCAGGTAAGCTCTTCTGGCTGCACCATGCCCGACACCAGCTCGCCGGCATGCATACTATACTTTACACCCGGGTACCTTGCCTTGCAGAATTTGTACATCTGCATATGCAGCCAGTAATCTCTCATCGATACAGGATTATTCTCAGGTGCTACAATGTTTACGCCTACAATAAGCGGACTGGTACTGGCCGATTCAAAACAAACCAGCAGGCTTTGAAACACATCCAGCGGGTCGACTACCCTTACCACAAAGTTTTGATAACGCATCGTGAACTTAGCATCATCTATATGTGCGTCGCGGTGCATATTGCTTACTATGCTGTTGTGCGCTGCTGCCGCATTTTTCATACCATTTTGCTGATACCATTCGTGGATATATTGCAGCAATGTTTGTGTCACCTGCTCATTCCTGGCTTGCTGTGCGCCTAGCAGCAGTTCGTTATACTTAGCTAAGTCCTTTTGCTTCTTAGCAGTATCTACGCTATACGGTATGAGCATCAGCATGGTCTCTATATAGCTTAGATTTTCAGCCAGTGCTCTGCCCTTCAGTTCTACCAACCCCTGCTTTACGCTATCTGCAGCGGCTACATCGAAGTATGTAAATGTTTCGAAGAACTGCTGGTCTGATGGATAGCTTACGCCATTATAGTCCTTAACTGACCAACGCTGTATCAATTGTTGTTGATAATATGCTGTAGAATCGTACTGATTTGTTCTAAGAGATGAGAATCGCACATACCCTGTCTTATATACCGCCTCTTTAACGGTGTCTTTAGAAACAAGAAGCAGCTTCTTGTTTAAGAAGTAGTCATTCTTTGTCACCCGGTCGATGTAAGTTTCGGTATATACAGAGCCGCTGTAATGATGGTGCAAGTCTCCGCCCTTCGGCATTTGAGAGAAAAAGGCAGTTAGTGCAGCATCATTTTTTCTGATTTTTTCAAAGTATCCGCTTATGGATTATGCCTTGGCCGACAGTATGGAGAAACTTACAAGGAGAGTTACTGTAATACGTTTCGCTAACATAGTGTGTGGGTTATTGTAGATGACAAAATATAAAATTTTCTACAGACTCAATTTAGGATTAAACGATCACCTACGCAAAACAGACTGGACCTTAAATTATTGATAGTTTAAATGTCATTTTGGAATGATATTTTAACATTCTCGAAACAAAGTGCGGAACTGATTAAGTGAGAGATATGGAGCGTAGTAAAATTTGGAGATTTTGGAGATGGATGGGATTGGCTGCAACGCTAATAAACATTGCATTCAATTATTTGTATTTTAAGCTAGCATTTACGGAAAGTACCGTCAGCGAGGTAACATATAGATACGATAGCCTTTTTACGCCGGCGGGATATGCCTTTAGTATATGGGGCGTTATTTATGCCTCTTTCCTGATCTATTCTATTGCGCAGCTGCTGCCGGTCCATAAGAACGATGTTATCTACGATAAGCTATCCTTACCTTTTATATTGGTCAACCTCTTGTGCGTCACTTGGATAAATGTCTTTAGCAACAACCTGATAGGATACAGCGTAGGTATAATCGCGGCTATGCTGTTCTTCGGAGGCATATTATTCGGCAAAGCTAAGGAGGCATATTTATATGAAGGCAACAACTTTTGGCTAACGGTACCATTTAGCCTCTTCCTCGGTTGGGTATCAGTGGCATCAATTGCCAATGTTTCTCTGCTGCTGATTTCGATGAACTGGCGTGGAGGTACATTGGGTGAGTCGACCTGGACGATCATGATGATCAGTGCTACTTTATTACTAATAACGGCAATAAGCATCGCCTACCGTGACTTCATTTATCCACTAGTAGCAGGTTGGGGCTGTATTGCCATAGGCATTAACCAAGCAGGTAATCACAAGCAGGTAGCTAATGTGGCGCTTATTGCAGGCATTGTACTTACGTTATGGTCGGTTGGTTATGCCATATGGCACTTTAGGAACAGTCGCCTTGTAAGCGGCAGGTATAGATCGCATATTGACGCATAATAACGATAATATTTAAACAGGCAAAAGCCCTCTGCAATATTGCGGAGGGCTTTTATTTTATTTCTTCTGTATGCATAGCTAAAATAAGCCGAAATGATGTATAAATAGAAAGAGGCTGTAGTTAGTACCACAGCCTCTTTCTATTTATCGAGGTTTAAAACTTTTCGGAATTATTCCTAGTCAACTGTACCTCTCCTGATGAAACCAAGCAGAAGTGAAATGATAGCAATTACCAATAAGATGTGAATCAATCCACCTGCGTTCCAAACGAATGCGCCCAATAACCAACCTACTATCAGGATAACCGCAATCAAATACAATATCGATCTCATAACAAAAGTTTTTAGTTACTACAATAGGAAAAAAGACTGTGCCACATAGCTGACACAATACCTTAGTTAACCAAATAAAATGTTAACACAATTACCCTATTGAAATTAGCTTTTGTAAGCCAATAAGTTAGTTATTTAAAGAGATTGTTAGGAGCGAAAATCAAATTGTGGAAGGCCGACCAGAAAAGAAAAAAGCAGCAGGAATGCCGCTTTTTTCACTAGTAACCAATTATAGATAAACGGGCAGTAGACACTGCCAATAAATTTGGAACAAAACTACATCTTAAGCCTCGCATGCATTGAAAGTTAAAGACTAAAGTAAAGTTAAGGTTTTTTTAAGGACAATTGTTGCTCTCTCAGTAATAAGAAAGCCTCTCCAGAAATGAAGAGGCTTTTTCATGGTGATTGAGCTTGGGGCTGCTTGTACATTCAGAAGGATGAAGAGGTGCAAGCCACTGCTTTAGAGAAGTGGTTTTTATATTGTATAACCAGGTTTATCAGATAAAAAGGGAAAGGTATAACCGCTTACCGGAGGCTCTCCTGATATCCATCCTCACATGAATTATACAGTAAAGGTAGGTAATCAAAATAGTGCTGTCAATCCGTGTTTTAACGGATATGCCAAAGTTTTTTTACCATGATAATTGGGACAACTTTGAGGGCTATGGATTGTACACATAGGCCACTTCGTAGGCCTGTTTACGGAGATCACTGGAGATTTCGCCAACCGAAAGGTCTTCGCCCTGGGGAGTTGGCTCACAGATTGAGTATTTCACGCCGTTGTATACGATAGGCTTGCCCACAGGCTTATCGAACTTTACGGCTACTGTTACGTGATTAGGATAAGCCAGTACTATCATGGGCAGATTATACACTTCTTTCACCAGGTAAAAGAACAGAGCAGCCCTATCCTCGCAGTCGCTATGTTCATATAGCAAGGTCTGCTCAGGAAATAGCCGCTTCTCTTTTCCAAAGTTCTGCGCGTCGGGTTGATAGGAAAATGCATCACGCGTAAACCGCATAAGGTAATCTACCCCATTTTTCACGCTCAGCCCCTTCATGCCCTTTTTTAGTTGCGGTATCAGCGATGTATAAGTTTCTTTGCTTAGCGGCGCATCAAAATAGGCTTTGTAGTCTGTAACCGGGTAATTAGCCAGCATTTGCTTTACCTGCTCATTCACTTTTACCTCAAACTTATAGTTGACGTGGTAATATTTAAACTCCAATTCCTTTTTTACATAGTCATCGGGCCTGAAGCTGGGGAGTTGGGTAAGTTTGTAGGAAAATGTATTACCAGCACCGGGTACTTTAAATGAGAGTTTAGTGAAAGCATTCCGGTCGAAATCGATACTGCCATAGTCATGATAGTTGAGGCAGACGTACTTCTTGCCATCGATAGCGTAGAAAGGAATGTCAAATATCTCTTCGTTGCATTGTATATAAAACAGCAGTTTATCGCCGTTAAAGGCCAGCGTAGCATCGTAGCCCGACCTGCTCAACAAGTACCATTTGTACAAGGTGTACCGGATATAGTTATCGCCTTTGGGGCTGATATGCTGTGCCGTACGGCGAACAAGCTGGTAATAAACCCAATCATCCACCTGGTGTTCCTTCTTGTATGTTAGCAATCTAACAACAATAGAATCGAAGCCGGTTGCGTTCAGTTTCTTATAAAAGTTGTAGATCTTCTCCTCGGCCAGCGGCTCGGCAAAATCTACAAATGAGCTTGAACTGTAAGGAATTGTGATTGATTCGCCATAAAAATCGAAGACAAGCTGCTGCTCTGCACCCTGGGCAAAAGCCATAGACGGCAAACGGAAAAAGAGCGTCAGAAGCAACAATATGTACCTGCAATATTTCAATCCCTTCAGTTTCTATACTAAATGTACGAAGACTTAACAATAAGATAATATTAAGTTTTGCCGGAAAAACAGGATATTTTCTTTGCTTTATCGTACCCGTAAACAGAACGACCCGATATGTTTTGCGATGCCGCTGATTTAATATATTCTTGCTGTTTGGCAGCATCTCGATGAACCAGTTAGTACATATCTCTTTGTTCCTTTTTTTCATGGCGGCTACTTGTACTGCCAATGCCCAAAAACTAAAGGCCGGATTTGACAAACAAGAGTATATGGAGTTGCTACGCCTGTACTCCAGGCAGGGCGACAGTACATTTTACAAAGACATTCCGCGTTCGAACAAATACCGAAGAATATACCGTTCGCCTGTAGTAGGGCTTGAAAACCGTTGGGATCTATGCGTCAGCAAAGACTCGGTAGCTGTCATCAGTTTACGCGGAACGATAGACAAGCCTATGAGCTGGCTGGCAAATTTTTACTCGGCCATGGTGCCTGCTAAAGGGCAGGCAACACTGGCTGATGACTATACATTTGACTACCACCTGGCCGATAATCCCAGAGCCAGCGTACATATAGGTTGGCTTGTTTGCACAGGCTTTCTGAGTAGAGATATATTGCCAAAACTTGACTCCTGCTATAAAGTCGGCATTAAGGACTATATCATCCTCGGACATAGCCAGGGAGGTGCGATCTCCTACCTGCTTACATCGCATTTCAACAGCCTGAAAAAGCAAGGAAAGATACCTGCCGATGTAGTTTTTAAAACCTATTGCAGTGCCTCCCCCAAGCCGGGAAACCTATACTATGCATATGACTATGAACACATGACATACGGCGGTTGGGCATACAATGTAGTAAATTCAGCAGACTGGGTACCGGAAACACCGGTAGCTGTGCAGACCATATACGATAACAACGATGTGAATCCCTTCAGCAATGCAAGGGCTACGATCAGGAAGCAAAAATTTCCGCAGAATACGGCGTTGAGCTACATCTATGCGCGGTTGAAGAAGCCCTCGCTAAAGGCAAACAGAAGGAATCAAAAGATACTCGGCAAAATGCTATCCAAATACATCAAAGGACATTTGAAAGGATACAAAGAACCAAAGTATTACCCATCGAGCAACTATGTACGTACAGGCACCTACATAGTGCTGCTAGCAGATGATGCATACTACAAGAAGTTCCCCGATGATAAGGACAACATCTTTGTGCACCATCTGCTACAGCCCTACTTATACCTGGCAGAACAACTGCCATGAAACATGCTTAGTCTGCCTTTACAGGTTTATCCTTCAGATCTGTTTCTGAAATGTAGTATTTAAAACCACGGTCGTCTTTCCAATACAGGTCGTCGTTTTTGTCTATATAGATCGTTTGCCCATCAGGACCTACCTTGCTATCATATTCTTTGTCTACTACTTTCGATTTGCCTTTAGATGCGACTTCGCTGGTCTTCCGGCCCACTGTTTTTGCACCTTCCTTTGTTTTATGGGCTGCTGTCTTTGCTTTGCGTTTTACTTTTGAGTCATCGTCCTGGGCATTGGCCGAAGCAGCAATTACCAGGGCGCCACACATCATCAATAATACCTTTTTCATAATTAGTTCTTTATAAGTAAACAATCACCGTAGGGCGCAAAAAGATTATACCATTTTTACGGTCTGTACTCTTCTGGCTAATACATAACTTTACCGCCATTGTATTAAACGCAGAACATCATGTCTATATCATCAGAAGCCGAATTGCTTGGAATGAAAACAATAAGTGATGCCGTTGGCATTACGCTAAAGAAAATGCGTGAATATGCCCGGCCCGGTATGACCACTAAAGAGCTGGATGAGTACGGAGGAAGACTGCTGCAGGAAATGGGAGCTAAGTCCGCACCAAAGCTTACTTATGGCTTTCCGGGTTGGACCTGCATCGGCGTGAACCATGACATTGCACACGGTATACCATCAGATAAGGTTGTATTAAAAGAAGGCGACTTGGTAAATGTAGATGTGTCGGCAGAACTGGATGGCTTTTGGTCGGATAATGGCGGATCGTTTGTGTTAGGCAATGATATTCATAATCATAACCCACTGGTAGAGGCATCAAAAACGATCCTGCAGAAAGCAATCGACCAAATAAAAGGCGATGTGAAGATTGCACATATAGGTAGGCTGATTGAAAACGAAGCCAGGCAGATGGGCTATCGCGTAATAAAAAACCTGGTAGGCCATGGTGTAGGCCGCAGCTTACATGAGGCACCCCACTCTATCCCTTGCTACTACGACCGCTTTCTGCGCACACGGTTCAAAACAAATTCTGTTGTGGCTGTTGAGACATTCATCTCTACACGCGCATCCTATGCTATTGAAAGCGGTGATGGCTGGACGTATACATCTGCCGATGGCAGCTATGTAGCACAGCATGAGCATACCATCGTAATCACCGACGACAAGCCGATCATACTAACGGCATCTAATGAGATATGGAACTAAGTCGTAACGCATTTACAAAACAACGAAGCCGGACCAATGTGGTCCGGCTTCGTTTATATAGTTAACACAATCTTTTAGAACTGATATACCGCACTAAATCCGTAGCCATTGCCAATGCGTGGCGATATCCTCAGCGCATTACCACCGATGTTGACATTGCGGTGCAAACGCGGCACTAGTATACCCGATGCAGTACCAATAGCAGTACCAAGCAGGATATCCGTAGGGAAGTGCTTGCCGGCAATATGGCGCAGGTACGCAGTAGTAATGGTAGCAGCACCTGCAGCGCCATAGAATACATACTTCAACTTAGAATCGGGGTGGTAATCATTGTACACCTGCGCAGCAAAGAAGCTCGATGTAGCAACGAGCGCTACGTGGCCTGCAAAAAATGCATTGCGCAGATTGCCTGATGTGCGGTATTCGGCAGGTATGTTAGTATTGTAAGTTTCAGGGCGGTAGCGGTCTACAAAATAAGTGGAGCCGGTGTAAAGTAGACCCGTAATAGACATGGCCTCAAGATACAGGAAGCTCACCTTGCCAAAATCCTGACGTATCTTTTTGTCAGCCAGGAAGACTATTGGCAATGGCATTACGCCATAGAAAAGAATATTGCTCTGTGCATCAGCTTTATCGCTCGACTTACCGGCAGCCCAGCGGTCAAAGCCATTGATATTGTTCTTGTCCAGCGCGCGTATGTCTTCTACAGGACTATCATCTTTGCTGTATATTTTGGTAAATGCATAAAGCGACCATGCTGTACCTACTGCCGTTACAGGTATGTCGACCTTCGGCTTCAGCTTGTACACCTCTTCTTTGGGCAGGCCGGTCTTAGCGCTCTCCTCAGGCAAGGCCAGTGAAATGTTCTCTACAGGCACGGCTGCTATCAAATTTATGCTAGGCTGTGCTTCTGTTTGTGCAAAACAGTTGAACGATAATAACAAAGCGGCGCAAAAACTGTAAACTCGTTGCATATTATTTCTTTATTACGTGCTATTCTATTTATCAGCCTGCTATTATTTCCGTGCCAAGACGGAAAGGGAATAATATTTTAAAATCACAGAGTATATTTACTCTTCGCTACTCCAGATGAGATATTTATTGACCATTGCTGCTTTATTGATTGGTAACGAAGCTTTTAGCCAAAGCTGGAAGGACGACATCTATGAGTCGGGCAAGTACGCTGCCACTTATAAAGATGCAGAAACGGGCAAGGTAACCGTACAGTCGAGAGAAAATATCGTGCTGATAAACAATGATGACACGATCAGCATTACGATCATGAAGCCGGAAGGTGGAAAGCTGGCATTTGTTGCGACCATCGATGGATTGGACCTGTGCATGCCCGACAAAGCGCCTGTGTACATTGAATTCAGCAACAATGCTGTGGACAACTTCGAATCTCAAACGGAGGAGAATTGTACCGGCAATGTACGTTTCAGTTTGGGCGGCAAATGGAAGCGAAAGAAGACAATTGGCCTGATGCGCGAGCAACTAGTACGGAAGATAAGTATCGGCGGAACCGATGAAAATCATTACTACATGTTATCGAGAGAAGATGCGCTAGAATTGCGTAAAACAGTCAATTGTGTACTATACTTGCAAGAGCCGTATATAGACTAAGGCACCAACACCTTTTGTATACCACACTCTATACGGAAGTCTACCGTGCTTTCGCATTGCAGCAGATCACCATCCACCTGCATTGCATCCATATCCGGATGACGTATTACAACATGCCTACCACGGTAATGCGATACATAACGACTGCCGGTTAGCGTTCCGTTCATCGCACGCCATACGAGTCCGCCACCCAGTAGCTTGGGAAACTTTTTAATGATAACAATGTCAAAAATCCCGTCGGTCCAATCGGCCTGCGGAGCTATCTGGAAGTTGTAGCCAAACTGTCGGCAATTGGCTACGTTCACCATAAATGCTTTCTCCCTTATCTCCTTACCATCAATAGTAATACTCCACTCCCGCTCGCGATAGGCCCAGAGATGCTTTGTGACTAGCCAGCTGTAAGCGATCAGCCCGCGCCTTTTACTGGCTGCAAATTCACGCGCTATCAAAGCGTCGAATGCAGTACCAGCATTGCTTATAAAAGGCGAATCGTTGGCGAAGCCGATATCTACATTAGCAACATTATCGCGGTTGATAAGATCGATCGCACGGTATACATCCAGCGGAATGTGGAAAGTGCGCGCTACCCCATTACCGGACCCTTTGGGTATAATGGCTAATGCTGTATTAGTACGCAGCAATCCTTTCATTACATCATTGACCGAGCCGTCACCACCTACAGCTACAACTACATACGCACCTTTACTTGCTGCCTCACGCGCCAGTTCAATACCATGTTTGGCACGTTGAGTATAGGCTATTTCGTAGCTATACTTACCATTATCGAGCCGGGTATCTATGGCATGCTGTATAGCCTTTTGCCTGTCTACACCCGACTTGGGATTGATGATAAATACAAGATGCTTTTTATCGGTCATAAGATTGATAGAAGCATATTAGCGATCAGCTTCTACAACCGGCTCTCCGGTGAGTATTTCCTGCTCTTTACCAGTATCTGATGAATGTGATGTAGCAGGTATCACCCTAAGCTTACCACGATTGGCACGTGCTACACGCGAGTAGATAGAGAGATTCTTATCAAACAAAAAACGGAACAATAATGCTGTGTATGAGGTATGGTAGCCGAGTGTTTCGTAATAATTGTTTGCTATTGCTTTTACTTTGGGCAACTTGTTCCAGGGTATTGAAGGAAAATCATGATGTTCGTTATGATAACCCACGTTAAGATTTACAGGATTTAGCACTCCGTAATAGCTTTTAGTTTCCTGATCACCGTGCGTCAAGTAGTGCTCCTGTATCCAGCGAGCGCCTAGTGGGTGCAGGCCGATAGAGAAGAAAAAGCTAGCTATAAGAAAAACAGTAGCCTTTGCACCAAAAAAGTAAACAATACAAGCCATGAAGCTAAACTGCACCAGCCAGTTAATAACGGTCCATTTATCGAAAATGGATATCTCTTTAGTGAGCCTCAGCGGACGTAATAATTGAAACACGGGGTAGAACAACAGCCACAGTGCCTTGCCCAGAATCGAATTGTCTATCATTTTAGCCTCCCACTTGAAGGGCATATCTGCATCCAGCTCTTCCACACCCTGAAACGAGTGGTGCTTTATATGATACTTCTGGAACGAAACAGAGCTGGGAAATACAAGTGGCAGGTTAGCCAGTATGCCCGACAAAGTATTCAGCACACGGTTCTTGAAAAGCAGGTTATGCGCGCACTCATGTATGCATACAAACAATGTATGGCAGGCAAAAGCACCTATCAAATAGGCAGCAATGAATACCCACCACCACGATACATCTTTCAGAAAATAGGCAAGTGAAAATTGCAAGCCTACGCACAGCATTATGACAAAGATGGTATAAGGATTCCTCC
This sequence comes from Sphingobacteriales bacterium, assembly GCA_004144175.1. Lineage (GTDB taxonomy): Bacteria > Bacteroidota > Bacteroidia > Chitinophagales > Chitinophagaceae > Polluticoccus. The sequence continues at coordinate 45,527 of SEFT01000017.1, forward strand.
CGATCAGGCTCCTGATCTCCGGGTGATTCTTTAGGATATCCTTGGTCCGCTTTTTATGCGGTTCCGCTTCTTCCGACCATTTGAATTGCTTTTCCATAAGGCCTTATTTTTTTAATGATTTTACAAGAAGATCTATTGACAGATCTATCAATCCCAATGTATTTCTTTTTTCGGTTGTATAAAGTACTGAGTTTAGCTGCAGCCCTCTGAGCGTACTAATACTTAGCAACGAGATAGCATCGAGCTGGTTTTCGTACTTACGGTCAAACTCGCCCGTCTCGATGCCAAATTCGATGATCGACTTTATCAGCTTCAGCTCTATCTCGTCATACTTCTTTTTGAACATATTCATCATGCACATACCTGCGCTATTGTCGGCATGTAGTATGTTCATAATGATAACACGCTTATTCTTCAGCTCTTTGTATACTGTAAGCGCAAATGCACGAAGCTTCTCTTCTGCTGTGCTTACATTTTGAATTGCCAACTCTACCTCGCGTGTAATGTACTTTTTCTCCTGCAATACCACCGCCTCAAATATGTCTTCCTTGGTAGCAAAGTAATAATAAAGACTGCTTTTACCCTTACCAATGGCACGGGCAATATCTTCCATTGTGGTCTTGGCAAGACCATACTGCTGGAACAGCTTCTTCGCCGCATCGATTATCGACGACCGTATCAATTCATCTTTTGCTAATAGTTCCATACCGCTACAAATATTCTAAACCTAGTAAGTGTATTTAATAAGTTTGTCAATACCCTTTTTTATTCTTCCTAATGAGCGTAACCATCCGAACAAGGCAATACCGCTGATAGCGCAAGTAATGCCTGCAAGTACATCTAAAACATAGTGGTGAGAGGTATAGACAGCAGCAAACCATATACCGGTCATTACTGTAGCAAAGAAAACATTCACAATTCCCAGCCTGTTCTTAAGGCCATAGTATATTACGATAACCGGGTAAGCAGAGTGTAACGAGGGCATTGCAGCAAACACATTGGAACTTTGCTGATAAAGACCCTTGAATACGCTTGCGCCAAAGAACGCATCGAAACGTGCCAGTCCTGCAGTATTGCCAGGCGTGCCTTGTATGAACTCCACACCGTATTGCTGCATATACCATGGCGGCGCAGCGGGATATATATAATATACGATGTACCCAAGGAAATTGACCAGGAGGAACGTCAATGAAAAATAAAAGAACTGCTGCCTGTTCTTGTAAAACAGATAGGTGGCAAAACCTAGTGGCACAGGTATCCAACAGAGGTAGAACAACCCTGTAATAACATCAAGTACAGTATTGCTGTGCATCAGCCAATATTCGTTGGGCGATATGGTAACGCCATACGCAGAGATACCGAATAGCGATTTCTCAAGATTGTATAACTCTGCGATGTGCACGCGACCAAACAGGTAGTTTGGCATCGCCTTCATATAATCGAATGTGACCCAGTAGATGATGAATATGGAGAACCCGATCAGGAACTTACGCGACGTCTTGGAAAAAAAGTAAAAGAAATTGATAAGCCCAAGCAGTATCAACTGCTCCGGCCTGAAGCCTATCAGCACATAAGACAGTAGCAGGTAACCGATGCTGATGCCCGTCATGATCAAAACACGCTGCCAACCTGTATATTTTATATCCGCTATTACCGATGTATTATCCATTTTTCCTTTTTGAAAAATCTAACCTTTCGTCCAAACAGTTTTACGGTTTGAAACGCTCTGAAATTTCTTTCCCTGTCGATGCTTCAACCCCGCTCAGCTCTATATATAGTACGTTTGGGTGCCAGAAGGTTCCGCCGTCTATCTTAATGTAAATTCGTTTTAGTATGGCCTGTTTGTTCTGTATCGTTGAGTATATGTAGTAGTTATTGTCGGTCGCCTTTCGTAGGAACAATGGATGTTTATCGTACGATACAAACCGAAGATCGTACGCATCCTCTTTCTGTTTCTTTACCTTAAGTCCATATGCAAACTTCCTCTGTATAAAATTCAGCTCCTTTCTCTTACCGTCTTCCTGGTAGCGAAGCCAGAAGATGTGAATGGGCTCCTCTGCATTCAGCTTGCCATCTTTACCACGGTTCAGCTCATATACAATCGTATTGGTGTTAGGTGTACGCTGCACGTAGAACAACATCTCCTTGATACCTTTCGGCACAGGGAAAGTATCTACTTCGTTAAACACCTCAGGCATTGCAACATCCCACCGTGCGCTGGCTACAGATGGCACAAACAGTACCGACAAAAACAAGATCAGTGTATACGTATATCGCATCATTATAACTTATCTTTTGCGTCAAGCGCTTTCTTAGCATCCATCAACCTGTTGTAGGCTGTAATGTTTGTGAGTATTGCCATAATGGCTATCGGTAGCGTAAATACCGTCATCGTCTCAAACACATGGAATGGCACACCCGGTATAAAAAGTTTAAAGTCGCCGCTGATGTAATATTCGGTTAGTCCACAGGCGATGCCTGATACACCTATCAATACTACACGCTCGGGGCGCTGCATCAGGCCACCTTTACACTCTATGCCAAGTCCTTCAGCCCTTGCCCTCGTATAGCTTACCATCATAGAACCTATGAGCGCAATAAATGCAAACAAAGAACTAAGGAAATAGTGATGCGCAATGAGGTAATAACATATACCCAGGAACATTACCAATTCGCTATACCTGTCCAATACAGAGTCGTATAACGCACCAAAAGTGGAGCTCATCTTACCCAGCCTGGCTACCTGGCCATCCAGCATATCGAACATGCCTGCGAAAAGCACCAATGCACCTGCCCAGCCTACATAAGTAAGGTCGCCCCTATGACCTATTTCGGCACCCTTTACAAAGATGATGGCTACACCAATATTCAGCATCAGCCCTATGGTGGTAACTGCGTTCGGCGTCAGCCCGATCTTTATTAGCAGACGAACAAAGGGATTGATGATCTTATATATTCCCTGCTGTAAAGAATCTCTTAGTGATTTTGTTTTGCTAATAGCCTCCATATGCACGCACTGTTTTCAAAAAAGGTTTAAAAATCAAATTTGAATCTTCCCCTGATACCTATTGTCGATATCTCCGGGTTGTTCAGATAAGTAAAGCGTTTCACTACATCTATCCTGAAGAAGTTGAGGATATTACCAATACCCACACTACCCTCTACATACGGCCCGTCATTTAGTACACCTGTCGCTGGCATTCCGCTGGCAAATGTTGGGAACTGCAACAGTTCAGGGTCATTGCCCGGTAGATTTTCTTTCCTCATGCCGCCGTATAGTACTTTGGCATTTACAAATTCACGCAGCCTTGCCTTCTTCAGCAGCGGCACCTTATTAAAGAAGAATCCATTAAAACAATGGTCGACAATAAGGCTGGCGTGATGATCACTTACAAACTCCAGGAAGTTCATCAAGTTGTACGATTGCAACTGCAATGAGTAGGTTTGGTTGGCACGATGTATAGCTAGCAGAGGATAAGGAACTTTACCAAATACATAGCCACTCTCCATTACCACATCGCTATAGCCAAGCTGCGAGAGTAAAACACGCTTATAGATATTCAGACTTACGTTTTGGTATGTATACTCACCATTCATCAATCCCTTAACGCCCGCAATGGTCCTAAGTGTAAATACCGGGTATTTATTAGGCATCGGAACACGGTACTTCTTACCTTGGTAGAATGTTTCATTAGGTGCCCAGCGAAGTTCAAGGCTTAGCTCCGATGTTGTAATGCTGTTTACTTTCTGTAGTTGGCCAGTAGTTGCTTCCGGCCTCATATAGCTTAAGCCACCCGCTGCTTCCTGTTTCCAGTTCTTAAAACCCGTACGGAACGAGAAGTGATTACGAAACTCGTGCAGGTAGTCTACATTCAGTATATTATTATAAAGCCACTTGTCGTTGACACCGCGTTTGATAGACAGGAACACATTGTCCTCTTGTATAAACTGCAACTCCTGCCCCGGTATCTTTACTTCTTGCTGGTAGTTGGCACGTATGGCCCTTACCGGAAATTCAAAAATAGAACGCTCTGTAAGGGAGTAGGTACCGCCGATGTAGTACTTCCAACGTTGGTCTTTAAAACCATAAGCCCCGTAGGTTTCGAACATATAGCGCTTACTAAAGTCGGTAGTAGTACGTCCGCCGAACCTCAGACGGAAGCCCTCTACAGGATTGTAGCTATAGAACGTATTGGCAGGGCCCATCTCTATATTAGGGCCGATACGTTTGTAGCCTGACAGAAATATAGTTACAATATCAGCTATTCTCTTAAACTTCTTCGAGTTTGCCAGACTATCGATTGCGCCGTACGTTCTTGCCTCCGCTGCTGATAGCGTATCATGTCGCTGTGTTTGCCAGTAGCTATAGTCTTTCTTTTCCGCATCATCTAGCTTCACTATAGACTCACCGATGTAAAACGTGTCTAGCCTCGCATTATTGACCAGGAAATTTTTGTTCGACAATACTCTTTGCCCATATAAACCGCTAGTTCCTTTTTTGGTAAGGCCGAAGTCGGCGCGGATGTCGCTCTTAGTAAGGAAGTATTTATTGCCCGGCCCTTTGGTGTATTCTGCTACGATGTCAAGATCACGTACCCAGTTCAGGTTAATGTCTTTATTCACCGTCATATTTACCTTCTGAATAGCATAGTTGTTATCAAGGTTTACATAAATTCTTCCTTGGAAGAGCATGTCCGCCTTGTTCCTTGGGTAGAAGCTCAGCGCTACAAGGCGCTCGCCTTGCTCGATGGTGGTATCTACTATATAGAACTGGTAGAATGTAGGCGAAAGGTCTGCAATAGGGCTCAAGAACTGATTGGTTACAACAGTGATATTGCTGTTGTAGATATTCACATCCTGGTACAGATGTTTCATGTAGGTCTTTATACCTGCATTGTCGAGATACGAGCCGAAGTTTACCTTTTGATCAGCTACTATTACCGTCTTTTCTTTCTCTGGCTGTTTGCGATAGTATTTTTGATAGATATTCTCCTGAAGGTACATTGGCAGGATGCCTTTACCTTCTAATGTAGTCGTATCGATGTTCTTTGCTATGTAGCTGAAAGACTTAATAAGCCTGTTCTTCTTTAGCTTCTCAGGCGTATTGGTAAGCGCCATTTCTATCTTTTCGTATTGCTCATACTCGAGATAATCATAATTGCCGCCGTTATTTTTTTCTTTATTGTCTATTACCTGCTTTATAAGCTCAACAGCAGGGTTGTCTTTGTTGCGGTATTTTGCCTTTTTAGGCTTTATCACCAGCTCCAATAGTGTGCGAGACTCTGTCTCCATCACTACATTGATTCTGGCCTGCCCTTGAATCTTTTGCGTGATGGTTTTGAAACCGATAAGAGAGAATTGCAATTGCTTTATCGGCTCGTTGCTTTGGATCTCATAATAGCCTTCGGCATTTGAGTTTGTACCCCTGGTGCCACCGGGCAGTATCACAATATTGACAAACGGCAATGGTTCGCCTGCTTTGTCAATCACCCGTCCTTTGACCACAGTTTGTGCAGAAGCAGCCGATACCCCTGACAATGTCATTGCCAGTAGCAGGATCAACCCAAAGAAGCCTCTGAAGCACTTATCTGAAAACATATTTTTTTTGTAATAAATAATTATAGCTAAACCCTACAATCAGGGAGACCACTACTTTCGATATCACGTATGTGATACCCAGAAGATGCGTAAAAATGTAAACACCACCCACATTCAGGCAGATATTGCCTGTCCATACCACGAAATAGCGCAGGGCCTGATAATTCACTTTGCCATCTGCTGCGCTAAACACCCAACCTCGTCCTAATACAAAATTCGTTATGCCACCTACTATATTACCCAATGCCGCACCCGGCACTACTAAGAACCCTAGTAACTCTACCGCAACTACCGTTGTAATAAAGTCCATGAGCGATGCCGCAAATGATGCTGCCTGTGCTTTAAAAAATGTAAACATCAGAGCACTTTAAAAAATATCAGTGTACTCGCAATTATGTTGGCATACACTCCAGACAGTACATCATCCATCATTACGCCCCAGCCACCCGGCAAGTTTTCCGTCTTCCGGATGAAGAGGGGTTTTAAAATATCGAAGAAGCGAAACAGGATAAGTGACACCAGACACACCTGCCATGTTACCGGCAAGAACAACAAGCTCACACACATACCCGCCACTTCATCTATCACTACTTTACTACTATCCTTCCCCCACTCTGCCTCTACCTTACCTGCCGACCATATGCCCAGCAGGGTTATAAACAGGGTAAGAGCCAACTGCGCCATATAGTTCTGCGGCAAAGCCACGCCTACAGCATACCAGCACAACACCAGAAATATTGCAGCTACAGTTCCTCCTCCCCTGCTTATGTATCCTATACCAAATGTGGTAGTTATAATTTTATGCGTCCGCATTACATTGCGTCAACAAGCTCCTGATAATAATCCAATCCTAAGTGTGTGATTAGGTCTTCGCCCATCATATGGCGAAGGGTATTCTGCAATTTGATCAGTTGTTTGAAGATGTCATGCTCCGGTTTCAAACCTTCAGCTGTTTGCGGCGATTTGTAGTAGAACGACAGCCACTCTTGTATACCGCTCATGCCTGCGCGTTGCGCAAGGTCCATGAACAATGCAAGGTCGAGTACTATAGGTGCTGCGAGGATAGAATCGCGACACAGGAAGTTGATCTTGATCTGCATCGGGTAACCTAACCAGCCAAAGATGTCGATGTTATCCCAGCTTTCTTTATTATCACCATGCGGAGGATAGTAGTTGATACGTACCTTGTGGTACAGCTCACCATACAGCTCAGGATTGATGTCAGGGCGCAGGATCTCTTCCAGTACACTAAGCTTCGATACTTCTTTAGTTTTGAAGTTATCCGGATCGTCCAGTACCAGGCCATCCCTGTTACCGAGAATGTTTGATGAGAACCAACCTTTGATACCCAGCGCACGTGCGTGGAGGCCCGGAGCTACCATTGTCTTCATCAACGTTTGACCGGTCTTGAAATCTTTACCAGATACAGCTACACCTTCTTCTTTAGCAAGATCCAGCAGTGCAGGAATATCGCAGGTAAGGTTAGGTGCGCCGTTTGCAAATGGAACGCCCATTTTGATAGCTGCATAAGCGTAGATCATGCTGGGAGAGATACGCGGGTCGCTATCTTTCAGGCCTTGCTCAAACGCTTCTATTGTTTCATGTACGTCGCTTTGCTCGATGTATTTCTCGGTAGAGGCACACCACACGATTACCAGGCGGTTGCAATTGTTCTCTTCCTTAAACCTGCGCATATCTTCCATCAGCGCCTCGGCCAGCTTATATTTATTCGTTTCTTCCTTTATGTGGTTTCCGTCCAGGTTCTTTACATATTCCCTGTCAAAAACAGCTTTCATTGGCTTCAACGCTTCCAGTTCGGGCTTAACTGCGTGCAGCAGCATTGGCTCCAGCACCTTAGCATTCATAGCTGCATCAAACACGTTGTCAGCATATACATCCCATCCGCCAAATACGATATCGTTAAGACCAGTGATAGGTACGAAATCTTTTATCAGCGGCATCCTGTTTTCCGTTCTTTTACCAAGGCGGATGCTGCCCATTTGTGTAAGTGCACCTACAGGCTGAGATATTCCTTTCTTAATAGCTTCCACACCTGCTATGAATGTGGTGGCAACTGCGCCCAGGCCGGGAATCAAGATTCCTAACTTTCCTTCTGCGGGTTGAATTTGATATTCCATTTTTCTTATTTGATCAGTGATGAACTAATATTATTTAAAGCCATTTATTGGCCTTATACCATTGTATTGTTTCTGTCAATCCTTTCTCCAGGTTGTACCGTGGCTCATAACCCAGGTCGGCCTGTATGCGGTCTATGCTGCAAAACCAGTTCTCTGCGGTCAGCTCAAAAAGCTTCTCCCTGTTGATGGCCGGCGACTTGTCGCTCTTTGCATACATGGTTTCCAGCGAGCTTGCTATCACTTTCACTATGCCCATCGGCACATGGAAGCGGAATGTCTTTTTACCTAAAACACTCTTTGTGATATCGGCCAGCTCGTACCGGCTATACTTACCGCCGTCCGACACATTGTAGGCCTTATTCTCTACATTCGACCTCAATGCATCTACCGCTATCTGTGCTATATCAGTAGCATACACAAAGCTGAATGTTTGCTGGCCGCGGCCTATGTATGGTTCCAACCCCATGTTCAGCGTTTTGAACATGATGTATATATCCTTTTCCCTGGGGCCATATACGGCTGTGGGGCGAAGGGTGATCAAAGGCAACTTCAGCTCGGACAGGTATTTTTCTGCAAGCATCTTGCTCTTACCATACGATGTTACCGGGTTGGCTTTGCTCAGCTCACATATTGGCTTAGGGTCGTTGTAGCCTGTTGGCCCTATAGCGGCAAGGCTACTCAGGAACAAAAACTTTTTCAGCGGCATGGCTGCATTGGCAGCAGCTATCCCCAGGTTGCGCGTAAATTCTGCGTTCACCTTGTCGTAATCGGCCTGTGTCTTAGCTTTGGTGCTGCCGGCTGCATGTATGATGTAGTGAAACCCTACTGCCTCCAGGTCTTTTTGCAGCTTAGTGGTATCGCTATACCCTAGTGTTATATAATTAACACCCAATGATGCCAGGTGCGACACATCGCTCGAAGGCCTGATGGCGGCATACACCTCCAGCCCGGCATTCTGCGCTTTCTCTATCAGGTGATACCCGATAAAGCCACTTGCACCTGTTATCAATACTTTTTCTCTCATATAGCCTTTTCGTAAAGCCTGTATTTCTTATATGGTTTGCCGTTGATATTTTCAATGGCTTTATTCATCAGGTAGTTGTCTTCCAATATCCACGAAGCTTCGGCCGTGCGCATGTTCTTCTCCTTGCCCTTTTGTATGATGCTACCGTAGAAAACGGCCTCGATGCCCATCTTACGGTATGGCTCCAATACCCCCAGCGCTATCACACGCAGTCCATTTATCTTCTTCTTCAGGAACAGAAGCTTAAATAGCCCTGTCGGCAATAATCTTCCCTTCTTTATTTTTATCAGTACCTGATTGATGTCGGGTATGCAAAGCGAGAATCCGACCACCTTTCCATCGTGCTCGGCTATCATGCAAAAGTCCGGATCCAGTATTAGCTTCAGGTCTTTTGCCAGGTAGTCAAACTCCTCATTCGTCATTGGCACGAAGCCAAGGTTCTTATCCCATGCCTTGTTATATACATCTCTCAGGTTATCTACTTCCGATTTAAAGTTCTTCAGCGATACCTTACGGATCTTGATGCCTTTCTGGTCCAGCCTTTGCCGCAGCGTATTCATCAGCCTCAGTGGCTTATCATTAAAATCCTGCGCTGCTATCTGCCAGGCTATAAGGTCCGTTTTCTTTTTAAAGCCAAGTCGCTCTACCAGTTCATTGTAGTAGGCCTTATTATACGGCATCATAGCAACCGGCGGCATATCATACCCTTCTACCAGCATACCGCAGGTTTCGTTGGTAGAAAAATTTACCGGACCTATTACACTATCTACACCTTTAGCTAGCAACCACTGCTCTGCTTCACGAAAGAGGGCTGTAGCCAGTTCACTATCATCTACGCAATCAAAGAATCCGAAGAATCCTTCATTGCAGTTATTGAATTGATTGTGGTTGTTGTTGAGGATAGCGGCTATACGGCCGCATACTACGCCGTCTCTGTACCCGAGAAACAATTGCAAAGACGAATGCTGGTGAAACGGATGCTTATCTGCCGACAGCAAGTCTCTCTGTGCTATAAACAGCTCAGGCACATAGTTAGCATCTTCCCGATACAGTTCATGAGGAAAGTCGATAAATGTTGCGAGTTGTTTTTTAGTTGTTACGGGTACTACCTGTATCATACAGCTTGTTTTACGGGCATTGCATTTACAAACTTGAATGCCTTCGACAGCTTATCTATTGCCTCATCTATCTGGCTGAAGCTATGTGTAGCCATCAGCGAGAAGCGTATGAGCGTAGCATCTGGCGGCACTGCCGGAGACACTACCGGATTCACAAAAATGCCATTGTCCTGCAGGTACTTTGTTATCAGGAATGTCTTTTCATTGTCGCGTATATATATAGGTATGATCGGCGTTTCTGTTACACCTATATCATATCCTTCTTCTTGTAACAATCTGGTAGCATACCTTGTATTGGCCCAAAGGCGGTCGATATGCTCCGGCTCCGACTCAATGATGTCAAGGGCTGCAATAACACTTGCTACGGAAGCAGGCGTCATGCTGGCGCTAAATATGAGCGAGCGGGCGTGGTGTTTCAGATATTCGATGGTAGGTGCATCGGCAGCAATAAAGCCACCCAGTGATGCCAGCGATTTGCTGAACGTACCCATTATCAGGTCTACATTATCTGTAAGGCCGAAATGAGAAGCTGTTCCGGCACCATTCTCCCCTATTACACCCAGGCTGTGGGCATCATCTACCATTATATTCGCGCCATACTTCTGTGCTAAGGCTACTATTTCCGGCAATTTTACAATGTCGCCCTCCATACTAAAGATGCCATCTACCGCTATCAGCTTTACCGCTTCATCGGGCAGGTTCTTCAGCTTGTTCTCGAGGTCTTCCATGTTATTGTGCCTGTACTTTATGGTACGGCTAAACGAAAGACGGCTACCATCTATCAGTGAAGCATGGTTGTATTCGTCGAGGATCAGGTAATCGTTGCGGCCGGTTAGTGAAGAAAGGACACCCAGGTTTACCTGGAAGCCCGTGCTGAAGATGATCGCATCTTCTTTGCCTACGTATGCAGCCAGTCTTTTCTCCAGCTCCACATGTATATCCAGCGTTCCGTTCAGGAACCGGGAACCAGCACAACCGGTACCGTATTTTTCCACTGCTGCTTTTGCAGCCTCTTTAAGTCTCGGGTCATTGGTAAGGCCGAGGTAAGAGTTAGAACCAAACATCAGTACTCTCTTGCCATCTATCATCACCTCGGTATCCTGCCCCGAAGAAATAGGCCTGAAGTACGGATAGATACCCGCTTTCCTTGCTTCAGCCGCCGCTGTATACGCACTAACTTTATCAAGTAGCTTTCCTTTCTTCATAAAGTACTCAGTGTTGTTTTCTAGTTTACTTGTAAAATTTACTTTTTGACCAATTCAGATGAATGGTCAAAATTATTATAAAAAATTAGCAGCTTTTTTCCTCTACCCTATATTTACTCACTATACATTTATAAGAAAAAGTATCCTGGTAATGTTGACACTTAATCGCTACAGGGTACGATACTAATAGCTGCCCGAAAAAAACCAACTGCACATTACCCGAAGTATCGGGTATTCTATTATCACATGATCACTATATCTACACAATTTCATCAACAGATTATTGCTGAAAGACAATATAAATATAATAAAGAACTAACGTTTCGGTAGCGCAAAAGTATTAATGAGTTTTCGGTCTTCCAATTATTCTTCAGGATTTTACCCTGAAACCGAAGAATTATACATTAAGCCGTCAGAATCAGCAATATGGATGTTTAATCCTGCCTATTCGTTTAATAGACAGTTATAGAAGCACTTACCCCTATGCAGGAATGAAACATTTTTTTAGGTGTAATGTCGTGCCAGTGTAAAAAACACAGCGTATACGCTGTTTTTATACGATAGTAATTATATCGCCACTATCTTTACAGTGGCGATTTTTTTCATACCTATACAATATCCCCCGGCTGCTTTCGCCGGGGTTTTTCTTTTACATCGTTTCCATTGAATGCTATTTCTGCATCAGAGTCCAAGCACTTCGCTGGTATGGTTGCGCGTATTCTCCAACAATTCGCGGTTGTCGGCCAGGGACTGTCCATAAGACGGTATCATTTGCCTGATCTTGTCCTGCCACGAGGCTGAATTCATCTTATCAGGGAAACAGCGCCCCATTAGCTCAAGCATAATTGACACCGACACCGAAGCGCCGGGAGAGGCACCGAGCAATGCCGAAATGCTGCCATCGGCCGCGCTAACTACTTCAGTGCCAAACTGCAGTATGCCACCCTCTTTCTCATCTTTTTTGATGACCTGCACCCGCTGTCCCGCCACTTCAAGCTCCCAGTCGTCCATACGAGCATTAGGTAGATAGTCTTGCAAGGCATCCAGCCGTTCTTCACGCGACTGCATTACTTGGTCTATCAGATATTTGGTAAGCTGCATGTTGCGTATACCAGCCGACAACATAGGGCGGATATTGTGCAGGCTTATCGAAAGCGGCAGGTCCATATAGGATCCCTGCTTCAGGAATTTGGTAGAAAACCCAGCATAAGGCCCAAACAACAATGCCTTCTTACCATTGATGATGCGCGTATCCAAATGAGGCACCGACATAGGCGGCGCACCCACGCTTGCCTTGCCATACACTTTTGACTGGTGTCTGCTCACAATATCCGGATTCTTGCATACTAGCCACTGCCCGCTTACCGGGAACCCACCATAACCCTTAGCCTCTGGTATACCCGAGCGCTCAAGCAACGTAAGTGCTCCGCCGCCCGCGCCTATAAATACAAAACCCGCATGTATTGTTGAACGCTCCTTCGTATGCAGGTCCTTTACTTCTATATGCCATTCCCCGCTCTTATGCTGAAACAGTTCTTTTATTTCATTATGCAGATGGAGCGTTACACCCTCCTGTTTTGCCAAGTGCTTTATCATACAGCGAGTAAGGCTGCCAAAGTTTACATCGGTACCTATACCCATGCAGGTAGCGGCTACGGGCTGCGATCTGTCGCGCCCTTCCATCACCAGCGGCGTCCATTCTGCTATCCTCTCCGGATTGTCGGTAAACTGCATATCGCTGAACAAGTGGCAGTCATCCAGCGCATCGTGGCGTTTTCTCAGGTATTCGACATTATCCTGCCCCCATACAAAACTAATGTGCGGCACTTTGGATATGAACGTCTGTGGTTTGTCTACATACCCTTGCTTTACTATATAAGACCAAAACTCTTTCGACACCTCAAACTGCTCCGCTATCTTAATAGCTTTAGATATCTCAATGGTACCATCCTCACGCTCGGGCGTATAATTCAATTCGCAAAATGCCGAGTGACCCGTACCTGCATTGTTCCATGCATCGGAGCTTTCGCCGGCTACTACATCAAGTCGTTCATAGATAGCAATGGTAATATCAGGCTGTAGTTCCTTAAGTATCAGGCCCAGTGTAGCGCTCATGATGCCTGCGCCTATCAATACTACATCTACAGGTTTCTCTTCTTTGTTTTTTGACATGGAGGGATATGTATGAATGATCTATACTGATGAAAGCATAAACATCATACCGTATCAATCCGCTAAAAGTTGCGCATCTTCTTTTTGCTCATCTCATAGCCAATGATGGCGGGAATATAGAAGGTAATGTCTGCCACGAGCTTAGCAACTATACTACCCAGCGCCATGTTATTCATCCATATAGGTACATAATACATAAGTGCAGGGCGTATTAAGAGGCTATCAAGCACCTCGGCAATGCCAAATTCAACGGCCAGGGCTTTTATATTCTTGTAGAAAATCGCAGACGTGTATGGTCTGTCTTGGCTATGTAGTGTGCGTCGTGTCTCAAATACGTCGAACAGAATGATATAACCGAAATAGCCGATATTGCCAGCCCACGTACTTATCAGCGCTGTAGCTATGCGGTTGCCGCTTAGCTCGTAGGCAATCAATGCCGACAATACGGTAGCAGCCACGGATATCACTTCCGCTGGCAGGTAACGTTTCAGCCATTCCCTTACCTTATGCTTCATAGGCGCCATGAAAAATGGTGGCAAAAAATACTGCCACCATTTATTTATTTCAAAAAAAAGAAACACTAATTATTCGCCGTTGCTTGTGCCTTTTCCATAGCTATACGGTCGTCGGCAGATGGGCCGTACATGCCAGGTATAGGAACATCCAGCAGGCGCAGGTACACACTCAACTGACCACGGTGATGTATCTGGTGGTTAGCCATCCAGCTACGTATCGACTCCAGCCTCGATGAAGAAGATATCACACGGTCGCCGGCGCGTAAGGTCCATGTTTCCATTAATTGCTCATTGGTAATCCCTTCCAAGGCCTTAAGCGCTTCTGCAATTCTTCCATCAAACAAGGCTATTATTTCCTCATTGCTGGTACACGTATGCCGCGTAAGGGGTGTAGCAACCATATCCAGCTCATCGGTAGTAAGCGCAAGCGTCGCAAAATGCGACAATTCCGCTACATGCGAGGCCATCCTCGAAAGTGTGAATGATTTCTCGTGCGGGCGCCAATCCAAATGCTCTGTAGGCACTTGTTTCAATATCTTACGTGTGCTAGCTGCTTCTTGGCGCAGCTCGGCGATTAAAATTTCGTTCAAGTTCATATTGGTAGTATTTGCGGTGAAAAACGTTGCAATTTATCGATTTATGAAAGTCGCGACATAATCATTTTTCAGCGGTGTAGCTATGGGGTGTTAAATAATAGTTATGCATGTGGTACGGTTTTATTATTTAGAGAATTTATAACCTATTGTATGGAATTCTTAGATAAGATCAGGCGTGAAATAGAACAAACCGAGTATTTCGACGGTGTTGACTGCATCTATACTAAACTAATGATACTCAAAACATTAAACATGATAATGGGTAGCAGCAGCAAGAAAACGCCAGCTGTGTTCGATATGGTGAAGCGCCTGCAACAGATATACAAGGAAGTACCTGAAAGCAGGCAGTTTACTGCTGACCACTTTCAACTGGTAAAGAAAAGAATTACTAGCTTATTGATACAATTTAGAGTAGAACCATATTTGCAAGCGGTTGCTTAATATAGCACAGGCAGAAAAATAATTGAAGGCAGAACGAGCACGTTCTGCCTTTTTTTCACCCATATATACACCCGCTCTACTTAATGTGATAGTTCAAACCAAGTTCTACTCCTAGCGTCATATTGTTAGTCGCAGCCCTGTCTTTAGCATACAGTACGAAATCTTTGTCTTCTGCATCTGTAAAGTCATAATCAAAACGTACGCCTGCGTCCAGTGTCAGATTTTTAGCCAGGGCAAATCTTGCACCCGCACCTGCTACTGCACCAAAGGTTGTGCTCTTGTAGAAGTCATTCGCATCGTCGATGATTGCATCGCCATCTGCATTCAAAAATTTCGAACTGGTACGGATGCCGAGCTGAGGACCCAGCTTACCTATGAACGCTACTTTGTGATTAGAATCAATACCTGTATTGTAGGTAAACATCAGCGGTATCTTTACATAGTCTACTCTTTGTTTTGTTTCAATGCCTTCGTTGGTAGAGGTCTGCCCCTGCATAGAATACAGTACATCCAGGTTGATGCCCATATTCTTTGTAAAGTTGTAACCTGCACCTACACCAAATGCTGCTCCGTAGGTAGTTTCTCTTTTATAGTTAGGGTCGTCATTATCATCGCTGTTCAGCATCCAGTTTGTTTGTGGTATGGCCCTTACGCCAAAGTTGAAACCCTGCTGTGCATTGGCTTTGGTAGCTACTGTTAGTGTAGTAAGTGCTATTGCTGCGGTCATGAAGATCTTTTTCATTGTCTGTGTTTTTATTGGTTTTAAATGTTGGTTTTAAATGAGTAAGCTTGTTTGACTTACAGATAGGTACTTCGCAAGCCGGGTGCCAGACCAACACCAAACGACTACAAAACGGATAGACAACACTACAAGCTGGAAATTTGAAAAACCGAATTGGAAATATGATACAACGAAGCAGAAAAGACATGTAGCAGCACAACTGCCAAAGTATCAGGACAGTGCATATCACATTCGTCAGTTGTGTGTGACGGAATTACAAATCACGCACACAATGGCATAATTCAGTGGCAGATAGATAATATTATATTGATACAGATTGTAGCAAGGTTAAGGTCCACAACTTATTTTTGTTCTGTAATATGAGAGGGATAAATTTCTTCAGCAGGTATCTCTTGTGGATACTATTCTTATTGATAGTAACGCCAGCACTGGCTCAGGACACTACAACTGCCGATGGCTTATATGAAGCCGCACGGAAAGCGGCATTTGACAACAAAGACTATCCAAAGGCGATCGACTACAGCAAACGCGCATTGGCTATCAGTCCAAATTATACAGACATTAAAGTATTTGTAGGCCGTATCTATAGTTGGAATAAAGAAGTAGACAGCGCGCGGAAGTATTTTGATGCTGCGTTAGCCGACAAGCAAGATTACGAAGACGCCTACGCTGCCTACACCGATGTGGAGTATTGGAACGACAATGATTCGCTGGCTATGATCGTGATAAACAAGGGTCTTACCTACCATCCTCAATCAGTACCATTATTGTTGCGAAAAGCGAAGGTCCTTGAAAAGACCAGAGACTTTAAAGGCGCTACCATTATTCTTGACTCGGTACTTAGGCTCGATAATGGCAATGCAGAAGCAAGAGCACTATCTCAACGCATAAGCGATCATATCTCACTCAACCGGATCGGCATTACGTACGAACATGTATATTTCGATAAACAATTCCCTGATCCCTGGAACTTGGTGAGTGTAGACTATACCCGCCAGACCAAGGTCGGTTCCATTGGCGGACGCGTAACGTATGCAAACCGCTTCCAAAAGGAAGGGGTACAATACGAAGTGGATGCCTATCCGCGCTTTTCGCGAAAGTTCTACGGATACCTGAACCTTGGAAAATCGGGAGATAATGATGGTGTGTTCCCTAAGTGGAAAGCAGGAGGCTCGCTATATGCCAACTTACCCAAAGCATTTGAAGCAGAGTTGGGGATCAGATATCTACACTTTACGGACGACCTTTTCTTCTACACGGCCTACATAGGCAAATACTACAAGAGCTTCTTATTCGGCGCGAGGGTGTACCTCACACCACAAGCAAGTAATGTATCACAAACATACAGTGCTATGGCTCGCTACTACTATGGCGGCGTAGACAGATTCATATACCTGGATGCGGGATGGGGCATATCGCCAGACGACCGTGCGGTGAACATTTTGCTGAATGATAAACCTTCCTATAAGCTGCGCACATATAAAGGTGAGCTGGGCTGGAGACATGCTATACGCACATTAAACATCATTACAGCACGTGTTACCTTATTTAACCAGCAGTATCTGGTAGGCCATGTTGGCAACCAGATACAGTTCAGCATCGGGTACGCACGTCGCTTTTAGTATTACTTCTTTTTGGCAGTAGTTGGACCAAAGCCCTGGCGTGTCATCTCGCCCCAGGAGTTTTTCTTCCTGATGATATCGAGATAACCTTTGATAGCTGCCCATACACCAAAAGGATGGAAATAGAACGGTTCAGTAAGGCCAGTCAATAGCAACTTTGCCATATCGGTACGTCGGCGGTATTGGTTATAAGTCGTCACCTCGATGTAAGCAGCAAACGCAGAGTACATATATCCAAAGCATACAATAAAAACCAAAAGTGCAATAAATATATTCCAATCTACCATCCCGATTATAGCCATGATCAAAAAGGCAATGAACCCAAAGAACTCTATAAGCGGTGCCAGCATCTCGAAGAAGAACCAATAAGGATAGCTTACCAAACCTAATACTCCGTAGGTAGGATTAAAGAACATTCGCTTATGGAATTTCAATGTCTCAATCGTCCCCCGGGTCCAACGGTTACGTTGGCGGCCCAATATCTTGGTGCTTACAGGCGCTTCGGTCCAGCAGAGCGGGTCGGGAATGTATGTTACCCGATAGGGTAACTTGTTCTCTGCCATATAGCGGCGCATACGCACTACAAGCTCCATGTCTTCACCTACAGTCCTGTGGTCGTATCCACCGGCCTTAATGGCTATCTCTTTATCAAATGCACCAAAAGCCCCTGATATCAGCAGTAGTCCATCCATACGCGCCCAGGCCATGCGGCCCAGCAGAAATGCCCTAATGTATTCCAGTGTCTGCATCCTAGCCCAGTAGTTATCGGGCAAGTGTACTTTTATGAGGCGGCCATCCCTTATTTCGCAGGAGTTGGCTATTCGCACTACTCCACCTGAGGCTATTGTCCGCTTAGTAGTTTCTTCCAGGAACGGCTTCACCATCTTCAGTATAGAGTCCTGCTCCAGTATGCAGTCCACATCTATACATACTATATAGTCATTGGACGATATATTTATACCTACGTTGAGGGCATCGGCTTTACCGCCATTCACTTTATCCACCACCACCAGCTTGCGGTATACGGGGTTCTTGCTTTTATACACACCGCGTACTTCCTTCGTCTTTATCTGATAGTTTACAAAGAAGTCCACTTTCTCTAGCTCATAACCATCTATCAGCTTTTGCAGACAGTCATCTTTACTCCCGTCATTTATAATGACAACCTCCAGGTTGGCATAGAACAGCGACAATAATGAGCGTACATTCTCAATAATAGTGTTGCCTTCATTATACGCAGGTGCCAGTATACTTACCGAGGGCGCATGTGGCGATGCCACCAGCATACGGTAGTCCGTAAAATTGTTTTTATGCAGATACTCTTCGGTAGCACCTATGGAATATAGGCCGATGAATATGTAAAACAGCAACAGCACCACGGAGTAAACAAATATTCCGTACATCAGCAAATCTGCTGCGATATGAAATACGACTTCCATTATACGACTTCGCTTTTTACATGTTTTAAAATAGCCTCGTAAGGGGCCGGCGACTGCTGTGCTTTTTGAGCTAATAGCTCACTTCCGCTACTGTATCCTTTATATAATACCCTCGATACATCTAGCTTTACCTGGTCGTCTTCGTTTTCCAATTCCTGTAGCAAAAAGGGTAGTTCATTATCTGTAGCAATTGACGTCAGGTTCTGTAGAATGACCTTTTTATTCTGGGGTGTCTCCTTTGCATACTGTGCTACCAGTAATGCTGCGGTATGGTCGCCTGCAATGTTCGCCAATGTTAGTATAGCCTGCCTGCGCACGCGGTCATTACTACTGCTCAGTTTTTGTGCCGCTATATCATGTGCATAGAATTGCTGGTATATCTCTGCCAGCTTCAGGGCAAATACTATTACATAGTCGTTAGAAGAATGCAGCCACGAAGACAGCTGCGCTGCATTCAGGTCCGGGTCAAGCGGCTTTAGCTGCTCAATCAACTTTATCTGCTGCCAGTCTACCAGGCTTTCGGTAAGCGGGCCTAAAAAGGTAAGGCCCTTAAAACCCTGAAAGCCGATGATGGCTGTCTGGGCCTCCATGCGCACGTATTCGTTCTGGCTATTGGTATACTTGAATATCTCATCCTGTATATCCTCCTGCCCCATCATATAAAGCTCATATATGCCTTTGGCTTTCTTGTGCCAGATGAGGCTCTTCATTTTTTTGTAAGAGTCGCGCTGCAGGTTGAGTTGCATATACAGCCGTACAATGTTCTCAGAGGCCTCGCCCAGTAGGTTCTTTTTCGTATTGATCAACTGGTCGATAGCTATCTGACGATTGTGCTCCTTCTCAAATTCATCCAGCAGTTCGGGCGTTACATGCACATGCCAGCCTTCGACTGAGGGCTCTATGATGGCGGCGCCTATCCACTCGTCCAGTATCGATTCGATGTACTGGCGATTGAAGTATCTGCGTTTTTTACGATAGAGATGCACATAGATCATAACGATCATACATGCGCAGCAAAACAGAAATAGAAACGCCGTAAAATACAGGCGATCGGCTGTAATGAAATCAAAAAAACTATCCCTCGTTCCTAATGTCCGCAAAAGTCAGCGTTTTGTTATTTAGACATTCTTCAGCAGTCTCTTAATGCGTATGGTAAGCTCTGTAAGGCTAAATGGCTTTGTAACATAGTCGTCAGCACCTAGTGTAAATGCTTCTTCCACCACGTGCTCTTGCCCCATAGTAGAAAAAACGATCACAGGAATGTTCTTTTCGGTAATGCTTTTTACCGCGCTCACTATCTCGATGCCCGAAGCATAGGGCATCATCATATCGGTCAAGACAATATCGGGCATCACAACACTAATCTGCTCTATTGCCTCTTTGCCATCACTACAGCAGATCACCTCAAATCCCTCTTTCCGGAACTTTAGCGCTACGGTCTTCTGGATCAAAGGATCATCTTCTGCGATCAAAATCTTCGGCATACATATCGTTAATGACAATAAAAATACTGTCCCTTATCAAATAAGAAAAGAAATATTACACTAGCGAAAAAACAATCAGTATAATACTGTAAAAATGAATCACTTACACCATTGAAAGAAAAAACAGCTGCCTTCGCCCGGCATTGAATCTACCCAAATCTTACCACCCTGTTCTTCCACCAGCACCTTTAGCAGGTTGAGCCCCACACCGGTACTGCTATCTCTACCCGAGGCATTATCCGTGGTCTCGAAAAGATTGAAGATGCGTTCGTGATCTCTCTTCTGAATGCCAGGGCCGTTATCTTTTACATAGAAGGTGTAAAAACCATCCGCCTTATCTTCAACGCCTATCTGTATTTTACCATCAGGCTTGTCATTATACTTTATGGCATTGCTCACCAGGTTTTGGAATACCTGCTGCAGCTTTAGTTTCCTGGTTTTGAATCTTGGTAAGGTATCTTTTATATAAAGATGAAGATGCTTTGGAGGGTACATCAATTGAATGATCTGCGATACCATTTCATGGGTATCAACGTCTTCCGACGTCTGTGCTGAATCTACTTGCCTGGAGTACTCCAATATAGACGTGATCATGTTAGATAAATGATAACTCGCATCCATAGCCATGTTTAGATACTCGCTTACACCCGGTGCAGTCTGTACGGCTTCTTCCTCGCGCACCAGCGACAATAGTGATATAACACCTGACAGTGGCGATTTCAAGTCATGGGCCACCACATACATAAAACGCTCCAGCTGCTGATTCACCTTATCCTTTTCTGCAAGCGCCTCTTTCAATGCCTTTTGGTAGAAGTACAATTTTTCAAAGACATTGACCTTTGCCCTTACCACATCTATATCCAATGGCTTCTGCAGGTAATCTACCGCACCTGTTTCAAAGCCCTTCAGCACATAACGATCTTCTTTGTTTATAGCAGTTACAAAGATGATGGAAAGGTCTTTCGTTTTAGGATTGGATTTTAGTAACTCAGCTACTTCAAAGCCATCCATCTCGGGCATCTGCACATCCAGCATTACCAGCCCGATCTCGGGATTTTTTAATGCAATCTTTAAAGCTTCGTTTCCCGACGTAGCTTTAATAAATTTTCTGTTCTGCTCATCAAGAATCTCTTCCAGCGAAATAAGATTCTCTTCCCTGTCATCGACAAGCAGGATAGTAAACTCTCTGTTAACCTTAGATATCATGTCTATATAATGATGCTATTGATGTAAGCCGCGATCTCTTCCGGCTTCATTATCATTACTCTCTTATTATATTCAATGCCTGCACTAGGCATGGCACTATATTCTGCTGTATCGGGGTTTTGTACAATTCCCTTACCACCTGCATCTATAATATCACACAAGCCTCGTGCTCCATCTTTATTGGCACCGCTTAACAATATTCCCAATGCCTTTTCTCCATACACATCGGCCACGTTTGAAAAGGTGACGTCGATAGAAGGACGGCTAAAGTTTACAGCCTCAGAATAATCGAGGCTAAAGCTGTAGTCTTCCTCCACCAAAAGATGATAATTCTGCGGTGCAAGATACATACAACACTCCTTTATTTGTTCCTTGTCCTCCGGCTCTATTATCGGCTTATTTACCGATAGTATGTTATTCATCTCGCTTCGCACGTTTCTCATCCGGTGTACAACTAACACAACAGGAACGCAAAAGTTTTTCGGCATACTATTCACAACAGTAATAATGACAGACAATGAGCCTGCAGAACCTCCTATTACTACAATATCGAATGGCCTTGAACTCATGTTATCTATGGCGTCTGTAAATTTTATTTAGCATGCTCACAGACTCAAATTTATCCCGTATATCTGAAAAAAGTAATGATTCCTTAATGCCCAACGCCAGGTAACCGAGTGGTGCCAGGCTGTCGTGAAACAATTGCATTACCCTGTTTTGAAGGGTACGATTGAAATAAATAAGCACATTGCGACAGCATACCAGGTGAAACTCATTAAAGGCAGCATCGGTCACCAGATTGTGTTGCGAGAATATGATGCTTTTTCGCAGTTCACTGTTCAGGATCGCGTTATCATATCGTGCAGTATAGTAAGACGAGAAGTCTTCCATCCCGCCCGACTGTATATAGTTCTGTGTATAATCTTTCATCTGGCTGGTCGACATGATACCCGACATGGCCCGCTCAAGATTGGCTGGATTAATGTCGGTAGCGTATACCCGCGACCTTTTCAATAAACCTTGCTCATGCAGCATAATAGCCATCGAATATACCTCTTCACCCGTTGAGCAGCCTGCATGCCATATCTTAATCACCGGGTAAGAAGCAAGTTTGGGCAATACTGTCTCGCGCATCGTTTTATAGAATTGCGGATCGCGAAACATTTCTGTAACATTTACTGTAACCGATTGCACAAACCACGAAAAGAAGGCAGAATCGTTACTTAACCGATACCGGAACTCAGCAATGTCCTTTAACGATGCAGACTGTAAAAAACGCAGTACGCGCCTTTTGAGAGATGCCGACGCATAGTCTGAAAAATCATAACCATACTGCGCCTTGATGACATCCAGCACACTCTGAAGCTCGTCTTTTGAAATATCGCTTATCATCCTACTTTGACAACCATACCCTCATTAATGATAAGAGCTTATTACTGTCTACCGGCTTGGTAATATAATCGGAAGCGCCTGCCGCTATGCATTTCTCACGGTCTTCGGCCATAGCTTTGGCTGTAAGGGCTATTACCGGCAGGTCCTTATACTTCTTTTCTTCCCGTATATGCCTCATAGCAGTATAACCATCCATTTCGGGCATCATTATATCCATCAGCACTATATTTATTCCATCGTCTTGCTTCAATTGCTCCAATGCCTCCTTACCATCGCCGGCAGTTAGCACCTGCATTCCCTGTTCTTCCAGCAGCGTACTTAGTGCAAACACGTTCCGCATATCGTCGTCCACTACCAGCACTCGTTTATTATCCAGGCCTTTGTCGGTTATATCTATTACGCCTTTAGGAACGGGTATCATCTCCGACTCCTTGATCTTAAATAAGAATAGCTCCAGTTCATCCATTAGCCGTTCCCTATCAAAAGACGATCTCCTTATTATAGCATCAGCATATTTTTGCAATTCCACCTCTTCAGCTGGTGTTACGTCTGTTCGCAAGTATGCAAAGATAACAATATTGCCATCGGCTGCCTGCCTGATGCTTCGTACTTTCTCAATCCCCCCGGCTACATTTTCGTCCGAATCAACAACAATACAGTCATATTTTCGGGCATTAATCGTCCTGATGGCTGTTTCTATATCGGGAACGGTCTCATAATCCAAATCCATGTTGCGCTTGCCTGAGAACTCGTAAAGTTCAGGTACATTCAGCGTCGAAGATGTTGAGACAAAAAGGATATGCTTGTAATTGGCCGATATGATACCACCGATACTGTCAAATGCGCTTTCCAATCCTGCCATATCTAATGGTTTTTGCGAGAACCCTTCGGCACCTATAACTGACAACTTACTCTTTTCCTCTCCGGATATGATGTGGACAGGAATGCTTTTCAGCTTTTCGTCGCTCTTCAGCATTTTCAGCACACTCCTGCCATCCAGCACAGGCAATCCCATATCGAGTATAATAGCAGACGGCAGATATTTGCGTGCATAATACAAGCCTTCGTCACCCGCCATGGCCACTATTGCTTTATAGCCTTTGTCGTGTGCAAAGTTCTTAACTAACCTGGCAAAGTCCATATCGTCCTCTACGATCAATATAAGTTTATCCCCTTTAACTATCGAGCCTCTATCATCTTGTATTTTAGTCTGCTCCGCTAGTGGCTTTTTTATATCTACGGTATCAGGCATAGGCTCTGCTGGCTTCAGGTCTCGCACTACTTTGTCTGACTTACTGAGTGGAAGTAGGATGGTAAACGTGCTGCCCTGCCCTTCTTCACTTTTCAGTTTTATCTCACCACCCAGCCTGCGTATTAGCTCTTTACTTATAGATAGCCCCAAGCCGGTACCACCATATTTGCGGCTGGTAGAGCCATCTGCCTGTTGGAACGCTTCAAAAATAAGTTGTTGTTTTTGCGGAGCTATGCCTATGCCGGTATCAGTCACCGCTATTTCTAATTGATTATCCTGAGATACCGACATATGCGTTGTCACAGTACCCGAACGCGGGGTAAACTTCATAGCGTTCGACATCAGGTTCTTTACGACCTGCTGCAAGCGTTGCCTGTCAATAGTTATGTGTTCGGGGACATTATCGTCGGATTTTACAACAAGCGATATTCCCTTTTCATCGGCCAATGCCTGAAACATCTGCTGCACGTCCAGTTTCAGGTCTTTGATCGCAACAGGTTCAAAGGTCATCTCTATTTTGCCTGCCTCTATCTTCGAAAGGTCGAGAATATCGTTGATCAGATTGAGCAGGTCGTTACCCGACTTGTGAATGATCTTAGCATATTCGGTTTGCTTCTCTGTAAGGTTGCTGGCTTTGTTGTCTGATAGTAGCTTGGCAAGTATCAGTATACTATTAAGCGGTGTACGCAACTCGTGCGACATGTTGGCCAGGAACTCAGATTTGTATTTACTCGATTGCTCCAGCTCCTGCGAACGCTGGAACAGCGCCTGCCTTGCTACTTCAACAGCCTCGTTACGTTCTTCCAGTTCCGCATTTATCTGGCGTAGCTCCTCTTCCTGCACACGCAGCTCTTCTTCCGAAGCCTGCAATATTTCTGACTGGCGGGTCAGTTCTTCATTTGTTTGCCTCAATTCTTCCTGCTGGCTTTCCAGTATTTCTTTTTGCTCCTGCACACGGCTTAACAATAGGTTTACTTTAGCGCTGGCATCCGCTGCATCTACCGCCAGTGCTATATTGTGCATTACAACCTTCAGCAATTCTATTTTTTCCTCGCCTTCTGCATTGAACATACCAATCTCGATAATCCCCTTCATCTCGTCTTTTAGCCACAGTGGGAGGAAAACAATCGTGTCGGGAGCAGATGCACCTGTTGCAGACTGTATTTTCCAGTAATTTTTCGGCACGTCCTTGATGATAGTGACGTTCCGCTTGCTTGCCGCCGCACCTACAATGCCTTCACCGGTTTTCAGCACATTGCCATTACTGGCAGATATGCCTATTGCGCCTAAAAGTTTAAGTTCATTATGTTCTTCATTATGAAAATACAATGCGCCTGCCGGCACCTCAATATATTCTGTTATAACCTCGACTGCTGCTTTTGCCAACGATTCCAGATCATCGGCACCCTGAAGACTGTTGTTGATTTTAGATACCCCTGCCAATTGCCAGTTGCGTGCGTTTGCCTCCTTGTTAAGTACTCTAAGCTGATTCAGATTCTCCCGCAAATCTCCTTGTGCCTTTTTCCGGTTCTTAAATTCAGACAGAATAACTACAATAAGGATAATAACGATAAGCAGGATAAGTGGTATGCCTATCATCAACGTCAATATCGAATTCTTTATGAGCTTGTCGTTTACCTGCTCACGCTGTGCCAGCAGCCTTTCTTCTGCTCCAAAAATTCTGGTTATATCATTCTTAAGCGCTGCTACAAGATTTTTTTCTGTTATTGTTATTGCTGCCTTTTTCCCCTCATCGTATGTTCCCGTGGCATACCCAAGATTTTTATAAAATGAGATCAGCTCATTTGTATTGTTTTGCAATGCAGCAGCTCTTCTAAGCTGGTCAGGGTTATCACGCACCAAATTCTTTAATTCTTCAATTGCCACCGGCAGTTGAGGTAAAGCGTTATTATACCCATCCAGAAAGCGCTGCTGATTGGTAAGCCGGAATCCCCGCCTCGATGCCTCCATGTCAAAGGTCAGATTCTGTATCCTGCCGGTCACCTGCATTACCTTATAAGTATGTTGCACCCATTTCGACTCCTCGGCCTGGCGCTGAAAAGTGTTGTAGGAGATAACACCCACGCCCAATACTAACAAAATGGCAATAGCAAAGCCAACATACAGACGTACGATAATATTCATCTTATGTTATTCAAAAAATTTAAACGAAGTAATTAGCTGTCAATCCCTTAGCAAGATAATAGCAGTATATGAACCCGCTCTATATGCCTCCAATTATTGGATGAAAATAGTAAAACAATGGCAATCCTACCGCTCAGACTGGCATAATATTAATGTGTCTGAAACAATTATAAAAGGAAATGTCTGTTTCATGAGCAAAGGCATCAGATACTTATTCATCAACATACTTATCGTTATCATATGTATCTCCCCTATAATAGGTAAGAAGAATACATGGGCGGCCAGTGCCGGCGCCGACTCTGTGATAGCACCTGCCAGCTACTTTTATAAAGAGCCCACATTTACCATACGGGCACTCTCGGGTCGAAACTACCGCAACATATGGTCTACTCCTGTGAAAATGAAAGTGTTCAACATCAAAACCGAAAAAGGCGGGTTTAAGATCGAGAAACTAGGCGGCGGCTTTCAGACCAAGAGCCTGAGAATGAAGGACAAGAATGGCGTGGAATGGGTGCTTCGCACGGTGGATAAAGACGTGGCAGGTATATTGCCCGGTTTTTTAAGAAACACCTTTGTACACCGCACATTTCAAGACCTGATCTCTTCAGCATATCCTTACGCACCGCTTACAATCACCGATATGGCGAAGGCTACGGGTGTAATAACACCCGAGCCGGAGCTTTTCTATGTGCCGGACGACCCGGCAATGGAGCCGCACAGGGCTGTATTTGCCAATACCGTATGTTATCTGGAGCGTCGCGAACCTACCCCTGATTATTCGAATGCCGAGGACACCGAAGAAATGCTGGAAGACTTGGCGAAAGCCAAGATAACGCTGGACCAACATGCAGTACTCAGAGCCAGGCTGCTGGACATGCTGCTGGCCGACTGGGACCGTCATGAAGGACAATGGCGCTGGGGCAAACGCGACTCCGCAGGCAAATCTTTCTATTACCCCATAGCTGTAGACCGTGACCAGGCATACTTTAGGTCTACAGGCGCTTTAGTAAAGGTGATGGGCATATCGACAGTACCGCACATGCGCGGTTTTAGCGAGGATACTGACCACCTGCGCGAGCTGAACTTTAAGTCTCATTCATTTGACCGGCTCTTTACAAATGCGCTTGGCGCAGAAGACTGGCAGCAGCATATCAATACATTCCGCAGCCAGCTTACCGATGATGTAATATTGAACGCGGTAAAAAAACTACCGGCCGAAATATATCAGATAGACGGCCAGAAGCTATTTACGACGCTCAAAAAAAGACGGGACGACATGGCCGACGATGCTATGCGCTACTACCGGTTCATAGCAACCGACTTGTACTACGCTCTGGAAGACGCGCCAGAGACCATAGAGCTGAGTGACAACGGAAATACCGTATTGATGACCGTGCGAAATGATAAAGAGACCGTGTACACCAGGAACCTGAACCCTAAAGAGACAAAAAAGGTTCACATCTTCCACATGAAGGAGAATGATGTGCTGAAAGTGAATTCATCGAAAATAAAGGTGGTGCGCGAAGAGTTGGAAGCTATGAAATTCTTATAACTTGCCATCTGTTATGAAACGTAGTTTCTTTTTTACGCTCTACCTGCTTGCGCTGTCATTGCTTTCGGGCTATATGCTTTCCAAAGTGTCTTTTATAGGGCGGGCGGGCATCTCTGTATTCTATACCAGTTACACTTTCTTAAAAGTATGGTGGCAAGCGGCGGCGGTTGTGTTTATTGCATTATTGCTTTTATACGGCATCCAGTATGTCATTTATACCCGTGCTAACGAACGCATTGCCAAAGGAGCACAAGTCACCTCACTATTTCTTGCCATTACGGGCCTTATATTAAGCTACAACGATTTCCGCGACGATATATCGCACCGCTGGCTGGGTGAACGCTTTCATATTGGCGTTTACCTCTTCTGGTTTGGGTGGATATCTATCAGCATCTTTCTGTTGTTGCAGAAAAAGAAGGGCAATGTTATAACATCAAGTAGAACGGACGATTTAATCGTTTAAAGTCTTCCGTATAGCCCTCCTTATCCCTTATCACCAGCTTTTCCTCTACCGGCAGATCGTTTGCTACCCTGCTGCATAAGCTTACTACCCTATTGGGTGAGCTGCCTTCTTTAGGTATTATATGGAGCCTGTGGTGTATTACCCAACCAGCCTCATTTACCAGCCGTTCCCAGCCTTCGTGCTCAGTAGTTGGCAGTAATATGGAGGCATAACCATCGGGAGCCAGGCACTTTTTAATTACCTCAAATAACTGGTCATGGGTAAGCGACAATGTATGCCGTACGTTGTTTCTGTTGATGTCATCCCCAAGCAAGCTATTATTAAAAAAGGGAGGATTGCAGATAATCAGGTCATACTGTTTATCAATTGACATGTTCAGGATATCACCCTGCATTACATCAATCCGATTTGCCCAGGTCGATGCACTTACATTTTCCCTTGCCTGGCTTGCGGCGTCTGCATCCAGCTCTATGGCGTCTATATTAATACCTGCGGCTCTTTGTGCCAGCATCAGCGATAGTAGCCCGGTACCTGTACCTATATCCAGTACATGCTTCACCGTGTCTGCCATTGGCGTCCATGCGCCCTGTATACAGGCATCCGTCGATACCTTCATAGCACACCTATCCTGGTGTATAGTAAACTGCTTGAAACGAAACCAGGAATTGCTCATGACCAGGTGGCGCGCGCCGATGGACTAACATTCAGGTCTGTAAACTCACCTTTCAGGTATTTGTAGTAACCCGTAATGCCTATCATGGCGGCATTATCTGTGCAGTATTCGAACTTAGGGATATATACCTGCCAGCCATTCTTTTCACCCTCCGCCAGTAATGTTTTTCTTAGGGCACTATTGGCCGACACGCCACCTGCTATACCAATATGATTGATGCCGAGTTCTTTCGCCGCTTTACGCAGTTTATTCATCAGCATAGTTATAATGGTATACTGTACCGAGGCGCAAATATCATTCAGGTTTTCGGTTACAAAGTTTTCATTCTCTTTCTTCTGTTTTTGCAGGAAGTATAATACAGCCGTCTTTACACCGCTAAAGCTGAAATTATAGCCCTCCATGCTGCTAACAGGGAATGAGAACCGTAGCGGGTCACCCAAAGCGCCATATTTATCAACCAACGGGCCGCCGGGATAAGGCAGGCCAAGCATCTTGGCAGTCTTATCGAAAGCCTCCCCTGCTGCGTCATCTATCGTTTCGCCGAGCACCTCCATATCCAGGTAGCTACGGCACAGTACTATCTGCGTATGCCCGCCCGAAACGGTAAGGCAGAGAAATGGGAACTCCGGCTTAGGATCATCAATAAAATGCGCCAGTACGTGTGCCTGCATATGGTGCACGGCTATCAGCGGTACATCCATCGCATGCGCAAAAGATTTGGCAAAGCACGCACCCACCAGCAATGAGCCGATAAGGCCGGGAGCCTGCGTAAAAGCCACTGCCGTGATGTCCTTTTTATCTACCCCACTCTGCTTCAGCGCCACATCTACTACGGGCACTATATGCTGCATATGCGCACGCGATGCCAGTTCGGGCACTACACCGCCATATTGCTCGTGTACCTTTTGCGTGGCTATCAGGTTGCTCAGTACTTTGCCATTTTGTACAACGGCGGCACTAGTCTCATCGCAGGACGATTCTATAGCTAAAATATTTACTGGGGTAGCGCTCATTTACAGGCAAATTTCCGCCTGAAAAACCAATTATCAAAAAGGAATGGAAAACAGGAAGGTCTAAAATCAAAAATTCCCCACAACCTCTGTCCGACAGCGCTTTGGGGATTTTATCTAGCAGCACGCGGCTGCATTAAGTATAATGCAAGTACTATGCCATATCTTCATCAGCATCAGGCTCTAAGCCAACTGAGCCGTCGTTTTTAACATTCTCTTCGGGTTCTTCTTCCTCGCGCCACTCCAGTATAAAATTGTTTCTACCCGTACCTACCAGAATGTTCATAAACTTTTGCTGTACTAACTCCAACATTGCCAGGAAGGTAAATATGGCATGTATCCTGTTCTCACATTGCGCGAAAACCGTATCAAAAGCTACCCTGCGGGTCTCCTTCATATAGTCGAGCAGGAATACGCGCTGCCCTTCCATGCTGTGGTTATACTTTACCACCACATGTTGGGGTTTAAACATGCGCTCACTGTAGCGTTTCATTACCTTTTCGAATGACTGCATCAGCTTGAACATCGTCACCGTCTGTATCTCGGTACCTTCTGAATACTCTTCGCCTAGTGCATCCAGCTCGCGGCGTATATTGCCACGTTTCTGCTGCAACAGGCGCTCAGCCTCCATAATAGCCATTTGCTCCGATGCTTCTTTAAAGCGCTTATACTCCAGTATCTTATCTACCAGCTCCTGACGGGGGTCTATTTCATTACCCTGTGCATCTATCTCGCGCCTTGGCAGCAGCATCTTAGCCTTAATGCGCATCAGCGTGGAGATAAAGAGTATGAATTCACTGGCCAGCTCAATATTCAGCGACTCCATCTCGTGGATGAACACCAGGAATTCCTTGGTTATCTGGTGAATGGGAATATTGTAAATATCCAGCTCGTCGCGCTCAATGAAGAACAACAGCAGATCAAACGGCCCCTCGAACTGTGGTAATTTTATCTGGTATGTAGACATTATAAATAAATAACACCCGATGTGTTAGTCATCCAAAAT
The DNA here is from genome assembly GCA_004144175.1 of Sphingobacteriales bacterium. Taxonomy (GTDB): domain Bacteria; phylum Bacteroidota; class Bacteroidia; order Chitinophagales; family Chitinophagaceae; genus Polluticoccus. Next base: position 76,320 of record SEFT01000017.1, read on the forward strand.
TAAGCTTTTTTGGCCGATATAGGGCTAAAAACGGTAGTCGAAGGTGAGTGTAAACACCTGCCTTATCTGCCACCATCCAAGGCTTTGCCCCGGCTCATCCTTCAGCACAGCGGCACCCGTTTCATCCAAGTACGACTTCTCATAGGGTATGTCATTGTCATATATTGCAGTTGTGCCAAAGGAAAAAGCGATGTACTTAGCCACTTTCCAGGTGTATTGCAGGTCGATAAATACGTCGATATTTCCCGGATCATCTTTCGCCACGGTTTTGCCGGTACTGTCCTGGCGGTCTTTTGCCAGATAGTTGGAGTACAGATCGAGGCGTGTCTTCAGCATCATATTCTTTTTGATATTCCACTGATGCCTGCCCGAGAAGTACGAACCTATCTCATAACGGGCAGTCTCGCCATATGGCACACCAAAAGCCCCCTCGGGCGAACGGAGCGTATAGTACCTATCTGCCAGCGTTACGCGCGATGCTACGGGAGAATAAAACAATGAAAAGCCGGCACCTTTACGATACTCGAGACCCGCCGCAAGTATGAAATACGCAGGCGATAGAAACTCAGATGTCGAAAACGTATCCCAATCAGGCACGCTGTAATCGTACCCCTTCGTAAACTGCGATTTGAAGTTGAAAAGGCCGGTCAAAAAGAAGTTCTTGGCCGTATCAAGGCGTATACCGTAGCGCGACGTGTAGTCTATACGGTCGTTGATCTTTTGCGGCACAAAAAAGTTGGAATAGGCATAGAACAATGAATAGTTCATGTCCAGATTGTTGGCCCATATCTGCCGGTGATAGATGCGGTCCAGGTATCCGCTGAACATACCATTCACGGTAAGAGAACCCAGCTCACCCCCCGCAGCCCAGTTATGCAGGAAGCCCTGGTTGAAGCCGATCGTAAGATGGCCCCCCTTTACCCAGGCTATCGTATCCCTGTTTCTCCACGCACTGTTTTTCCCCGGCACCTCGAATGACTTCGCTACGCTGTCGGTACGGCTCAATTGCCCATAGCTGTTGGCAAAGAAGCACGTTGCAGCTATGAGTAAGATCGCTGTTAAGCCTTTTTTGTTAACCATAACTATCTCGGCTTGTATTTTGACTTTTGAAGAAATGCTTGTCCGTCTATTTCTGTTTCCAGTAGTTGCTGCAGCGTGATGTTCGGATTCTGTTTTACGTACGCATCTACTATCTGCCAGCCTACCCAAGACCCAACGTTACCTGGGCTTTGCGCAGGCATACCCGCCGATGTAGGCCCGTCATTTACAAAGCGCAATACTCTTTGCCATTCTTTGTTGTATAGTAGATTCTCACGCACAAAGAAGTTATAGATCATTCCTTCATTTTCTTCACACCACTTCAGTTGAGCTTCGGTGAAAGCAAGTTTTGTAGCCTTTGGTACATCCGGCAACACCTTATCTATAAAATACATTTCCTTACCTCTTACGATCATCATGTCGAGCAGGCTTTTCTCCTCCGGCTGAAACGGAAAACGGTTTTGATGGATAGCGCGGAATGCCGCAACCGGCAGATAATTGCGGTTCAGCTTTTGGCCCATATAGGCAGGTATACCTACCGACTGGTAAAAAGGATATCCCTGCCCCAAGAACATGTCAAGGCCGATGCCCAGTATATTATCTCCATAGGTAAATGCCCCCCAGTTGTTAAGACCGGAGATGAGGTAGATAACCTTGGGCTCCTTGTAAGCAGGGAAATAATGCTTAGTGTACTTAAACCCATCTGCCAGTTCTTCGTCTATCCCTTTTGTGTCGGGGTAATGCTTTATGACAGTGTCGTACAGCCCGCGATAGTCTTTGAAGGTAATAAACCCTCGCACGCCAAACTTTACCGGGCCGGCAGTATCAGCAAAGTTGCCATTGATGCCAAAACCCAGGAGCGTATCGAGATAAAAATTAAGAAAGTCAGGATACTTAGCGCTTAATTGCTGCAAGCCTGCCGCCACGTTGTTTGTATCTATGCTGTACAAATCCTTGTCTAGCCGACGGGAGTCTATCTTCACGTTCACGTCCTCCACATTGGGTTTATCTGCTTGCTCTCCGCCGCAGCTCCATGTAGATATTGTGATTGCGCTCAATAGCGCCATCTTCAAAATGCTATTCCGTTTTATCCCAAAGTTTAGCTTCAACATCGGCAAATGCTTTTATTTTTACACCGGCAAAATTAATGAGTCAAAATAATTGGCGCAGAAATTGTCTGAAAATCATTCAAATAGATTTAGCCGACACATATGAAAAAACGCTTACTGCTATTATTTATCAGCATAATGGCAATAAATACGGTGAATGCGCAGGACGATAATTACTACCCGCCAGCCAGGGAAAAAAGCAGGATAGACCCCAACCGCCTAAGGTTCGGAGCTTTTTTTGCGCCCAATATATCGTGGATGAAACCTACCGCCAGCCGTAGCAACGACCGCCTGTATAATGTATCAAGCAGAGGTAGCAGAACGGGGTATGCATGGGGATTATTAATGGATTATTATTTCACCGAGAATTATGGGCTCTCTACCGGCTTTCAGTTCAACACTACCGGTGGAAGGATACTGGCTACCTACAATAACAATATAACTCCCCCCGCCGAAGCCTATGTAAAGTTTGCAGACTTCAACTACCGTCTGCAATATTTGGAAGTACCACTGCATTTTAAGGTGATCAGCGATGAGATCACATCGGGCTTGAAAATATTTGGAAATATTGGTCTCGGGCTCGGCATCAACGTAAGTAAAAAGGCTACTTATGAGGTAATAACATCGAGGCCGGTAATAAATGGCAGTGTAGACCAAAGGACTACCGGCGATAACGAAAAGCTGATAGGTGCATTTTCTATTGCTCCTGTGTTGTTTCAATTAAATGTGGGTGGCGGTGTCGAATATCCTATATCTGATAAAATAAGCTTGTATAGCGGCCTGTTTTTCAACAACGGATTTACACCCGACGTAACAAACCCAAGGGAGATAAAACAAGGATATGAAGGAAAGTTTTCGGACGGCGGTGTGCGATTAAATAATTTTGCGCTTCGTATAGGTTTATTCTTTTAATTTGCAGCGTCATTTAACCAAGACAGCTACTGCCCGTACTCCGTTGTACGGGCTATTTTTTTGCTCAGCTATCTCAAAAATAATTTAGCTTGCTGCCTGTCTATACTTAGCACCAGAACTATTATGAGGATTTTTTTAGCACAGCAGAACTACCACATAGGCAACTTCGAAGCCAACACAAACAAGATCATCAGCGCCATACGCGAGGCAAAAAGACAAGGCGGTGACCTGATCGTTTTTTCGGAACTGGCTATATGCGGCTACCCGCCGCGCGATTTTCTCGAGTTCAATGATTTTATAGAGCAATGCCTGGCATCGGTAGAGCAAATAAAGAACGAAGCGGACACGATTGGGGTACTGGTAGGTGCACCATCGCGCAATCCTAAGCCACAGGGCAAAGACCTGTTTAACAGCGCCTACCTGCTACACGAAAAGGAAATAAAAGGCATCGTACACAAGACACTATTGCCTACGTACGACATATTTGACGAGTACCGGTATTTCGAGCCGTCGCTTGAATGGAATGTACTTGAGTTTAAAGGAAAGAAACTGGCTGTAACCATTTGCGAAGACATATGGAATATGGGTGACAACCCGCTGTACCGTGCTTGCCCGATGGACGAGCTGATAAAGCAGCAGCCCGACATTATGATAAACCTTAGCGCCTCACCGTTTGACTATGCACATGCCGATGGCCGTATGAACATCGTAAAGCAAAATGTGGCACGCTATGGTATACCAATGGTCTATTGTAATACGGTAGGCTCTCAAACCGAGATCGTTTTTGATGGTGGCTCGGTGGTAATGGATAAAGAACAGAACCTGGTGGCAGAGCTACCCTTCTTTAAAGAAGACCTGCAGTATATAGACTTTAACGACGACCATACTTTTGCTGCTGCCGACGTAAGAAAGAAAGAAGACATACCGATGAAGCAGCCAATACCGCTGCAATTTGAAGCAGAGTTGCATACTGAAAAGATACATGCTGCCTTGCTACTCGGCATTAAGGACTACTTTGCTAAAATGGGCTTCAAGAAGGCCATTGTTGCGTCATCAGGCGGTATTGATAGTGCGCTGGTACTGGCACTTGCCTGCGAGGCGCTGGGCAGCGAAAATGTACATGCATTACTGATGCCGTCTCAGTTCTCTACAGGGCATTCGGTATCTGACGCAGAGCAGTTGTCGAAGAACCTGAATAATCCATATGATATACTGCCGATCAAAGATGTATTCGACGCTTATACCAATACGCTCTCACCTGTATTTAAAGACCTGCCATTTAGCGTAGCTGAGGAGAACCTGCAATCTCGCATTCGCGGTGCATTGGTAATGGCGATGTCTAATAAGTTTGGTTCCATATTGCTCAATACATCGAACAAAAGCGAGCTGGCAACCGGTTATGGCACTTTGTACGGAGATATGGCGGGTGGCCTTGGTGTACTTGGCGACTTGTATAAAATGCAGATATACGCACTCTCTCGCTATATAAACAGGGATAAAGAGATAATACCCGAGAACATTATTACTAAAGCGCCATCGGCCGAGCTGAGGCCGGGGCAAAAGGACAGCGACAGCCTACCCGACTACAGCATCCTTGACCCCATATTGTACCAATACATAGAAATGCGTAAAGGCCCAAAAGAGCTCATCGCACAAGGCTTTGATGAGGCATTGGTTACACGCATACTGAAGCTGGTAAACATGAATGAATATAAACGCAACCAGTTCTGCCCTATTATTCGCGTGTCGCCCAAAGCATTTGGTGTCGGCCGTAGGGTGCCTATCGTTGGTAAGTATCTGTCCTGATAGTCGATTCGGCAAAGAGCATAAGCAATATTAATGGGATTCTACGATCTGCCAAAGGAAGAGCGGGCGATGCTTGTTCAGCAAATACAGCAAAACTTGCTAACAGATATTGTCGCTAAGATGCGTACGCATGTGATCCGCTATTTTGCCGATGCTGATACTTATATCCGCAAATCAGCCTACTTGTCTCTTGGTCGCCTGTATACTTTGGAGGTAAAGCGGCGGATAGCGATTATCGAATTGCTTAACGAACTATTATTAGCCGAAGACTTCAAAATAAGACAAACAGCTATCAACGCTGCTGGAGAGATAGGCAAGACAGACTTTCAGAATACGGAGCACTTCTTCGATGCAGGCCTCTTTGACGAGCACCATTCTGTGCGTAATGCCGTCATTGGCTCTATTAAGAAAATGGGTGAAAAGAACCCGGTACCTGTAGTGGAATGGGCCCGCAAATACCTGCATCACCCCGATAAGGAAATAAGGCGCGAGATATGCCACGGTATAGAACTGAGAGGCCGTACGCACCCGCAGGACATTCTTCCATTATTAAAGGAACTGCAATTTGACAAAACAGCAAGGGTTAGAAATACACTTGTACACGTAATAGGCCAAATCTCGTACAAAAAAGGCTGCTTGCAAACGGTAATGCATGATATTATACTGTGGGACAATAAGCAACTTGTTGCGAAAGCTATAGACGAAATAATAGATGTGCATGATCGATATAAAGACTTTGCTGCGCTAACGCAAGCAGAGGCCGTTTCATTCATAGAGGCGCATCTGAAACTGCACGATTCGTCACACCTGTGTAATCATTAACTACAAGAAAAGGCATTTTAGCAAAATATAACATCCCTTTGCAGCTCAATGTCCTAACTTTAATCACCTCCCACCCGTATTTCTAACTTTTTTACTTTTTAAAACCAAGAATGAAAAAATTTATTTCTACGTCTTTGTTCGCATGCTCATCACTTATTGCGCTTGCACAAAGTACATCATTGAGCGAAGGTGGATGTGGTACAGTAACTACGCCGCAAGAGATCCAGGAAGTGTATGATTTCGTAAAGCTGCCATTGTCGGCCCGCAAAACTACGGGGAGTGATACTATTCCGCTTACAATACATATTGTGGGTGACGACAATGGTAAAGGATATTATAAGCTTGACAACTTGTTCAAGGTTATATGCGAATTAAACGACCATTATGCACCTACGGGATTCTACTTTAACGTCAAGTTTCCTATAAGATTTATTAATAACAGCAGCTATTACAACCACGACTACAGTTCAGGGTTTACAATGATGACACTGAACAATGTGAACAACACGGTCAACATGTACTTTGTGCAGGACCCTGGAGGTAACTGCGGTTATTATTCACCAACGGGCGGGGCGGTAGCAATTGGTATCAACTGTGGCGCACCAGGTAATAGCACCGTAGCCCATGAGCTGGGTCACTATTTTGGCCTGCCACACACTTTTTATGGCTGGGAAGGCCGTACATCCGCCAATCCCCCAACTAATCCGGAATTCGTAACCCGGGGGGCGGGAGCAAACTGTAGTACTGCGGGCGATGGTTTTTGCGATACCGATGCCGATTATCTGTCAGGCAGGTGGAATTGCCCATACAGCGGTACTTATGCGGATGCAAATGGTGACGCATACAAGCCGGACGGCACTAACTACATGAGCTATTCAAACGACGCTTGTACAAACCATTTTAGCCCGATGCAAATGGCTAGAATGCAAAATACATTAGCGACAAAATACAGCCGCACACCTACTACGGGTGGTGCTACCTATATGCAACTTATTGCTCCCGCGCTGGTATATCCAACGGACAAGATATATTCAAATCTTACAAAAGTAATATGGAGAAAAGTAAATGGAGCTGAAGCCTACCAGGTGAGCGTAGTACAGGGGCTTACTAATAGAATAGAAACAGTTACCACTGATACATCGCTTGACATTAGCAGCCTAAGATTTATTGAAAACAATAACTATTCTATTACAGTGACGCCACTGAGCGGCGTTAATGTATGTAAAACTTCCAGCACTGCTAAGTCCGCATCCTACACTTCAGAGTTGACCACACTTTCTGTCAACGACGTTAACAACAGCAACAACTTAACGATCCATCCAAATCCTGCCAATAGCGCGCTTACAGTATCGATGAAAGATCTCGGCGCCGGCAGATATACACTAACGATGGTCGGCATGAATGGGCAAACAGTTAGTAACCAAGAAATCAGCAATAGTGGAACAGGTACTTTAGTTACAATCCCTGTAGCTACGCTACCTGCAGGAATGTACTTTATTCGCCTTGTAGGCGTAGGATACTCAACCGTTCAGAAAATAATGGTACAGCACTAGTACAAAATTAGTTCATGTGAAGGCTATCTCTCTAGAGATAGCCTTTTTTATAGGTCAATGTTATTTAAACATCAAAAACAGGTGTCGCATGAAGTATGCTAATAAAATATCGCTACTCCGTTAGAGATATGAACGATGGGGGCCATCAAATTGAAGACTTCTATCTAGAGAGAATTGAACGCGCTACGAATTTGATATTAGAACACCTGCCTAACTTTTATAAACGAAAACGCTGAAGCATACTGCAACTGCAATAAAGAGCGATGCAGAGACAAGCCAATAATGCCTCAAACAGAAAAGCTCCGGAACGAGTCCGGAGCTTTTCTTCTGTATGGTATTTTAAAAGTATTATCTAACCAGTGTCACATCGCCTGTGTAAGTCTCATTATGCCCGTCAGGGTAGCCTACTTTGATGATGTAGCGGTAGTTGCCTACAGGCTGTGGTTCGCCGTTCCAGTTGCCATCCCAGCCACCTTTTGCATTGGTAGTAGAGAATATCTCCTGACCCCAGCGGTTGAACACGCGGAACTCCATAAGGCCCTGGAAGGTCATGTTCGCCACACGGAACACATCGTTCTTACCATCACCGTTTGGTGAGAAGGCCGTAGGTACAAATACATTCTCACGCTTGTTCACATCTACTACTACCGTATCGTAAGAGCGGCAGCCGTTAGCGCCTATACCCATTACCACATACTGTGTACGCTCGCTTGGTGTAGCTATTGTAGCAGAAGTATTTGGTGTACTGAGGCTTCCTGATGGCAGCCAGTTGTACTGGCGTGCACCTGTAGCCAGCAGTGGTATGCTCGCACCGTAGCGGATGATCGTGTCTTTGTTCAGTAGTTTTACAATTGGTAAAGGCAATACTTTTACCCTTGCTTCGATGGTGTCAGTGCACCATACGCTATCGTATATCACTATGCGGTAGGTAGTGCTTACCAGCGGGCGCACACGTACCTCGCGACAGTTTACGCAGCTGATAGTAGACGGAGCAGGTACTCTGTACTGGCCATCAACATACTCATACCATTTGTAGTGGAAGCCTTTGTCTATCTTAAGTACTGCATCGGCACCGTAGCAAACGGCAGTATCACCGGGAAGTATCTTGTAGTCTCTGACCGGAACATAGATCTCTACCGAATCGCGGATGATACAACCACTACGGCCATAAGTTTGAACATAATACGTCATAGAACGAGGTATGTACGCAAGTGGCGTTTGTATCGTAGAGTCACTTATCAGGCTGCCTGTCCAGCGGATCTGGTAGTCTTCGGGAGCAGCTTCACTGTAACCAAATCTGATCTTCGGACGAGTTGTGAATTCTTTAATATTAGCATCAGTTCTTATCGGGCAGATATCTTTTATAATAGTATCCGGAGCCTTGTAGAATAGTGTGGAAACCTTCTCCGTAGGCACAAACCTCATAGTAGGTGAATAACCCTTTGGATTGAGACATGTTACCTGATGATCTGTATTTGAATAGCATATTTGTATCAGAATGTTCTGCATTGTATCCCAGCTATAAGGCTGATCCAGCTCGAAATACTGGGTCGAGCCCGCAGCAAAAGTTACAGGAGCGACGCTGCTGAATACAGTTGTCATTGTGTTATCGTTCTGGAAACCAGCTGCCGCGTTCAGGCTTTTCAGATTGGTACATTTCATCTTGATAGTGAAATTGCGATATAGCTGAGGAACCGGTGCATTCGACTCAACAATTTCAAGTGCTATATTTTTTATAGTACCAGAACGCATGTTGGCAGTCATGATTTCATCCTTCTGTATCAGGTACTCCATTTTTGCTGTCTTCACATCATTTGGTATAACCGGAGTAGTTGGACCTACTGTATCATACACAGCAAGTGTACCGTATGCTCCTGAACCAATGATCTCAACTGTATCGCGCTCCAGAGCTTGTACCAACTTCAGCGTACCGCAACCTATATTACCGGTAGGTTTATCACCGGTAAGGCGTGCATCCAGTTGCAGATAGTCGGGCTTGCACATGATAACCGGGTTATCAGGGAATGCATCCACCATTGTTGAACTGTCTATTTTCAGCGTTATATCATCTGACGACTTACAATTTCCCGTAAGGTCGGTAGAAGATACCCTGTAAGTGATGTCCCTGTTTGGATTAGCTATCGGATTCTGGATGGTAGGATTGCTTAGGAATGCAGGAGCACCCGGCATTACAACGCCATTTGTTATTTCTTCCCATTTCAGTTTCAGGTATTCACCATTCTTAGCAAACAGTTGCTTTGGCGAATTATTGATAGCGCAGATAGGTATGTCCGGACCAAGCTCAAGACCTGGCGTAACGCGGATGATGTAAGTAGTAGTATTCATCTGCATGATGGTATAACCACTACCACCGGTGCAGGTTGAGTCCTTACTTGTAATTTCTACCTGGTAGTCACCTATATCGGCAACCGTTGGTGTCCACTCGAATGTACCTGTAACAGCAGATGAACCATTTTGAGGTGCATTAAACACGGCTCCGTTCATCTTTGCCATCTGGTCGGCGCGGGCGCTCAGATAAAGCTGGCTTGATGGAAGCTTAGCCTGCGACGCGACCTCGAATTTTAGCGTGTTGCCCGGACAAGTGTATACCATCTTACCATCTTTTGTCTGGATAAAGGTTCCGTTCGCTATAGTAGAAGGTGTACTGTCAACTGGAGGCGGAGGCTCGGAACAGGAGAGTACTTGAATGTTTATGTCCCTCATAGTATTAGCCAGCAAAATACCTGTTCCTCTTTCATAAGAATTGATCTGGTAAGTAAGCTGGAACATACCTGTTGTCTTAGGTGTGAAAGTTGCAAGACCGGTTACAGGGTTAAGTGCATATGGATTAGATGCATCAGAGCCAATCGGATCGGCAGTACTATAACCCAATGCAGCCAAATACGGAATTTCATTAGCCGGAAGCGGACCACCCTTAGGATTAATAGTGGTAACTACCATAGAATCGCCATTGGGGTCGAAAGGACCATTCAGGAACATATTCGGTTGGTTAACGCATAGATATCTTAACGGATCGCTGGTAAAACGCGGAGTACTCTTATTATACTTATTAAGGTTGTTCAACATGGCCTCAATGTATAACGTTCCGCCTCCATTGATATTAACTGGATTAGGCCTTGCACCGGTATTGTAACTAAAAACCCAGTCAGTGCGTGGGCCAGGCAGTGAAAGAAAGTTTACGGGCAACGATACGAACTCAGTTCTCATATAAGCTGGAAACTTCTCAGCGTTGGCAAGACTGTCGCAGCTACCACGTTTTTTAAATCCGGGGCATATTTGCGATACCGTATCAAATGTTAGCTCATGTACCCAAACGTTTCCTCCCGGCACACTACCATCTCTTGATTCCCACTGTATCTGTGCACTATCCCGTATCGGAAATTGGCAACCTTGGCAGGCAGTATAAAGTATAAGGTGAATTTCGTATTTGTAGTCTGTAGTGCCAGAGCAACCGTCAATGCCGGCACCAACATAGTTTACGTAAATGTAACCTGACGCAGTGTGGCAGGCATTAGCAGTCTGCGATCTGCCAAAAATAAAGATCAGCAGCAGACTGAACAGAGCTTGAAAGATGCGACGACGTGTGAACATATGTAGCATTAAAATTATTTCTGGAATTATAGTTGATTTACTTGCAATTAAAAATCAAAAAAACATAGCATCCGAACAATTACCGAGTCCGACATTCTATACAAGACATAAATATAAAAAGAAACGTTTGCTATTTTGTTAATTTTTTTGCCTTTTTTCTTATGCTGCCATGTGGGCATCCGCTAATAAAAATATCACATTGCCAAATCCATATATAAAAAAACGGGGTTAGCTATAGCTAACCCCGTTCACGTAAAATTTAAATATTATCTGATCATCGTCACATTACCTTGTTTGTTCACTTTTGTACCTGCTGAAGTCTCTGCTTCGATCGTATACATATACACACCCATTGGCTGTGGCTGGCCGTTAAGTGTTCCGTC
>SEFT01000044.1 GCA_004144175.1 Sphingobacteriales bacterium
CAAAATACCACGCATACCTATGCGGCTGCAGGCACTTACAATGTAAACTTTAGCGTGATAGCTGCCGACGGTTGTATAGCAGACACTACCAAACCCGTTCTCGTTAATCCAAACCCGGTGGTGGCAGTAGTGCAGGATTCATTGGTAGTGTGCGGCGCAAGCCCGGCAACCTTTACCGTGCAAAACCCCGTTGTGGGCGTTACCTATAGCTGGTATACTTCTCAAACTGGTGGAACAGCTGTTGCCACAGGCAGCAGTTATACCATACCATCTGTATTGGGCACCACGGTGCTCTATGTAGAGCCGGTTTCAGGCGGAGGAGCCTGCGTAGGCTCAAGGGTGCGGGTAGTGGCAACACTCCTGGCAAACCTTTCTACCCCGGTAGCTGTGGTAGATTCACTGGGGGTAGACCGTATCCGCTTCCGTTGGGATGCAGTACCAGGCGCTGTATCCTATGAGGTAAGCATTACCGGGGGCAGCAGCTGGATCACTCCATCAAGTGGACCAACAGGTTTATCCCACCTTGTTTCAGGCCTCGTTCCACTTACAGATGTGACGTTGAGAGTAAGGGCCTTGGGTACAGCGGTATGTCAAACCGCAACAAGCGCCGACGTTACCGGCAAAACACTACCGGATGATATCTATATACCAAATGCATTTTCACCAAATGGCGATGGACTCAACGATGTGTTGATGGTATATGGTTATACCATTCAAAGCCTTCGTTTTGTAGTGTTTAAAGCTAACAAGAAAAGAATGAAACATTTTTTATCATGTCTATTTGTATTTTGTGCGCTGCTGAGCTTCACAGAGCGGGCAGCTGCACAAAACCTCTCAAATAGTGGAACAGACTTTTGGGTGGGTTATGGCCATCACCAGTTCATGGAGCCGGGGCAGCCTAACAGCCAGGAGATGATTCTCTACCTGAGTGCAGAACAAACAGCGAATGTAACCGTACGAATAGAAGGAACGCCCTGGGTGAGAAACTATACCGTTGCCGCGGGCACTGTGATCGCTTCAGACCTCATCCCGAAAACGGGTGCTAACGATGCAAGATTGATTTCTCTTCCCTGCAGCTTCGTACCGCCAGGTACACCATGTGGTGGCGAAGGAGTCTTTGTAAACAAAGGAATTCACATAACAAGCGATGCACCCATTGTAGCATATGCGCATATCTATGGTAGCGCTTCCTCCGGGGCTACCATGCTTATGCCAGTGAGTACCTGGGGGTATTCCTATATGACTTTAAATAGCCGGCAAAACTATGCTGCTAACTGCTTTTCCTGGTCATATGTAATTGCACAGCATGACAATACTGTCATCGAAGTAACGCCATCTCAGGTTACCCGTTTTGGGAGGCCTGCTGGCACACCTTATACCATTACACTTAACAGAGGCGAAATTTACCAGTTTATGGCCGGTCCTGAAGGGGGTGGCTCCAAGCCAGAATTGAGCGGTTCTAAAATCCGTTCAATCGGTAACACATCGGGACAGTGTTATCCAATAGCTGTATTTGCAGGAAGTAGCCGAACTTCTAATCCCATCGTATGCGGATCAGGCGGTGGTGATAACGACAACCAACAAATATTCCCCAGCCAGGCCTGGGGGAAACGATATTTGACAGCTCCCACATCAGTTTCAGGCAATGCCTCTACGTTCATGATGAATGCGTTCAAAATTGCAGTGAAAGATCCAACAACGGTTGTAAAAAGAAACGGTGTTCAGATTCCGTTCGCCAGTTTGCAGAACGGGGCGTACTATTATTTTGAAAGCAATACGGCCGATTTTATCGAAGCCGATAAGCCTATAATGGTAGCGCAGTTTATGAGTGGGGGTGCCTGCATGGGAGGCGCGCCAAATGTAGGAGATCCTGAAATGATGTATATAAGCCCGGTCGAACAGGGGATTAAACGAATTGGCTTCTATCGAAACAACCGGGAGTCAATTACTACGAATTATTTAACGCTCATTATACCTACCGCAGGAGTCGCAAGCCTGTTAATTGACGGCTCATCCACATTTAGCTATACATACCCTCATCCCAATCTTCCGGGTTATACAGTTGTAGTAAGAAGGTGGTCTTCGGCCCAGGCCCAGGCAACAGCTCAAAGTGATTCTGCTTTTACAGCCATAACCTACGGCCTCGGTTCAGTTGAGAGTTATGGATATAATGCAGGCACATTGATCAATAACCTAAACGTTTTGCCGGCAATCCACAATGTGAATGATACCACAGTAGCCGTACACGATTATACCTGCACGGTTACCCCGGTAGAACTTGGCTGCAACATTGCCTATAAGCCTACCAACCTTGTGTGGAAATTAAGTTCGCTGGGAGCCATACTTACACCCAACGCAGATGTGATTGATAATAATCCGATACCGGTTGACTCTTCTATTATATTTGGTCGCTGGTATTACAAGTTCGTTTGCCCGGGCACCTATGTATTTAATGACACCGGAAACTATGAGATCCCTGTTCTTTCCACACATCCTTCAATTGAAAATTGCACGAATACAGAAGAGGTTAAATTTAATGTAAGAGTAAAACGCAGTCCTTTAGCTGAATTTTCTTTCTCGCATACCGGATGTGTGGCCGACACCATCGAGCTCACAGGTGTTACAACCAGCGCGGGTTATGTGATTAACCAATGGCAATGGAGTTTCCCAACTATTTCAGAAACAGATACCGGGATCGTATCAAGACAGTTGTTCCTGGTGGGTAGTAATGTTGTAAACCTTCGGGTGATATCTCAGGAAGGTTGTGTGCGGGATACTTCAGGATTAATAACAATTTATGACAAGCCTCAAGCTGGTTTTTTCACATCTGCACCAGGAGGTTGTGAGGGAACAAATATTGTTTTCACAGATACCAGTTCATATGATGGGAGTGCACCCCTCAACAATGTATATTGGGATTTTGGTGATGGTACTATCCTTAATACCGTTAATGCCAACCCGGTTAACCATACCTATAACAGCTATGGCGTCTATACAGTAAGACATGCAGTGGGTGTAAGCGGATCCTGCGTATCTGATACTATCAGCAGGCAAATTACCATTTCAGCCAAACCCACCACCTCCTTCATCTATCCCGCAGGATGCCTGCCAGCCAGTGGTGTAGTGCAATTCAATTCCACGGCAACCACTCCCGATGGACAAACCATTACCAACCATCTATGGACTTTCGGAGATCCGCCAAGCGGGCCCGCCAATACCTCTGTCCTTGCCAATCCATCTCATACCTACCCGGGGTTTGGCAGTTATACGATAACCTACAGAACTACTACCAATAACGGTTGCTTTAAAGATACTACCGTAAACGCAACCTTCAATCTGGCGCCGGCATTCAACTACCCGGCATTGGCAAATGTTTGCCAAAACAATGCAGGCACTGTCAATGTGGCTACCGCTACGGTTACCAATGCAGTGCCGGGCGCAGGTGTTTACAACGGCCCGGGCACTACGCCTGCTGGCCAGTTTGACCCCGCCGCAGCAGGTGCTGGCACTCATACGATATGGTACGTGTATACTGCTACCAGCGGTTGCAAAGATTCTGTTTCGCAAACCATCACAGTGAATCCCACGCCCGACGCATCCTTTTCGATCGCTGGTGCAGGTTGCCTGCCTTCTACCGGCACGGTGAGTTTTACCTACACCGGCACGGCACAACCTGGTCAAACCTATAGCTGGAATTTCGGCGATCCTGCCAGTGGAGTCAACAATACTTCTACACTGCAGAATCCAACACATAATTATACCAGCGGAAGCTATACCATCAGCCTGGTAGTTACCAATCCCGCCACGGGCTGCAGCAATACGCAGACTATTACGCAGGCATTTAACGTAACCCCTGCACTCAGTTATCCGGCATTGCCACCCACCTGCGAAAACCTAAACTCGGTTAATATCGCTACCGCAACAGTTACCAATGGCGTCGCTGGTTCGGGAGTATACAGCGGCCCCGGTACTTCTGCCGCCGGCATCTTTAATCCATCCGTGGCAGGGCCAGGCACGCACACCATCACTTATACTTTCACCAGTGCGGGCAACTGCGTGAGCAGCATCACCCAAACCATCCTGGTCAACCCAAAACCAGCCGCCAGCTTTACTTACCCAACTGGTTGTTTGCCCGAGAATGGAATCGCCAGCTTTACTTATAACGGATCTGTAACAGCCGGCCAAACCTACCTGTGGAATTTCGGTGATCCCGCAAGCGGGGCCAATAATACATCTACCGCACAAAACCCTTCGCATACCTATACCAATACAGGTGTGTATAGTGTGAGCGTTACCGTTACCAACCCCAATGGTTGTGTAGACGATAGCGTCATTAATAACATTACTTTCAGCGTAACACCCTTGTTAAATCCTGCAGGAAGCAGTTCCGTTTGTTTAAACAACGGGCCACTAACAATCGCCCCCCAACAACCTACCAACGGCGTTACCGGCAGCGGTGTATTCACGGGGCCCGGTATTACAGCAGGCGGAGTATTTACGCCGGCTTTGGCAGGCGTAGGTTCGCATACCATTACCTATACCTTTACATCTACCGGCAACTGTGTGGCCAGCAATACCCGAACAATCGTGGTAAGGCCCGTTCCCGCTGCCTCCTTTACAGCCAGTACCGCAGCATGTTTGCCGGCCAACGGTAACGTACAGTTCACTTACACGGGCGCTGTTCAACCGGGGCAAACCTATTCATGGGATTTTGGTGATCCTGCCAGCGGTGTAAACAATACCTCCACGCTGCAAAACCCTTCCCATAATTTTCCGGAAGGTCCTTTCAGAATCATCTTAACTGTAAGCGCCAACGGTTGCGCCGGCAAGGATACCCTCGATCAAACCTTTGCCCTCACTCCAGCCCTTAACTTCCCGGCTTTGCCCCCAACCTGCGAAAACCTCAGCAGTGTGAATATAGCCACCGCTACCGTAACCAACGGTGTTGCTGGTACGGGTGTTTACAGCGGACCAGGCACCAGCGCCGCAGGTATTTTCAATCCATCGGT
>SEFT01000018.1 GCA_004144175.1 Sphingobacteriales bacterium
AACCAATATAGTAGACATATGAAAATGACGAAAAGTAAGTGTCTGACAATAAAATATGAATAAAAAATGTACTCATTGCCGGACATTAGTTTATGACCTTACTTACCATATTAAGCTTGGTTTTCACTTTTCCGATTATTTTCTGCTATTTTTATGCGCAAATTTTAATTATGCAATTTCCCGAGTCATTAAAGTATACTAAGGATCACGAGTGGATCAAGATTGAAGGCAATATAGCTACAGTAGGCGTTACAGAATTTGCCCAGCGCGAACTGGGGGATATCGTGTTCGTTGACATCAGCGCACAAGGAAAAGAACTAAGCGCCAACGAGATATTCGGAACAGTAGAGGCAGTGAAAACAGTATCTGACCTGTACCTGCCTGTTAGCGGAACCATCACTGAGGTAAATGCTGAATTGGAAGGCAATCCGGAGTATGTAAACCAGGATCCTTATGGGAAAGGCTGGATGATCAAAATGACCATCAGCAATCCGGTTGAAGTGAATGAACTGCTGGAGGCAGCTGCATACCAGGAGCTTACAGGCGCATAGTGCCATGCTTAAGATTTTTACGCAATACTCACCTTATAAAAAATTAGCAAGGGTCATAGCCATTATATGGACCTTGCTAATTTTCTTTTTATGCCTGATACCCGGCACTACGCTGCCTAAAGTGGACATACCGCTTATAGATAAGTGGGTGCATGTTATACTTTTCGGTCTATTCACCTTTTTTTGGCTTTGCGCTATACCAACCCGCAATATTCGTTTTCTCATCATACTGTTCCTGATAAATCTTTTCTTCGGCTGGCTGGTAGAATATATACAGGGCCACTTTGTACCTAACCGCTCGCAGGATAATATGGACACACTTGCCGATGCGATAGGCGGCACCATAGGCATATTGCTCTTTGTGCTGCTCTCCTACATGGGCGAGCGTAGTATTGCTAAAAAGCAATATTAAACACCGCCTAAGCGGATACGCTCCAACTTTACTATTTTAGCGCGGTACTTATTTGATTGTAAACACTTTTTGTTGACAGATGATCTATCGTAGTAAAGCTCCGTTGCGTATAGGACTGGCGGGGGGAGGCACCGACGTAAGCCCATATTGTGATATATATGGCGGTGCCATATTGAATGCCACCATATCTCATTACGCATATGCTACTATTGAGCCGCTGACTGAGCAGGAAATAGTTTTTGATGCAAAAGACAGGAGCGAGCAGGTTACATACCCTGTATCAGACACACTACCGATAGACGGCAAGTTAGACCTCGCAACCGGGGTATACAATCGTATAGTACGTGAATATGGCCGTATGCCATCAGGGTTCAGGCTCACAACATTTGTAGATGCTCCTGCGGGCTCAGGATTAGGATCTTCGTCTACGCTGATGGTTGCTATTATTGGTGCATTTGCGGAATGGCTGAAGTTGCCCCTCGGCGAATACGATGTGGCCCATATGAGCTATGAGATAGAGCGTGTAGAACTAGCAATGGCGGGTGGTAAGCAAGACCAGTATGCTGCAACTTTTGGAGGTGTAAACTATATGGAGTTTTATGATGACAATAAGGTAATCGTAAATCCACTAAGGATAAAGCCTCAGTACCTCAATGAACTGGAGAATAATCTGCTGCTTTACTTCACTACTACAAGTCGGTTGTCGTCTACCATTATAGAAGCTCAGAGCAAAAATGTGGTAGAAAAAAACCAACAGTCGATAGATGCCATGCATCACCTGAAAGAACAGGCGCTGATGATGAAAGAAGCAATGCTGAAAGGAAAAGTGCACGAGATAGGGTCGATACTCGACTTCGGTTTTCGCTATAAAAAGCAGATGGCACAGGGCATATCCAACAGCACAATGGATGAAATATACGAAGCTGCACTAAAGGCCGGTGCTACAGGAGGTAAGATATCGGGTGCTGGCGGCGGTGGCTTTATGATGTTTTACTGCCCGGGTACCAGCAGGCATGCGGTACAAACTGCATTAAAGAACTTCGGTGGTGATTTTAAACCATATCAGTTTACCGAACGCGGATTGTTTACATGGACCATATAGCAGGCATGGAGTGTATTGTATTGGCAGGAGGATTAGGTACCAGACTTAGAAGCTCGATAGGCGACTTCCCGAAGTGTATGGCGGAGGTGAATGGTAAGCCTTTCCTGCATTATATTTTTCAATACTTATTAGCACAGCAGTGCAGCAGGGTGATACTTTCGCTCGGCTACAAACATGAAGTAATAACCGACTGGTTGGCTGAAGAAAGCTGGCCTTTTGAGATAGATTATGTGATAGAGCGCGAGCCATTAGGCACGGGTGGGGGAATACAGTTAGCGATGCAAAAAGCATCAACCCAAAATGTAGCTGTGCTGAATGGCGATACGATGTTCTCCGTTGCGTTAAGCAAGTTATTCTCCTTTCATGAGGACAAGAAATCGGCAACTACGCTCGCACTGAAAGAAATGTTCGACTTTGACCGGTATGGAGTTGTCAACAAAGACAGCGATTCGCATATTATTTCCTTTGAAGAGAAACAGGCAAGGAAACAAGGGCTGATTAACGGCGGGGTATATATCATCAATAAGCAGGATTTTTTGGATAAGGTGTTGCCGCAAAAGTTTTCGTTCGAGAAAGATTATTTGGAAGCATTTGTAGGTGAGCAAAAGTTTTATGGGTATGAGGCAGATGCTTACTTTATAGACATCGGTATACCGCAGGATTATCGGCAGGCACAGGAAGATTTTAAAACATTGTTTCAGGGATGAAGATCACCATCATAGGTTCGGCACACCCGCTACGTGGGGGATTGGCTACATTTAATGAAAGGCTGGCACTGGCATTGCAGGAGCAGGGGCATGATGTGGTGATGTATTCCTTTTCGCTGCAATACCCGTCTTTCCTCTTCCCAGGTAAGACGCAACTGACCGATGAACCAGCACCGGAGAATATTAAAATCCACACGGCCATCAACTCCGTTAATCCGCTCAACTGGCTGTCCGTTGGTAACAGGATAAAGAACGAGAGGCCTGATCTCATCCTCATTAAATACTGGCTGCCTTTTATGGGGCCGGCATTCGGTACGATACTCAGGCAGGTGCGTAAGAACAGGCACACACGTGTGCTCTGCATTGTTGACAACATTATACCGCACGAGAAGCGACCAGGCGATACAGCATTTACCAAATACTTTGTAAAGACGGTAGACGCTTTTTTAACAATGAGCCGCGATGTGCTGGAAGACCTGAAGCTGTTTACAACTAAGCCTAAGGTATATCACCCACACCCGCTATATGACAACTATGGACCTGGTGTGAGCAAAGAAGAAGCCTGCCGAAAACTTGGTGTCGATTCAAATAAAAAGTATATCCTATTCTTTGGCTTCATCCGCAAGTACAAAGGGCTTGACATACTTTTTGAAGCCATGAAAGATGAGCGCATCCGCGCTGCGGGTATAGAGCTGATAGTAGCTGGTGAATATTACGGCGACCAGGAAATGTATGAGCAACTGGTAGTGCAATACCAGATAAAAAACCAGCTACACTTATTTACCGATTTCATCCCCAATAGCGAAGTGCGCTACTACTTTAGCGCAGCAGACTTAGTAGTACAGCCGTACCGTAGCGCTACGCAAAGCGGCATTACCCAAATAGCCTATCACTTTGAAAAGCCAATGGTAGTAACGAATGTAGGCGGGCTTGCCGAAGGTGTACCCGATGGTAAAGTAGGCTTTGTGACCGAACCCTATGCTAAAGATATTGCAGATGCCATCCTGAAGTTCTATCAGCCGAACGCGCTACCTGCATTACAGGAAAACCTGCTGGAGGAAAAACGAAAGTATAGCTGGGAAAGCTTTACAAAAACCTTATTCTCTACCGTCTTTAACGATCAGAACAAGGTATAATCCATACCACCTGCTTTGTAGTTGCGGCCGACATGCCTGTAAGCTTTCTCTGTAGCCTCGCGCCCACGGGGTGTACGCATGATGTAGCCTTCCTGTATCAGGAATGGTTCATATACTTCCTCTATAGTACCTGCTTCTTCTCCCACTGCTGTAGCTATATTATTGATGCCGGTAGGGCCACCTTTGAACTTATCGATAAGCGTTGTGAGGATTTTATTATCCATATCATCAAGGCCGTCCTTGTCAACATTCAGCGCCTTCAGTCCATGCTCCACAATATTCATATCAATGATGCCATTTCCCAATACCTGCGCGAAGTCGCGCATACGGCGCAGTAGTCCGTTAGCAATACGTGGCGTACCGCGGCTGCGGCCTGCTATTTCCATAGCAGCATCAGAAGTCGTTTTTACATCGAGTAAACCTGCTGAGCGAATAAGTATACGTTGAAGTACATCTGCTGTATAATAGTTAAGCCTCGATTTAATACCAAAGCGGCTGAGTAATGGCGCAGTGAGTAAGCCTGAGCGGGTAGTGGCACCTACGAGTGTAAAGGGGTTAAGATTGATCTGGATAGAACGCGCGGCAGGGCCACTATCTATCATGATGTCGATCTTAAAATCTTCCATGGCGGCATAGAGGTATTCTTCTACTACGGTACTCAGGCGATGTATCTCATCTATAAACAAAACATCTCTTGTCTCGAGGCTGGTAAGCAAGCCTGCCAAGTCTGCAGGTTTCTCTATCACAGGTCCGCTGGTTTCCTTGATCTTTACACCCAGCTCATTGGCTACAATGCGTGATAAGGTAGTCTTACCCAAACCGGGAGGACCGTGGAACAAGACGTGGTCCAAAGCCTCGCCACGAAGGTTGGCTGCTTTGATAAATATGCGGAGATTTTCTATTAACTGGGGTTGGCCGGAAAAATCATCTATCGACTGCGGGCGTATACTATTCTCATAATCCTTTTCCTGCGAATTCAAATCATCTGACGGCCTTACATGGGATTTTTCCATACCCTAAAGTTACTGAATTTTAGCCGTTTTGGAGGAGTGGGAGGCGTTAAAGGAAAACAGGTTTGTACATCGGTTTTTACCGATACCTTTGCAAGGTCTTAATAATATGATACATGGACAATAAACAGCACAAACTAGCTACAAGACTGATACATGCAGGCGTAGAACCTGATCCATCAACAGGCGCCATTATGACGCCTATCTACCAAACATCTACCTATGTACAGGCAGCGCCCGGTGACCATAAAGGTTATGAATATGCCCGTACACAAAACCCTACCCGTACTGTATTGCAAAATGCACTGGCCAGTATAGAGAATGGTAAGTATGCGCTCAGTTTTGGTAGCGGTATGGCTGCTACCGATGCGGTAGCCAAGCTACTGATGCCGGGCGATGAAGTGATCGTTGCTAATGACCTTTACGGTGGTACCTATCGCATATTCACAAAAGTGTTCTCTAACTACGGTATCAAGTTCCACTTCATAGATATGAGCAATGCGGAAAACATCCGTGGCTATATCAATGACAAGACGAAGATGATATGGACGGAAACGCCAACGAACCCGCTGCTGAATATAGTAGACATAGAAGCTTGCGCCAAGATTGCCAAGGAAAAAAATCTGCTGTTGGTTGTTGACAACACGTTCGCATCGCCATACTTGCAAAATCCGCTGGACTTTGGTGCCGATATCATTCTGCACTCAGCTACTAAATACTTAGGCGGTCACTCTGATGTAGTGCATGGTGCGCTTATTATGAATGATGCAGGGTTGGAAGAACGTCTGCGTTTTATACAAAACAGCTGCGGTGCAGTGCCTGGCCCACACGATTGCTGGCTGGTATTGAGGGGTATTAAAACCTTGCACGTACGTATGCAGCGCCATTGTGAAAATGGTAAAGCGATAGCAGAATTCCTGCGCTCGAACCCGAAAGTAGGTAAGGTGTACTGGTGCGGTTTCCCCGATCATCCGAACCACGACGTAGCTAAGAAGCAAATGCGCGACTTTGGCGGTATGATATCATTCACGCTGAAAGACGATAACCTGGATGCGGCTATGGATCTGCTGAAGAAAACGAAATTATTCTCGCTGGCAGAGTCGCTGGGTGGTGTAGAATCATTGATCGGCCATCCTGCATCTATGACGCATGGCTCTATACCTCGTGAAGAGCGTGTAAAGAATGGATTGGTAGATTCGCTGATACGCCTGAGTGTGGGCATAGAAGATATTGACGATCTGATAGCAGACCTGAAGGAAGCAATAGGATAAGAACTAAAATAAAGACGCCGGCGATCAGCCGGCGTCTTTATTTATTGTAATAGCTTATAGTACTGACCACCATACATACCGCTGCGATGATTTTCCCCAGCGTTTGAGGCTGCTGTAAACTGTTTCGTGCAGTTCGCTCATGTTTACCTTCTTTCCTTTATCCGTTACTGCAAAGTCTTCCGTTTTCGGTGTTATCATATCCACCTTGGTGGCTACCCAGGTAGTGTAGAGCCGTGGTATGGCAACTTCGAGCACCATACCGGGTAAGCCACTGAACATTTCAGGGCCGCCACTAACGGGTATGTCTTCGGTATAAAAAGCCACTACATATACTGAGTCGCAAATCTTGCTAACGGCTTTTCGGCATTTGTAGTTTGCTATGGTGCGTATCTCGTTATGTATCTTCCACTTTAGCTTGCGCATGCTATCCTGCACCAGGAATTTCTCTTCGTATATCTTTCTGTTTGCCTTTACACTTCCCGCTTTCGTATCGGTATAGATAATGCTTTCGATATCGGGTGGGGTAGCAAACCACATTTTAGGATTGTCCTCCACTTCACGGCCCGGCTTATACAGTGTTTTGCCGGGTGAGAAGTATAGATCGAAGTACGAAGTATGAAACTTCGGTAGTGTTGAACGGAATTTCTCGGCCCAGCTCTTATCATCTTCATCCATGCCATCTATCGTCCGGTGAACGTTCATCTTTCGCTCATACTCGATCTTGCCCTGAAAGGTAAACTGCGCATTGGTGGCTGGTCCTGCAAACAGAAAAGCACATAATAATATAAAGAGTCTCATAGTCGGTTTATTATTTATTGTACAGTAATTGTATTTCCACCCTGTGGAGCGCCTAATGCACTTTTTGTAAAGTTCCAGGTAAGGCCTATCAGCACATATCTGCGTATCCTATTGAAGTTGTCCTGGTATATGTAGTTATTCTGCGCATAACGGTTGAAGCCGATATTTTGATTCAGGATATCGGACACCGACGCACGTAATTCAAGCTGATCGTTTTTCAGGAACTTCTTGCTTACGTAGCCATTCCAGATAAATACATTGTTGTTCTGATCGAATACGGACGTTTGCTGCCGGACATTCCAGCTAAAATCCGTTCCGATTTCAAATTTTAGAGGTAGCTCGTACGATGTAGAAAAATCGATACTCGTATTCCAGAAGCTTGTAGTCAGGGTATTTACAGTCGATCTGTTGTCGTTATAAGTGACCGAAGGATTAAGGCTGATCTCAAATTTTTCATCCTCGGAGTCGTATCCAAGGTCAAGCCCGCCGGTATAGCTGTTGTTGTCGCTTATATTCTTTTGCCCGTTGATGAAATTGTTTACATGATTCAGGTTATAGTTAACATTAAAACCCATGTTGACCATCTTCTTCAGTTTAAAACCGTAGCCGAAATATCCCCATGAATTATAGTTGCCATCAACATTGATGAACTGATTCGTTTTACGGCCCTGCGAATCAATTGTCTGAGTCCTGCTAATGTCATTGTTCACAAAGTTGATACCTGCATTGGACCATATCCAACGTCCGGTTAGTACTTTATAGTCATTAAATGAACCATTGAAGGAATGGGAGAACTCCTGCTTAAGGTTGGCGTTGCCTATGGTGATGTTCAATGGATCCGTATTGTCTCGCAAGGGCTGTATTTGATTGATGGTCGGCTGATTGGTAGAGCCTCTGTAGCTAATGTTGAATTTCGATTGTTTGCTTAGTTTGTAAGTAAAGTTGGCAGCAGGGAAAAAGTTGACAAAATCATACTTGTACGATGTATCAGCAAATAGGTCTTTCTGATCGAAGCCGGCATGAGATACAGAGCCCCCTACTGAAAAGTTTATGTTCTTATGATTGTACCTGAAGTTGGCTCCTCCCGCATTGGTCATTACATTGAAGGCATAGTTGCTGCTCAGTAAAGAATCGGTTACATCATATGCGTCTGATACACCGGACTTCCTGGTGGTTAACCTGCGGGCTTCGCTATTGTCCAGCTTCAGAGAATAATTGGCTTCAATAGAAGTCCTTTTTGATAAAGGCTCGGTATAAGATACTCTTGAAGACAAGGAAAGCGAACGGCTATCATTTTCCTTATGCTGATCGATAATGCTGGTAGTGGCGTCATTAAATTTATTAATAGCATCAAGGTATCCATCACTTTCGTTCTCCCTGTACTTCTCGGTGAAGTTGATCGACACCGTACGTCCCTTCTTTTTAAGCTTCTTGCGCCAGTCGAGCGAGCTGCTGATGTTTTGGCCTATGGCATCGCTTGTGGTAGTGCGGTCGCTGGTATTCAGGATGTTTCCGTTTTGATCAATCGTTTTTGAGCGGTAATCGGATACATTTCTCGAGTTTGTATTGCTTGCACTGGCTATTACTTTCATCGACGAAGTAGTATCGGGCTTCCATTCGTACATGCCATCTACCTTATTACGTTGTCCTTCCTTGAATAGCTGACGATTTTCTTCGGTAAAGTTCTTAGTGTTATTGGGCAGGTTGTATTCTGTAAGTGTGTTACCTGTAGTTTCTATTATCTGCTTACCATATCGATAGTTAACTCCGGTATGGTGTTGGTCCTCATTCCATTTATTAGAGTAGTGCGCTCCTCCCGTCCATGCTCTTGGTAAGCCCTGTCCATCGTATTTACCGCTCCAGCTGTCAAAGTCGCCGTCATCATCACTGCTGCTGGTTATCATATAATAACCTTCGTCTGTCATTGTCGCATTGTTGTTCGACCCTCCGAATTTATCCCTGTCTTCCCAGCCAAGTCCTATCTTGCCGGTGTTCGACATGATGCCGAAAGCAGATAATTTCCGTTTGCCTTTAAAGGCGTTGAACATAGCCTGGTTCTCGAAATAGCCCTGCTCATCGCCAGTGCCGCCGGCTGCTGCCAGCTTGCCAAAGTATCCCTTCTTCTTGTCTTCTTTCAGTTGCAGGTTAATGGTGCGTGTCTTCTCGCCATCATCTATGCCAGTAAACTCTGCCTGTTCGCTTTTCTTATCGAATACTTGTACTTTATCTACGGCATTTGCCTGCAGGCTTTTGGTTACTACCGCGGGGTCGTCGGAGAAAAATTCTTCGCCATCTACCAACACTTTTTCTACTGTCTGTCCCTGTGCTATTATTTTTCCGTTCTTATCTACCTGTATACCCGGTAACTTTTTTAGCAAAGACTCGACGGTAGCATTGTCCCTTACTTTAAAGCTATCTGCTACATACTCCAGCGTGTCACCCTTTACTTTGATAGCCGCTATCTGTTGTGTATACACTACTTCTTTCAGCAGGTTGTTTCGTGATAATAAAGGAATCTGACCGAGATCCACCAGATCGCTGCTTTTTACATCTACTATATCTACATAGTCGACAAAACTGGGGTAAGTGATCGTGAGTATGTATGAGCCTTTGGCAGAGGGGGTTAGTATAAAGCTACCATCTTCGGCAGTACGGGTAAAAGTCTCCAGTACAGAATCGGATTTATGCATTAAGGTGACCGATGCATAAGGTAGCTGAAAATTATTGACGGTATCCAGAATGCTGCCCCTAATAGTAAGCGGCTGTGCAACGGACACCGAACTTAATAGCAGGGCGATAGCGATAGACAAAAGGTAGGGAAACTTCATATGTGTGGCCAATACTTGTTGACACTGGCGTGACAAATATGGTCATTTCCCTTTTACAATGGAATATTATAAATGTTAAAATTAACCAATAAGTTTAGCGGCTTTATGAATTCACCCTTTAGCTCACCTACTTTTTCGATAGCTGTTGTTGTTGCACATCCGGCCTTTCGCGGTTATTGGGGTAGCCGAATGCTTCGTATATATAATCCTGCGCCACGGTGCGTACACTCATCTTATTGATGGTGCCATTATTAGCCGAAGGATTCACACGATTCGACAGGAACACGAAAACAATCCCGGTACCCGGGTCGGCCCAGGCGCAGGTACCCGTAAAGCCTTGGTGGCCGAATGCATAACCTGTCACACGGTTGCCTGCGGGGCCGCCATCGTCTTTGTCCGCAGATGGTTTATCAAAGCCTATTCCTCTGCGGCTGATCTTCGTATTGTATGCACTGAAGTAGCTGACAGTTTCTTTTGTAAACAAACGCTTGTTATTGTACGTACCTCCGTTCAACAGCATTTGGAAGATAACGGCTACATCATTTGCCGTAGCAAAAATGCCTGCATGGCCGGCCACACCACCAAACAATGCAGCTCCGGGGTCGTGTACATAGCCTCTTACTGTTTGCTTACGGAAAGTCATATCATTCTCGGTAGGCGCCATATCCTGCTCTTTAAATTTCTTCAGCGGATTGTAAGTAATGGTAGTTAGTCCAAGTGGTTTGTAGAATTGCTCTTCTACATACCTATCGATTGTTTGTCCTGTTATCTTTTCAACCACGGCCGCCAGGAAATAATAGTCCAGATCGCTGTACACATACTTGCCGCCATTCTCCAGTGAGCTTTCCAGTATAGTACTCCATATAGAGTCTTTGTAGTCGTTGCGCAGGTAGAGGTTCTTCGCTACTTCTATGTTATAGCGTTCGCCGGGCGTGCTTTTATACAAGTCGGTACGCAGGTTGCCATCTATTAATGTCTCCTGGTAAAAAGGTATCCATGCTTTGAGTCCTGCCTGGTGTAATAACAGATCTTTTATTTTGATTCCTGCTTTATTAGTAGCCGCCGTCCATTGCAAGTAGTTAACCAATGTCTTATTCAGATCGAGCTGCCCTGTTTCGTATAGCTTCATTACCGCCAGTGTCGTCGACAGTACTTTCGTAAGCGATGCTACATCGTATATGGTATTTTCGGTAACCTGCTGGCTCCGTTCAAAGCTGGTATAGCCAAAGCTCTCGTCATAAAATACTTTACCATCTTTAGCTGCCAATACCCGTGCACCAGGGAAAGCGCCGCCGGCCAATGCCTGCGCCATAAACCTGTTGAGCTTATCGAGCGCAGCTGGCGAGGTAACGCCCGCATCTTCGGGGTAGTCAACTTTCTTCATTTTTGTAACAGATGTTGGCACTGCTTTTTGTACACGGCGGGTAATAGCTGCTTTGTTGCGTGGTTCCATTCTCATGCCGGCGCATGGCGTTACGGGCAACATACCTTTTGGCTCCTTCTGCTGCAGGATGATCTCCGCAGCAACTACCTGTGTTATGCTATCATCTTCATATCCTACCATCACCGATGGAGCGCTGCAAATATTCTTCAGCAGGTAGGCATTACCCATCATGACGAATATTACATCGCTGCGGTCCTGCATACTTTTCATGAATGATATCTGCTTAGCATCCAGCCCGTGGTTGCGGCTGCTGCCGGGGTAGAAGGCCAGGTTATGAATACCTACAACGGTAATGTCGTTGGTCTTCATTGTAGTCTGTACGCGTTCTATCATCGTCTCCGTTGCACCCTTCGGTATCCAGCCTACTTTTATTTCTCCAAGGTTGCGTTGCAGGGTTTCATATAGCGGTGTGCTGCCCGGCGCATTAATGCCGATATAACCTATCTGCACATCTTTATCATACAGCTTGTTTAGGATGTTGTTACGGTCTCTCACCAGTGTCACCCCTGCCTCTGCCGTTTGTGTACGCATGGCTACAAAGTCTTTATTCAGGTCGGCAGTAGCATTTGTTATGGCTACTGGTTTCCAGCTGTTAAGACCGGCATCATATTTTGCACCCAATATTCTTTTTACCCTTATCTCGATATCGTTCATGCTGATGCTACTATCGGCCAGTGCAGCCTGGAATGTTGCAATAGCAGTAGGCACATCCTGAGAGAAAAGCAACACATCATTACCTGCCTGGAATGCCTTTAGGTCTACTTCTCCCGGTTTGTAATACTTTGCTATGCCATCCATATTAAGCGCGTCGGTAAATACCAGCCCTTTATAACCCATAGTGCCTTTCAGCAGGCCAGTGATCGTATTGCGCGATAGGGTAGTTGGTGTGCGATCTCCTTGTTCTAACGCGGGTATCTTCAAATGCGCAACCATCACACTTTGTATGCCGGCCTTCATCAACTCACGGAAAGGATATAGCTCTACTTCTTCCAGTTCTTCCAATGACTGATTGAGTACCGGCATGTCTACATGGGAGTCTGTCGCTGTGTTGCCATGGCCCGGGAAGTGTTTGGCACAAGCCATTACACCGTTTTGTTGTAAGCCTTTCATATAAGCAATACCAAGTCTGGCTACCCATCTTTTATCCTCACCGAATGATCTTGCGTTGATGATTGGGTTATCGGGGTTGTTGTTTACATCTACCACCGGGGCAAAGTTGATATGTACACCGAGCCTTTTACATTGGTCGGCCACCGCGGCGCCGATGTGGTACATAATGTTAGTATCGCGCGTAGCGCCTATCATTGCTGCTCTTGGTAAATCCTTTACACCCGTCAGCCTCATGCCCAGCCCCCACTCGGCATCCATGCCTATCAGCAATGGCACTTGCGACATACGCTGGAACTCATTGGTCTGCCTGCCCTGCTCTTCGGGTGTGCCTTGCATAAATATAAGTCCGCCTACGCGCCTGTTGGCAACCAGTGTTCTAATCTTTTCTTCATTGTAATCTTTACCACCAGAATAAGCAGCCACCATGAATAGCTGACCAATACGCTCGGTATCGCTCAATCTGCTGTATACGCTATCGATCCAATGCTGGCGCAGCAGGTTGCGCGTCTCTCTTACAGGAACGTTCGTTTTTATATTACTCCTTTTGTTCCTCGTAGTTTGAGCAACAGATATATATGAAATAAGTAAAAATAGTATTGCTGATAAGACAGCCGCGCTCCTGCGAATGGTCATAAAACAAATATAGCTCTATTGTTTTGCTTAGGTAGCAATAAAGGTTAAGGTTCTCCTAGCTATATGCTAAAAAAATGAAGCCGCAACTCCTGGAAAGGAACCGCGGCACTATCCATTATTGCACCGTTTTTGAAAGCTATTATCTGATATTGTTATTATGCGCTGATTACAATGCAAATATGCTACAAACAATGCCTATCAGATATGACGGAAGTCATAGTACCGCATGACGGTCGTCACAGAAACAGGTTGCCAATCTGAATGGACACGATAAATCGTAACTTTGCAAAAAATTACAGATTTCGAGACGTGGCGGATGTTATTCAGTTATTGTCAGACCATATAGCCAACCAGATAGCAGCGGGTGAGGTGATACAGCGGCCGGCTTCGGCAGTAAAGGAATTGCTGGAAAATGCCATAGATGCAGGCGCTACGGATATACAGCTCATAGTGAAGGATGCTGGTAAAGAACTGCTGCAGGTAGTTGACAATGGCTGTGGTATGAGCCCTACCGATGCGCGCATGAGCTTTGAGCGTCATGCTACTTCCAAGATCAGGGATATAAATGATCTATTTTCGATACGCACCATGGGTTTCCGCGGTGAAGCGCTTGCCTCAGTAGCTGCCGTAGCGCAGGTAGAGATGAGAACCCGCAGGCATGAATCAGAAATAGGCAGCAGGATAGTAATAGAGGGTACGGAAGTGAAAACGCAGGAAGCTTGCGCTACGCCGCCGGGTACCAATCTGATGATCAAAAACCTTTTCTTCAACGTACCTGCCCGCCGACATTTCCTGAAAAGTAATACTACAGAGTTTCGTCATATAGTAGATGAGTTTACGCGTGTGGCGCTGGCGCATCCGCAGGTAGCGTTCAAGGTATCGCATAATGGTACAGAGCAGTTTCACCTGGAGGCAGGCAACCTGAAACAACGTATAAAAGGCCTGCTGGGAAATTCTTATGAAAGCAACCTCGTACCTGTAGAAGAAAAGACAGATCTTTTAAATATATCGGGCTTCATTGGTAAGCCGGAAGCTGCAACCCGTACCCGCGGTATGCAGTTCTTCTTTATCAATAACCGTTTCATACGCAGTCCCTACCTGCACCATGCGGTAGTCAATTCGTATGAGGGATTAATCGAGAAGGAGTCCTTTCCTTTTTATGTGCTATTCCTGGAAGTGGATCCGGCGCGGGTGGACGTAAATGTGCATCCTACCAAACAGGAGGTGAAATTTGAGGATGACCGCCTGATGTACACCTACCTGAATGCAGCGGTAAAACACGCGCTGGCACGATACAATATAGCTCCGTCGCTCGATTTTACATTGAATCCCGAAATACAGCGTCTGCCTTCGGTACAGTTGCCGACTACCGATCGACAAAAAGAAGATACGGAGAAGGGATATTTATATAACAGCTTTACGAATAAGAATCAGGCCCATTTCATAGAGCGTAGCGATAGCGCCAAACAATGGAAAAGCCTCTATGAGATAGCGCATACCATACCAAGGCAGCAGAATACAAATATACCGGAAGCCCCTGCCCATACCACTGCGCCAACATTGCACCAGGAGTCGGAGACAAATATTGCAGGCGGCAGTAAGAACACGTTGCTGGTGCAAGGCTCTATGCTGGTAACGACCGTGAAGTCGGGCCTGATGGTGATACATATACGCCGCGCGCAGGAGCGTATCTGGTACGAGCGGTTGTTGCAGGAGTGGAACAATGGCAACACCCCCAGCCAGCAATTGCTCTTCCCGGTTTCTTGCGAGTTTCCGCCACAGGATTCGATATTACTGACCGAAGCCTTGCCCGACCTGGCGAGGATAGGATTTGATATTACGCCATTTGGACCCAATAGCTTTGTGGTACAGGGTGTGCCGACTGCGCTGCCGGCAGGGGAAGAGCGCAATATCCTCGACGAGGTAATAGACCAGCTAAAGCATGAAGCAACCGATGCACTGGCAAAACGTGCGGAGAAATTACTAACACATATGGCCAAGCGGGTATCGCGCAACAAACACGCCATACAGCTAACCGAAGGACAGCAGGTGCTCATCGATGAGCTGTTTGCCTGCTCGCAGCCCGAGTATACGCCCGACGGTAAAAAAGTATTTACTTTAATGCGTAAGGAAGAGCTGGACAATATGCTGGGCTGATGATAGTCAGCTTTCCGCAGTGGTTTTTGCTTAACTTTACGGCGCTTTATCAATTTTCATAAGTCATTTTCATTACATGTCTGTTCCCAGGTTTTATCAGTTAAAGGTTAAAGAAGTACGTCCCGAAACAACCGATTGCGTATCTGTAGCACTCGATGTGCCGCAGGAACTGATGGACACATTCCGGTTTGCACCGGGACAATACCTCACCTTCCGTACTAACCTGGATGATGTGGAACTACGCCGCTCCTACTCTATATGCGCCAGCCCCAAAGACATGGAGCTGCGGGTAGCGATAAAGAAGGTGGAGATGGGCAAGTTTTCGACCTTTGCCAATGAAAAGCTGAAGGCCGGGGACGTAATAGAGGTAATGCCGCCGATGGGCAACTTTACTCCTAAGAAAAAAGAAGTAGCCGGTAAGCATTACCTGGCTTTTGCTGCGGGTAGTGGCATCACGCCCATTATGAGTATCATGAAGACTGCGCTGGAAGAGGACCCAAACAGTCACTTTACACTTGTATATGGCAACCGCAACCGCAATACCATCATATTCCGCGAAACGATAGAGGGCCTGAAGAATAAACACATGCAGCGCCTGCGCGTATACCATGTACTAAGCCGTGAACTAATGGATGTGCAGTTGTTCAATGGACGAATAGATGCCAATAAATGCGGTGAGTTTTGCGAC
The DNA here is from genome assembly GCA_004144175.1 of Sphingobacteriales bacterium. Classification (GTDB taxonomy): domain Bacteria; phylum Bacteroidota; class Bacteroidia; order Chitinophagales; family Chitinophagaceae; genus Polluticoccus. The sequence continues at coordinate 15,848 of SEFT01000018.1, forward strand.
ACGCTGATAGATGTTACGAGTATTGATGAGGCCTTTATCTGTGGCCCTGAAGATATGATCCTTTCGGTGCGCGATAAGCTGGTGGAACTGGGCATGGAGTCAAATCACGTGCATATCGAGCTATTCGTATCGCCCGACCAGCCTAAGGCTACGCACGAAAAATGGGTGAAAGAAAATGCTGCCGATGCGGGCAACATGAGCAAAGTAAGCATTACACTCGATGGTGCCACTTTTGAGCTGGACCTGGCTTATGGCGGCGATAGCATACTGGATGCTGCACTAAAGCATGGCGCCGACCTGCCCTATGCCTGTAAAGGTGGTGTATGCTGCACCTGCCGTGCTAAGGTAACGCAAGGCTCTGTAGATATGGAAGTGAACTATGCGCTGGAGCCGGACGAGGTGGCTAAAGGTTTTGTGCTTACTTGCCAGTCGCACCCCAAGACACCGACCGTACATATAGACTTTGATGCACGCTAAGAAAGGAGCTACCAGTCCTTTTTTCTCATCTGCTTTTTGAAGGCTGCCTTCTTCTTATTATCGAGGCGGGCTTCAATAGCCCCTTTTGTGGGGCGTGTGGCCTTGCGCTTCTTCGGCTTGATGATGCTCTGGGCTACCAGCTCCTGCATCTTTCGCATCGCTATCTCTTTATTCTCTAGCTGCGAGCGTGTTTCGCTGCTTTTTACAATGAGGTAGCCATCTTTATTGATCCGCTTTTTAAGCTTATCGAGTATCATTTCCCTTTCTTCGGGGCTGGCTGCAACGGATGACGACACCTGCCACCATGCCTCCGCCATCGTCTCCACTTTATTGACGTTCTGCCCACCCTTGCCGCCACTACGTGCGGTACGAAAAAATACTTCTGATGAAAAATCGTTCATAGGAGTAGCAAAGGTACGTGAAGATGACGCTGATATGGCATTCCTGCTATTCTCGCACTCTTTGCAGTACTAACTACAAATTGCATGACTGTGTGGTAGCGTCATTGAAAAGTAATAAACAGAATAATGTACAAACTACGTAGGGGTAATGAGCGTCTCTATTGTTCTTACAATAAAGCACCACTACATGAAGAGACTCTTTACTACGCTTGCATTGTTCTGTTCATTCTTTTGCGCAAAGGCGCAGGCTATCAAGTACCACAACGTGGAACCGGATACGATGGTGTCTACCTGGAATGCATTCTATGCGCTGGGTATATATATCTGGTGGCATCCTACCCCTGAGGTAGTAATCAATACACTGGATAGTGTGCAGGTATTGTGCTTGAACGACTCAATACCCGCTGCACTGAATTTTGGTGATAGCATTGCAGCGGGCAGTCCAGGTATATGGCGTACGCAGAAATATACCTGCCTCAATTGCAAAGGTGTGCTAGGTAAATGGAAAGGTGTGGAGGATAGGTACCTAGCAGTGCGTGATAAAAACAAATCGGATGAATGGGTATACGGCTGGATAAGAATGGATGTAGACTTTGGCGCTACCAACTTTGTAATAAAAGACTATGCGATACACAACGTAGCGAACACCCAGATAAAAGCAGGGCAGATGGTGGGCACAGGTGTAGCCGACACAAAAGCGCAGCGACACAATGTAAGCTATCGTTGCAATAACCGAGAGGTGAGTTTCAGCGGCTTTAGTGGCAATGCGATGATGATTGCAATGGATATAAATGGACGGGTGATAGGAAAGGAAACAATCGTAGAGGGTAAGGGTTTTAACCTGGCAGCGCAACCTGCCGGTATCTACATCTTCCACCTGCAAAATGAGCAGATGAACGAGACCATAAAAGTTGCAATACAATAAAGAGGGGGTTGACCGTTTGAGGCGGTTTTTAAATAGACGCCGGGACTTTAATAGCCTGCCTGTTAGCCAGGCTCGCTATCCCCGGCGTCTTCTTTTTCAAAAAAGTCATCGTTATATATTGACAGCTCAATACTAATGTTGAGTTCACCGGCAAGCACTATTAGTTCAGGCGGTAGCCAAAAACGCTTCGTAAACTTATCGCAGTAAAATTTTACTCCAAAATCCAACGTTGCGTATTCTAAACCCGCTATGCCTTTTGCAAGTTGCAACTGTTTATAGTTATTTTTTAAATAGTTGATAACCTCTTCCACCTGTAGTTTAAAATCATCGAAATCAGCGTCACTTGCAGTAAGAGAAACAATTGAATAAGGCATGATACGGCCATAGGGTTTCCCGTTGTAGGTCGGGCGCTCGTCCTTACGCGAAATACTTACTGGTGTAAGACCTGTTTGTTCTTCAAACTTGTCAGGATCAAAATCTTTACCAACAAACCTCAATGGACAACTCATAGTTATCAAATAAAAAAAGCGGTGAATTACACCGCTTTCAAAAATATAGATAAACACTTATCTAAAAATCATTCTCCTCTTCATCATCCATATCTACATCCATATTGCTCATGTTGAGCATGCTGCCGAGGATATCGGCAAAGGTGTAGCCGCTCTCCATGTTCTTCTTGCTGATTAGCGAGAACTCTGATAAGCCGTGCAGCAAAAACTCCATCAGCAATGCAGCCTGTGTTTCATCTGCATTCGGGTAGTATTGTTTTACCGCTGCATATAGGCCATCAACCTGGTACAGTCGGTTGCGGTATTCTTCCTCATTAGAGTCCAGCAACAGCATCAGGTCATTGCCTTTGCCAAACCAATCGATAACCGGCTGGTAGGGGTTCGGGCGGGGCTTGGCGCCTTTCTGTTCACGGCCTGTTTTCTTGAACGACTGCGGATCGGGGAAGTATTGCAGGAAAAGTGTACGGATAGCTTGCCCCATCAGGCGGTGAGCTACATTCATAGCACCTTCCTGTTCGCCTTCGTATACCAGCTCTATCTTTCCGGTTATAGCAGGTATTACACCGGCGAAGTCGGCAATGCGCACCATCGTCTTACTGCCACCTTGTTTTAACGCTCTGCGTTCGGCCGTGCTTACTAGGTTCTCATAAGCCGATATAGTAAGGCGCGCCGATACCCCGCTCTTCTGGTCTACATACTCGCTCTTGCGTGCTTCCATAGCTATCTGCTCTACCAGCATTTTAGCCAAGTCGGGCATTTCTACCATTTCCAATTGCTCCGGCAATACATCTGCCTCTTGCTCGGTAATGGCGCGCGACACCTCTACTGTTTTAGGGTAGTGGGTAATGATCTGGCTCTCTATACGGTCTTTCAGTGGTGTAACAATGCTGCCACGGTTGGTATAGTCTTCCGGGTTAGCCGTAAACACAAAAAGTATATCCAGCGGAAGGCGCAGCTTGAAGCCACGTATCTGTATGTCGCCTTCCTGTAGTATGTTGAATAGTGACACCTGTATGCGCGCCTGTAAGTCGGGCAATTCGTTGATTACAAAAATGCCCCTGTGCGAACGTGGTATGATGCCGTAGTGTATTACCTGCTCGTCAGCAAAGCTAAGGCGCATATTAGCAGCCTTTATAGGGTCTACATCACCTATCAGGTCTGCAACGGACACATCGGGCGTAGCCAGTTTTTCACCATAGCGTTGGCTTCGGTGCAGCCATACGATGGGAGTATTATCGCCTTTCTCGTCCACCAGGTTGCGTGCGTACAAAGATATGGGCGCGAATGGACTGTCGTTAATATCGCTGCCCTCAATCACCGGTAGCCACTCGTCCAGCAGTTGTACCATCTCGCGCGCCATACGCGTCTTGGCCTGTCCGCGTAGGCCCAGGAAAAGGATATTGTGCCTTGACAGTAAGGCGCGCTCCACATCGGGTATTACGGAGTCTTCGTAACCCAATATGCCATTGAAAGGTGTTTGATTTTGTTGTATCGACTTTATAAGGTTGGCTCTTACTTCTTCTTTTACTGTTCGTGCCTTGTAGCCTGCTTTTTTTAGTTCGCCTAGTGTGTGAATATCCGGCTGTTGTTGCATAGTCTGTTATTCCCTTGTTCTTTATTACAATAAAGGTAGGGGATGAAACAATGTGAATCACAATCTGTTGCCAATAGCTGTATAGCCAAATCTTTTATCGCGGTTTAACGGGCTAAGACCTATAACTTTACCCTCTGTCCTTAACACTTGATACTATGCGCAAGGCCTTTGCTCGTTTCAGTTTTTTGATCGCTACCTTAACTATTTCAACCACAGCTTTTTGCGAGAATCTGACCTTCTCGTTTTTGTCCACAACTATTGAGCTGATGGATAGTGCATCGTCGGCCCAACTGCTGCGCGAAAGCGATGATTATACCAAAGCGTTAACCAAGTTTGACTTGCAAGGCAGGCTGATGACGCAGGAAGAGGTAACGGAAGCCGACTATCTAAAATTTGCAGCCGGCCAGGCCCGTAGCTGGACAGAGCACGAAAAGGCACAGTTTAAGGATGCCTTCCAGATGATCGCTAATTATTTTGAAGCGAACAGAATGACTTTAAAACTGCCTGAGAAAATACAGATGGTGAAGTCGATAGGCGATGAAGAATTTGGAGCGGAAGGCTACACCCGCAGAAATTTTATTGTATTGAAGGCTGGTGGGCCGGAGGCGATTAATCCCGGCATTGTATCACATGAATTATTTCATGTGTACTCCCGCTTCAATAAAGAAACCAGAGATAAGCTGTATGATATCATTGGCTTCAAGCCATCGAACCCCATAGCATACAATGAATCGATAGGTGGCATGTCGATCACCAATCCGGACTGCCCCGTGGTGGAACATTACATTACGCTTGGCAAAAAAGATCTCGCGGTTATACTCTATAGCTTAAAGCCCTATGCGGGAGGCAATGTGCTAGAAGAATATGCCAATGTAGGGTTGCTGGAGCTGAAAAGCGATGGTGTGAAAAAGTATGTAAAAGAAGATAAGGCTACGATCTACGAATTGAACAAGTTTCCCGAATTGATGCAAAAAACAGGCGGAAACACATCGTACGTATTACACCCTGAAGAAGTATGCGCGGAGCACTTCGCCATGCTGGTAAATGGTAAAAAAGTGAAGTCGCCCGAGCATCTTGATAAAATGAAAGCAGTGCTGAAAGAAGCCGGTAAAGATTAGAGGCTCTCGATCATTTCATCGAGCATATAGAGCTTTTTTGGTTTTACTTCCAGCCGCTCTTCCATCTTTACTTCGTACTCTGTCTTGTCTTGCGGCGATATCCATTGCCCGGTAAAGGTGTTGCCGTTGAGCACCAGTTCCATGGCTCCTTCTTCTGATGCCTCCATGAAATGCCATTTACCATCTGCTTTTTTGGTTACTTCCAGCTTTATATATTCTTCATTGTCGCCAAACTTATAAATGCCCTCCCAGCCGCATATAGGCTCAGGGCAAGAGCCCTGTAGTGAGCGCAGATAAAGCTCTATCCTTATTTCATCATCCAGCTTGCCTATGTACAGTTTACGGTCCAGTACTTTTTTCAACTGTTTCTTCTTTTTATCATTGTCGTCGTCCTCTTCGTCATTTGCTCCACCTTCATCCTTGGCTTTGTTTTGTGCTACTGCACTGCTATCAGTAGCTTTTTCATTGGCACCATACATTTCGTCTATTAGCCGCTGCCTGGCTACTTTGCGTTCACCGGCTAGCTTGTCGTAGTATTCGTCAATGTTTTGGGCCTCCAGTACATTCACTACTTCGGCACCATATATTCTGTTGTCGAAGCTGAAAACATTTCTGACTGCTACCATATAGGTTTTGGAGGTAAGGTTGTCCATAAGGTATACATATCCTTGCAGTCTTAGAGGAGCCACCTTTTCAAAGCCGATCATCTCCTTGGTCAGCATCATCTTTTCCAGTTCATAGCGCACCATCATGATCTCTGACCAGTGCAATCCTGAGTCGGTGCCTTTCTTTAATACTGCTTTGAATTGTTGTTCTATAGCCTGGTTTATTTGCGGGTCGAACTGCTGTATTTTATCGGGGTTCGATCTGATATTGGCAATACGTTTTGCTTCCGGTTCGCTGGCAGGTACCAGCTTTGTAACAACCCGCCACACGGTATCGAAAGGCGCAAACTGATTAGCATACCCCGCTGCATTCTTTCCGCGAAGGTTCAGCACCAACTCATCTATCAGCAGGTCTTCCGACTTGAACTGCGCTCGTACGTCTGCAAATGCCGTAAAGCAAACAAGGATGGTCAGCAGCAAATATCTATAAGCCTTCGTGGACACATATTGCATGCTGCAAAAATATAAAAATCACTTACTTGGATAAAGTAATGAAACGAAGATTAACAAAAAAGAGCCCAATATAAGGACTCCTTTTTTAACTATTGTAAGCAGCTGCTAGTCGATTCTTTTGATATTAGCACCCAAAGCATTTAGCCGTTCATCTATGCGTTCGTACCCACGGTCTATCTGGTCGATATTCTGGATGGTACTCTTGCCACTGGCTGATAACGCAGCAATAAGCAGGGCAACTCCCGCACGTATATCCGGCGATACCATGGTGATGCCGCGTAATGCTACCTGCCTGTCGTGACCGATAACTACTGCGCGGTGCGGATCGCAAAGCACTATCTGCGCACCCATCTCTATCAGCTTATCGACGAAGAAGAGGCGGCTTTCAAACATTTTTTGATGTACCAGAACAGTGCCTTTTGCTTGCGTAGCCACTACCAGTATAATACTGATAAGGTCGGGCGTGAAGCCGGGCCAGGGGTGGTCATAGATGTTCAGTACCGAACCGTCGATGAATTTTTGTATCCTATAGCTATCCTGCCTGGGTATGTAGATATCATCGTTGCGTATTTCCATCTGGATACCCAGCCTTGCAAATGTATCAGGTATCACGCCCAGATGTGGAACGCCTGCATTCTTGATTGTAAGCTCACTATTGGTCATAGCTGCCAGGCCAATAAACGAACCAACTTCAATCATATCGGACAATAGGGTGTGGGTACAACCTTTCAATAGTTCCACCCCTTCTATCACGATCATGTTAGAGCCAATGCCGCTGATGCGTGCACCCATGCTATTAAGCATACGGCATAGCTGCTGCACATAAGGTTCGCAGGCAGCGTGGTATATAGTAGTGATACCTGGCGTAAGCACCGCTGCCATTATGATGTTGGCCGTACCAGTTACCGAAGGCTCATCCAACATCATATGTGCACCTTGCAGGTTGGCACCGTCCAATGTAAAGAGGCTCTCCTCAGTATCATAGTTGAACATGACACCCATGCGCTCGAAGCCGCGTATATGCGTATCGAGCCTGCGGCGACCTATCTTATCTCCACCCGGCTGCGGTATATGTGCTTTGCGATAGCGGGCCAGCATAGGGCCTGCCAGCATCACAGCACCACGCAACCTGCCCGACTTCTTTTTAAACTTGGGGTCTATAAAGTAGTCGGTGTTTATGTCAACCGCCTGTAGTATCACAGTATTGGGACGCGGGCGTTCTACACGCACACCCATGTCTTCCAGCAGCTCTATCAGCGTATTTACATCCAGTATGTCCGGTACATTGGTATAGGTTACCGGCTGGTCGGTAAGCAATGCTGCACACAAAACCTGTAACGCCTCATTTTTTGCTCCCTGAGGTGTTATCTCGCCGCTGAGCGAGTTGCCACCGCGAATTTCAAAAGCGCCCATGTGCTGAGTGGATTATTTGTTTTTGTTTTTACTGAATTTCCTGTTGTTGTTATTACCGTAACCGTTGCCGCCACCGCCACGATCGTTGTTGCTATTATTATTGCGGTTATTGTTGTTCCGGTTGTTATTATTCCGGTTGTTGTTGTTCCGGTTGTTATTGTTACGACTATTATTATTGCTGCCGGTATTCTGTTTGAAATTGCTGCGCAGATCGAAATGAACACGGTAGCCGCCCGATTCATACTGAAGCTGACCATTGGTAAGTGCATTCAGCTCATTGCGTATCATGTCGTCATGCACAGGCTCTTTATGCCAGTTGGTATAGGCCAGCTTCATGTAGTAGCCAATGGCCTGTGTAAGCCCTTGTCTTTTCTCGGGGTCTTTTTCGTCCAGTGCTTTTTGGATGAGCCCTTCCAGGTTTCTACCCATATGCCTGTGGTCGATATGATTTTGAGGGTAGGGCAGCGGCTCTGGCTTTTTATATAGCTGCTCAGGGGTTGGGGGCGGATAAGGTGCATCTACATCCAGCTTAAAGTCGGTCATCTGTACCAGGTGATCCCACAGTTTATGCTTATAGTCTTCTATTGTTTTAAGATGCGGGTTTAGCGTACCCATCAGTTCTATGATAGCCTCAGCATTCTTCCTGCGCCTGTCTTTGTCTTCGATGGTCATCAGGTACTCAACCATCCTTTGCACATTACGGCCGTATTCAGGCATCAGCATTTTGCTGCGCGAAGTATTATATTCCATGTATTCGGTGGATCAAAAAAGCGATTAAAAAATAAAGTAAAAAAAATATACCGTTGGAGTAGTTGAACGATGTTCCGGATGCAAGTCTTTACCTGTAAGGAAGAGGCGAGTGGTAAATATTGCCGAAGCGGTATAAAGCAAATATAGCAATTAGAGCGAGAACTCCAAACCCCCTAGCCCCCTGAAGGGGGAAAATATTTCGATATCCGTGCTAATGAAAAAAAGTTCCCCCTTTAGGGGCGGAGGGGGCCGTTTTTCTTTACTTTCGCCTCCATCTTCATCTATTATGCTTACACTCGATCTTACAGGGAAGACGGCCTTGGTAGCCGGCAGTACCCAAGGTATTGGTCTGGCATCGGCCAAAGAACTAGCCGACCTCGGAGCCAATTGTATACTGATAGCACGCAACGAGCAAGCGCTGCAGGAAGCTGTAAAGACGCTGGACGCCAGTAAAGGACAGCAGCACAGTTACCTGGTTGCTGACTTTAGCAATCCCGCGCAAGTGCAGGAGGTAGTTGCCAGTTATGCACAACAGCATACCATTCATATACTCATAAATAACAGTGGTGGCCCCGCAGCAGGTCCAATCGTGGATGCTAAGCCAGAAGCTTTTATCGCTGCTTTCCAGCAGCATCTTATCTGCAACCATATGCTCGTTACTACATTGCTGCCTAAGATGAAGGAAGCGGGTTACGGCCGTATCATCAATGTTATCTCCACCTCAGTTAAAGTTCCGCTTAAAGGACTAGGTGTGTCTAATACGATACGTGGAGCGGTAGCGTCGTGGGCAAAGACTATGGCAAACGAGGTAGCCTCATTCGGTATCACCGTCAATAATGTGTTACCGGGCGCTACATCTACGGGCAGGTTAGAAGCCATTATTAATAATAAGGCATCCAAAACAGGCATCGCCCAGGACGAGATAGAAAAGGAGATGCTGGAAGAGATACCTGCAAGACGATTTGGCAGGCCGGAAGAAATAGCGGGTGTTATCGCATTTCTGGCTAGCCCGGCGGCAGCCTATGTGAATGGTACCAGCACACCTGTTGATGGAGGAAGAACAGGCAGTATATAATATACACCGGAAATAGTACGCTAATATTATATATAAATTAAATTTTTAGGGTAAATATATCAGTTTACGATTTGTTAAATATAGGTGATTATCAGGCTGTTTTAAGCTGACAATATTTTGACAAAACATAATTAGTTGAAATTAAATATCCCCTGAAACCCGCGCCGGTATTGAAAAACATTTTTTAACAGATGTGTATAAACTTTCAGCATTGTGTTGTAGTTTTGCCCAGCTTTATCTAAAAGGAACGTTAATTCTCAATTTTATTCCTGTGTTTGAATCTATTAAGCCGATGATACGGAAGATTGCTAACAACACCATCGTGTTGGTAATTGCCCTGTTCGCTTGCAATTTCACATCAATAGCTGCACCAGACGGTAAGGCTCTTTTCCAGTCGAATTGTGCCAGTTGCCACAACCCGCTGAAGGACGCAACAGGTCCGGCACTGAAAGGTGTTGATGCCCGCGTACCGAGCAAAGAGTGGTTGTACGACTGGATACACAACTCTCCTAAGGTGATCGCAAGCGGCGATAAGTACGCTAACGACCTCTATAACAAATGGGGTAAAACAGTAATGACGCCATTCCCGTCTCTGTCAACAGAAGAGATAGACGCGATCATTACTTATGTAAACTCAGTAGAGCCGGCAGCAGCTGTACCAGCAGCAGGCGGCAGCACCCAAGCTGCAAAGGATTCTGACGGGCCAGCTTGGCTGTATACGGTTATTACATTGATACTGGCAGTTCTGGCTATCATCATGTGGCGCATTAACCACGGCCTGCAGCGCGTATCGAATGATAAGGAAGGTATTGCTACGCCTAGAGATATTCCGCTGTATCGCAATAAAGTAGTTATTGCTCTTGCGGTTATACTTGCTTTCATCTTCGCAGGCTACTTTATAGTAGATGGTGCCATCAACTTGGGCCGTCAGCAAAACTACCAGCCGGAACAACCGATATTCTATTCGCACAAAGTACACGCAGGTATCAACCAGATCAACTGTCTTTATTGCCACGCAGGCGCTGAGAAGAGCCGCCACGCAATGATACCTTCTCCCAACATGTGTATGAACTGTCACAAACAGATCAACGAATATACGGGCGAAGCACAGCACCCGCTGTACACGGCCGAGGGCGAAAAAGTAGATGGTACTGCGGAAATACAGAAACTGTACAAATACGCAGGCTGGGATCCGGCTAAGAAAGACTACATCCGCAATGCAGATGGTTCTATCAAAGCTTCTCCAGTTAAATGGGTGAAGATCCACAACCTGCCTGACCACGTATACTTCAACCACGCACAACACGTGAATGTAGGTAAAGTAGCATGTCAGCGTTGCCATGGTCCTATACAGGAAATGGACGAGGTTTACCAGTTCTCACCACTGTCGATGGGCTGGTGCGTTAACTGTCACCGCCAAACGCAGGTGCAGTTTGCAGATAACAACTACTACAGCATTTTCGAGAAGTATCACGAAGAAATTAAGTCTGGAAAACGTACAGGTGTAACAGTAGAAGACATAGGCGGTGCTGAATGTATGAAGTGTCACTATTAATCTGTCATTTGAACGCATAATAAAAATTATTCGGAAACCACATTATATCGGATCAAACCGTATGAGTCAAAAACAATATTGGAAGGGGCTGGAAGAGTTGCAGAATACAGCAACTCATACAGAGACAGTTGATAATGAGTTTAAAGAGCCGTTGCCTTTCGAACTCAGCGACAAACTGCTGGATGCAACCACTCCACGACGCGACTTTTTGAAATTCCTGGGTTTCAGCACGGTAGCCGCTACACTGGCTGCCAGTTGCGAAATGCCTGTTCGCAGGGCCATACCATACGCCATAAAGCCGGAAGAAATCGTACCGGGTATCCCCAACTACTACGCTTCTACCTTTGTAGATGGCGGTGAGTATTGCGCAGTAGTTATCAAAACGCGCGATGGTCGTCCGATAAAGCTGGAGGGTAACGAAAAGTCGTCTATCACGCAAGGTTCTACATCTGCACGCGTACAAGCTGCGGTGTTGAATCTGTATGATAAAACAAGATTGCGTCAACCTTATGCTGACGGTAAAGAGGCTACTTTCGAAGCTATCGACCGCCGCGTAATGGAAGGCCTTGCAGGTGCCACCGGTGGCGCTTATCTGGTTACTTCTACCATCATCAGCCCAACTACCAAAGACGTAATTGCACAGTTCATAGCTAAATACCCCAACGTAAAGCATGTGGTATACGATGCCATATCATACTCGGGTATGCTGCTGGCAAATGAGCAGAGCTACGGCAAACGTGCACTTCCTTCTTATCATTTCGATAAAGCACAAACAATCGTAAGCCTTGGCGCCGACTTTCTCGGTACATGGCTTTCTCCAATAGAATTCTCTAAGCAATACAGTGTAGGCCGCAGGATCAGTGCTAAGAACATGAACATGTCTAAGCACTACCAGGTGGAAGCTAACCACACTATCTCGGGTGCAGCTGCCGATCATCGTGCAACCTGCAGGCCTTCAGAAATGGGTGCTGTAGCTGTAGCGCTTTATAATGCAGTTACAACGGGTGCTGCGCCTGCACTGGCCAGCAAGAACCTGAACATATTGGTAGCGAAAGCTGCTGCTGACCTGAAAAAAGGTAACGGTATCGTAGTGTCGGGCTCTAACGATGTAAATGTGCAGGTTGTAGTGAATGCTATCAACAGTGCGATAGGTGCGAACGGCACTACTATCAACTGGGCTATTACCAGCAACTACAAAGCTGGTATCGATGCAGATATGCAAACGCTGGTAGCTGCAATGAATGCAGGCCAGGTTGGCGCCATAATGCTGCACGATGTGAACCCTGTATACGATTTCCACAATGGCGCTGCGTTCGCTCAAGGCCTTGCTAAAGTACCGGTTACGGTATCTTTCGCTGAGCGCATGGACGAGACAGCCCAGAAATGTAAATATGTAGTGCCTGATCATCACTTCCTCGAAAGCTGGGGTGATGCAGAACCAAAGACAGGTTACTACAGCCTGATGCAACCGGGTATCGCGCCACTGTTCAAGACACGTGCATTCCAGGATAGCCTTTTGCTGTGGGCCGGTGCTACCACCAACTACGGTGCATACTGGAACCAATACTGGATGGGCAAACTGGGCAGCCAGCAAAACTTTGACCAGGCATTGCAAGATGGTGTGATTGAACCCGCAACTATGCCAATGGCAGGCGGTGCATCAGCTGCTAATGTAGGCGGTGCAGTAGCTGCTATACAAGCTATGAAGCCTGCATCTGGCATGGAGCTGGTTGTGTACGAAAAAATATCGATAGGCCGCGGTGGTGCATGGAGCAATAACCCATGGCTGCAGGAAATGCCTGACCCGATCACTAAAGCAACATGGGACAACTACGCTTGCGTATCGCCACTGACTGCTAAAAATCTGGGTGAAGAGCTGACCGGTATCAACGAAGTTGATTCTAAGAAACGCGTACTGAAAATAAAAGCAAACGGCAAAGAAATACTGTTGCCAATGGTTGTGGTACCTGGTATGCACAACGATGTGGTAGCAATAGCCGTAGGTTACGGACGTGATAAAGGTGTAGGCCGCGCTGCTGCCGATACAGGTAAGAATGCTTACCCGATGCTGGCATTCAACGGCACTACTACTATCAACCATGCTCCGGCTACTATAGAAAAAACAGGTGATGTGTTTGATGTAGCCATTACACAAACGCACCATAGCTACGAAGGCCGTAAGATCGTACGTGAATACACACTGGAAGAATTCCGTAAAGATCCTAACCACCTGATAAACGACCGTAAAGCAGAAATAGGACACTACACACACCTGCCATGGGAGCATCATGATGCTGCACCTGCCGCAGGCCATGGTGAAGCTGCTGCTGCCGGTCATGATGCACATGGTGCACATGCTGCGGGTGCCGCTGCTGTTGCTGCACATGGCATGGATGAGAATACAAAAGCAACCATAGAAATGGAAGAAGGCTTCCGTGAAAATGGTACCCTTTATCCTAACTATGTTGCTCCGGGTATTCACTGGGGTATGTCCATAGATCTTACCAGCTGTATTGGTTGCGGTGCTTGCGTGGTAGCATGCCAGGCCGAGAACAATATATCTGTAGTAGGTAAAACGCACGTACTGAAATCTCAGGAAATGCACTGGCTGCGTATCGACCGTTACTTCAGCGGTATGCCTGATGATCCGGATACGATCCAGACATTGTTCCAGCCGATGCTGTGCCAGCACTGCGATAACGCACCTTGCGAAAACGTTTGCCCGGTTGCAGCCACGCCGCACACCAGCGAAGGTCTGAACATGATGACCTACAACCGCTGTATCGGTACTAAATACTGCGCCAACAACTGTCCTTATAAAGTACGTCACTTTAACTGGATGGACTGGAACGGTGCAGATGCATTCGCAGACAACCTTTACGAAGACTATCGTCGTGATGACATGAACGATGATCTGACACGCATGGTGTTGAACCCGGATGTAACTGTTCGTAGCCGCGGTGTAATGGAAAAATGTACGTTCTGCGTTCAGCGCCTGCAAGAGGCTAAACTGACTGCAAAACAAGCAGGCCGTCCGTTGAAAGATGGTGAAGCCCGTACAGCATGTCAGCAGGCTTGTGCTTCTGATTGTATCGTTTTCGGTAACGTAAATGATCCGAACAGTGCAATTGCTAAAATACGCCACCAGGAGCAGCAAGAGCGCGTATTCTATGTACTGGAGCAAATACACACACTTCCAAACATCAACTACTTATCGAAAGTTCGCAATACGGACATCATAGTAGCAGGTGATGAGAAGCTGGATGGCATTATGAATGCGCATATTTAATAAACTGTAAGCGTTAGCGAAAGCTGATAAATAAATTTTAAACACCTTTTTTCTAATTACGTGCTATGCATTTAAAGTACGAATCGTCAGTACGGGAACCGCTGGTAGATGGCCATAAGACCTATGGTCAGGTGACAGAAGACATTGTCCGTCCAATTGAAGGTAAGCCGGGCCGTATGTGGTACGTTGGTTTCTTCTTCTCCATATGCCTTCTTATGTTCGGGGTATTCTCCGTAGTTTGGGAAGTTTATTGGGGTCTTGGTGTATGGGGTATCAACCGTACCGTAGGCTGGGGATGGGATATCACCAACTTCGTATGGTGGGTAGGTATCGGTCACGCCGGTACACTTATCTCCGCTATCCTTTTACTTTTCCGCCAGGGCTGGCGTACGGGTGTAAACCGTGCGGCAGAGGCGATGACTATCTTCGCGGTAATGTGCGCGGGCCAGTTCCCGATCTTCCACATGGGCCGTGTATGGGATGGCTTCTTCGTACTGCCTTATCCAAACACCCGCGGACCATTGTGGCCTAACTTCAACTCCGCGCTTCTTTGGGACGTATTTGCTATCTCTACTTACTTCACTGTATCATTATTGTTCTGGTACTCAGGTCTTGTACCTGACTTTGCTACCATCCGCGACCGTGCTAAAACAAAGCTGCGCAAGCGCCTTTATGGTATGGCATCGTTCGGCTGGACTGGTACTGCTAAGAACTGGCAGCGTCACGAGGCATTGTCACTGGTACTTGCAGGTCTTTCAACACCACTGGTACTTTCGGTACACACCATCGTATCTTTTGACTTTGCTACTTCAGTAATTCCGGGATGGCACACTACAATCTTCCCTCCATACTTTGTTGCGGGTGCGATCTTCTCAGGTTTCGCCATGGTGAATACCCTGCTGATCATTTGTCGTCGTATCATGAGCCTGGAAGACTATATCACAGTAGGTCACCTCGAGGCAATGAACAAGGTAATTGTACTTACCGGTTCCATTGTGGGTGTGGCTTACCTTACTGAGCTCTTCATGGCATGGTACAGCCAGGTAATATATGAGCAAGAGGCGTTCAACTGGCGTATCCTTGGTCCTTACTGGTGGAGCTACTGGGCGATGATGACTTGTAACGTGGTATCTCCGCAGCTGTTCTGGTTCAAGAAACTGCGCCGTAACATTCCGTTCACGTTCATTATGTCTATCGTAGTAAACATTGGTATGTGGTTCGAGCGTTTCGTAATCATCGTGACATCACTGTACCGCGATTACCTGCCAGGTAGCTGGACTTACTATAGTCCAACATGGCCTGAGATAGGCTTCTACCTTGGTACTTTCGGTCTGTTCTTTACCTGCTTCTTCCTGTTCGCAAAATACTTCCCAGTCATTGCGATCGCCGAGATCAAGTTTGTACTGAAGACATCAGGCGAAAGCTACAAGCAAAAGATGGCTGTTATCGAAGAGAAAACAACAGAAGAATTTGTACATGAGCAGTCTCATGCACATCATTAATAAAAAATACTTTTAGCTAAACAATCCGAATACAAATCAACAATGGCTATAAAGAAATTTGCAGTAGCGTGTTACGATGACGAGGAAGTATTATTTCCTGCGGTGAAAAAAATACGCAACAGCGGTTATAAGCTGCATGATGTGTACACGCCTTTCCCTGTCCATGGGCTGGATATCGCCCTGGGTCATAAAGACACAGACCTGCACGTTGCCGGTTTTATATATGGTATTACAGGTACCAGCACAGCGGTAGGCTTCATGACCTGGATCTTCACTTCTGACTGGCCTTTGAACTTCGGTGGTAAGCCGCACTTCTCACTGCCTGCGTTCATACCGATCATATTTGAGCTTACGGTACTTTTTGCAGCGGTAGGTATGGTGCTTACGTTCTGCTACCTTAACCAGATAATGCCGGGTGTTAAGAAACACGTTTTCCATCCGCGCCAGACAGACGACCTGTTTGTAGTGGCTATGGAAATCACCGATCATACTACCGAGCAAGAACTGGTTGACTTCCTGAAGTCTACAGGTTCGGTAGAAACATCGGTACAAATAGCAGAATCGGAGTGGTGGTATGGCAGGTTCGATAAGGAAGAGGCTTACCAGAGACTCGCTTAAACAGAGCTTTTCAAATTGAATATTGATTTTTGAATTTTACCTTATTTATGAATAAAACCAAAAGCATAGTAATAGCAAGCCTGATGGCAGGACTGGGTTTGACGGCTTGTACCGACAACAACGGCCTGCACCGCAATCCGGGTAAAACCTATGCTCCGGACATGACTTATTCAGTTGCATACGATGCGTATACAACCAACCCCAACTTCGCCGACGGACAAACAAGCCGTATGCCTGTTGCCGGTACGGTAGCACGTGGTCGTGAACTGCCGGATCATCTGAGAGCAGATGATACGAGTGCTCAAAAAGCATTCACCACAAACCTCCGCTTTAGCGAGGCAGAACTGAAAGAAGGGCAGCGCCTGTACAATATCTATTGCGGTATATGTCACGGTACCAACCTCGATGGTCAGGGCCCTCTGTTTGCCAGCGGCAAGTTTGTAGCTATGCCTGCCAACTTTAAAGATGGCAAGTATCTGCACATGACGGTAGGCCAGATGTACGCTGCTATCAAGTTTGGTAAGAATGCGATGGGTTCATATGCTTCGCAGCTCGATATCAAGCAACGCTGGCAGGTGATCGCTTACATCAAGCAATACCAGTCAAAGAATGGTGGTGATGCATTTGCTATGGGTATGACATCTGCTGATAGCCTGGCTGCTAAAGGCACTAACCCTGTTGTTATGCGTACGGATACTACTGCAACAGCAGCTCAGGTACAAGGCTCTGCACAGCACAATAACAACCATCACTAATAAAGTATAATAGTAAACCTACTTCTAATAATTTATAACAATGAACGATCGTTTTGAGATACCGGCCCGAATGAGAAATACCAGCCTTGCTTTGATGGCTGTAGGTCTGCTGGTGCTTATAATCGGTGCTATCAGCTTATTAGGCGGAGACCATGTAGACCAGACACGCTTCTGGATCGTACTGGTACACAATAGTGTGTTCTTTCTGCTTGTTACTGTTGCAAGTGTTTTTATCCAGGCAGCAGCTTCGCTTGCTCAAGGCGGCTGGATCGTAGCCTACAAAAGAGTACCCGAGGCGATAGGTGCCAATGTGTGGGTATTCGGTGTAATAGCTGCTATTATCCTTTTCTTATCTGCCTTTATGTTCAACATCGACGGACACAACCCTATATACCACTGGGTACACCCGCATGGCGATAAAATACTGGAGGGTAAAGCAGGCTTTCTGAATCCTACTATGTTCATCGGGTTCACAATTCTTACGGTTGCTGCATGGTCTTTCTTTGGCCGCAAATTCCGTTCTCTTTCTTTGAAGCAGGAAACTGCTCCCAAGAACAGCACGAAAATATACTGGACCATGTTCAAATGGTCAGCAGGTTTCCTGTTCGTGTACGCGCTTACGCAAATGAGCACTGCTCCTTGGTTGTGGATCATGAGCATCGATGCACACTGGTATTCAACCATGTTCAGCTGGTACACTTTCGCAAGTGCATTTGTTAGCGGTGTTTCTGTTATCCTTCTTTTTGTAGTATTCCTAAAAAATCAGGGGAACCTGGTACTGGTTAATAAAGAGCACATACATGACCTTGGTAAACTGATGTTCGCATTCAGCATCTTCTGGACGTACACATGGTTTGCACAGTATATGCTTATTTGGTACGCCAACATTCCTGAGGAAACAATCTACTTCAAGATGCGTCAGCAAGGTCCTTACGGATTGATCTGGTACTCTACCATCATCATCAACTTCGTAATGCCTTTCCTGATACTGATGGCACGCCCGAGTAAGAGGAACTACTTCACAGTTACCTTCATTGCGATGGTTATCATTTTCGGTCACTGGCTGGATTTCTACATCATGACAATGCCTGGCCCGCTGGCCGAGAACTGGCACCTGTCTTGGTATGAGCTAGGTATACTGGCTGGTTTCATTGGTATCCTGATGTTCACTGTGTCTCGCACACTTGCAAGAGCATCGCTGGTACCTAACAACCACCCGCTACTGAAAGAAGCAGTACTGCATCAGAGTTAATAGCAAACTGCAACTGACCCTGAAAAGAACAAACTGAAAAATTAAATTCTAAGAAATTACAAGATAAACTGACCATGTCGGGATTTATAGCAATAGCACTGATACTTCTGGTATTTATCATTATCTACCAGATCGCCAAGGCGAGTGAACTGGCAATGATATTACGCGGCGAAGAAAAGGTGAAAGCCTCTACCAACCGCCTGATGGCCTGGCTGCTAATGGCCTTCTTTCTACTAGGGCTTTATGGTATTTGGGAATGTCATGAACTTATGATGCCTAAGATGCTGCCTGATTCAGCATCGGTGCAAGGTGTACAGTACGATTCTATGTACCGTGTTACGGTTATTGTTACCGGTATCGTATTCTTCCTTACACAGGCATTGCTGTTCTGGTTTGCATTTCGCTACCAGTCTACTGAAAAACGTACATCATTCTTCTTCCCGCACAACAACAAGCTGGAGCTGATCTGGACAACTATCCCTGCTATTGCGATGGCTGTTCTGGTTGCTATCGGTCTTCGTAACTGGGTAAGCATGACTTCTGAAGCACCTAAAGATGCTGCTATCGTAGAGATCGTAGGCAAGCAGTTTAACTGGATAGTTCGCTATCCCGGCAATGATGGAGTACTTGGTACCAGAGATTTCCGTAAGATAGATGATGCGAACAACGTACTAGGCCTTGACTGGAAAGATCGCAACAACATGGACGATATCATCTCTGCTAATGGTGAGCTGCATATGGTAGTTAATAAACCTATCAAGCTGATCATAGGTTCAAGGGACGTTATCCACGACGTTGGTCTGCCTCACTTCCGTATGAAGATGGATGCTGTGCCGGGTATCATCACTACACTATGGTTTACTCCGCGCTATACTACTGCGCAAATGAAAGAGATCACAAAGAACCCGAACTTCGTATATGAGATCTCTTGCGACCAGATGTGCGGTAAGGGTCACTACGCGATGCGCGGTACTGTGGTAGTAGAAACAGAGGCTGAGTACAAAGCATGGCTGGCATCACAGCAGACTTATTATGCTATTAATAATGCGCCGGCTGCGGCACCTGCAGATTCTGCCAGCGTTGCTCCAACAGGTTCGGAGCAACCTGCTGAACAGCCCGGCAATAACAATCAAACAATAGTAAAGCAATAACGATGAATTGGCCGGAATAGTGGCCTCTATAAAAGTGAAACAAATGAGCGACGTTATTATTGATGGACCTAATGTAGCGCATGCACACGCGCATGATGAGCATCATGGACATGAACACCATGAGCAGCATTTCATTATGAAGTATTTGTTTAGCATGGATCACAAGATCATTGCTAAGCAGTTCCTCATCACAGGTATTATCTGGGCGATCATCGGAGCGTTGTTCTCGGTGTTCTTCCGCCTGCAGCTGGGCTTCCCTGACCAGACTTTCCCGATCATGGAGAAATTTCTGGGCGAGTGGGCAAAAGGCGGCAAACTTTCAAATGAATTTTACTACGCGCTGGTTACCATGCACGGTACCATCCTCGTATTCTTCGTACTTACTGCCGGTTTGAGCGGTACGTTTGCCAACCTGCTTATTCCTCTGCAGATAGGTGCACGTGATATGGCATCGCCTTTCATGAACATGCTGTCTTACTGGTTCTTCTTTATTTCGAGCATCTTCATGTTTGTATCTCTGTTTGTACAAACGGGTCCTGCATCAGGTGGTTGGACGACTTATCCTCCATTGAGTGCGCTGAAAGAAGCTTCAATGGGTTCGGGCGTAGGTATGGATCTGTGGCTGATCTCTATGGCACTGTTCGTGGTATCGTCGCTGCTGGGTGGTCTTAACTACATCTCTACTATCCTGAACATGCGTACCAAAGGCATGACCATGACACGCCTGCCGCTTACTATATGGGCGCTGCTGTTCACGGCTGTACTGGGTGTACTGTCATTCCCTGTACTGTTCTCCGGTTTCGTACTGCTGATATTCGATCGTAATTTCGGTACCAGCTTCTACCTGTCAGAAATATTCATTGGTGGTAAAGCGCTTCCGCACATCGGTGGTTCTCCAATCCTGTACCAACACTTATTCTGGTTCCTGGGTCACCCAGAGGTATATATCATTATGCTGCCTGGCATGGGTATGGCATCAGAGGTATTGTCGACGCATAGCCGTAAGCCGATTTTTGGTTACTTCGCGATGATCATTTCCCTGATAGGTATCACGGTTCTGGCGTTCCTGGTTTGGGCGCACCACATGTTCGTATCGGGTATGAGTCCGTTCCTGGGTTCTATCTTCGTACTGATGACGCTCCTTATTGCAGTACCATCAGCGGTAAAGGTGTTCAACTGGCTTACTACTATTTGGAGAGGTAATATACGTTTCACCGTGCCCATGATGTTTGCACTTGGTTTCGTATCACTGTTCATCTCCGGTGGTCTCACAGGTATCTTCCTGGGTAACTCTGCTCTGGATATTCACCTGCACGATACTTATTTCGTTATTGCCCACTTCCACATCGTAATGGGTGTATCGGCCTTCTTCGGAATGTTTGCCGGTATCTACCACTGGTTCCCTAAGATGTTTGGCCGTTACCTGAATAATACGCTTGGTTACATACACTTCTTCATAACGCTGGCAGGTGCTTACCTTATCTTCTGGCCTATGCACTACGAAGGTATTGCGGGTATGCCACGTCGTTACTACGACTACAGCGCTTGGGAGTCTTTCAGACATTTTACGAGCCTGAATGGTTTTATCAGCATCGTATCGATCATCGTGTTCTTCGCGCAGCTGTTGTTCGTGTTCAACTTCTTTATGAGCATCTTCAAAGGCCGCAAGCTGTTGACACAGAATCCATGGGATTCTCCAACACTGGAGTGGACTACGCCAATCAATGCCGGACACGGTAACTGGCCTGGCGAAATACCTGAAGTACACCGCTGGCCATACGACTACAAAGATGATGGCAATGGTAACGACTTCATCCCGCAAACAGTTCCACTAAAACCGGGAGAGGAAGCACACTAGAAAATATACTGATTCTTAATAAAAAGGCCGACTACACAGTCGGCCTTTTTATTTTATGTATTGGCTATTGCGTTATAGATGACCTTAATTATATTAGTGTTGTGTTAAACCGTACCATGAAATTTTTCACTTCTTCTATAAATATATTCTAATCATTTCATTAAAAACTCACCAATGAATCGTCACAAAGCAAAACCCAGCCTTAAAGGCTATTTGCACGCCAGCTTGATTGGCGTAGGACTGCTCGGTCTATGTTCTCCCGCTAATGGCCAGACCTTCATCCAGAATTATTTTTTAGCACAAGGGACCGCGCCTAATGAAACTTATACGTTAGAGAGCAAAAACTATTCAATTATTCCTCATACAAGGGAAGCCGACAATGGTTATTTAGTCTCGGGCACCGTTTTCGAACCGGGTTGGAAGGATGGTTCGGGTGAACAAATTGGAAAGGGACTGCATTTTATGGGACTAAGTAGCGTAAATGGTTCGGTATTAACTTGTGGAGGGAGTCAAGTAAATGCTATATACGACGATATGGGTTTTGATGATGAACGAAATGTAGCTCTTGCAGAACATATTAACGGTACCGTAATTATGGTAGCCTTTGTTCAGAATACGCAAACTGGAGCAAACGGGATTAAAGTGATTTATAGAGATAAGTGCAGCAATTCAATTATAAATGACGACGTTTATCTAAATGCATTCATTCCACTAGATGCGGTTTATAATACGTAGTGGCAAACTGTACATATGTGGTTTTAAAGCAAACAAATTTGTAGTTGGTATGGTTGACCCATTTGCACCAGGCACAATGACTGTAAATACATATGGTAGTGGTACTATTCCACCTGGAATATTATATCAGTTTGATAAATTGATACACATAAAAGTACTCGATAACAGGGCTAATGGCGATATGGTCGTTACAGGTAGTATGGGTACTAATAATGGTTCGGGGTCATTTGTAATGGTTATCGACCAGAACTGCACTCCGGGAACTGCTGTGGTCGTAGAAGACAGTTCTGCAGACTTTTTACGAAATGAATATGCTTTTGACGCCAATGAAAATATCGATGGCAGCTGGTACATATACAGTAACAAGTTTTGGCCAGGAAGACAAACACCTGGAATAATAGGATTTGTTCCGAACGGGAGGTATCCAATGGTAACCTTATTAAATTCCAGTTTTTTGGCCACCGGCCCTAGTGGATGGCATAGAGTGCATTTAGCAAATGGAGCACCTTTAGAGACAAATACATCGTTCGCCTGGGGTACCACATTATTAAAGACTGAATATACAGGCCAATACCCCAATGGTTCTTTTGACGAAAGGCATAGAATTGCCGGATTCATAGCAAGTTGGAATAATACCATTTGTGAATTTGTTCGCCCTCCGCATTTGCAACCCTCTGTTAATAACCCGATTCCTTTTATGCTTGATATGAGCATCAACAGGGTTAATGGAGATATTGTTGGTAGCGGTGCTGGCGGTACATGGGATTGGGAGACTTATGCCACACAGACAGCTACTTCAAATTTTAATTCTTTAGGTGGCGAATTGTCCAATGTCTGTTGGCCAGCAAGAATTGGCGTTCTAAATAATGCAGCTAATGATAATATTGTTTTGATAGGCCCGAGAATAAATGATTTAGTGCCTGCATCTTCCAATACACTCAATTTTAAAGCAATTGGAACAGACGGTAACGGAGATTTGAACACAACAAGCGCAACATGTAATGATACCCGAAATAATTGCCCGCCAATGGACGTGAACAAAAACCGAGTGACTACCTTACATTTTAGTAGCACGTTTTATGACACATGGACAATAAGTACCGTCAATCGAACTTCTGGGAACAGTGAAATAATATCAAATTGGATCAATGATAATTATGACTGTGTATCAACCAGTCATTACAAGCCTACAGATGTTAATGATGTGCAACAAACATCATTTACATTACATCCAAATCCTGCAAGTAAATTTGTTACGATATCAACGGATGCATTAATTGATAGTAGGCGCATAAAGACAGAACTAATAGACCTGCTTGGCTCGAAAGTCTCAACACTATATGAGGGCACTGCGACCGGTCTTAAAACAAATAGTAAACTTAACCTGCCATCAGTTCCCTCTGGATTGTATATAATAAGAATATCTTCTGAAGGGCAGCTATTGCACCAAGAAAAACTCAGTATACGATAGAATCTATTCAGGATATGTAAAGAAGGCTGGCTTTTAGTCGGCCTTCTTTTATAATGGAATTGCAGATGGTAAGATAGCGTATACTACATAATAAAATTCAACTGATCAATATTGCCAGATTGAATAAGAATACATTCTCCTAAAATAAAAATAGCCTTGCGGTGGCAAGACTATTTTTATTTGCTAAACTAATTATAAGATTACTTTACTATAAAACGCTGCGCACTTTTAACGCCATCATTATTGATGGTAAGGATGTACACACCCTTGCTAAAGTTGTCCAACGAAATATTCTGAGCATATGTTAAGCCATTAGTAGTAACATCGCGCTGATATACAACCTGACCTATGGCATTCATAATACTAACCGACGTTTTACCTGCTGTAGCTAAAGAAGCGCTAACATTAATCATATTTGTAGCAGGGTTAGGATAGATCGTCATACTGCTAACAGCAGCTACGTCTGTCACATCTGTAGACCAGTTATAAAATTTGGCTTGTACAGCATTGTTGAACGATCTCTTCAGCGGGTCGGAATTTTCTTCCTGAACTACACCAATTAATTTCAGGTCTTTTGCTTTCCAAGTAGTAGGAATGACAAACGTAAATGTCTTGCTGGCAGAGTCACCTTTTTTAGCAGCATCTTTTATCACACCTTTTGTACCCCATGCACCTCCGAGCATCGTCCTAAGAACGTGCATATGTTGGTATCCTTGGATGTACGGAGTTCCATTTTTTGTAGTCGTGGCTTTTTTGTACATCGGGTGAGTTGCATCGTCGTTGTAATCAGAAAAGCAAGACTGGTCATAAGTAGCGCCGCCTGATACGTTATCCTCCGTAATAAAAACATTTAGGTTGTATTTGCCTGTAACGTCTTTTAAAGCTTTTGCAGAAACAGTGACTGTAATTTCATTTTTAGACTTATCCCACTTATGAGTCATTTTGACATCGAAGTCTGCGGTCATCTTTAATCGCTGCCCAGCTAGTGTACTCCAGCTACCTCTATTTTGGCCAACCTTACCGCTGAAGTCGGCACGGTCAACAGTTCCATACGGAAACCCAGTTGCGTATGCTGTGTTAATAGTGGCGCCGTCAGGAATTTCCATTGGATCAGCATCATGTATCGCTGTGCCTATCGCATTCGGATTGGCTTTGAGAATTGCGTCCAGTCTAACCGCGCCATCGGGGCAGTGTCCGCACCACGCACCTGTACCTTCTTCAACAATAACGAATTTTTTACCTTCTGTCGATACGCTTAACTGTGCATAGGATGCGGACGTGGAGATCAAAGCACTTAAGAGGAAAAGTCTGCTCTTCATATTTGGAAATTTATTAGTTAGGAATAAACCAAATATAAAATAATATTAACAAAAAAGCAATAGAGGATAATATTTTAAAAAAAAATCCCGGCTAATGTTTTAACCGGAATTACGTGTTTTTATGGATGTTTAATAACTACAAGCTATACTGCGTCAATCACTTTAGCTATTCTGCCAATCGTCTGTTCTTTTCCTATCATTTCTGCTATATTAAATACGCCGGGGCCAAATTTACCACCCACCAGCATAATGCGGAGCGGCAACATTACCTCACCTTTTTTGATTCCCTGCTGCTGCACACAGTCATTAAATGCTTGTTCCGTCGTTTCCACATTCCAAACAGATAGATTATTCAAAGCATCTATAAAAGAAGAAAAGAATGTTTTTTTGGCACCATTCCATTTATCGGTAATGGACGGCATATCTATCTCTTCGGGCGCTTTAAAGAAGAATGAACCTTGAGCAACGAAATCGGGTAACAGCGTGCAGCGCTCTTTTATCATATCCGCAACCGTAGCTATATAGCTATCGTCTGACTGTATGCCCGCTTCGAGCAAATACGGCTTGATCAACGGAGTAAGCTGTTCGCCGGATAGCTTCTGTATATACTGGTGATTGAACCATTTTGCCTTCTCATAGTCGAACTTGGCACCGCCTTTATGCACACGCTCTATCGAGAATTTTTCTACCAGTTCGCCAAGGCTAAATATTTCCTGCTCCAGTCCACTGCTCCAGCCAAGCATCGCCAGCATATTGATAAATGCTTCGGGCAAGAAGCCGCGCTCTTTGAAGCCTTGGGTTGTTTCGCCGGTTTTAGGATCGGTCCAGTTCATTGCAAATACCGGGAAGCCTAAGCGGTCGCCATCGCGCTTGCTTAGTTTACCATGGCCGTCGGGTTTTAGTATCAACGGCATATGCGCCCACTGAGGCATGGCATCGCCCCAGCCCAGGTATTTCCATAGTAGCAGGTGTACGGGCGCGCTTGGCAGCCACTCCTCGCCACGGAAGGCATGTGTTATCTGCATCAGATAGTCGTCAACAACTACCGCCAGGTGGTAAGTGGGCATACCATCTGCTTTCAGCAGCACCTTGTCATCCACCAGGCTGGTATCAAAATGCACCTCGCCGCGTATCATATCGGTAAAGCTCAGGTTTTCGCCCGCCGGCATCTTTATACGGATGACGTAAGGAGTACCTGCTTCGATAAGCTTTGCCGTTTCATCAGCGCCCATTGTCAGAGAGTTGCGCATGTGCATACGTGTACGCTGATCGTACTGCGCTGTGTTGCCCGATTCGCTCTTAAATTCATTACGCATACGCTCCAGCTCTTCCGGAGTGTCAAATGCGTAGTATGCATAGCCTTCATCTACTAGCTGTTTAGCATACTGGTAATAATCAGCCTTTCGTTCGCTCTGGCGGTACGGGGCATGCGGGCCACCTTTCATCGGACTCTCATCCGGTTCCAGGCCGCACCACTGCAGGCAGCTCACTATATATTCTTCAGCACCCGCTACAAAGCGCGATTGGTCGGTATCCTCGATCCTTAAAACGAAATCGCCGCCATGCTGGCGTGCAAACAGATAATTGTATAATACAGTGCGTACACCGCCCAGGTGAAGCCCGCCGGTAGGACTTGGCGCAAATCTAACGCGTACTTTATTTGCCATAGGAGGGCAAAGTTAACCGGAAACGGCAAGTATATAAAACCGAAAAGGCTGCAAGAATGCAGCCCCTTTCTTAATCGTAGCCAAAATCTTTATTAGAACAAAAGTCCTACTGTTACTCCAAAGGAAAAATTGCGTAGTGAATTTATTGTGTTAGCCCGGGCCGACAGGTTCTTTAAACCAATGGCTGAATGTGCACGCACAAATGTCACTTCATTGATAAAATAGCCTGCGTTAACGTTTAAGCCGAGGTCCGTAGATGCTATGTCATCACCACGATCTCTGCCTACGAGTACATCACGTCTGGCATTTTCAGCAGACACAAGAGCGCCTGTGCCTTCGGCGTACCTTCTGGTCCTCGATCTGATGTCGCCACCAAAAGCAACAGCACCATAGAGGCCTGCGCCTGCAAACAGCCCACTGACATTGCCTACAGCAAACTTATACTGTAGTGTAAGCGGTATCTCGAGATAATTGACGGTAAAGTATGATTGGGTTTCTTCTCTGTAGCGTACGCGAGAAATAGTCTTCACCGAGGTTTGATCTGCCAGGTAAGCCTTTCTGCTGAACAGCGCACCCGATTGCAGCGACACAACATCTGTCAAGGCCAAATCTGCTACAATGCCTGCGCGTATAGCCGGCCTTACAGGTATCTGGAATTCCTCACCATTGTCGATAGCACGAAAGTTGGATAGCTGTACACCAGCTTCCGGCCCAAATGTAAATATTGGATAGCGGGCTTTTTGAATACCAGTCTCGTTATCAATGGAAACCAATGTAGTTCCTTGCGCACTCGCACCCACCGCCGCACAAAGACCCAAACCTAACGCAAGTATGAACTTTTTCATAGCAAACTGTCTTTGTTAAAGACTAGTTATAAGACTGTGCCATAGAATATGTATGCGCAGTGAGTTCAAGCAGAATTAATAAGGAAACGCGTAAGGGAAAATGACAAACGATTAATATTTAATAAAAAAGGAGCTGAAAATCAGCTCCTCCTTCCCAGATATAATAGCATAGTCTACTTTATAACATAACCTAGAGTAAAACCGAATGAAAAATTGCGCAACGAATTATTGCTGTTGCCGTTAGGTGCAAGATTTGAAAGGCCTATGCCGGTATATCCCCGCAACATAAATCCATTATTGAACTGATATCCAAGATTCGCGTTCAGGCCGATGTCGGTGCTTTCTATATCATCGCCAAAGTCGTCGCCTATTCTCAGGTCGCGCTCGTCATTCGATGAGAATGCCACACTTTCGGAAAGGCTATTTGCCAGCGTACGCGTAACGGTAGATTCCACATCGCCATCAATAGCCACACCAATATAAGGACCAGCACCTACAAATAGTCCACCGGTATTACCTTTGGAAAATTTGTATTGTAGCGTGATGGGAAATTCTATATAATTGACTGTCACATCGGTATTACGGTGTTCATTATACATATTGTTGCCGATGTTTCTCAGCAAGTCTTGCTCTACCTCGTAACCTTTTTTGCTGTAGAAAATACCCGGCTGTAATGATACATTATTCGATAATGCCATGTCGATGGCTAAACCTGCTCTCACACCTGATTTCAGCTCGCCAGAACTTTCCATGCCATTCGTTTGCGCCCGCATATTGGAGAACTGCACCCCGATCTCCGGTATCACAGATATAAATGGTGATTGCGCTTTTGCACCTATTGCTCCACAAAGTCCTAATCCTAACGCAAGTACGTACTTTTTCATAGTAGTCATTTTGTTCAAAAATTTATAACACTATGCCATCTGTGCTTTTTAAGCGCTAGTTAAAATGTTAAATCATAAACAGATGATTTTAGGTAGTATGGAAAACAGAATGATATATATCGCCGATAAAATGATTTGAAAAGCTCTGATCATCTACCTCTTGTACCCACTTGATACGCCGAATAGCATTTGTGAGGAAAATGCTGTCGGCTTGCCACAGTATTTGGGCATCCAGGGATGACTCCTGAACATCGAACCCCTGCTGCCGGAGCTTACGAATCACATATTGGCGCATAACGCCCGCAATGCAACCTTCAGAAAGCAGTGGTGTATATATAGTATTGTCTTTTGTCCAGAAGATATTGGCAATCGTGCTTTCTACGATATTACCTTGAGCATTACGTATCAAAGCGTCATTCCATTTATTAGCTTTCGCTTGTTGTGCAGCAACGGCGTAGATGAGGGCATTTGAAGATTTAAGGTTGGCAAGTGCATCATTGCTTTTATGTAGCTCTTGCGCAATGCCTGTGACCAGCCCGGTTTCATTCAGCATTAGTATGTGCTTCTCCAGCGGAAAGCATTCTATCACAAATTCGGGTTTCGGACTGGCATCTTCATAAAGCCCGCCACTACCGGCAAAAACCTGTAGCCGCACGCGGGAAAGATGTTCCAGCTTATTTTTTTGTACGGTACGCTCTACCTCTTGCTCCAGATAAGCTTTGGTAAAAAGTTTTGGAATGGAGAAGTGCAGTTGCTGCATACTGGCAAACAAACGTTCCCAATGCAGGTCTTTCAATGCAATAACTCCATCACGGAAAAGCATCGTTTCAAACAGACCATAGCCGTAGCGGAATGCTCTGTTGTCAGCAGGGAGCAGTGCTTCGTCCTGCATTTTGATCTTTCCGTTGATGTTGATATACCCGCCCATGCAATGCTTGCAAAGTAAATAAAGTAAATGCTGCGGATGCACAAGTTTTTACCTATAGCGTTAACTCAATTAGTATTTTTGCACCACGTAAAACAGAACATATGAAGCTGGAACAGGGTGTGCCTGTGAAATGGGTTGCTGAGTTTATAGATGCAAAGCTGGTAGGTAATGATACGCAGTTGGCTACAGGTATAAACGAGATACACAAAGTAACACCGGGAGATATATCCTTTGTCGACTTTGAAAAGTATTACAATACCTGCCTGCAATCGGCTGCAACGATCATCATCATCAATAAGGAAGTGGATTGCCCGGAGGGTAAGACATTACTGGTGCATCCCGACCCTTTCAGCGCATATGTAAAGCTGGTGCAGCACTGGCGTCCCTTTGAGCCTGCCAATAAAATGATAAGCGATAGTGCTCTGATAGGTGAAGGGACACATATACAGCCGGGCGTATTTATCGGCAATCATGTACGTATCGGCGAAAACTGTCTGATACATCCCAACGTCACCATATACGACCACACCATCATTGGCAATAATGTAGTAATACATGCGGGAACCGTGTTAGGTGCAGATGCGTTTTACTTTAAACGTAGAAAAGACCGCGAAGCGCAGTACGACAAGATGATAAGTTGCGGCAGGGTAATCATTGAAGATGATGTAGAAATTGGTGCCGGCTGCACTATTGATAAAGGAGTGAGCGGCGATACCATCATTGGCATGGGCACCAAGCTGGATAACCATATACATATAGGCCACGGGGCAGTGATAGGCAAGAACTGCCTGTTTGCGGCACAGGTAGGTATAGGTGGTAAGGCTATCATAGAAGATGAAGTAATACTATGGGGGCAGGTAGGTGTGAGCAAAGACCTGACTATTGGCAAGGGTGCCATAGTATATGCGCAGAGCGGTGTGCCGCAAAGTATAGAAGGTGGCAAGGTTTACTTCGGCAGTCCTGTAGAAGAGGCCCGCTACAAAATGAAGGAACTGAACTGGGTGAAGCGTATACCCGAGATATGGGAAAAGGTGAACAATCTGGAGCACGAATAGCCCTTAGGCTTTCTTCCATTCATCTTTGAGCAAACCTGTTATTACCAGGTCTTCGAGCCTGCCATTGAAAAAATAGCTTTGGCGTATCACGCCTTCAATTTTAAACCCCAGCCTATTAGCCACAGCAGCACTGCGGGTATTGGTGGGCATAAAGTGTATTTCGATCTTATTCAACCCCGGCTTCGCAAAAAGGAAATCTATGAAACGTACAAGGGCGCGGTTCACCACACCCTGTCCTTCATATTCCTTACGTACCCAGTAGCCTAGCTGGGCTTTCTTCAGCATGTGGTCCCATTCATGCATGCCAATGCCGCCAATGATGCGCCGGTTGTGTACAAGGCCCAGCTCCAGCGCTTCCTGATTGTGCAATTGCTGTAGTGTGCGGTGTATGAATTGCTGTATATGCTCCTGTTTCGTAGTAGCATCTACCCAGCGCAGCCAAGGCCTCAGGTGTGTACGCGACTCGTCAACAGCCCGAAAAAGCTCTGTGGCATCATCGGGCTGAAACGAACGTAGCAGCAGGTTGTCGTCTATGAGTATAGAGACCATAGACCGTGAAAATAATAATTAGTGTTTAAAATGACGCATCTGGGTCATTACGAGCGCCAGGTTGTTGTCTTTGCAGTACTGTATGGTGTCATTGTCACGCATGGAGCCACCCGGCTGTATGATGGCTGTAATGCCTGCCTGGTGCGCCATACGTACGCTGTCATCGAACGGGAAGAAGGCGTCGGATGCCAGTACTGCCCCATTCAGATCGATACCAAATTGGCGTGCCTTTTCTATCGACTGGCGCAGAGCGTCTATACGACTGGTTTGTCCGCAGCCCTTGCCTATCAGCTGCCTGTCTTTTACCAATGCAATTGCATTAGATTTAAGGTGTTTGCATACAATATTGGCAAAAGCAAGATCAGCCTTCTCGGCATCTGTACAGTTACGTCCACCAGCTTCTATCCATTCATTGTAGTTGCCCTTATCGGCTTCCTGCACCAGTACACCGTTCAGTATGCGTTTGAATTCACGCTCAGGGTAGAATGATTGCTTCTGTTGCAGGATGATGCGGTTCTTTTTGCCTTTCAGCAGTGTTAGTGCATCTTCATCATAAGCAGGTGCTATCAGTATTTCAAAAAACAGCTCATTGATTTTTTGTGCCACTGCTGCATTAATTGTTTGGTTGGTGATAAGTACACCGCCAAACGCGCTTTCCGGGTCACCTGCCAGCGCTGCGGTCCATGCAGTCAGTACATCTTCACGCTCCGCAACACCGCATACATTGGTATGCTTGATGATGGCGAAAGCAGGGTTCTTAAACTCAGATATGATCCGGCAGCCAGCATCAACATCTACCAGGTTGTTGTAAGAAAGTTCTTTTCCGTTCAGCTTATCAAAAATAGCATTGATGTCGCCATAGAAAGCCGCTTGCTGATGCGGGTTTTCGCCGTAGCGTAATGGTTGCTTATTGCTTATCGAAAGCTGGAAGCTCTCTGTATTTGCAGAACGGTTGAAGTAATCTGCTATGGCTACATCGTAATGCGCACACTCTGTAAAGGCAGCAGCAGCAAAGCGTCTTCTGTCTTCCAGCGTGGTTTCGCCATTGTTGCTTTCCAGCAACTCTAGTAGTTGGCTGTATTGATTGCGAGACGCTACAATGCATACATCCTTATGATTCTTTGCAGCAGCACGTATCAGCGATACACCACCTATGTCTACTTTCTCTACGATGGCTTTTTCGTCATTGGTGCTCTTTACTGTTTCTTCGAACGGATAAAGATCGACAATCACCAAATCGAGCAAGGGTATCTCAAACTCTTGTACATGTTTTTGGTCCTCATCAAAATCGCGGCGTGCCAGTATGCCGCCAAATACCTTTGGGTGAAGTGTCTTTACACGGCCGCCCAGTATAGAAGGGTAGCTGGTAACACTTTCCACCGAAGTGCAAGGGATACCCAGTTGCTCTATGAAAGACTGTGTGCCGCCCGTGGAATACAGATGCACATTAAGCGCATGCAGCTTGCGGACGATAGGCTCCAGGCCATCTTTATAGAAAACAGATATCAGTGCAGATTTTATTTGGCGGTTCATAATAAAGAATGAGATTTGAGCCGCGAAGATAGTAAGCTTATCTGAAATAGGTGTTAGGCCTACTCAATCACGTAAGCGCCATCTAATATTGTAGTGTGTAAATTTATATGTGATTTGGCTGCCAGCTGTTTGCATTCTTCAGCTACCCGCCGCGATGCATAGCCGCTGAGGATGATGGCCTTTGGGTTATAGTCATTTTGCAACTGTTGAATGTCAGCTGCCTTTACAGGGTAATTGATGATGAGGTAATCGGTAGGGGTTAGTTTTGATTGTGGCTGAGGTCTATCCAATAATGCCACAGTCCTTTTGCCTATAACTTGTACCGCTGACTTATGAATTGCTTCGGCTGGCTTCCATGCGTGCCATGCAATATGTGCGGCATTCAGGGCGTACTGTTTTTTCTCTGTGCTCGTTGCCGTATCTGTATGCAATATGCTGTGCCTCTTTCCGCTTATCAACTCAACATGGCTGCCGCGGTTCATATTGTAGACTATCAGCTGCTGCTGATGTAAAGCCGTCCATTCGTCATAACATAGTAAACTAGCTAACAGACAGGTAACGGTCAAGCCGATGTATAGCCCCGGTTTTAAGCCGCGGATCAACAGGATTGCAAAGCCAGTTATTACTATGTAAAGCATTATGGTCTCAATCCCAGATAGCTGTAGATATTTGAATGAGTCCGGATTAAGGCTTTGTAGAAAGACAATAATGATGTTGAATATTTTGGTGAGAAAAATGCTAGCGGAAGCAAGGAGCGATGCAAGCGGTGGAATTGAGCCAAATGCAACAATAGCCATACCTGCTATAAGCACAATGCTCATGAGAATATATGCTACAATATTGGCAACAATAAAAAGCACCGGAAATATGTGGAAGTAGTAAATGACTAGCGGTGCTACGAGCACCTCAGCTGCGATGCTGGCAGCTACCGTAGACCATAATAGCTTTACAACAGTATTGGTGGGTGTATAAAGTTTGTAAATGGGCTTGTAAAAAATAATAAGCGCCAGTACTGCTATAAACGATAACTGAAAACCGACAGCAAATAACCACATGGGGTTAGCACATAGAAGTATGAACGCCGTGGCAAGTAGCTGATTCAAGCTGTTGTTGCTTTTTTGCAGCATGAAGCCTAGTGCAAGTATCGAGAACATTGCTGCTGCACGTATGGCCGATGGCGGTGCCCCTGCCATTAGCACATAGAACCATATCAGCGGCAGCGCTATAGCATATTTTATCCATTGGTACTTCTTATTCCTGATCCAACTGAGAAGGAAGGATATGAGGATGAAAAAAATAGCCAAATGCGAACCAGAAATAGCTATGACATGGATAATGCCTGTTTCGGCATAGGCTTGTCTTATCTCCGGATCAAAGCCTGCTTCATCGCCGATAAGCATGGCCTGTATGATGCCGAGTGTGGCCGTGTCTTTTACATAGCGCTGTAGTGTTTTGATGCAGAATGTATGCGCTTTGTCTGTAAACGTTCTGTCGGATGAAGCAGCGCTGTTAACCTTTACTAATTCAGATGCAGATAAAAATTGCTGGTAGCTGATGTTGTTACGCCTGCAATATCGGGCGTAATCAAACTCAAAAGGATTGCCGGAGTTCTTTATCAATTGCCATTTATCAGGTATCAGGATCGTATCTCCTGCTTGAAGCGCCGGCGGTTGATCTTCTTTATATAGGTATAGAAATGCTTTACCATTGGAAGCATGAAGCATTTGGTCACTTAGTGTGCCGACTACAGATACAGGTAGCTTATACGTTTTGTCTTTTTCCTGCGGGTCTTTACTAAGGACAGCGACAAATGCCCGAGCATTGCCCGTTCGGTGGCCAAACCAGGATGTATCGTTATGTATGTCGTCGTAGTAACTAAGAAGCCATCCAGCTAAGCTGACTGCAAAACTTATAGCAATGAAACCAATTGATGGATACAGCTTGCGATAATGCGAAACGATAAAGGTAACAGCGGCTACCGCAAATGATACCAATGCATAACCAACAGGTATGCCCACTCCTGCATCGTAACATACTATACCTGCAATAAGCGGCAATAGTATGCGAAAGAACGGTGCAGTCTCCCAGAAATAGGCTTTATTCAGTGGCCATTGCTTCATAGCGATCGCCGGTCAAAATACTGCTTATTTCTTTTTCACGAAATTATGGTGCAGGTGTACCTTCTTTCAGCTTGTTGAGCTGCTTACGGGCCGCTTGCACATAGGTGCTACCGGGATAGTCGATGATCAGCTTTTCGTAAAACTTGATCGCCTCTTCTTTTTGATGCAGGTAGTTCTCGTAGATGTCAGCCGCCTTGAACACTGCATCGTCGCCCAGTACGTCATCTGCATGTTTCTCGTAGATCTCTTTCAGGTAGCTCAGCGACTTTATGTAATCACGATGCTTCAGTGCAATGCGCGAACGCTGCATCAGAATATCATCTTTTAGCGGATGCTCGGGAAATGCTTTATTGATGCTGTCCAGCAACGTTTCTGCCTGTGTATCTTTATTCTGGAACATCAGCAGATCGGCATGGGCAAAGCGTTTGATAGGAACCATATTGCTATCAGGCGCTATGTTCTCTATCATTAGTACCGACAGGTAAAGTGCATCATTGGCAATCAACTCCGAGGTAGATTGTTTTAAGACAGTAAGCTGTCCTTGTGCCCATTCAAAATCCCCTTGGTAGTAAGATAGCTTAGCATTGCGGTAGCGGGCTTCTTCACCCAGCATATCTTCGCGGAAGTCTTTGTCTACCTGCATATACACTAATGCGGCTTCCCAGTAGGTGCCCATCAGTATATGATAGTCGCCCATTTGCAGCTTTGTCCATCCCGCAAAGTCCTTACGCGCAGCAGGCTGTTTTATGGCCTGCTTCAATAGCTCGATTGCTTTCTTAGGATTGTCGGCATACTGTGCGTGCAGCGTTGCCAGATCGCGCAGGGTTTGTGTGGCGTAGTATTGGGGAAACTCTGTAAAGAATGCTTCGTATTCTTTAGCCAGCGCTGCTACTTCTTCTTTTGTAAAGAATGGATTATCCTGTATTTTTTGAAACCCCACTCCTAAACGTTCTGCTTTGGCTATAACATAGTAAGGGAGCTCATTGCCTTTTGCAATAATGACATCGTACGACTTAATAGAGAAATCATACTTCTTCTCCTTTGCAGCTGTACGGGCAAATTCCAGCATTCGTTCTCCGTGCTCCTTATATCGTTCGTCGAGTGCCTGTATCTGTATCAATGCCCCATCCCAATCGTCTTTTTGTGTATAGAGCCATGTGAGCAACTCGGCATAATAGGGGTTGTTCGGATTTTCATTTATCCTTTTTATCAATGCCTTTTGTGCTACTTGTAGCTTTTTAGGATCGTTGCCCAGAAACTCCAGCAGTGTACTCTTGGTGTCTTCCAATCCTCCGGGCTGCATCGGGCCCGATTCCATCAGGGCTAATACTGCCTTATCTACTTTGCCGGTCTTTGCATACAACCGCGATAGGGGGTTGCTATAGATAGCAGGGTTACGTAGTAATTCACCTGCACGCTCATAGGTTTTTATCGCATATTCGTCTTTGCCAATATTGCTGAATGCATTAGCCATTTGCTGCGTCAGTACATCATCGCCATTGATATTATCCAACGCTTTATTGAATTGCTCCTCGGCTTTGGCATTTTTTCCATCGGCAAGATATACACGCCCAAGGTCGATGTATGACAGCGGATTTTGCAAGCGCATTTGTAGCTGCTCTTTAGCCAGTTTCTCTGCTTCTTTATAGTCCTTAGTAGTTAGCAGTACATTCAGGTACTCTCCATACACATCGGGGTCGGCCGGGTTTTGGTTATACAGCTTCTTATAAGTCTCAACAGCTTCTTTATATTCCTTACGCTCCGCATGCACACGCGCTTGCATCAGCGGATCGGTCTGGGCAAAAGAACCTGTACTGCTTATAACCAGCAGTAGCACTGCAAAGGCAATATGTACTAACGTTCTTCTTTTCACTTTTTACTTTTAGCTTAATTTCTCAGCGGCTTTCCTGTCTGCAATATACTTTGCAAACGCTCCAGCGTTTTTCTTTGTCCGCAGAGGCTTAGGAATACTTCTCTTTCCAGGTCCAGCAGGTATTGCTCACTTACATTGGTGGCATAAGACAAATCGCCACCGCACATTACATAGGCCAGCTTTTCTCCCAGGAACTTATCATAGTCGGAAATATAATTGCCCATGCGCATACCATGCAGGCCCGAATGTAAGGCTCCCAAGCCGGTACGCCCCTGTACGCGAATATTGTTACGCAGTGCAGGCTGCGTATAACCTTGCTCCCATAGCATCAATACCTTGCGCTTTGCATCTGCTATACGGCGGTCAGGGTTGATGGAAATTGCATCGTGTCCTTTGCGCAGTATAAAGTTGTCAAACGCTTCGTGTGCCGATGTAGATACCTTAGCTGTACCTACGTTTATGAACAGTTGTTGCAGATAATTCAGCTCCACATCTTCCTTAATGTTCCGGTCAGATGCGCGTAGCGCCAGCTCTTTAGAGCCTCCACCGCCGGGTATAAGTCCTACACCCATTTCTACCAGTCCAATATAGCTTTCCGCTGCTGCCTGTACAGCATCGGCATGCAGGCACATTTCGCAGCCACCACCCAGCGTAAGCCCGTGTGGCGCTACTATTACCGGCACACTGCTATACCGCAGGCGCATGGTTGTGTTCTGAAATTGCCTGATAGCAAAATCCAGTTCATCATACTCCTGCTCCGCTGCGAACATGAAGATCAATCCCACATTAGCACCTGCGCTGAAGTTTGCGTCAGAGTTGGCGATCACCAGTCCTTTATACTTCTCTTCGGCTATTGCTATAGACTTCATCACGCCTTCCAGCACCTCACCGCCTATGCTATTCATTTTAGTATTCCAGCGGAGGGCTACAACATCGTCGCCGATGTCGTATAGTTTACATGCGCTGTTTTTCCATACTACTTTATCGTCCAGGTGCTCCAATAATATAAAGCTGCCTGTGCCCGGTATGAGTTGGTAGCTGCCCGTGCGCATATCGTAATATTTGCGCTGGCCGTGCTCTGTTTTATAGAATGTGGTAAAGCCTTTGTCCAGCATCTCCTGCACCCAACCGGCAGGTTTAACGTTAGCAGCTTTCATGTGCTCTAACACCTTTGCAGTACCCAGTACATCCCAGCTTTCGAATATGCCGATCTCCCAGCCAAAGCCTGCCTTGATAGCATCGTCTATCTTATACAGCTCATCGGCTATCTCTGGTATTCGATTGCTGGCATAAGCAAACATCATATGATGCAGCAAGCGATAAAAATCTCCTGCCTTATCCTTTCCTGCATATAATATTTTCAGCCGCTGGTTCAGGTCATCTACCGGCTTCGCTGTTTCGAGTGTGGCAAAACGAGCTTTTTGTTTTGGACCGTACTCCATCGTTTGCAGGTTCAGCGTCAGTATCTCCGACTTTGCAGCCGATGCTATTGGATCAGCCTTGCGTTCATCACCCCTGTTTTCAGGCGAGGTAGTGAAGGTTGCTTTTTCTGCCTTAGCCTTCGAGCTATCTGTATCACGATCGCTGTATACCATTGCCGGGCCTCCGGCAGGCACTTTTACTTTTTTATAGAATCCCTGCCCTGTCTTATCACCCAGCCATTTGTTGGTGATCATCTGCTCGAGGAATGCCGGTAGTTTGAAGATATCCTTCATTTCATCCTGCGGTGCATTTTCCGGCAACGCCTTAGCCACATGTACCAGCGTATCCAAGCCTACCACATCACCCGTACGGAAGGTGGCTGACTTAGGGCGGCCTAATACAGGCCCTGTTAAAGTATCTATCTCGTCTACGCTCAACCCATACTGCTGCATAGCATGAAATACTGCCATGAACCCGAACACGCCCACCCTATTGGCAATGAACGCAGGGGTATCCTTACATAGTACGGTTGTCTTACCCAGGAAGCGCTCGCCATAATCCATCAGGAAGTCGAGCACTTCTTCTTTGGTCTCAGGTGCCGGGATGATCTCTAACAATCGCAGATAACGTGGCGGATTGAAGAAATGCGTACCGCAAAAATGCTTGCGGAAGTCTTCGCTCCGCTCTTTTACCATCAGATGTATGGGTATGCCCGAAGTATTGCTGGTTATCAGCGTACCGGGTTTGCGGTGCTGCTCTATCTTTTCAAATAGTTGTTGCTTTATATCAAGTCGTTCTATTACTACTTCTATTACCCAGTCGCACTCCGCTATGCGGTGCAGGTCATCATCTATATTCCCGGTTTTCACCCGCTCTGCTACCTCTTTGGTATACACAGGGCTTGGCTTGGCCTTTAGTGTAGCCTGCCAGGCGTCGTTTACAATCCGGTTGCGTACCTGTTTGCTTTCAATGGTTAATCCTTTCGCTTTTTCCGCCTCGTTCACCTCTTTGGGTGCTATATCCAGCAGCAGCACCTGTACGCCTATCCCGGCAAAGTGTGCTGCTATACGGCTGCCCATTACTCCACTCCCTACAACGGCTACGTTCTTAATAGCTCGGTTCATGTATCGGTATTAATTTGTAAACATCACAATTTAACCAAAAACCATAAGTGAATCGTGCCAGCCTTCCAATCTTAACAATACTTGATGTACCACCCTAATGGGTATGGCGCACGCCCGGCTCCCATATCAGGCGTACAAAAGAGCTAAAGCGTTGATCCTGCCTGCTTATGGGCACTCCCGCTACGATGCCCAGCAGCAGATTATCTGTAATTCCGAGTCTCAGTTGCGGCCTTACAACCATGTTGAAATCGTGGTTTTGCAGTTCTTTATTGAACTCTACGCCCACAAAGTTTCTGGTACCCGGTATCATATAGTGGAAACTGCTATTGATGTCGTACTGTTTGTGCCAGTGCGGGTCGCCATAGGTCTTGCCCAGCCTTGGGCCGGTATATACCAGCGTATGAAAGTTGTTTCCCCAGCGCTTTGCTACTACAAAGAAGGGATTGAATAAATTAGCCTTTATGATACTTTGCCTGCTCATCCGGTCGAAATCATGGAACTCTATTTCATTGATGTAACCCAGCGCCATGCTGGTGCTTATTTTTTGAGATACAAAGAAGCTCCATTGAATAGCAGTTTTAAGACTTTCCGCCCTGTGTGCCGGTACTTCAGCGCCTGGAGTACCGTTTAGTGGTGCGTGGAAAGTAAAAGGCACCTCTACTTCCAGTCCCAGTCTGTCTACCGGTGCAAACTCATATTCCACCAGTGCTTGGTAGGTGTCGTACTTTAGGTTATCAGTAATACCCACACCAAAGTTCCACTCATGTTCTCCCTTCTGGGCACCGAGGTCTCTTATCAGATCAATAAACAGTGGCTCCGTATGTAGTACTTTTTCGGGTTGCTTTATGTATTCTACTTCTTGTATGTAAAGACTGTCCTGTAATAGGTTTTCTTCGGTTTGAGCATATGCCATGCCGGATAGCATGCATAGCAATATTGCAAATGCGATACGCATGTCTTAGTTAGATTGAGTTGAAAAATGTTGCTATAAGAAAATCTTATGCTATGGAAGCATGAGCAACACTGTCGGGTGGGGGCGTTTCCCGGGCAAGAAAGACAGTAGATATACGGGATGTTATCTCGGGGTAATGTGTTTTAGCGCAAGAGTAATAGTGCACAGATACGGGAATATCCGGGTAATGATGCAGGGCAATCCAATGAGTAGTGGTCTTCACCTGTTTTTCTACATCGCCGGCGTCGTTATCATGCTCCGGTACAAAGTCCTCCAGGTCCAGCATCTCTTCTGTAACTAGCTCGTAAATACTTTCTACATCATTATAGTCCTTATCTTCTACATAGTCTTCGCCATTCCAGTAAATACTGGAGATTGGGTCAATGGTATCTACACTGCCATTCAGTATAAGCAATGCCAGTATAGCCACCAGCGTTCTGCGGATGGCTTCTACAAACAGGCTATTATATTTAAAGCATTGCATCTGCGCCCGAAAATACCACATATCATCTAAGGCAAGGTGAAGGATCTGTTAATAAAGGCAAATGTCGCCTTACGAATATTTTCAATAGGTAAACCATAAATGCTAAATCGGGCTATCTTTGCGCGTTATGCAATCCTTACAGGAACAGATAAAGACCTACGAACAGGAGATAAATGCTTTCGAGCCTGCCAATGCTACCGAACTGGAAGAGTACCGGATAAAATTTCTGGGCACCAAAGGAGTAGTAAAGCAAATTTTCGGTGAGATGAAAAATGTTCCCGGCGACCAAAAGAAAGAAGCCGGTCAGTTATTGAACGCTTTCAAGCAATTGGCTGAGGGTAAGTATGAAGCCTTTACGCATCTGCAAAGCGCAGGTAAGCAGAAAGGTCCGGATGTAGATATATCATTACCTGGCACTAAACTTCCATCAGGCACTCGTCATCCACTGCGTATGGTCGAGAACGAGATCGTTTCGATACTGGAGAAAATAGGTTTTAGCGTGGCTACCGGTCCTGAGATAGAGGACGACTGGCACAACTTCACATCGCTGAACATGCCTGAGCACCACCCTGCCCGCGATATGCAGGATACATTCTATGTGTCTCAAAATCCTGACTGGGTTTTGCGCACACATACTTCATCAGTGCAGGCGCGTATTATGGAGCAGGGCAACTTGCCGGTAAGGGTTATATGCCCCGGCCGTGTATATCGTAATGAGACCATATCGGCCCGTGCACATTGCTTTTTTCACCAGTGCGAGGGGCTTTATATAGATAAGAACGTATCGTTTGCAGATCTGAAACAAACGCTATACTACTTCGTAACAGAGATGTTTGGCCCGGATACAAAAGTGCGTTTCCGCCCATCATACTTTCCGTTCACTGAACCTAGTGCCGAGATGGATATATCCTGTACGGTATGTGGCGGTAGCGGTTGTAACCTTTGCAAGCATACCGGCTGGGTGGAGATACTTGGCTGCGGTATGGTACATCCTAATATGTTGCGCAACTTTGGCATCGATCCTGAAGTGTATACCGGCTATGCATTCGGTATGGGTGTGGAGCGCATCACACAGATAAAATACCAGGTAAACGACCTGCGTCTGTATTCGCAGAACGATGTAAGATTCCTGCGGCAATTCGAATCACTCTGATGAAGTCAAAAATCAAAACTCAAAAGCTAAAAGTTAATTGCAGAATAATTGGGATAAAGACTTCTAGATTTCTGGTTTTAACTTTTAACTTTTGACTTAAAGCATGATACTTGTTACTGGCGCCAGTGGCTTCGTAGGCCAGCACTTAGTACGGTTCCTTTCAGCAAAAGGGCATACTATACGTGCGCTATACAATAGCCGCAAACCGGATCATGAATTGAAATCGCTCCCCGGCGTGCAATGGATGCAATGCGACCTTCTGGATATATATGCTGTAGAAGAAGTAATGCAGGATATTACGGATGTATACCACTGTGCTGCCATCGTCTCTTTCCATCCTGCCGATAAGGAGCGCATCCTGCATGTAAACATAGAAACCACTGCCAATCTTGTAAACGAAGCACTGGAGCGGGGCATCCGTAAGATGGTGCACCTTAGTTCTGTTGCTGCATTAGGCGGAGCTATACAGGGCAAAGAAATAACAGAGGAAGAGGAGTGGGAAGAAAGCCGCCACAACTCGGTATATGGCCAAAGTAAATACATGGCTGAGATGGAAGTATGGCGCGGTGTAGGTGAGGGGCTAAGCGCTGCTATAGTGAACCCTGGCATAATTTTGGGGCCGGGCAATTGGGAAGAAGGTTCAGCGAGGCTGATGAAGGTAGTAGACAAAGAATTTCCATTTTACACGGAAGGAGTGAATGCATGGGTAGATGTGTATGATGTGGTAAAAGCCATGTATACATTGATGAACATCGATGTAGCAGCCGAGCGTTTTATTATGAGCGCAGGCAACTTTTCTTATCGCGAAGTGTTTACTAAAATGGCAAATGCACTGAACCGGAAGCCACCGCATATAAAAGCGAGCAACTGGATGACGGCGCTGATATGGCGATGGAGTGTGCTGAAAAGCAGCATATTTGGTGAAACTGCTACGATAACAAAAGAGACAGCAGGTAATGCCCAGCGAAAAAGCTACTATAATAATAGCAAGCTATTGGCCGCATTGCCGGGCTTTGGATATACGCCGATAGACGAAACTATAAGGCAAATGGCGGCGGCTTATATGGCGACAAATAAAAGATGAAAAATATTTCGTTTGTTAGAAAAAATTTGTAATGTTGCAATAGGAACATATCTGATACAGTTCCATCCTTCTATTTTTTATAACGTCTGAATTTTCCCATTTAAAGTTTTCGGGTAATCTGTCAAAAAGGACTTTTGATTTTGATAACGATATACTTACGAAGAGAAAGATATAATTCTTAAGAAAAGACTAAGCAATGCCTTACGACATATTGCAACTGAACGACATGCTCGTACCTGAACTGGTAGACGTGGCACAGAACATGAAGATCGAAAATGCGCGTTCACTTGATAAACAAACATTAATCTACAAGATACTGGACCAGCAAGCGCTGAACAGCGGCGCTGATAAAGCGACAGATGCTACAAGCACTGAAGATGATGGTAAGAAACGCCGTGCCAGAAAGCCTCGTGCAGAAGGCGAAGCAACGGAAAAGGAAGCAAAGCCTGCAAAGGTAGCTGAAACAGCAGAAGGTGATGATGGCAAAAAACGCCGCCCGCGCAAATCAAAAACAGATGAAGCGCAGCAGGATACAGAAGGCACAGGTGTAGCTGCAGGGTGGTCTGAGTTGAACAAGAATATAGATGAAACACCTGTTGAAAAGAATGTAGAGGTAACTGCTACTGTTGAAGGTTCAGGCATTGTAATGCCGCCTACTGAAGAAGCAGCCGTACAGCAGCAGCAACCTGCAGCCCAGGAGCCGCGCGAGCGTGAACAACGTCCGCAACAGCACCAGCAACAACAGGGTGGCCGCCATCAGCAGCCTCAACGTCGCGAACAGCAGCAAAGTAATTTTAATCTTGAGTTTGATGGAGTAGTGTTGAGCGAAGGTGTGCTGGAAATGATGCCGGATGGCTATGGTTTCCTGCGCAGCAGCGATTATAACTACCTCAGCTCACCCGATGATATTTATGTATCTCCGTCGCAGATCAAGTTGTTTGGTCTCAAAACGGGTGATACTGTACGTGGCTCGGTTCGTCCGCCTAAAGAAGGTGAAAAATATTTCGCACTATTGAAGGTAGAAACCATCAATGGCCGCCTGCCCGATGAGATACGCGATAGAGTACCGTTCGATTATCTTACCCCGCTTTTTCCATTCGAGAAACTAAGGCTCACCTCGGCCAACAGCAGCTACGGTACCCGTATTATGGATCTCTTTACCCCGATAGGTAAAGGCCAGCGCGGACTGATCGTTGCCCAGCCTAAGACGGGTAAGACGATGCTGCTGAAAGAAGTGGCTAACGCTATTGCAGCTAACCATCCCGAGTGCTACCTGATGATCGTACTGGTAGATGAGCGCCCTGAAGAGGTAACGGACATGCAGCGCAGCGTGCGTGCTGAGGTTATTGCATCTACCTTTGACGAGCCTGCAGATAAGCACGTGAAAGTATCGACCATAGCGCTGCAAAAAGCAAAACGCCTGGTAGAAGTAGGGCACGATGTAGTGATACTGCTCGATTCTATTACACGTCTGGCGCGTGCGCATAATACCGTGGCACCTGCATCGGGTAAGGTACTGAGTGGTGGTGTAGAAGCAAACGCTATGCAAAAGCCTAAACAGTTCTTTGGTGCTGCACGTAAAATAGAAAACGGCGGTTCGCTTACCATTCTGGCAACGGCCCTGATAGATACAGGTTCTAAGATGGATGAGGTGATCTTTGAAGAGTTTAAAGGTACGGGTAACATGGAGCTTCAGCTTGACCGCCGCCTGGCCAACAAGCGTATCTTCCCGG
The DNA here is from genome assembly GCA_004144175.1 of Sphingobacteriales bacterium. Classification (GTDB taxonomy): domain Bacteria; phylum Bacteroidota; class Bacteroidia; order Chitinophagales; family Chitinophagaceae; genus Polluticoccus. The sequence goes on from SEFT01000018.1 coordinate 60,139, forward strand.
CTATCGATATCACATCTTCATCTACACGCCGCGACGACCTGCTGCTGGATAAGGACGTGCTGAACAAAATGTGGGTCCTGCGCAATCATATTGCAGATATGCATACGGACGAAGCCATGAACTTCCTCATGAAGCAAATGAAAGGAACTAAGAGTAACGAAGAGTTTCTGGCTACAATGAATAAGTAAGCAATAAACATAACTATACAAAAATGGGGTAACAGTCGTCACTGTTACCCCATTTTATTAATCGCCTATTGAACCTAGCGTATAATGGAGAATTGCTTGCCGGATTGGCCATAAGCGCTACTTACTTTTAACCAATAACTACCTACTGCAAGATCAGCAACAGATATAGTCTCCGTGTACTGTTTCCCGATTGCAGGCTGGTTCCATTGCTTTATGAGTTTTCCGCTTACGTCGCAGATAGACATAAGCATGTCTGTGGGAGTCTTTGTTGCAATATCAATGGTTACATTACTTGTTGCAGGGATAGGGTATATGCTTAAACGAACCTCTTCGCATGCCGGTTTTTCTACTTTTGCAGGGAACGTTTCTTCGTAATAAAAGTGTTGTTCATAGTTGGGGCTTGATGGATTAAGCACATCAGCAACCCAGTTGCTCCCATTCCATCTTTCAGGACGGAGCTCTACTATCTGGTTGTAAGAATTGTACGTCATTTGTGTTCTCTGTTCATCGTCATATCCAACCCCATTAAAGCTCAGGCGCTTTTCTTCAAATAGATTTCCGTCAGCGTCGTAGGTGTAGGCTAACAGATGTGCTTTTCCCCATTTTTTTGCACTTTTTCGCTCATACTCTTGTTCTCTCAGCGTTCCATCAGAAAAGTACCTGTTATACCACATGTATACAGTATCTGGCGTAAGCAAGTTTATAAGGTATCCCTTATCGAGAGTGGTAGTATAATAATGGATCTGCACCTGCGCGTCTTGCCACGCGCCGCTTATAGCGCGCTTTACCAATATTTTTTCAATCCTATTTTGGTTGTCATAAGTCCATACTGTCTTGTTTACATCAACCCAAGCCATCTTATTAGCGTCCCAACTCTGAAAGACGCTGTCAGCAAGTGCAGCTCCATTATAGTTCTTTATAGCTTTAAAACTTTTAAGCCATACATTTTTCAAAGGGTCCCAATATTCTACAGTCTGTTCGGTTACTGCTCCCGACCCCGAATATGTATAAGTGTTCTTTTGATGCTTTTGCCAGCCAGAGGAGGACGTTAGGTATTTTTCAGTCTCGTTAGTCACTATATTACCTGCATTATCAAAAGCTTGAACTGTACGTAATTTATTGGCGGGTATCCCGGTAAGCATATCGTATTCTTCCCAGCGATCGAATGACCATACACCAAGGGCATCACTAAAGGCGCGGGCGCCGGTATAATTGAAAACTGACGAATCAACCAACTGATTGGCCGCGCCATGATTAAAGTTAGTTCTTGATTTTAATCTGGAGATTGTGGTTGTAGGTTTATGGTTGCTTTGTGCCTCAACGCTTGTTGCAATAAAAAGTGTTGTGGCAAAGAGGCTAAAAAAATTGAATCGCATAATAATTGAGGGTTAAGAGGGATAAAGCTATACGAATTTGTTGGTGGAAACAATCTATGTCACGTAATCTTAGGTGCAGGCTCTCTTTTAAAATCTTTAAGTTTGAGAATAAATTGAGCATACCGTGTCGTCTATCAAAGCCATCGTTGATCAAAAGCTAATACTCGAAAAAATGGAGGGAAAAGGAGGTTGGACTTTTGCACGTGTGCCTAAAACCACAGCTAATACAGGTAAATCTTATGGCTGGAAGAATTTAAAGGGAACAGTAGACGGGTTCAAAGTAGAATGCTCCCTAATGCCGCTGAACAAAGAATATTGGTTCATGCCTGTAAAAGCCGAAATACGAAAGATGGTAGGTAAGCAGGCAGGCGATTATATACAGGTGCTGCTATATGCTGAAATACAGGAATTGCACACTCCCGAAGACTTTTTGCTATGCCTTCAAGATGACCCACAGGCATTCGAGCATTACAGAAAACTGCCTGACGATGAGAAGCAGAAATATATCGATTGGATATTTGCTACTGTTGATGAAGAATTGCAAGTGCAGCGGATGGCTGATGCAATAGATAGATTGTCGCGAAATGAGAAGCTGCCGAAAAAGGTTTTATCTGCAGGAAAGCCCGCTTAGGGGTCTGTGGTGGTGGCATTTAACTACTATGATCTGCCACGATAACCCAATTGCCATCTATTTTTCTGAATAGCAGTGTAAAAGACCCTCCAATATTACCTACGCTACGCGTCAAGGTCCACTTACCTACTACGAAGCGATAGTTTTTAGACAGTTTCTTCACCTGCAAGATGTCGAAATGCAGTTTCCCCATCTGTGCAGTATCTGAATAAGATTTTTTATAGCGTGCGAGCGTTGCATCGTAGCCGTAGGTAGGGCCACTTCTACCGATGAATAATAGGCTATCATTATTCCAGTAGCCGTGCATGTACCCGGATATATCTCCGTTGTTCCATTCGGCAGCCTGGTTTGCCAGCACTTGCCTGATGGCTTTTTCCTGTTTGTCTTGAGCAGTAGCAGTGAATGAGTATAACACAATCAGTAAAAGAAGCAGCCATTTCATAGAACGAAAGGTACAAAAAGAAAAAAGGTAACCAATTGTGAGGGTTACCTGATAGACGCATATAGGGGCGGACGTGACAGGGAAAAAAAGAAGGGTTTATAGTACTGACATATTTGGGTTTAAGGTGCTACAAGAATACACCCTCTTTCCAATTCCTGCATGTCACATCAGACGAAGAGACGACTTCGTCCGACCAATTATGCTTTTGGTCGGACGAATGGATTTTAACTGTAGAAGTATAACGCTCAGTCGATTATTCATTTTTTAACCGTCAGTTATAAACAAAGCGTGAGGCTACAAAAGCTTTAATTCTGATACATCAACTAATCCATTATTTTTGCCACCGTTATGGCAAATGACAATAAGCTTCAAAACATTATCGGACATTGTAAAGAATATGGCTTCATATTCCAGTCGAGCGAAATATATGACGGACTGGCTGCTGTGTATGACTACGGGCAGTACGGTGCAGAACTGAAAAAGAACATACGCGACTACTGGTGGAAGAGCATGACCCAGATGCACGAAAATATAGTGGGTATAGATGCCGCAATATTCATGCACCCTACTGTGTGGAAAGCCAGCGGGCACGTTGATAACTTCAGCGACCCGATGATCGACAATAAAGACAGCAATAAACGCTACCGTGTAGACCACCTGATAGAAGGCTATGCGGAAACCCTGCCTGCTGAAGAAGGTGAAGCCCTGCTACAGCAAATGGAGAAAATGCTGGCCGATAATGACTTTGCAGGTGTAAAACAGCTAATAGAAGATAGAAAGATAAAGTGTGCTATTAGTGGTACGTGTAACTGGACGGACGTTCGCCAGTTCAACCTGATGTTTGCTACCGAAATGGGCTCGGTGGCTGACGATGCGAATGTGATATACCTGCGCCCGGAAACGGCACAGGGCATATTCGTTAACTTCCTGAATGTGCAGAAGACCGGCCGTATGAAAATACCTTTCGGTATTGCGCAAACAGGTAAAGCATTCCGTAATGAGATCGTTGCTCGTCAGTTCATCTTCCGCATGCGCGAATTTGAGCAGATGGAGATGCAGTTCTTCATAAAGCCGGGCACACAAAAAGAATGGTATGAGTACTGGAAAGAAACACGTATGAAATGGCACCTTAGCCTCGGCATACCGCAGGATCGCTACCGTTTTCACGACCACGTAAAGCTGGCCCACTACGCAGATGCTGCATGCGATATCGAGTATGATTTCCCGATGGGTTACAAAGAGGTAGAGGGCGTGCATAGCCGTACTGACTTCGACCTAAAACAACATCAGGAATACAGCAAGAAGAAACTCACCTACTTCGATACAGAGCTGAACCAGCACTACGTACCTTATGTGATAGAAACATCCATAGGCCTCGACCGGTGTTTTATGATGGTACTAAGTGAAGCATATGCGGAGGAAGACCTAAGTGTGGAGGACAAGAAAGACAGCCGCGTGGTATTGCGCCTGCCTGCCATGCTGGCGCCCATTAAACTGGCAGTATTACCACTGACGAAGAAAGATGGCCTGCCGGAAATAGCCCGCGAGTTGATGGACCAATGCAAACCTCACTTTAAATGCTTCTACGAAGAAAAGGATACCATCGGCAAACGTTACCGCAGGCAAGATGCTATCGGTACTCCTTTCTGCATCACAATAGATCATCAGACCAAAGAAGACCAAACAGTCACCATACGCTACCGCGATAATATGCAGCAGGAGCGCATACCAATGGCACAGGTAAAGCAATTGGTACTCGATAAGATTCAGGCATTTTAAAACATACAGGCCGGGCAGCAAAAGCCCGGCTTTACTTTTCAAGTTTATGGAATACCAGCAGGAGATATTCAATGCCTTGTATCAACAATGGGAGCTACAGGTAAGCGATGTAGTTTCGGAAGAAGAAATAAAACGACAGCTGGCTATCCGTATATTAATGATGATGGATAAAGATCCGGAGCGTTTTTTTCAACTGATGTATAGGTTGGATGTTCCGGAGCATAAGCTAAGAATGATTTGGGCGGATGCGGACGCGCCTGATAAGATTGCAGCCATGGTGTACGAGAGGCAACTGCAAAAGATACAAAGTAGATCCCGCAACAAATTTAACACGCCGGAAGATCCTGAGCTTCAATGGTAGTAAGCATTATATGGTAAAAAAATCGTAACTTCGGCGATAGCAAATTTCATAATAAATAATGCGCCGAGTTGGGTTATTATTGGCTTTCCTGATTAGTTTATCTGCTTGCCGGAAACGGCCCGATCCTGTAGCTGTACCTGTTGACACAACAAAGCCTGGTAATACAGTCGATAGCACGAAGGCAGACACATTGCGAACATTGAAAATGAGTTTTGATGCCGTTGTGGGCAAGAAACCGCTCGTTTTCGGCTCTGAGGCTTATAGGAATGCTAATGGAGATAGCTTTACAGTATCTAAATACAGGTATTATATAAGCAACGTTAAGCTTACTGCTACTGATGGTAAGGTATATGCGGAGCCGGAAAGCTACCATCTTATAGATCATAAAACAGCAGGTGCTGCGGCATTTACAATGAGTGGCGTGCCCGATAGAAATTATACCCGCATTACTTTCATGATAGGGGTAGATAGCCTGCGGAACGTGAGCGGGGCTCAAACCGGTGCGCTGGACCCTATTAATGGTATGTTTTGGGACTGGAACACCGGCTACATTATGGCTGCGATGGAAGGTAATGTAAAGGATGGTACAGCGAACGGAAAACCTATGGCCCTGCATATTGGAGGATTCGACCAGGCCAATTCTGTATTGAAATGGGTAACCCTGGATTTACAAAAACCGGTAACGGCGGGGAAAGATAAAAAACCGGTAATCTATATTACGTCTGATGTTCAAGAGTGGTTTAGTACACCCAATCCTATCGACATCAAGAAAACGCCGCTCGTTATGAAGGTCGGTATGAGTGCCCAGGCGATTGCTGAGAATTATGCGGATATGTTTAAAGTAGACCACATAGAATAACGATTAAAAAATGAAAGTAATTACCCGATATACGATACTTGCAGTTACTGCGCTTTTGCTCATTTTACAGGCTTGTAAGCCCGATCCCAGCTTTACACCCGATGTGCAGCAGGATATTAGCTTTAAAGTACCCGATGGCTGGCCTGCACCTGTATATAATTTTGAGAACAATAAACTTACTAAAGAAGGTTTTGAACTGGGTAAGAAATTGTTCTTCGATACACGGCTGTCTATCGACAACTCTGTTTCCTGCGGCAGCTGCCATCTACCAGGCAATGCCTTTGCGCAGATAGATCATGATTTAAGCCACGGTGTAAACGACAAACTTGGTACGCGCAACTCGCCGGCAATCTTCAATATGAACTGGCATACCGGTTTCTTTTGGGATGGGGGGGTAAATCATATTGAAAATCAGCCGATCAATCCTATAGAAAACCCGGTAGAAATGGCAGAGACCATGCAGGGAGTAATTGCAAAACTAAACGCTGATGCAACTTACAAATCGATGTTTAAAGCAGCATTCGGCGACGAGACTGTTAACTCGCAAAGAATAGGAAAAGCCTTTGCCCAGTTTATGGGTATGCTTGTCTCCAGCACCTCCAAATATGATGACGTAATGCGCGGTGCTGCGCAGTTTACTGTAGCAGAGAGAAAAGGATTGGATATTTTCAAAGCTAATTGTGCCACTTGCCACAAAGAACCACTGTTTTCAGATTTTTCGTACAGAAGTAATGGGCTAAGTGCCAATGCCCATAACGATAGCGGACGGGGGCATATTACCGGCCTGCAAGAAGATATGAAGAAGTTTAAAGTGCCATCTCTGCGAAATCTGTCGTACACTCGCCCTTATATGCACGACGGCAGAATGGAAAGCCTGACAGATGTATTGGAATATTATTCTGCTCAGATAGATTCAAATGCTATGAATCTGGATCCTATGCTGAAACGGGGTATTCCGCTTACAGCACAGGAAAAAGATGATTTATTGAGCTTTTTGAAAACTCTGGATGATCCTGCATTTGTACGGGATCCGAGGTTCCAAGAAAAATAAATGAACTGGCTTAATCCATATTGGATTTAATGTCAGTGACATCCACCAGCATATATGTACGGTTTGAATCTGCCAGGTGGCTACCGCTTTTGCATATAAATTGTTCGCCGCGTGTATCAAATTTGAATTTTACTTTGTAGCCGTTGTGCCTGTATTTTGAGTGGAGATAGCTGGGCATATATTCCGTTCCATCATTATCAGATTTCAATACATAGCCGCAACCACCAACAGCAATATCTCCTGTATCTATAACAGTGGCCTTTTCCATATCCCTGTCCTTTTCGCAAGAGGCAGCACAAACAGCAATAATCGCAAGGCCAAATAAATATTTACGCATGATTGTTTCTTTGATAAGTATATTTCAGGGAATGAAAATACTAAAAGTTTTTAAAGGTGCAATCATGCGGTAAACTTGTAGCCAATACCCCTTACCGAATGGAAGTGTTTCGGGTTGCGACTGTCTTTCTCAAAGTACTTACGGAAGTTGAGAATGAAGTTGTCGATAGTACGGGTAGTAGGGTACACATTATAGCCCCATACTACTTGTAATATATGCTCGCGCGATACTACTTCCCCTTCATGCTCTACCAGTAGTTTTAGCAATGCAGCTTCCTTCTTGCTCAGCTCCTGGTTGGCTCCGGTTACATCCTGGCACTCATGTGCGGCAAAGTCTATTTTGCAGCCATCAAATTCGTACACATCCGGTACCGATTGTGGTTCTTTTATTTTCTTGTTCTTTACAATCAGTTTATCTACCCTTAGCAGCAGCTCTTCCAAGTTAAAGGGTTTAGTGAGGTAGTCATCGCCACCCTTTTTTAGACCCTCAACTCGGTCGGCGCTGGTGTTCCTTGCTGAAAGGAAGAGGATAGGTACATCGTTGTGCTGCATCCTTATCGTTTCACAAACTGTAATGCCATCCATATCCGGCAGCATGATGTCGAGTATGATAAGGTCGAAGTACTCATTCTTTACAAGTTTCAGTACCGACGGGCCGTTGTCGGCGGTTGTTATTTCATACCCCTCCAGCTCGAGGTTCAGTTTTAGGGCTTCTCTCAGGCTCTCTTCATCTTCTACAACCAATAGCGACGCTTTCTTTTCTTTGGTTACCATAGGACTAAGTTTTTCTTAAACATAAAAATAATGACAATTGATATCGACTTCCAATAGGCTGCCTGAGATATGTGATTGGCATGACAAACACAACATTTTTTTAACTTTTGATTAAAGTATGAAAATTAGTTTGTTGGCAGTTGTGTAATTCGTTTTTTTATCTACCTTTGCCGTCCGCTAATGCGGATGTGGTGAAATTGGTAGACACGCTAGACTTAGGATCTAGTGCCGCGAGGCTTGGGGGTTCGAGTCCCTCCATCCGCACGTAAAAGCAAGCAATAAAATGCTTGCTTTTTTTTGTTTTTATGGCTCTTTTAAACAAAGGCTACAGCTACTTTGAAGGGGCTGTTATCAAAAAATAATATTGGCGTCTAAATAATTGATACACAACGCAGTGCAATCATCAATCGGCCTCTCCAGTTCGCTTCTGTTTATCAGCACGGTACGTTTTTTATACTATCCTTAACTGTTTAGGGTTAGAAATATGAAAGAGCACTTTGACTTGCACGAGGTGTATGGGGCAATGCTATCGAAGGATACGCAGTCACAAGCCAATAGCAATAAAGCCTGTAATACCAGCATCATCCAATATAAAAAGGAGTTGGGTAATGACCTGCTCCAAGGCATCGATCAATTCTGTGCGCAGCATGGGATAGACAGGCAGCTGTTTTGCTTGCTGGCATTCCGCATATTGTTGTTCCGGCATAATAACACCGAGTCTATCGGGGTGTGGGATGCTGCGAAACATCAGTTTATAAACATTATCGATGCTTCAGAGGAAGATAATGGTGAAACAACCGTAGCGCAAATGCTGGAAAGCACCAAAGCAGTACGCCCTGATAACAATAGCGATCAAGCGATATCGGCTAAGCCGGCTATTGTTTTTGGCTACACTGCACAAGCGCTTGGCGAAGGCGCTGAATTGTTTAATTATAAGGGTTTTAAGGTAGCATTTCAAATAGCTGAATCATCATCAGAATTGCAGTTGATGATTCAGCATGCCGCTACGAAGTATGCGAACCTTGCCGCGCCATTAGCAGAACATTTCATGCAAGTAGTATCGGCTATACTCCAGCATCATGATAAACAAATAGGCGAGTTCCCAATCATCAGCAATGCAGAACAAGATTTGCTACAAAGCTTTAATGATACACTGGCTCCATTTCCTGAAGGCGAAAGTATGATAAGCAGGTTTGGACAGCGGGCGCAAGACAGTCCTGATCATATTGCAGCATACAAAGAAGACGAAACCATTACTTATGGTGAATTAAATAAAAGAGCGAATCAACTGGCGCACTATCTGCTATCGACAGGTATAGAGCGCGGTGATAATATTGGAATCCTTACCACGCGTAGTTTTGATATGCTGGTAGCCATGCTAGCTACTTTAAAGAGCGGTTCGGCTTATGTGCCTGTACCGCCCGAGTATCCTGCGGAGCGTCATCAATATATGCTAAAGCAATCGGGCGTTAAGAAACTTCTTACCAACGTCGACCAAAAGCTGACACGCAATACTACAATTGAAGCGATAGATATACGTAATGTTGACTGTAGCAGCTACTCAGATAAAAATCCAGATGTAGCCATAGATGTTCGTCAATTGGCTTATACGATATATACCTCCGGATCCACCGGTGTGCCTAAGGGTGTAATGATCGAGCACCAGTCGGCAGTTAACCTTATTAACTGGGTGAATACAGAGTATAATGTAGGTGCGGATGACCGTCTGTTGTTCATTACTTCTATGGGTTTCGACCTGTCTGTATATGACATCTTCGGTACGCTGAGTGCAGGTGCATCTTTAGTGATAGCTGAGAAAGACGATGTACTTGACACTGCAAGGCTGGCCGATCTGATGCAGCGTTTCGGCATCACTATATGGGATACCGTACCTAGCACCATGGACTACCTGACCAATGGACTTACTGCTTCTAAGGAAAAATACTTACAAGATAAACTCAGGGTAGTATTACTAAGCGGCGACTGGATACCAGTAGCATTGCCGGAGAAGATCAAAACATTTTTCCCTGCTGCCCGTGTCATTAGCCTCGGTGGAGCAACGGAGGGTACTGTATGGTCGAACTCCTATGAGGTAACAGAGCCAACCAATACATGGCGTAGCATACCATACGGTCGCCCCATTGCTAATAATACCTTCTACATACTGAACGAACAGCTGCAACCTGTACCCTGCGGTGTGGTAGGCGAGTTGTTCATAGGCGGCATTGGCGTAGCTAAAGGTTACGCTAATGACCCGGTGAAAACCGCAGCGTCTTTCCTGCCCGATCCGTTTACTGACCAATGGGGTGGCAGGATGTACCGTACGGGAGATCTTGGCAGGTTAATGCCCAACGGCATCATGGAATTCATCGGCCGTAAGGATAATCAAGTTAAAATTCGTGGCTTCCGGGTAGAGCTGGGCGAGATAGAAAATGTAATAAGGCAGGGGCAGACAGTAAGCCATGCAGTGGTGATACCGTCCGAAGACCGGCAAAACCTGACTGCCTTTGTGGTACCTGCAAAGTACTACGACCGTGACACGATCGTAGCCCGAATGAAAAGACGGCTACCTGAATACATGATACCCGGCAAGTGGGTAGAGCTGGATGCAATGCCACTTACTGATAATGGTAAGATCAACGTAAAGGCACTGAAGGGCATAAGCGGAAAAGAACAACTAAAAGATGATTTTGTAGCACCGGCAGGTGAAACAGAAACAGCGCTCGCCGAAGTATGGCAACAAATATTGGGTGTAAAGCAAGTAGGTGTCAACGACAATTTCTTTGAGCTGGGTGGACAATCGCTATTGGCAGTTGAGCTGATAACCGAGATGGAGAAGAAACTTGGGAGAGGCTTGCCAATAAACATCTTATACAAGTGCCCTACTATAGCACAGCTGTCAAGCTTCCTGCAAACTGAAGTAGTGGAAAAAAAATGGAAGTCGCTTACAGCTATAAAACCTAATGGTACAAAGACGCCTATATACCTGATACACGGAGACGGCATCTACCTATCCAGTTTTCAGAATCTGGCTGACTTTGTAGATGCAGACCAACCTGTATATAGCTTGCTGCCGATAGGTATCAACGGCAATGAAGAACAATACGAAACGATCGTAGATATAGCCAGGCATTATGTTTCAGAAATAATGGAGCATAACTCTACCGACACGTACGCCTTAGGCGGCTATTCATTTGGTGGCTATGTAGCTATTGAGATGAAAAAACAGCTGGAGGCCGCGGGTAAAAAGGTAAAGCTACTGGCCCTGTTCGATACCAATGCGGAGAACGTACTGTACACCAAAAGTTGGGTACAGACGCTACCGCACCGAATAAAAAGGCAGGTGCCAAAGTTTTTCTTCATCGTAAAGTCGGCTATAAAAGAGCCCCAGAAAATGCTGCGCTATCAGTATAGCGGCCTTGCCAAAAGGGTAAATAAGTTATGCTATAGGTTGGGTATTAAGAAAGAACCTGAGCTGAAAGGCATCAACAGAAACATTAATAAAATAGGCGAAAAGAACCTGAAGGCACTGCGCGAATACCAACTGGCACCGTTTGATAAGGTTTATTTATTCAAGGCTAAATCACGCCTGTATTTCGTAGATGATATGAAATTTCTGGGTTGGAGCCAATATGCGCAGCAGGGGGTACATGTATATGATGTACCCGGCGACCATAGCAGCATATTTGAGCGGCCTAACGTAAGTGAGCTGGCCAAGTCATTGCAACATGCTTTAGATAATTGCTAAAAGAAATTACTCAAATGGAGATAAAAGAAATAACGATTGATGATATTGACAACTGTGTCGAGACTTTTATTGGCTCTTACAATCGCCTGCCTTGGAACTACGATTGGAACGAGGATGATGCCAAACAATACCTGAGCGACTATGTAAACAGCGCTCAGTTCAAAGGCTTCATGATAGTGGAAGATGGAAAGGTACTGGGCGCACTATTTGGGCACGCACGCACCTGGTGGACCAATAATCAGTTTATGATAGACGAGTTATTTATCGGGCCTGACGCGCAAGGCAAAGGATATGGTAAGCTGCTACTGAGCCATGCAGAGCAACATGCAAAGGGCTCGGATATGGAGCGGCTCATACTGATGACCAACAAGTTTATGCCCGCGCTCGACTTCTATGATAAGAATAACTTCAGCAAGGTCGATCAGTACGTGTTTATGTTCAAGGAGTTACAATAAGGTGAAATATTATATCATATATGCAATAAGCCGGTTGTAAGATCGGCTTATTGCACTTTAATGACTGTGAATGCCTTGCCTGTAGCGGATATGCTGTATTGTAATTATACGATTATTTGAACGTAATAAAATAACGTGAATGTCGTAGCTTTGCTCCTCAATCAAAAAACCGCCGGTCATGAGATCGGCTTTTTTTAAACATTTAAAACTGCTTTTCAACACATGGCTACGGTAACACGTGAGAATATCGGCAACCTGCACGATAAGATAACCGTAAAACTTACGAAAGAGGATTACATGCCTACTTTCGAAAAATCGCTCAAGCAATATGCTAAGAATATAAATGTACCGGGCTTCAGAAAAGGTATGGTGCCTTCTGGTATGGTTCGCAAAATGTACGGTCAGTCTATCTTTGGCGACGAAGTACTGCGCACTGCCGGCACTAAGCTGGAAGAATATCTGAAGAACGAAAAGGTAGCCATCTTTGCACAGCCAATGGTAATGCGCAATGAGCAGCCTTTGAGCCTGGATATGAATGCGCCTTCGGAAGTAGATTTTTCTTTCGAAATAGGTGTAAAGCCTGATTTCGAGATCACTCCGCTCACGAACAAAACTACCCTGAACCGCTACAAAGTAAATGTATCGGACAAACTGGTAGAAGACGAAATCGAGCGCATCAAGCGTCGCTTTGGTAATGCTGAAGAGCAGGAGGCCGTTACCGATAAGGACAGCATCATCTATACTAAATACGAAGCTTGCGACGAGAACGGCAATGTATTGCCTGAGTCGCAAATGGTAGAAGATACCGCACTGCTGGAGAAGATGCCTGCAAAACTACAGGAAATGCTTACCGGTAAGAAAGCGGAAGATACATTGGTGTTCCGCCCTGCTGATGTATGCACTGAAGAAGAGCTGGCAAGCTTCCTGAAAGACCCGCTGAAACAAGGCGCTGAAGCTGCTGACCAAAACTACAAGCTGACACTTACTAAAGTATCGAAACTGGTGCCTCGTGAGTTGGGTCTGGAGCTGTACGCACAGGTTTTCCCTAACGACGATATAGCTGACGAAGATGCTTTTAAAACGCGCCTGCGCGAAGAACTGGGCCGTGAGTACGACCGCATAAGCCGTGAGCGCCTGCAAAATGAAATGTATGAGCTGCTGGTACACCAGACACCTATCCAACTGCCGGTTGACTTCCTGAAGCGCTGGTTGAAAGAAGGTGGTGAAAAACCAAAGACAGAAGCAGAAGTAGAAAGAGAATTCAGCGGTTTCGATCATCAGCTCCGCTGGACGCTGATATCTGATAAACTGATAGCCGACAATGGTGTTTCTATAAGCCGCGACGAAGTTATCAATGATGTAAAAGGCCGTGTGCTTGCATATTTCGGTATGACTACCGATGATGACGCACCATGGATGGATAGCTATATGGCTAAGGTGATAAAAGATGATAAAACAATGGACGAAACATACCGTCGCCTGCTGTTCGATCGTCTGTTCACTACACTAGAGCAGAAATTTGATATACAGGAGAAAGAAATAGGCGAAGAAGAATTCTTCAAGCTGCCTGATCCGCATGCTGCTTATCATCACCATCACTAGTAGATAATAATGTACATCATAGCAAATGCCATCCACATAGGATGGCATTTGTGTTTTGGCGCAAATGAAAAAAGCCTGCTAAAGCAGGCTCTTACTGATGCACATGTCATGCATCACCTCTGTATATCTTTTTAAAGTAAGCTTAGTTGTTTCAGTACACACTGGACGAACAGCAGCCTGTTTCGCGGATTGCTGATCATTGCTGCGCAAGATAATATGGCCTGCTGTATATCCGGGTCGCTTTTTACGGATGGGTACTGTGTCTTTATTTTTCTCATGAGAAAGGATACTTCCCACGGGTCTTCCGGCTGGAATTCGGTAGCATTTTTTCCGTGTAAGGTTTTATATGCTTCATATTCCGACCAGTCTTTAAGAATTATTTTCCAAGGCATGTCAGTACTTGAGGATGTAAACCTAGGACAATCACAAGTCTTAAAACACCGTTTTTTAACGGTACGGGCGAAAAATTATAGTTTGACCTTCTTGTAATGGAAAACATCAGACATAGTCTTTCCATTTTCTATGCCCTCTATTCTTGCATCGATTGTGGTGTCAGATAGCCTTCGGTATATGATCCGCTGAGGGTAGTCGTGCATGGGGTTCTCGAAGCTGGCCATAGTGTCCGATACAAATAGCGCTTTAAACTTTATCTCCTGCCCGTTATTTTGGTTACTTACAGTTGGCATATACCAGAGCGAATCATTTTCCAGCACCAGTCGTATTTGCTCCGTCATTACAGTATCACCTTGTTTGTTTACTACGCCAGAGCTCCCCAACATTAGCGTATCAGCGGCTACTGTCCACACTTCCGTTATAGCAGCTTCGCCATATTGCATGATCCACGAGCCTTCCAGCCACCACAAATCGCGCAATTTACCTTTGGCTATGCTTTTAACATTTTTTTTGTGATGGCTGGCTGGACCATTATCATCACCTGAATTACAGCTTAATACTGTCAAAACAATTATCGCAGATATTAAAAAGCGGTACATACGCACCAAAATAGAAAATATATTTGGCTAAAAGGTACAGTTTTTACTTTCTATTACTCGAGAACGGATTTGTGATAGAGAAGTGATAGAAGGATTTTAGAAGGGATAAGGTTAATGAGAATTTGAAAACAAAAGAAGTTGATAAGCGGATGAATCGGAATAGCACAATGATAGGATTTAGATTTAGTGTGTAAGAAAAGTGTTTAGCTATTGGATGTGCGAACCTGCTACTGGTAAAATCCAGACAGGATTCATGAAGAGAAAGAACATGTGCATTTAGATTAGATTCATCCCTATCACAAAACAGCCACCAGTTTTACTGATGGCTGTTTTTTTATAACACGTTGCCAAAGCAGACCCTTGCGCTGGCACAGATGTTTTGGCTTTATATGTTGCAGGGGTATAATCCCCGGCTTTCGCTATGAATATAAACGACCTGATAGAAAAGACGCGCAACATCATGAAGACCCACTATGAGGGTATGGTAAAGGTAAACATGGGTAGCAGCGATCCCGAAATAAGGAAGGAGGATCTCTGCCAGCAGCTTGACGCTCTGACACCTGAAGAACGCATTGAAAACATGCGCCCCCTTTACAATGCGCTCGAAGAAAAAGGCTATGCAAAGCTCATTACCAATGATACCATCACGTTTACCAAAGAGTTTGTAGGCGCACGCGAGCAGTAGTTATATTCTTGCGCGCCATGGCAGGTCCTCTACGCCATTGATATGGCCAATATAACGCGCCAGTACAAATAAGAAATCCGACAAGCGGTTGAGGTACTTTACGATCAGGTCTGGTATCTGTTCTTCCTGCTCCTGCATCCCCACGCACAGGCGCTCTGCCCTGCGGCATACACAGCGGGCCACATGGCAGGTAGAAGCAGCCAGTTGACCACCCGGTAGTATAAACGAACGCATTTCGGGCAATACCGCATTCATTTCATCAATGCGTTCTTCCAGCCAGGTTACATCTGTATCATGCACGTCGGGCAGCTTCATTTTTACTTCTTTGTCGGGGTTGGTCGCCAGTACTGAGCCCACTGTAAAAAGCCTGTCCTGCACCTCGCGTAGCCATTCGCTTATTGTAGTATTTTGCGCCAGGTCGTTCACCATACCCATGTAAGAGTTGAGTTCATCGATAGTGCCGTAGCTCTCAATGCGTATGTGGCTCTTAGGTACTCGTACGCCGCCTATCAGGCTGGTGCTTCCTTTATCGCCGGTCTTAGTGTATATTTTGAAGGCCATTCTTTATAATTTGAATATTTGAAAGTGTGCAAATTTGAGAATGCACATCAGGGCAAATTAAGAATGAAATATCGAATAATTGATTGAATACACTAAAAGGAAGACCATTTTCAAATTTTCAAATCAACTCATTTTCAAATTAACCGGTCGCTTTCCACCACACCATCCCTTACCCGTATCACTCTTTTGGTAAAGTTGGCGATATCTTCCTCGTGGGTTACCAGCACTACTGTGTTACCCTGCTCGTGTATTTTACTGAACAGGTCCATGATCTCTATGGATGTCTTCGTATCGAGGTTACCGGTAGGTTCATCGGCCAGTATAATGGATGGATTATTGATAAGTGCCCTCGCAATGGCTACGCGTTGGCTTTGCCCTCCCGATATTTCATTTGGTTTGTGATGCGCTCTTTCACCCAGGCCTACTTTATCCAGCATAGCCCTTGCGCGTTCTTCACGCTCTTTTTTGCCTACACCCGCATATATGAGCGGCAGCGCCACATTTTCCCAGGCGGTAAGCCTCGGCAGCAGGTTGAACTGCTGAAACACAAAACCGATCTCGATATTTCGTATCCCCGCCAGTTCGTCGCTGGCCATGCGGCTTACGTCTTTGCCATTCAGCACATAAGTTCCCGAAGTAGGCCTGTCCAGGCAGCCGATGATATTCATAAGGGTAGATTTGCCCGAGCCGGAAGGCCCCATAAGGGCAGCATATTCATTAATGCCGATGGCCAGGTTGATGCCTTTGAGCACGGGCAATTCCTGCTTGCCCATTATGTAGCTCTTCTTAATATCGGTGAGGCTTATTACTTCTTTCATCGGTAGTGTGCAGGAAAAATCTAAGGTTTCAAAAATACAGATAATTTTACGCGAACATTTCGGTAATTCACTGCTACTATGGTAAGCTTCCCCAATTGTAAGATCAACTTAGGCCTGTATATAACCAATAAGCGGGATGATTCCTACCACAACCTGGAAACGGTATTTTACCCGATACCGTTGCGTGATGTACTGGAAGTAGTACCTGCTAAGTCTTCGGAACCCGAGCTTCATATAAGTGGCAAAGCTGTAGCCGGCAATAAAGAAGATAACCTGGTGTGGCGTGCGTATAAGTTGATGCAGAAGACATTTGGCGAGCGGATGCCATTGCTTGATATATACCTGCATAAATCGCTGCCGATGGGTGCAGGACTTGGCGGCGGTTCTTCGGACGGCGCTTTTATGCTCCGATTACTCAACGAATATTGCAAACTGTCATTGAGCGAAGAACAACTGGCAGCATATGCCTTGCAGCTGGGCAGCGATTGTCCTTTTTTTATATACAACACTCCTCAATTTGCCGAGGGTAGAGGGGAGCAGATGGAACCTGTTGCGATCGACCTTTCGGGATTTAGTATTCAAATCATCTGTCCGCAGGTGCATATATCTACTGCTAAGGCCTTTGCAATGATAAAACCTCAAAAGGCATCTTACAATTTGCGTGAGCTCGCGAACTTACCGGTAGTAGAATGGAGAGACCAGATTAGCAACGATTTCGAAGCGGCTGTTTTTTCGCAGCATCCACAGCTGGCCGATATAAAACAACAACTCTATAATCAAGGGGCGATCTATGCGTCCATGAGCGGTAGCGGTAGCGCAATATACGGGCTGTTTTCTAAAGGGCATCAAGCGACTATCCAGTCTGATACTGCATTTGAGCGTTTTTACGTCTAATGCTTAGACCGGAAAATCAGGTTGTAAACTGTCAATTAGTGTAAAATAATACGGCTCCTATTCCGTCTAATCGTTTCGGCTCAACGGCTGTTAAATAATTGAAAATGAGCTATTAGCGATTATCCTTGGCATAACTCTTTATATATCAATGAGAGAAAGGGATAAACGAAATAGTAAAAAGGAGACTTTATGACACCGAAAACGAGGATATTGATATTTGATGATGATAGGGATAGCGTGACAATATATTCTAAAGTTTTGGACCGCAAAGGCTATGAAGTTGTCACGAGGGCACATTGCCTGGACTGTCTCGAGGTAGTAGGCTTCTTTCATCCGGACGTAATATTTATGGACCACAATATGCCTGGCAAATGTGGGCTGGAAGCAGTAGCATCGCTCAAAAGCCACGCAGAATTTAGAAGTATACCGATTGTATATTTTTCATCTAGTGCAGAGCTCGAACGACTGGCCCGAAAAGCTGGTGCAGACGCCTACCTGCAAAAGCCTTGTACGATGACAACGTTTGAGAAAGCGATACAAACGGCAATTTCGATTAGCCATTAATAAGAATTGTTAGTAATTCCGACAGCAAAGGCTTCCTTGATCATTCAGGGAAGCTTTATTATTTACATTTGTCTTAGAAAGCTATTAGATACTAGCCGTTCATTATTAGGCAGTGAAGCGATATCTAGCAGCTGGCCGAAAAATCACCACAGAATCTTTTGACAACTGTCATCAATACTTTTTTGAAGTACAGGTCAGTGCAGTCAACAGTTACATACGAATGTAGCTGATTCTCTACTTCGGTTCCGCTAAAGATTACGGTAGCATCAATTCCTACCTTCTCCAGATGTTTTAATGTGTGCTCAAGGGCACTAAGCTGAGTAAGAAAGTATTGTTGCAGTTCGGGAGTTGTAACTCTTGATCCGTCTGAAATGACATTTATATATTCAAGATATTCAAAACGGTAGGCAGAGCCGGGCTCGTTATAGGATGTTTTAGTCTCTCTCATAATTCGCTCTTTTCCCAAAAATGTAGTTGAGTTTGCTTCTTTTAAAATTGCCTACATATATCAATCAGTAGGCTGGTTCAGAGTTATCAGTTTGTATAAGTCTGTTTAAAAATAATGCCATACTCTGCATTATATCGCCATCACCATTAGTGTTAGCCTGACATTTATATAAATGATTGACAATTAAGTAACTATTCATTAACTTTACATTAACGTCAATAGGATATTTTCGAAAAGCAATGTTGGAAGAGAGTAGTTTAATGGAGCAGAAACTGAGAGGTATGCTGCAATATGCACCAGTGGCATTGATCGAGATCAGCATGCATGGCGAAGTGCTGGAGAAAAACCTGAAAGCAGAAGACTGGATGAAATATCTGGAGCCAGCTATAGGTCTTCAAGCATTAAACATTTTTCCTGCTTTGGAATGGATACGGCCACAACTATCTCAGCAAATAACACAATTCGCAAAAAAGATAGGTGTTGTATTTAGCGACATGTTCATCTTAAGTCCTGATGGTACTTCAGAGCGCTATTTCAACATTACTGCGCACAAACAGTTTGATGGAACCTTCATGGTTACCATCGATGATATCACTGAGCGTCAGCAGAGGGAAAAGGCGGTGCGGCAGGCTGAGTTGGAGATTGCAGTAGAACAGGGCAAATATGAAATAGCAGCTGACGTGTTGCACGATATAGGCAATGCAATCGTCGGCTTTGGTTCATACCTTACGCGAATAAAGCGGATGCAGGACCAGCATACACTTGATAACCTACAAAAACTAGCCGGCTTTTTTGAAGCGCAGCAGGCGGCATTCGCAACTACCTTGGGTGATGCAAAGGCTAAAGCGGTCACCGATATGTTGAAAGGGATATTGAGAAGTCAGCAAGAGAAGGACAGCGAGATAGCCAATGCCGTACAGGAACAGCTGAACATCATAAGCCATGTGCAGGAAATACTCAATATACAGCGGCAGTATGTTTCGGGCCACGAGTCGCATGAGCGTAAGCCGGTAAATCTGCGGAGTATTATTAATGACAGCGTATCGATGTTATATGCTACCTGTCAGAAGCGCGGCATCATGATTTCGCTTTCTATCACCGCCAATGATCCCATTATAAAAGGTGACCGGACCAAGCTGATGCAGGTATTGCTGAACGTGATGAAGAACAGTATGGAAGCCATTGCGCACGATGCCAGAGAAAAAACAATAGAAATAGAACTGGCGCAAACAATGGAACATGCGTTGGTGTTAAAGATAACAGATACTGGCACTGGCTTCGACGAAGCAACCGGCAACAATATGTTCAAGAGAGGTTTTACAACCAAGTCATCAGGGACAGGGCTTGGCCTGTACAACTGCAAAACAATAATCGAAAGCCACGCCGGCACTATTCGCATCGATAGCGAAGGGCCGGGTAGCGGCGCCCGCACCACCATCGAATTCAGACCGGCGTAAGACTGGTCTTGAAACGCATTTTAGGGGTAATAAAAATAACAATGAGCATATGAGAGATGCTATAAATACCTCGGTACTCGTCATCGACGACGAGGAAATAGTACGGGATAATATAGAAGAGATACTGGCACCCAAGCACCATGCTTATCACGACGAGGAAATGGACCTCGCGGCAAGCATCTTATTTGATGATGCTCCCAACACCATTATAGTTACCCGTAAGTCAAACATTCCAAACTTTGAGGTATCGAAGGCTCCCAATGGAATGGAAGGCGTGGATATGGTGCGCAAGGCAATAGCCGCCGGTAAGCCTTATGCAGTTATATTCCTGGATATGCGTATGCCAGGTTGGGACGGGCTGGAAACAGCTATGGAGATACGCAAGTACGACAAGCAGGTAGAGATCATCTTCATTACCGCTTTCAGCGACCGCTCTATTGATGAAATAGTGAGCAAAGCGGGGCAGAATGTGGGCTATCATTGCAAGCCCTATGCCTCTGAAGAAATTATGCAACTGGCTACAAAGGCGGTGACAGACTATGCTAAGTTGCGCAATCTGGAAAGCCTGATGGACGCTATTGCTTCACTTAGCCTTAAGGAACATCAGCTACAGCCATTACTGCGCAATATTCTCGATCAGCTTACGCATTATATAGGTTCTGACATGGCCGTGTTGGGAAAGCTACATGCCGACGATGTCTATGAAAAAGTATACTCGGTAGGCGCCGTAGATGCTCATGTAAATATTGAGGAACTAGTTAGCCTAGTACGAGACCGTAATCTGGCTTCTGAGGAAGTGATTCAGTATGGTGAGGTAGTGCTGGCGCGTATGGAAAACTACGCCATTTTTGCGCTGCTGGAAGGCCGCGATAAACTGAAGACAGAAAAGCTTTACCTCCTTCGCCTCTTCGTGCAAAGTGCAGCCAAGGCCATTCGCAATGCAGAGCTGAACGAAAAATTGTTGCAGCAGGAGAAGCTGTCAGCAATTGGCAGTGCGGTAGGTATGGTCATACACGACCTTCGCTCGCCAATCAATAATATCAGTATGCTAACTGAGATGATGCGTAGTGAGGGATATGATAGCGAGTTGCTGAACATGGTAGACCAATGTGGCGTGCAGGCATCGGAGATCTTCAACGATTTCATGGACTTCATCAAAGGGGCATCTATCAAGAAACAATCAGTCAACTTAAATGACATTGTAGACAATGCCATAAGGGTAGCCAAGGCCCATCACGAAGATGCCATCCGGATACTGATGTACCAGGATGTGCCGGATAATATAGTACTGGGCGGAGACGAGAGCAAACTGAAACGCTGTATCATCAACCTGCTCACCAACGCAGTGGATGTACTCCTGGCTTATCGTGTTGCCAACCCAAGAATAGACGTACGCGTATGGCCTGATAAGGAGTACGAAAACGTCAATATAACAATCTACGACAATGGCCCTGGTATACCGGAGCAAATTATCCGCAACGTGTTCGAGCCGTTTGTGACCAGCCAGAAGACAGGAGGTACAGGTCTTGGGCTGGCTATAGTAAAGCAATACATTACGGCACATGGCGGTACTATTGCCGCAGAGAACGAGCATGGAGCATTGTTCCATATCACACTGCCAACGATTTAATAATACCTCACCTCAGATAAATTGTACAAATAAAAGAATAGCCGGTACTTCTGTACCGGCTATAACTTATCCAAAAAGCTTAATGCAAATACAAATAGCCGCTATGTACATAGCGGCTATTTTATAATAAAGTGTGTGAAAGCTTATTTTACGCTAGCGATCAGGCCCTTGAAAGACTCAGGCTCATTCATAGCCAGGTCAGCAAGTACTTTACGATTCAGGTCGATGCCTTTTGCAGACAGAGCACCCATGAATTTAGAGTAGCTCATACCTTCTTCGCGTACAGCAGCGTTGATACGAGTGATCCACAGTGCACGGTAGTCGCGTTTTTTGATCTTGCGGCCTACATATTTGTAACCCAGACCTTTTTCAAGAACGTTCTTGGCAACTGTATAAACATTTTTACGTTTGCCGTAGAAGCCTTTGGCTTGCTTCAGTATTTTCTTTCTTCTCGCGCGCGATGCTACCGCATTTACGGAACGTGGCATATTCTTAAGTAATTAAAATTCGTTTATAATAATTGTTTAGCGAAGGCCCAGCATGCGTTTTACCAGGTTCTCGTTCGCCGGATGTACGAACGCGGCCTGACGCAGATGGCGTTTGCGTGTCTTTGATTTTTTAGTCAGCAGGTGGCTTTTAAAAGCCTTATATCTGCG
>SEFT01000030.1 GCA_004144175.1 Sphingobacteriales bacterium
ATTCTATTTTAGGTGATTTTCGTGACTGTTAATTAGGATTTTAGCTTGTGGCATTTCGTTAAAAATGTACTGTAGCGTCTGGCTAAGATAGAGGGCAAAAAAAAGCGTCATCTGCTTCTGCAGATGACGCTCATTATTATTATTCAATTACCTACTAGTAACCTGAAGGCTCAGCCTTGATAATCTTCTTAATGGTACGATTGAGGCCTTGTTTGATTTCCACAATGTACATTCCTGTTTGCAGTGAAGACAGATCTATTCTGTTCATTACCGAACCGATAGTCCTGGCAACACTCAGTGTTTTAGCCAACGTTCCACCAGAGCTATATACATTTATCTGTATGTCGTCTTTATCATCAGCACTTTCCATTTGCAGATCTATATAGCTGGTAGCAGGATTAGGGTATACTTGTATTGTTTGTTCCCACTTGCTCTTCTCAACCTCTTTAATACCGCCAGTCGCTGGTTCCTCCTTCAACTGTCCGCCTGCACCAAAGCCCATTACGAATATTGGTGTTTCACTTACAGTCAGCGTCAGTTTACCGCTGCTTGGTGTCTGGCTTGACACTGCCATTGAATCCTGCCCTACCGCCGGCGTAAATACTTTAGCACTGGTAGCAGAGCCAAGGTTTAGTGTATAACTCATAGTCGATCCATTTTCTGTTGGTTTCACCAGTACATATATCGACTTACCATTCAGCTCATATCTATCTACTATCGGGTTAGTGCTTATTGTTTGCTTATAAGTATACTCACCCATCAGCTTGGTAGTTTGCAGTATAAAGTCACCTGCCGGCTTACGTGCCCTGGTATTTTTGTCCATCAGGCCCGAAGAGCTGAATTTGATAGTGCTTGTAGGGTTGTCGTCGTACATCTGATACATAAACACGCGCTCAACACCTGTACGTGCATAAAACAGCGCTGTTCTCAATATCCAGTCAGCTTGCGTACGAAGTACCGACTTGCTGCCGATTGCTACCGCTTTAAGTGGGCTACCCTGATTCTCGTCGTATCCGGTTTCGGTTATCCATACCGGCATGTCATTACAATACCTGTGTGCTACATCTATAAAGTTCTTAGCTACCGATTCTGCACCTGCAACTTCCGGAGCTGCACCCCTGTTAGAAGTACCGCTTTGAGAGCTTTTTGAATCGTTATGATATACGTGGTAGTTGATCACATCCCAGCAAAGGTTGATAGAACCATCTGCATTATAACCTCTGTATTGTTTACACCAATCGATCATTCCCATTACATAGTCAACCGATGTACCAGCAAGACCACCTATTACTACCTGCATATTCGGGTCAGCATTCTTCACACCTACACCTGTGCCCATGGTATTCTTATGACCATCGTAGAATGCTGACATGTTTGCAGCATACTCACGGCCTGTTTGATAAGCCTTACGACCTTTCCACCATTTGTCACGCTCGTTCTCACACTCGATGTATTTGATCAGGTTCATACCTTTTTTCACCGTATTTACCGGATCGTTTGCCCAGCGTGTAGCGGTATTTACGCTGAGAAGTGATGTAGTCACTCCGGTATTGCTGCCGTAGCGTGCTGCAAACTGGAATCCCATCTTTGCCTGTTCTATATAAGATGCAGGTTGCGAGAAATCCTTATTATATTTTACAGGTACATTCTCCGCATCCCTTTCTGTAGATGGATAAGTTGCCAGCATCCAGCCCGGAAGTGTCTTGATACAAGCCAACACTTCTATTCCTTCAGCTTTACAAGCCTGGTACAGGGTGTCATAGTTCCAGCCTCCGCTATGTGCAGGGTTGTATGTGTATTTACCTTCGGTAAGCTCCAGTCGTTCCCAATCGAGGTAGTGACGGATACCTGAGAATGTTTTAGCGGCTTTCATCCTGGTTGCTTCAATTTGCAGCGGAGCATTTGGATTAATAAAGTCCCATTCGAAGGCGTTCACGCCAAATGATTGCTTCAGCTTGATATTCTTAGCAGGAGCAGCCGATATAGCCGGCGCTGCGGCATAGCTACCCCACAATTCCATTTCATTAGGGAATGCGCCTGAAGAATTAATTACCAGGTAACGTACATTTTTCATTGGAGTGGCCAGCTTGAACCTCGTAGCAGAAGTAACGCTTGATGAAGGATCAGGGCCTACCCATACATTATATTGTGAACCGTTGAATTCGGCTATTTTAGTCTTTGTCCAGTTTGAGTCTATTGCATACAGTGTAAATGGTGTAGCAGTATTTGAACCGGCACCATCGTAAAACTTGATGCTATCGATGTTTATTACCTCACCCTTATGTACTGGGTAATATGAATCATAATTGGTGAGTATTTTTCCCCATCCTGTCTGCACTGCAGTGCCTAACACTCCGTCAAACATGCCGTCCAAACCATTACTACAATTATTTAACTGATACCATCTGCTTCCTTCTACGGGTATCTTTCCGGGGGTAGTTGCTACAGGAGAAGATGATCCGCCGCCTTTGCTACCGGTAGATGAACCTGTCGTAGGACTTGTAGTGCCACCGGATGGCACGATGTTAGTAGATGTAGGTATACCATACACCCATATCTTTTGTGGAATGCAGTTACCATAGCGGCGCACTATAATAGAGTCAGCAGTATACTGCGACACATTTATGTCGATCCACTGATTATACAGAGAACCAGTGAAAGTGGCAACCAGCTTAGGCCCTGACCCTTTTTTCTTAGTATAGATATATGCAGGAGTTGTGCTGAAGGTACCTTGCCCATCATAAAGCGATATTTTTGTAACCTGAGCCCGTTGTTGCAAAGCTAGCCTAACATCCACGTATTGCATATTTGCACTACCCCATGCATCAGCAACGAGTACAGTTACATCATCATTTAACCAGGGGCTAAAGTTCACTCCGGTACTTTTAGCCGGATTAATAGCACTTATAGCTATGCGCTGAACTGTTTGCGAAAAACTGTGATTCAAGATCAACAGCAATAAAAGAGTAAATGTGAATTTTACTTTGCCCATTACGTCTGCGTTTAGGAAATGATTGATTAAGCAATACATAGTGGCATCTACCCTTTTAAAGTAAGTGACAAATATACTTTAACTGGTAAATCGTGAATGCCGCAAGTGAGACAGAAATAATTGGCTAGCACAAAAACCCTTCTACACAATTGGAAACCACCGCCTTATGAATGATTAATTCAAATTTAGAAAATTAATCGATACAATTACAATCTTTTTTACTGATGTATTTGCTTGTACCGCATTGCGGATTAGGTCAATAAAATTGATAAAAAACGTAAAAGTGTAACTGGCTATTTAGTTAAAACATAGCAATATCAACACTTTCAGGCAGTTAGTACGTTGAGGATATTGCACAGAGAAACCACACTTACAGTCCCGTGACAAAGCAGAGTTCACTAAATCAACTTTAACATTTGTTCAGCTTAGGATGAGTATATTGTACACTAAAATAACCATAATCAAGCTGGATCAAGACAGAAAAAGACCGCTATTTGCGGTCTTTTTCTGTCTTGATCGGTAATCAATGATACTACTACTGCTTAAATATCTTTTGCATGCCTTCTTTATTGTTCATATCAATGATACGTACTGAATATATAGCACTCTTCAACTCATATAGATTTATGATAGGATTCATTTGGCCATTTGCAAATGACTGCTCATAAACTACCTGGCCTGTAACGGATGTAACAACAACTTTCTTTATCGCCTTTGCATAAGTAATAGCGAGGTTACCACTAACAGGATTTGGCGACATTGTAAATTTCAACTCACTATTTACATCCTGTACGTTAGTCGATACGATAGCTTCATCAATAGCTTTTACAATACCGGTAGCGTCATCGGCTGCGGCGTTTCTCTTGTCAAAGAATATCTTTCTGTCTTTACCTGCAGTCACCAGTATTTTCGGCATGCCGGCACCACCAAAATCAGTCATTTTTATTGTATTATTGGCATTGTCGAAAAAGGTCATTTTTGTTTTATCGCCAACAGTTTTTCCTGCAAATAATTCCAGATCACTGCAAGAGATATTACCTTCGTCGTCTATCATGTAAAAGAGCACCTTTCCGGGATTCTTTGTTGCATAGTTTTGCACTGCATTAAATGCCGTCTTACTAGGCGCTTCGCACATGCCACATGGCATTACCCATGCCATTACAACCACTTTCCCTTTGTCCAGCTCATCGAACAATGTATGGCTCTTACCGCCACAATCGGTAGCTGTAAAGTTCTTGGCAGTTTGGGCAAATGACGCAGATGCTGCCGCTAGCAAAAGAGATAACGTAAATGTTTTTTTCATACAGGTTGGTTTTAGAATAAGAACTGGTTTTTGCCATGCATGTGTAAGACAGCTAACCATTACCAAATATATAAATATTAGCAGTACAAAACCAGCTATATAAGAAGTAATATGCGCACCTCTTGCTAAATTTACAGCCGGAAGACTTATGACCACAACTAACACAAACATCCGGACGGTCGACATAACACGCTACGTAACGCCACTACGCGAAGGGGGCTCGTTGCCTGCCATCGTCGAAGCGAATGACGGATTCTCTTATGTCCTCAAGTTTCGGGGTGCGGGCCAGGGCGTAAAGGCGCTGATCGCGGAACTGATAGGCGGAGAAATAGCAAGGCTACTGGGCTTGAAAATACCTGAGATCGTATTCGCTACCGTCGACCCTGCGTTTGGCAGAACAGAACCCGACGAAGAGATACAAGACCTACTGAAGGCCAGCGAAGGGCTAAACCTTGCCCTTCATTACCTGGCAGGTGCTATCACATTCGACGCGAACGTAAATAAAGTGGACGCGATGCTGGCGTCGCAGATCGTTTGGCTCGACTGCCTGCTGATGAACGTGGACAGAACCGTACGCAATACCAATATGCTGATGTGGCACGAAGAGCTCTGGCTCATAGACCATGGCGCTGCATTGTACTTCCACCATAGCTGGGACAACTGGGAAGAACAATCGCGCAAACCTTTTGTACAGGTAAAAGACCATGTTTTGCTCAAATGGGCCAGCGAGTTGGATGCAGTAGACAAGCAATACAAAGCGCTACTTACACCGGCCAAAATAAGGTCAATCGTGAACCTATTACCCGACGACTGGATGAAGGTGGAAGATTCCGACAACACGCCGGAAACGCGCAGGGAAGTATATACACAATTCCTCGAGAATCGCCTATCTGTATCTGATCTGTTCATCAAAGAAGCACAAAATGCAAGACAAGCACTTATTTGAGTATGCCGTCATACGCGTTGTGCCAAGGGTAGAGCGGGAAGAGTTTTTAAACGTAGGTGTAATGCTGTACACCCATCGCAAAAAATTCCTCGGCATAAGATACACGGTAAACCGTGAACGGCTAACTGCCTTTAATGGATTGGTAGAATGTGACCTCATACAACATTGCCTGGAGTCTTTCGAGCGTATTTGCCATGCAGGGGCCAATTCAGGCCCTATAGGCGCTTTAGACGCCGCTTCGCGCTTCCGCTGGCTTACATCGCCACGCAGCACCATTGTGCAAACCTCAAAGGTGCATCCCGGCTTCTGTAGTGACCCCGAAGCTGAACTGGAGCGGCTATTTCAACAACTGGTATTATAAACGACAAATGGCAGGCTTAAAGCCTGCCATTTCTGCTATAATATTCTAAGAATTGTCTTCTATACTTAAAAGCCGCTAATGCTACCCTATTTGCCCTGCATTCAGGCTTACAGGGCTGCGTCCCAGTTCCTTCATAAAACGGAAGTGAGAGCCGATAGATGCCTGCATGGTTGGCATACACAGGTAAGGCACACCAAACTCCTCACACTTAGCCTGTACTATCTTGCGGATAGCGGGATAGTGTACGTGGCTGATACGCGGGAATAGGTGATGCTCTACCTGGAAGTTAAGCCCGCCTACGAACCAGGAGATCACTTTATTATCAGGGGCAAAATCAGCCGTTGTTTTTAGCTGGTGTATAGCCCACTCATTCTCTATCAACATATCATCATTGCCTACGGCTACAAATTCTGTCTCTTCCACAACGTGCGCCAGTTGGAACACAATAGCTAGAGTAAACCCTAATGAAATGTGCATCGCTGCAAACCCCATGGCCCATGCACTCCAGCCCACTACCGATACAGGTATGGCGATATAAAACACCATATACAGCAGTTTACTCATCCAAAAAACGATATGATCTTTGGTCGACATCTTCTGTAGCGGAGTGTTATAGATCCTGCTCGTAAAGTACTTCGTAAAGTCCATGATAAATACCCATGCAAAAGACGATATAGCGTACACCAGTATCACATAAATATGCTGGAAGCGGTGCGCAGGTACCCATGGCTGGTTGTGGCTCTGGCGCATTACCGGGCTTTTAGCAATGTCTTCGTCTATACCATCTACATTGGTGTAGGTATGGTGTATGATGTTATGCTTCTGTTTCCAGATATAAGCATTACCACCCAGTGCATTGAGCGTAAGGCCGAGCAGGTCATTCACCCAACCCTTGCTTGAGTAGCTGCCATGGCAGGCATCGTGCATAATATTGAACCCGATACTAGCCAATACGAAGCCTAACAATGCACTAAGCGTAATGCCCATTGCAGCGCTCATCGGGAATACCAGCATGGATGTGTAAAGAATAATGGCTGAAGGAATTAAAATGATCGCTTTTAAGTAAAGCTTGCTATTCCCTGTCTTTTTTAAATTGTTCTCTTTGAAGTAAAGCTCTACATCTTTCTTCAAAGCAGGAAAAAATAGTGCATTCTTGTTGTTAAAAGTTACTTTAGGCATAATATAATACTTACTACACAGTTGCTTAATGGTTGAAATTAAGACATTTAAGCGGATTTTTAGCCAAAACGCGAATTCTCGCCCATCTTTGGCAGAATCCTAACACAAAAAAAATAAAGCATGCCTGAATAAACAAGCATGCTCTACTAGAAAGATATTAACGAATGAATTAGATAACTTTTACGTTAACTGCATTCAAACCTTTCTTACCATTTTGAACTTCATAAGTTACTTTGTCGTTTTCACGAACTTCGTCGATAAGACCAGAAACGTGAACAAAGATGTCCTGACCGCCATCGTTTGGCTTGATGAAACCGAAACCTTTGGTTTCATTAAAGAATTTTACTGTACCTTCTTGCATTGTAATAAAAATGAAAATAAATAATAGAACGAAGTTAAGAGAACTAAATGAAGAAATGACAAAGCCACAATTATTTTTTTCGAAGCTTTTCAAGGCTCAAAATCGCTATTGCAGGTCGCCAATTACCTTCGAGCAGGTATAGGTTTTAGAGCCTAATAGCCGCGACGGATATATATGATCCGTATTCTCATAGCTGATCTCTACCTTATCATTCACAGCTGCATCAGTATCAAAGGTTAGTACCTTTTCTTCCTTCCATTTAAATAGCAGAAATTCCGGCAGATTATTACTATGTAGTCTATGAATTACAGATGTCTTTGCACCGCCGCCGGGTTCGGTCTTGCGTATCCAGAAGGCTGGTGTGTACAGCCATCTGCGTATATTACAGTTATTTTTCACCAACACCTGTACTTGCTTTTTATTAACAGACGCGGCCGAGTCCCTTACAATGCTCATTGTCAGGCACTTGCAATCCTGAGCCCGAAGCGAAGAACTGGTAAGTAATGCTGCAAAAAAGAATATACGCTTAAAATGAGTCATGGAGACCTTCCCCGTTTATTGTTGAGTACCTTAAAAACTATACCCGCAAAATGATGAAGGCTGCCAATTGGCAGCCTCCGTAAATATTTGTAAACCTTTTGCTAGTTCAGTTCAACCAGTATGCAACCTGCACCTTGATTAGCTATTACAGTGCCGTTCCATATCTGCTGCCCGTCGGCACTGGTAGCTGTATAGCTATACGAGCTATCCGCTTTTTTGATAACCGATACTGCATTCGCCGCGCTGCAAAGGTTAGCGCTGGTAGCGGGATATGTATTTACCGTACGGCCTGCGTATACATTATCTATAAACACCGAGATATTCTTGTAAGTAGAGCTATAGAATACAATATTAGCAGAACCTGCGGGTGCCGGTTTAGCAGTCGCTTTAGTTATCAGTACCTGTGTAGTCTGCCCATTGGTTACTGTAAAGCTGTCCGACCACATATGTCCGTTCTGGCTCATCGCTGTGTATCCGTGGCGACCAGGAGTCAGTTCCTTTGTTAGCCTCATAGCAGCGCCGTTGCTCCACTCCATCAGCATACCCAGGCTATCGCCATCTACGCGTACCGTAATGTTGCGCATGCCCGATTCGGTATTGCTTGTAAAAACCGCTAATGACTTACCGGCGGTAGAGGAATTAGCAGCCGTAAGTGCTACAGTTTTGCACTCGCCAACGTTACCATTCTGGCCAACCGTCACATTCAGGTTCCACTCATACAGGTCGCTCTTGGCGTATATAGTATAATTGAGGCCTGCTGTAACGCTGATCTTATTTGCCTGATATGTTGGATTATTACAAACATCGACAGAAGATGATGGCAGGGCAAATTGCTTGCCTGTGTAGTCCTGGCCATTCACGCGAAGCTCGGTGAGCTTAATGCCATCGGCAGTATTCACATACAGCGAACCCATATAGTCTATTGGCTCTGTACCCATCGGCTCGAATCTACAGCTACCATCATCGCGGTGCGCACCGGCATCGTAGTTGATGGCGCCCGGGTTGGTACAACCGCGGCGGTTACAACTGGTGCCCGTGGTAAACAATACTGCTGCCAGTGCAAATAGCATCACAGGAGTCTTCATAAGTCCTTATTTTTCTTTTAAAAATACAAAAACAGTTCAGAGATAGAAATATCCGGATAAGAATTTGCAAAGCGGCCTATCCTTCCCACTCTTCTTTCAATACCGAATACAGGTACAGGTCGATAAATTCGTTGTTTACCAGCTCGCCCTGCCTTATGATGCCTTCACGGGTAAAGCCGAGCCTTTCGGGTATGGCGGTGCTCTTGCTGTTGCCCACCCCGCACTTTATTTCTATGCGGTTTAGCCCCAGTATATTGAACCCATAAGTGATCAGCTTTTTGCAACTGGCGGTAATGATGCCCTTGCCCTGGTACTGCTGCCCTATCCAGTAGCCGATAGATGCTATCTTGTTATGCTCGTGTATATAGAACAACCCTATGCGCCCTACCACCTCGCCCTCGAAAACGATAGCATAAGACACCTCCATCTTTTGCTCCGTCCTTCGCTTAGCCCCCTGTATGAACAGGTCGAAATGGTCGGCCGATAGCATAAAGTCGACCCAAGGCAGCCACTCCCTCAGGTAAGCCCTGCTCTCCTCCACAATACGGAAAAACGGAGCTGCGTGTTTATTATCGAGCGGTTCGAGTTGTATGGATGGGGTGACGTGCATAAAGATTTGAAGTTAAGGGATTCGGAGTCTGCATACTAAACTCAGATAACGATTGCGATGCCTGTTGCCAGTACGCCCAGTACGCGACGATCCATAAAGCTCGATTATTACTAGCTAAATAATCTTAGAAACTAGTGCGATAATACTAAAAAGGGTGTTTACACGGGTGTATAATTTTAGAGAATGAACATTCTTTGTATAAAATATAATTTTATGCGTAAAGTAATTTTCATCACTGTCACATTCCTTCTTTGCATTTACTATAGCCCTGTCTATAGTCAACAAAAAACAATCTACGGCGACTTTATATTTAATGAGGTCGTTTATACATATAAGGCAGCACGCTTTAATGACAAATACACATTAAAGGTCAATTCGTTAATGAAAACCTCGGACTATATCGGACAATTGGATGCAAAGAAGTTGGACGCAACTATGCAATATCTTGATTCCATTTATTCTGAACCGACCGTAGTTAATGACACACAAAAAATCAGAAGGGTGAAAAGTATTGTAGATTCAATAATAGCAATTCGTCAGCAAAAGACCTCTTGGAAAAGCGATCTTGAAACTGTATCAGATCTGATTTCATACTTGGATACTGTAAAGATAGATACAGTCAAGGTTGACTACCGGTATAACCTTTATACTCTGGTAAGTGCATACAAATCATTTTTGAGGCGTGTAGCCGACCTTCCTGAAACAGATGATGTGCCATTTGATAAGATGGAAAAGGAAGTATTTACAAGCATCCTCATTAATCAACTGATGGTTCTAAACGAGGAAATGAATATCTCCTCCCTCAAAAAAAATGGGGCTTTTTTAGATTTAGCACATGGTCTTATGGTTGAAATAAAAACCCGATTTGAATTTGAGAATGATGAACCGCAAACAGCTTTTGTGATGCTAAAAAGAAAAAGCATTGACATTAAGGTAAAATTGCCAAGAAAAGAATTGTATGATTTCATGACAGATAAAACTACAAAACTTCCCGAACGAAAAGTTCAGAAAGAAATAGAAGTACCGTTTAAAATTCAATCAGTTACACTCGAATTCGAAGATGGCACAATCAAAAACATTGATGCACAGCTTATCCCCCTACATCCTGCATATAAGGCAATTTATGGTGACCATCCCTTATCATTCAAGAATGCTTACCCTGTAAGTATTTCTGGTAAGTATGACGCTGAAGAATTCAATTATAAATTTATAACCCTTGACAATACTGCAGAACTTGTGAGTACGCTGTATGACGATTTTGCAAAAAAACACCCAAACAATGACATAGTAACAAAAGAAAAGAAGAGGTATTTTGACTACAGCAGGAAATACAGACATGCACAGGTTAGCTTTGCTCTCTCTCAATTAATTGATTATAAGCTGGTGTACCAAAATGACAATGAAGATTACAGTCCACATACAGAGAACCCTATTGTATTGACACCCGCAAATCCAATTGTAGAATTAAAAAAAGAAAAAAAGTCAAGATTATTCGTCGCGCGCGCCTACACGGACGTAATTGGTTTGAACGATGAGGAGCCTAATGGTTTAGTACAAATTGAAATATCCAGAAAAATGAATCTTTGGACAAAGAGGGTTCATGGTGTACGATGGATTGCACCTAACGAACAAGGAATTTATAATGGATTCCTAACCTACGTCGAGCCAAGGCTAACATTTTCAAAGATTGAGAGCAATAATAGATATTACTATATAGACAGCTTTCAACTTGAACGAGCGAAAAGTATAGCAGATAGCTCAAATCATTTTCAATTGAATCCTGTAGAAGTGCTACGGTACCAGCGTTGGAGTATAGGTGCCGATATAAACTTGTTTAAGCTAAATATTCAAAACCTTAAAACTAACTTTCAGATCAATGGTACATTTGGATACTCAAGAATGCAGGCTGCAGATTCAATTCTAATTACAGGTGGCAATATCACTAACATCAGTACTCTTAACATTACAAGTTTAAGCTCTACATATTGGGGTCCAAGCCTGCAAGCAGAGATAAAACCAGACCCAAGGTATGGCTTCACGTTAGGCTATGAATGGAAATGGATGGATATTTATCATCCACAGTACGAATACCAGACAGGTCTTTCAAATATCTTACACACGACTTGGCTGGCAGCACATTTAAAGTTAAACACTAATTCAAAAGTCTTTTTCCGGTTTAGAAAACATTGGTTACACAATTCTAAGGACTTTAATTTCGACCAGATACATGTCGGTTATGAACTCGAACTTTTCAAGTCAGAGTAGATTGTACACGCACGTAAGAAATGGCAACTAGATATAAAGCTCTGAACATTAGTAAGGCAGCCAAAGGCTGCCTTACTAATCAAAATCCAATCTAAAGACTACACAGTAGCCGCTTCACTCACCACCTCTTTCTTCTTTCTCCTATCAACTATATTCATCACACGCACGCGTGCTTTTTCTATGATCATGTACATCGATGGTACCAGCACCAGTGTTAGCAGCAGTGAGCTGGTCAACCCACCGATGATGACCCAAGCCATGCCGTTCTTTACTTCGGCGCCGGCTCCGCTTGCCAGGGCTATGGGCAGCATACCTACTATCATGGCTATGGTGGTCATCAGTATCGGGCGCAGGCGTTCTTTACCTGCTTCTATCAAGGCTTCGGTCAGCTCCATTCCCTTTGCCCTTAGCTCATTCGTAAAGTCAACGATCAGAATACCGTTCTTGGCCACAAGCCCTAGCAGCATAATAAGACCAACAATAGCAAATATCGTCAGCGACTCCATCGTCAGCGCCAGTGCCAGCAGCGCACCGATCATCGCTACAGGTATCGAGAATAATACCACGAACGGATAAACCACGCTCTCGTATAAGGCTACCATAATGAGGTACACCAGCAATATGCCGATACCCATAGCGAGGCCAAGGCTACCGAAGGCGTCTTTCTGGTTCTTGGCATCACCGAGGTAGTCTACTACTACACCAGCGGGTAATGGTTGTTTCGCCATAGCCGTCTGTATATCCTGCACAATAGTACCTGTAGGGCGGCCAACGGCAGCAGATGTCACCTTGATCGAGTTTAGCTTATCGGTACGCTCCAGTACCGACTGGCCCAGTGTCTCTTTTATATCAGCTATCTGGTCGAGCCTTACAATGGCGCCTTTGCTGTTGCGGATGGTCAGGTTCTTTACACTCGCCATATCCAGCCTGTCGCTTTTCTCCAGCGTCAGGTTGATGGGATATTCCTCGCCATTCTCTTTAAACTTCGTCTGGTCGTTACCACGGAAGGCCAGCTGCACCGCATTACCTACCTCGGGTATCGTAAGACCATACTGCGATACGCGCTCCCTGTTCAGCTCTATTGCTATCTCCGATTTCGGGCTCTTGGTGCTATACTGCACATAGTCGGTACCTGGAGTAGCTGCCATTATCTCGCGCACTTGTTTTGCGGCTTTCCATATCGAGTCCATGTCGTTGCCTTTTACCGCTATCTGTATAGGTGCCTGTGCATTGCCCACCAGGCCCGCAGGCAGTATGGCTATCTTCACGCCCGGTATTTGTCCTATCTCATTACGCAGCGCGTCGCTAAACTCGTCGGTAGATATACTGCGCTCTTTTTTATCGATCAAGGTTACTGCTATCTCGGCCAGGTTGCTGGTAGATGATGCCGCACCCATAGCGCCGCTTTGTGTACCCACGTTCGAGAATACCTTTACTACCTCGGGCTTAGCCAGCAATATCTGCTCTACCTTCTTTACCGCCTGGTTGGTTTGGTACAGCGGTGTTTGTGCCGATGTTTCCACCTGTACGGTAAACTCGCCCCTGTCGCCATTGCCGGCAAAGGCTGTACCTATGAAGCCCGCAGGCAGTAAGGCAATTGAGCCTACGAGTAATACCAGCACACTACCAAGTATCCACCTCTTATGGCCCAGCGACCAGGTAAGTATCTGTCCATAGCCTTCTTTTATCTTATCGATAATGCTTTCAAATTTCAGGTTCAGCCTACCCCATAGCGAGCTTTTGCTCAGCACCTCCAGCTTGCCCCAGCGCGATGCCAGCAATGGAGTAAGTGTAAAGGACACGAATAGACTCATGAGCGTAGAGAACACCACCACCAGTGAGAACTCACGCAGAATGTTACCGATAAGGCCACCTGCCATTGCCAGCGGTATGAACACGACCACATCGACCAGCGTAATAGCCATGGCCGTGAAGCCGATCTCATTACGACCTTCTAGCGAGGCTGTACGTTTATCCTTACCCATCTCCATATGGCGGTATATATTCTCCAGCACCACGATGCTGTCATCCACCAGTATACCTACCACCAGTGATAGCCCCATCAGCGTCATCAGGTTGAGCGAGAAGCCGAATACATACATCAGTATGAACGTGGGTATCATAGCCGATGGTATGGCCACCAGTACGAACATAGAGCTGCGCAGGCTATGCAGGAACATCAGCATCACCGCACCTACGATAAGCACCGCCAGGAACAAGTCATGCACTACCGCATCGGCCGATGCCAGCGTATATATCGACTGGTCGGAGGCGATCTGGTAATCGAAACCCTGCGCTGCATATTGCGCCTTTATCTCGGCCAGCTTGGCTTTTACGCCAGCACTTACTTCTACCGCATTGGCATCGGCCTGTTTGGTTATCTGCACACCTATACCATTTACTCCATTGATGCGGTTGAGCGTACTGGCTTCCGTCTGTGCGTCGGTAATGGTAGCTATATCTTTTAGCAATACTCGGCTGCCATCTGTATTTTCACGGACGATCAGGTTACGCATATCCTCCACCTTCGTTGTCTTGGCATCCAGCCTTAGCGAAAATCGTGTGGCACTGGTCTCTACATCACCGGCAGGGTACGAGCTATTGCTACCTGCAATGATCTGGTTGACCTGCGCACTCGATATACCATAGGCTTGCAGCTTATCGTTATCCAGCGCTACCTGTATCTCGCGTTCATTACCGCCTATCAGCGTTACCTGACCTACGCCGGGCACGTTTTGCAGCAGCGGTTTGATGCGGTTGTCCATCACATCATACAGTTCCGGTTCGCTCAATTTGCTGGTAGCGCTGATGCGCAGAATGGGCAGTTCATCGGTATTGAACTTACGTACGATCGGATCATCGGCATCTTCGGGCACCAGCGATTTTATCTCGTTGATCTTACGCTCCGCGTCGCGCTGTGCGGTGTTCATATCGGCACCGGCTTTCAGCTCAACGGTCACCATCGACACGCCTTCCTGCGATGTGGCGTTCACATGGTTCACGCCTTCCATAGCAGCTACGGCTTCTTCTATCGGCTTGGTTACGCTGTTCTGCACTTCGTCGGCAGAGGCACCGCGGTAGGTGGTTTGTACCGATACCACATTGGCCTCAAACTTCGGCAGCAGGTTATAGTCAAGCTGCTTGTAGCTGATCCAGCCGAACAGTATCAGCACCACGAAGATCACCGTAATGAGCAGCGGGCGTTTTATAGATAATTCTGTTATTGACATTGTTTCAAATTTTATCTGGTGATCGTTATTTGCCTGTCTTGGTTATCGGGCTGCCATTGGTCAGGTTTATCTGGCCGCTGGTCACTACTTCATCTCCTTCCTGTAGTCCGCCCAGTACTTCTATATACTCGCCCAGCTCGCGACCTACGGTTATCTTGCGCATCGCAGCCTTGTCGCCATTCACTACATATACATAGGGGTTCTTCGTCCCTTCCACCAGCGCCATCTTAGGCATCTGCAGAGCCGTAAAATCCTGCCCCAGGTCGAAGTTTACTTTGATATACGTTCCGGCTTTCAGCTCGGCGGCTTTGTTGTTTACGGCTAGTTCTACGCGGTAGTTGTGGTTCTCA
Organism: Sphingobacteriales bacterium; assembly: GCA_004144175.1. Lineage (GTDB taxonomy): Bacteria > Bacteroidota > Bacteroidia > Chitinophagales > Chitinophagaceae > Polluticoccus. Next base: position 15,223 of record SEFT01000030.1, read on the forward strand.
TCACCTACTGGCGCTACATAGGTCACCTTACCGGCGAACGTCCTGCCCGGCAGCACATCCGCACCTATCGTAGCATTGAAGCCCGGCTTCAGTTGGTACACGTCTTTCTCGCTGACGAAGACTACCGCTTTCAGGTTATATATATCAGCCACGGTAGCCAGTGTAGCACCGGGGTTGGCATACTCACCCGCTTCGGCATTTTTAGCCGTGATGATACCACTGATGGGCGACTTGATGGCGCCATCGCTTACCTGCCTGCCAGACTGCTGTACGCGTATACGCGCTGCATCTATATTATGCTGTGCGTCCTTTACCGACTGTGCCGTACCGGCATTGCCTTCAAACAATTCTTTAGCAAGCTGGTAATCGCGCTGGGCCTTGGCCAGTGCTTCTTCGGCATCGCGGGCGCCTAGTTGCTGCTGGCGTATGTCTACCGAGCCTACCTGCTGGCCCGCACCTACGCGGCTGCCCAGCTGTATATTCAGGCTGGTGATCTTGCCGGCGGCTGACGCCGATATATCGGCCTGCTTGCCCGGCTCAAGCGTGGCGGGTAGTTGCAGACTGCCTTCTATTTGTTGCAGCGTCACTTTTGCTACGGCAACAGCTACGGACATTTTGCTTCGGTCTACCACTACCTTCTTCGCATCCAGCTCTCTTTTATTGCTGGCCAGTACTATGCCTATGGCGGCAAATACGACTACAATAGCAATGATGAGTGTTCTTTTGTTCATGTCAAATGATGTTTGTTCTTGATTATAGTTGTGCTACAAATTGTGTGATCGTTCCTTTTGCTCGCTCGTACTCCAGCCTGTTGCCTACGAGGTTGAGGAGGGATGTCATATACTGGGCCTGCGCCTGCTTGTATGAGAAGTCTGCATTCAGCAGGTCGGCCATGGTCGATACGCCTTTGCTGTACTCGAACTGGCTGGTTTCATATACGCTCTTTGCGAGGTCCATATTATTCTTGTTGGTGGTCAGGTTGGTAACGTTCTCTGCCAATTGCCTCCTCGCATTCTGGAATTGCAGGTCCAGCGCGGCGGTGTTCAGCTCCAGGTTTATCTTGGCGTTCTGTAGTTCCAGCTTGCTTTGCTGTAGCTGTGCCTCCCTGCGCCTGCCGCTAAAGAGGGGTACATTCAGCTTTACACCTATGGTCGAGTATGGGTTCCAATCTGACATTGCGGTATTCAGCTCATTGCCAAACGCCTGCTGCCCATACCTCGCATAGCCCGATAGCGTTGGCAGGTAAGCCGCCTGCTTGCGCTTCACATCCAGCCCTTGCAGTTCTAGGTTCTGCTCTTGCAGCTGGTAGTCTATCAGCTCGGCTACATTGTAGCTATCGTTGCTTAGCGGCAGGTAGCTGTTATAGTTCAGGCTATCTTCTATTATGAACTTCGCATTCTGCGCCAGGCCCATGGCATTCTTCAGCGAGTTGTAGGCCACGTCTATGTCCGACTGTATCTGCTTTTGCTGTGCCTTTATATTATTCAGCTGCACCAGTACGCGGTCCAGGTCTACCCTCTTAGCTACGCCCTTCTCTACACGGAACCTTGTGGTCTCATACAGTTCGCTGTACTGCTGGCCGTTGGCATTTATCAGCTTCTGCTGCTCTGTCAGTATCAGTATCTGCGAATAGGCAGCGGCGGTGTTGTATATCAGTTCTTCTTTATTCTTTGCCTGTTTCAGCTCGGCTATCTTTTTGGCGGGCACACCGGCTTTGATGCCGATGATGAGCGCCTGGTCATAGATGGTCTGGTCGAGCTGCACTACCGCGTTGGTGGTGTACTTATTACCAAACTGCACCTTCACATCGCCTTCCTGCCCGAAGATGGCGCCCGGCAGTATCGATGTCTGGCGTTTCAGGTTATCGTCCAGCGTTACGTTGGCGTTTACCTGCGGCATATAGGCGCTCAGCGCTTCTTTCGATTGCAGGCGCACCTTCTCCACCTCGTTATTATATAGGCGGTTGCTGCCGTGGTTTTGCAGGCTGTAGTCGATGGCCTGCTTCAGGCTGTAGGCGTCCTGCGCTATGGCAGTGGTGCCGATGACCGAGGCGGTGAGGAATAATAATATTTGTTTCATTTGTTCTTAACTTTTTATTTAGTTCACAACTAAAAGAACCAATCAGGACAAAAAATTTTTACTTGTTACGAGCTTCCCATTTTGCGATCAAGGCAGGCAGCTCCTTCCTTAAAAAATCAAGGAATTGTATCATCTCCTTCAGGTTGGTGTTGAATTCTTTGGTTGATGCCGGCCTTTGGTCCAGTACCTTTTTCAGCATCACATTCATGGCCTCGATGCCCGACAGCGACTTCTGCACCCCTTCCTTTATGTTCTTGAGCTTGCAGCGAAAGTAGCGTTTGCGCTCGCCGGGCTGCGTCATATACTCTATCCTGCCCGTGCTCAGCAGACCGTTGATGGCATTGCTGGCAGCACTCTTGCTGATCTTCAGCGTTTCGTAGATCTCTTCAAAGCTCAGCTCCACCTTATCCGACACCATCAGCAGCGACAGAACCCGCGCAGCAGCTGGCTGCATACCGCCCTGTTCGTGCAGCACACCCAGCTCCTCTACCAGCCTCAGTTTAGTCTCTGTCAATACCGTTGTCATTTTCATCGTTTACGACACAAAGATAGAGAGGTTTTTTTAGTTCTGCAAATAGAGAACCAAAAGTATTGTTAAGGTGTGGTTGGTGGTTATGCAGCGGGCTCGGTGGTCGCTATCGAGGGGCTGTTGCGTCGCACTCTTCAGCGTTTGGAGTCCTACTGCTCATATCGCACGTGCATAAGTCGAAAAGACTTTGCGCTAAATGGGTCCTTTATGTCGCACTCTTTGGTGTCTAGTCCCTCAATAAGGTAGGCGATGATATAAATAGCTAGGAGTGTCAATGGCTCAATGAGACTAATATGCCATAATCCAAAAACATCTAGATAACATACTAAAACCGCGACGAACGGATGCCCCGCTGCGCTTTCCCCGATCACCTGTAGCGGGTTCGCGAGATCGTCGAAGCGTACGGCATAGCCATCCATTGCGGACAGGTCGCGTGCGGGCTGGGTGCGTAGTGCCACGATGTCCGCCGCGCTCCAGCGCCCGGCAGCGTCGCGGAGCGGGACGGTCTCGAGCGGAATAGCCGGGGCCAGCGCGCGCAAGCGGGTCTGGGCGTCCTCGACGGACAAGAGTGGTACGGGCG
>SEFT01000019.1 GCA_004144175.1 Sphingobacteriales bacterium
CCGTAGGGTCGAGCGCTGCCGGGTCCGTAAAGTCTGCCGTTGCAGGCGGATCAGTAGACCAGTTATAAGTATAGTTAGCATCACCGGTAGCCTTAGCGTCTACGGTTTGTCCTTCGCATATAGCCAGGTCAGGCGTTTCGATCTTAAAGCCATCCAGCAGGTTGATGCGGGCTGTGTCGAAAGACTTACAACGGTTATTCGATGCACTTACCACTATGTGATACTCCACATCATTGAGCGGCGTCGAAGTGTTTGTCTCGGATGTTGCGCCGGTCAGGTAGGTTGCAGGAGTCCAGGTTACCGTATAAGTAACACCCGGCTCTTTCTTGATATTCAGATCATAGTTTACGATGTTACCGGGGCAAGTAATTATATCCGGCATATTATCATGCTCAGGTACTTTCAGCATAGTTACATCTACACTGTCCTTATTGTGTCTACAGAAAGTCGTGCCTTTAGACTCCACAACATATCTGATAGTAGCGTAAGGAGTCACTGTAGGCGCTATACAGTTGGTACAAGACAACGAACTGGTACCACCACCTAACTCCTGCCATTGATAATTGCTACCGTTTGTTGCAACCAACTGTACTTTGTCACCAGGGCAAATAGATGTGTCTCTATATGCTTGTATCGGAGGAAATACATAGATCGGAATAGTAAATGATTGCTGGAAAACAATGCCGGGAGGGTGGCACGTCGAGTCTTTTACGCTCACTATCAGATTTCTAAGGCCGGTTTGAGTAGCCGTCGGAGTCCAGCTGGCACAAAAACGTACTGATTTTGTTTTCTGCCCGGTGTAGGTCACAGTCATGCCGGTAAGCGGCACTGATGTTTTTGAGTTGTCAGAAACGACAAGCCTTCCCACTGGATCGGTCGTAGCTACGTCAAAGCAGAAATTCATCTTCTGATTGATACAAGCTTCAACCCTGTTTGATATCGGGTTATAAAAAGAGCTGTCAAAAATAGGACTCGGATTAATTGTGGATGGCGTGTAGTTACAAAGCGAAGGGTCAAGAACCTGTACCTGAACGTCTCGTATTATGGATCCTATCAATATTCCATTGCGATATTCACTTACCTTAATTGCTATCGTTTGTGGCCCGGCATCAGTAGCTGTAAAACTCATTTGGCCCGTACTGCCAACCAGGTTGAATGAACCGGTGGGTGCAGCAGTTGTTGCCGTCTGGAATGGGTTATTGGGAAGTCCCAGTGGCGGAGTCCAAGACGTAGGATTGTTCCAGCCAATAAAGGTACCAGGACCTCCGCATCCACCTGTCAATGGTAATACAATCTCTGTCCATAATGAGTCGCCATTGGGGTCAATGGCCTGGTTATTAAAGGAATATGGCATGTCCTTACAGGTGTAAGGTATGGGTTTGGCGTCGAAATAGGGGGAGGAGTTCCCTTGTGCGTACTGGTTATTAAAGGTCGTTTCTACATAAAATAGGCCGGTATTAACGTTGTCACTAAAGTTTCGCGCACTCACCGAGACCGAGAAGGTCCAGAAGTCGCACTTATGCGGCATGGTAACGATGGCATAATACCAATACTCCTCAATACCCGGTATAGCCGATGAAGAGTTGTCGCACTCAGTAGACGAACCGGAGCATCCCAGTGTAACTGCTGTACCATTATTTACTCCTGGCGGAATCTGCCCGGGCCACAATTCCAGCGTCTTATTTATCGTAACTGTTGTACAAGTATTTTTACCACAAAGCTGGTGCGTAGGGTAGGTTGCGATACCACCACAGTCGCGGTAAAACTTGAAAAAGAAACGATAGGTAGAGTCGCTTATCCATTCGTAGATAAGCTCGCCCCCAGCGGCGTGGTCTGCCTTTGCCTTATTCGACATCATCGATAGGCAGCAGGTAAGGCAGACCATTAAGATAAATGAGAACCTTTTCATATTATATTACTAGAGTGGTTTTGTATTAACAAAATTTTAGGTCAACTATACAATAGACGACTATTAATTAGCTATGGTTGGCTAAAATTGCTTAACAATATCTGGATTTTTTGCTAGATGACGAAATGAAGATTTAAATTAATTTAAATTGACAAGTTTAATTGCTTGATAATTTTTATCAAAGGACATACAATTAATTTTCGGCATTGTGCTGTTTATTAATGTACTTTACGGCAAGCTTTAATTCATAGGGTGCACCATGGAACCAATCATTAAGATCAGAAACTTATCTAAGGTATACGGAAATAAAAAAGTTTTAGATGAGATAAATATCGATGTGTATGCAGGGCAAATCATCGGATATATTGGTCCAAACGGTGCCGGCAAGTCTACTACGGTAAAGATCCTGACCGGTATCATACAGGACTATACCGGGGATGTGCTGGTAAATGGACGAACACATAGCAGTCATTTGCTGGAGATTAAAGGCTCAATAGGTTATGTGCCCGAACTCGCAGAACTCTACGATCTGCTTACGCCAATTGAGTACCTGCATTTTGTAGGGAAACTATATCACATGCCTGATGCGCTGATCGAAGAGCGCGCCAGCAGGATGCTCGATTCATTTGGCCTACTTGGTAGTATGCATCAGCGGATGGATAGTTTCTCTAAAGGTATGAGGCAGAAAGTACTCCTAATATCGGGATTGTTGCATAACCCCTCTATCGTAATACTGGACGAACCGCTGTCGGGCCTGGATGCGAATGCTGTAATAATGGTAAAGGAACTGCTGCAGATGCTGAAGAACGAGGGCAAGACCATATTCTATTGCTCGCACATGATGGATGTAGTGGAAAAAGTGTCGGACCGGATTGTGCTGATAGATAAGGGAAGGATCGTAGCCGATGGTACAATACAGGAGCTTAGAAACAATGGTACAGAGTCGCTGGAGCAGATATTTGCCAAACTTACCTCAACAGGCGACATCAGCCAGAAAATAGGCGACTTTGCGGATGCTATCAATGACAGATCTTTAAAAGAAAGCAATCGCCATGAATAAACTGCTTTTAAAAATGGCGATGCTGCCCGTGGGGCTTTGGCGTTCGCTGGGCGCCGATGTAGACCAGTTGACGGTGATACTGCGAACCAAGCTGATACTGGACGATCGCAAGCCGCTGAACTTTGGGCAAAAGCAATCGAGCAAAAAAGATGCACGTTTTACATCGGCGCTCACCATGCTCATGTCTTTCTTTATGGGGGTTATCTATATATTCCCCATTATCATGACGGAATTTTTAGACGTGGTCTTTGCGCTCACCATCTTTTTCTCCTTATTTATATTCTTCCTCACATTTACGCTTATCACCGACTTTTCAAATACGCTCATCGACGCCAGGGATAAACATATCCTATTTTCAAGGCCCGTCAGTGACCGCACCATTTTCATGTCGAAAATGCTGCACATATTTATATATCTGTTCCGGGTGGTATTGCCTATGTCGTTGCCGGGGTGGATCATGTTCGGGTTCCTTCAGGGGTGGAAAGCTGTGATCTGGTTTCCATTTCCGCTGCTATTGCTCACCTTTATATCACTTTTCCTGGTCAATGCGGTTTACATGCTCCTTATTAAATATACAAAACCGGAGCGTTTCAAAGATATTATCAATTACTTCCAAATAGCCGTTTCTATTCTCTTCTTTGCATCGTATTACATATTGCCCCGATTTTTAAATGAAGACTTTATGCGGGGATTCACAATTACGCAGTTTGAATGGGTACGCTGGCTACCATCGTATTGGCTGGCCGCCACCTGGACCTGGGTTGGCTATAAGGCTGCACTTAGCGGCACTTTGGCACTTAGCGCATTGGCCGTCATTTTTCCGCTTTTCTGCATGTGGGTAACTGCAAAATATCTTGCGCCGAACTTTATTCGCAACATTAGCGCCATCGACAGCATGGAACATACAGATGCCGTGCAGGTAGTGGAGCAGCGAAAGAAAAAAAGTAGTGAATTATACAAGGTGCTGGCTACGAAGCTCAACAGGTCTGATGCGGCAAAGGCAGGGTTTATGATGACATGGCTGCAAACTGCGCGCAGCCGTTCATTTAAAATGCGGGTGTTCCCATTGTTTGCTTATGTGCCTGTGTATTTTGTATATCTTATAGCCACCAGTAACGATGAACTGAGCGACGTATGGGCAGGCTTACCGGGCACGCAAAAACACCTGATGCTGCTGTATATGACTGCCTTTGTACTAATGCAGTCGCTCAACTACATTACAATGTCTGACCAATACAAGGCGGCCTGGGTATACTACTCGTCTCCGCTGGAAAAACCAGGACAAGTAATGGCCGGCGCGTTCAAGGCCATGTGGATAAAGTACTTTCTGCCATTTATCGGTTTTGTTGCCCTGTTCATTATATGGGTGTGGGGAGCTGGCGCTGCTATAGATGTATTATTGGCCGTTTCCAACATCACATTGTTTGCCTTATGCATAGTGAGGGTGCTCTACCGTGCATTTCCGTTCTCGATGATGGAGCAAATGAACCAAACAGGCGGTAAAGCTGTGATAAGGATGTTATTCATATTCTTTTTGATCGGCTCTTTAGGTTTTGGCCATTATCTATCCACCTTTATGTGGTGGACCAAATTCATTTTCCTGGGTTTATCATTCACTTTGCTTTGGCTGGTGTGGGATAGCTATAGGAACACGGAATGGAAAGATCTGACAGCCTCTGAAACACATACATAATTCCAGGGATTACATAATTTGCATCATGTTTAAAAAACTATATCCGGTAGTGGTATTGTCTATGTCGTTGGCGGCATGTGGCGGCAGTACTCATACCGAAAGTTCGACAGCTAACACACAAGTAAGGCCCGCTGCCGGCGAAGATTGGCATACACAGTCGAATGCCGACAGCATTACTATGAAACATCTTGATCTGGACATCAAGGTCGATTTTGCTGCAAGGCAAATAGCAGGCAGCGCAACATGGGACATTGATAATCCATACAAGTTGCGAGACCTGCGGCTGGATACTTACGACCTTACTATCGATAGCATCAAAGCAGGCAGTAAAAAGCTATTCTATTCTATGGGCAAGGCAGTACCGCATTTAGGGCAATGGCTTAATATATCCATTACACCGGATATCAACCGCTTTACGGTCTATTACCATACGGGTAGGAACGCGACCGCACTACAGTGGCTTGATCCGCAGCAGACGTCGGGCAAGCAACAGCCATTCCTCTATACCCAGTCAGAATCTATCTACGCACGCTCGTGGATACCCTGTGCCGATGGACCAGGCATTCGCTTCACCTACAATGCAAGGGTGGCCGTGCCTAAAGGACTAATGGCACTAATGAGTGCTGAGAATCCGCAGCAGGTAAGCGATAGCGGCATCTATAATTTTAAGATGGATATGCCCGTGCCGGCATACCTGATGGCATTGGCAGTAGGCGACATAAAGTTCAGAGAGATAGATGAACGCACAGGTGTGTATGCCGAGCCTAATATGATTAGTGATGCACGATTTGAATTTGAAGCTGTAGGCAAGATGGTACATAAAGCTGAAGACTTATATGGCCCGTATCGCTGGGGCAGATATGACATACTGGTGCTGCCGCCGGGATTCCCGATAGGTGGTATGGAAAATCCGAAGCTGACCTTCTGCACGCCTACCATTATATCGGGTGACCGTTCGCTGGTGAACCTGATAGCGCACGAACTGGCGCACAACTGGAGCGGTAACCTGGTGACCAATGCTACCTGGAACGACTTCTGGCTGAATGAGGGTTTTACGGTTTACTTTGAACGCCGCCTCACCGAATCGATGACCGATAAGAGCTACGCCGATATGCTGTGGGAACTTGGCTATCAGGATCTGGAGCATACCGTGAATGACTTGGGTAAGGACTCGAAGGATACCTACCTGAAGCTTGACCTGACAGGCCGCGACCCTGATGAAGGGCTTACCGATATAGCTTATGAGAAAGGCGCACACTTTCTAAAGCTGCTGGAAAACAATGTGGGCCGCCAACGCATGGATGCCTTCCTGAGAAAATATTTCGATGAGCATGCGTTTAAGACAATTACCACCGAGCGTTTCCTTGCCTATCTGGATGATAACCTGATAAAGGACGACCAGGCGCTAATGCAAAAGCTGCAGATAAATGACTGGGTTTATGGGCCTGGTATTCCAGCCAACTGCCCCCGTGCCGACCAGGAGCGATTTACTAAAGTGAATGCAGGCCGCGAGCAATTCCTGAAAGGAACGCCACCTGCGAAACTGGATACTAAAAAATGGACGACGCATGAATGGCTGCACTTCTTGCGCAAGATGCCAAAGCCACTGACCGTAGCACAGATGGAGCAACTGGACAAGACGTTTAAGTTTACCACCAGCAAGAATAGCGAGATCGCCGACCTATGGTATGTAATGGCTGTAGCAGCCAGTTACGAGCCTGCATATCCCGCCATGGAGCAATTCCTGAGCAGAGTAGGCCGTCGCAAATTTTTGGAGCCACTGTACGGAGAAATGATGACCAGTGGCAAGCAGCAAATGGCCAAAACCATCTACAACAAATACCGTCAAAACTACCACCCGCTGGCACAGCATACATTTGATGAAATGGTGCTGGGGAAGAAGTGACCTTTGATAAATTGATATCGTTTAGCCGCTCTGCATTGCCGAGCGGCTATTTTTCAATATAAAAGTCAGCATTTAGTCATTTTCTGTTTTTGGCTAGGTATTAAGTATATCAAGTTGTAATTTGATAATATAAAAAAGCGATCATGAAAACCCTAAACCTAATAGTTTTCCTGGCGGTGTTCATTACGGCTTGCTCGAAGAGTCCTAAAGAAGAAACCGCTACATGTGATTTTACGGTAAATGGGGTGACTGATGTGACGTTGGAGCTGGACAGTGTAGCATATCTCCCTTTGGAAATAAAACATATTTCGGGCGCGCAGGAGAAAGTAGACCTTTTTGTAAATGGACTGCCTGGCAGTGTAACAGCAAGTATTACATCTAAAGGTGGTACTCCTCCTTACACTTCGGTTATAAAATTCTCTGCCGGTCAAAATGCAGCGGTAGGTAATAATGCTGATGTAAAGATAAAAACTGTAAGTGCTTCTGGTTTGGCAAAAGAACATGGCCTTAATCTGAATGTGGTGCCTTCCACCAGATGCGCTCTAAAACTCGTGGGTATGTATAACGTAAGAAATATGCGCTTTACGGATAGAGGCAAATATATTAATAGTGAGCAATACACTTCGACGGTAACGCTCTACAATAATATTCCTGCCGCCATTCAGATTCTTAATCTTGATGGAGAATCGACCCCGGCACAAGCGTACGGCAATCTGGATTGCATCAACAGTAAATTTACAATACCTGTCCAGCCATCTCTTGAAGATAGAGGATACATTATAACAGGAGCCTGGTATACCAGCAGCAATGAAATATACATACAGTATACCGGTTCGGGTGGTACAATACGATACCAGGCAATTTTTACGAAGCTGTAAACATTAGTACTTGCATATTTGCTGTAACTATAAGGGGGATACAAATTCATTTGCGCCCTTAATTTATACTGACTCCGTCGTATAAGTTCCAGCAAGAACAGCGAAATAGCAGACCTATGGTATGTAATTGCTGTAGCAGCCAGCTACGAGCCTGCATATCCCGCCATGGAGCAATTCTTGAGCAGGGTAGGCCGCCGCAAATTTTTGGAGCCACTGTACGGAGAAATGATGACCAGCGGCAAGCAGCAGATGGCTAAAACAATCTATAACAAATACCGCCAGAACTACCATCCACTCGCACAGCATACGTTTGATGAAATGGTGTTGGGGAAAAAGTAGCATGGTACCGGCCAGATAAGATAATAGCCGAAGCTTTTGCTTCGGCTATTATCTTATCTGGCGGAATGTTAAGCTGATTCTTGGTTTGTCGGTATCCGATCTTGGAATAGCGTGCTGCCATTCCGTTTGCAGTTCTTGTGTCATATAGGTCAGGCTACCATTATTCAATTCGTAAGCAATGCGTTGTTCGGGGTTAGCGATATTCCTGAATTTCAGTGTTCTAATAGCTCCTAACGAAATGATTGCTATACCCGTGTTGGGCACTAATATTTCTGTTTGGTCGGAGTGGTATCCCATTTTTGACTCGCCGTTGTCGTAGAGGTTTATCAGGCAGTTATTGGGTTTAAATCCGATAGTGGTGGCTAGTTGTTCATTAATGTTTTCAAGTTCGGGAAGAAACTCTTGGTAAGGGTATGCTATTTGTGAATAATCGTATGCTTTACCGTAGCTTGCGGTCTTCCGCGCTTTCATGCTTGTATCCCATTCTACAGTAGTCATGAGCGTTTTTAAAAGCTCATCGGAGTTGTCAATAAATTCGTCGATATAAGTCAGTCCATTCATATTGTTTCGATCACTGTATTCTAAAATAAGGAAATTCTTGTTTGGGTGACGATGAGTGTTCTAAATAATTGGTGTAGGTAGAAATGTTTCCGTTGGCAACTAGGATAGATTCGTACAGGATTGTAATTTGCGCGTACAAATATTAGTAATGAAGCACTTCTATTCCCTATTCGTATTGTCAGTATTTCTATTGACATCTTGCTCTAAAAGCCCTAAAAACGAAACTACTACTACCTACGATTTTGTGGTAAATGGTGTTGCCGATGTAACTGTACAACAGGATAGCGCTGCATATCTCCCGTTAGAAATAAAACACCTTTCGGGCACGCAGGAAAAAGTAGATCTTTTTGTGCAAGGATTACCAAGCAATGTTACCGCAAGCATCGCACCGCAAAACGGTACACCTACATTTGCTTCATCAATTAAATTTTCTGCCGGTTATGATGCCACGATAAGCAGTAATGCAGGTGTAAAGGTAAGAGCAGTGAGTGCATCGGGTGTAGCAAAAGAGTATAACTTAACGCTGGACATTGTTCCCGCTACCAATTGCGGTATAAAGCTTGCCGGAATGTACGATGCAACGAATATACTCTACACCGCTAATGGTGCCTATGTAAGTACCAGGAATTATACTACCGCTGTGACGCTTTATAATAATAATTCTGAGACGATTCAGATTGTCAATTTTGATGGTTATACGACGCTCGGGCAAGTATATGGTGGTCTGGACTGCTTTGAGCGTAGGCTGACAATACCAACCCAATCGTTTCTTAAAGATCGTGGATACGTCATAACAAAAGCAGAGTATTTCGGTAGCAATAAAATATATATCGAATACTCGGGCTCTGGTGGTGCTACTTTATCCAAGGTGACTTTTGTAAAGCTGTGATTTTTGCGGTTGCATGATTTTGTGTGTGGTGATAGAAATTGATCCGTAATAGAGTATTTCCAGATGACTAATTTATCCTGACTCCGTCGTAGCCGTGATCGTCCAGCTTTTCTTCGCGTATGGTATAGCCGCCGCCCATCAACCAATGCCTTTTTGATACTACTACTCTGGTGCGCTTTATGCGGCTTTCCCGTTCTGACGCCGGAGTGAAGCTGCCGGCTATATGGTCATTTCTCCTGTTATGCATATCCACATGTGCCGTTCTTGTATCTAACCTTCCGCCCATGGCATTGAATAGCCGATAGGTTTCAGACGCCGCTGCTATCTGTTTTTTATTCAGTACGATCTCGTCGGCAATGTCTTTTCCGTTTAATCTCATTTTCACTGTTTTAGCATTGGCGAGTGTATGTAGTATTTCTGCATCACCAGCTATCAGGTCTATTTCGCCCCATTCTGCTATGCGGCTGCCTATATTCTTTTGTTTTACTTCAGGAAATTCTACTCTTAAAGTATTACCGTCTACTAACAACGTGACATCTTTTATATCAAGGGCGTGATCACCCAAGTAGTTGACACGCAGGAAAAGGCTGGCTGGCTTGTCTACGTTTCGTGGCATGCCAAAATACAGGTAAAAGCTCTTTGTATCTACACTGTTGAAATTGGGTATCGATTTGTGATGGAAGTATTTATATGCTCCTCCATATTCATCTGTAAACACGCTGAAGTTTTTTACTAATAGATTCTTTTCTCTATTGTAGGCGAATCTCATGCGTGTTTCTTCCGCAGCTTTATGTGCATTTTCCTCTTGTTTTTTCTTTTGCAGAGCAGGGTATTGCGAGATGTAATCCCTTACGTCTGCCAACGTCGAATCGTCTTTTGAAAGTTTCAACACGTTTTGGGCATCTTTATACGCCGCTTCAATATTGTTGTCGGTTTTATTGTTTCTAAAGTTGGCATACGCTGATACCGCTTCGTAGCTATCTGCCGACATAATGCCATATACAAACCCGGAAATGATGAGCAAAAAAAATGGGACGGCAATAAGGATAAATACCCACTTTATAAAACGTCCGATAGATTTGGCAGCTGACATGTGATATTGTTTATGGATAGCAAGATAGTAAAACGAAGTATAAAATTTGGTCCGATCGCAGGCGGCTGATGCCTAACAAAAACAGCCGCACGATGGCGGCTGTTCTATAAAAAATGTTTGTTCCTAGTAATTGAGCAACCAGCCGATCTTAGCTGCCACTTTATCGGCGTTTGGCAACATAGCAGCTTCGAGGCCCATGTTCATAGGGACAGCCGGCAGGTCCATTGCACCTATCGTTTGCACCGGCGCATCCAACTGTTGGAAGCAGGTTTGGGCAATGCGTCCTGCAAGCGCTTCGCAGAAGGAGTTGCGAAGTTGCTCTTCGGTGAGTACGATGCACTTACCGTGTTTACGCACGGTGGCGTATATCAGTTCATCGTCCAGTGGGTATATCGTACGCAAGTCTATTACCTCTACTTGTCCGGGGTATTGCTTTGCAGCACTTTTTGCCCAATACACGCCCATTCCGTAGGTGATGATACAAAGCGACTCGCCATTCTCTACAGCTTCGTCGGTAGCTGCCAGTGCCACTGTACCTTTGCCAAGCGGCAGTATATAGTCGCGCTCCGGCTCTACGGTTTTGGCCTCGTCGGTGCCGGGTACTTTACTCCAGTACAGACCCTTATGCTCCAGCATTATTACCGTATTAGGGTCCAGGAAGGCAGCTTTCATCAGGCCTTTCATATCAGCTGCATTACTGGGGTAGGCTATCTTAATACCCTTAATAGTAGCCAGTGTGCTTTCGACGCTACCGCTATGATAGGGTCCGCCACCGCCGTAGGCTCCAATTGGTACACGTAGTACGGATGATACAGGGTACTTACCGCAGCTCAGGTAACACGATTTGCTTATTTCCGTCACCAACTGGTTGAGTCCGGGATATATGTAGTCAGCAAATTGTACTTCCACTATTGGCTTAAGCCCTACAGCGCTCATACCCACGGTAGAGCCTATTATGTATGCTTCTTGTATCGCAGTATTGAATACCCGACTATCGCCAAACTTATCGGCCAGCGTAGCCGCCTCGCGGAATACACCACCGAGACGTTTACCAACATCCTGTCCGTAGAAAAGAGCTTCAGGGTAATCTTGCAATATTTCTTCTACTGCGTGCAGTGCAGCGTCTACCATTACTACTTTATCGCGCCCTTCCGGTGTACGGTTGCCTTTTTCAGTAATTGCCGATGTAGGAGCAAACACATGATCGGCAACAGTGGCGGGATCCGGGTCGGGTGCAGCTACCGCCAGGTCAAACTCGCGCTGTACAAATTCTTTTTCTTCTTGTTCTATCGCATCCAGTTCTTTTTTGCTTACGCCATGCTTCAGCAATACCTGGTATAGTTTAGGTCCCGGGTCGTCCTTGCCATGTTTGGTCAAGTCATCAGCGGTACGGTACCATTCTTTGCGTACACCCGATGTGTGGTGACCCAGCAGGGGCACCTTGGCATGTACCAGTACAGGTCGGCGGTTCTTGCGCACTTTGGCTATTACCTCGTCCATGGTCTTATAAGACGCGCGGAAGTCGCTGCCATCTACACGTACCCGGTCGATTCCTTTGAAGCCGGCTGCATATTCGTAGGCATCCATAGTGCGGGCCTCGTCACTGCTTACCGATATACCCCAGTCATTATCCTGAACGAGGTATATAATAGGTAGCTGGTGCAATGCTGCAAACTGGAATGCCTCACTTACTTCGCCCTCCGTCACACTACCATCGCCCAGCGAGCAAATAACTACGGGTGGGGTAGGATGATCCTTGAGTTTTTGAGTTTCTATGTACTTGATGCCCTGAGCAACGCCAGTAGTAGGTATTACCTGCATACCGGTAGCAGAACTCTGGTGAATGATCTTGGGGTAATTTTCTCTTCTTATATTAGGGTGGTTATAATATGCGCGACCGCCTGTAAACGGATCGTCACCCTTGGCCAGCAATTGCAGCATCAGCTCGTACGGGCGGTAGCCCATACCCAGCATAATGCTCTCGTCGCGGTAGTAGGGGCTCACATAGTCGCACGGTTGCAGTAGAAATGCCGTGGCCAGCTGTATAGCTTCATGCCCGCGCGATGTGCTATGTACATATTTACATACCTGCCGGTTAGCGTCGTATGTATCGGCCATGGCCCGGGCCGTCATCATCAGGCGATATGCCTTGAGCAGTAATTCTTTTGAAAGCATATGAAGACCCTGCTACTTTAGCAGCAGGAGCGGGGCAAAAGTAAGTCCTTATCCGCAATTTTGTAAGACATAGTAAAAACCTGAAATGTTTTCGAACGTATATGATCAATCGCGCTATTTCCTATAAATATCTGAAAATTTCAGCTTGCCCTTTCTTTAGAATATAGAACCGCTATTTTTGTTTCGCTAAAATGCGCTTTATGCAATCGTTTGACTTTAAGAAGTTTTTGCCGCACATCCTTATCATCGTTGGCTTTGCCTTATTCACGCTTTTCTACTGTTATCCGCAAATGCAGGGGATGGAGCTGCGCCAAGGCGATAATGTAAGCTGGAGGGCAGGGTCGAAAGAGGCAATGGACTGGCACGAAAAGACGGGTGAGAATACGCTTTGGAGTAACAGCATGTTTGGTGGTATGCCTACCTACACCTCTTATATACCGGAGAGTAATAACTACGTAGTAAAGATAACGCACGTAATAATAAACGGACTTGGCAGGCCCGCCTCGTACCTCTTTATAGCATTGCTGGGCTGTTATATACTGATGCAGGTACTTGGCATTAATCGGTGGCTCTCGATTGTCGGGGCTTTAGCGTATGCCTTTTCCAGTTATAATATAGTGATACTTGCCGCAGGGCACGAAACCAAACTGCTCGCCATTGGCCTAATGCCTGCGGTGATAGGAGGTCTGTTGTTAGTTTATCGATCGAAATGGCTCACGGGCCTGCCTTTGTTAGCTATATCCTTTAGTTTATTCGTACAAAGCGGACACTATCAAATCATCTACTACTTCCTCATTATACTGTTCTTCATGGTAATTGGCATATTCGTGATAGCGCTGAAGGAAGGTAAGATCAAGGAATTTATTATTGCTTCATTCGTGTCTTTGGCAGTGTGCGTTGTGTCTGTGGGGCCGTCCTTGCAGGTGCTCATGACTACTTTGGAGTATAACAAAGAAACCATGCGTGGTGGCGAAAGCGAGATAACAATAAACAAAACTGAAGTAAAAAAGAGTGGAGGCCTGGATAAAGAATATGCTTTCCGATGGAGTAATGGAATAGGTGAGACCTTCTGCCTGATCGTGCCTAAACTATATGGTGGTTCGTCATCAGAACCCCTTTCAGAAAATTCAGCTACCTATGAAAAAATGACCAGCATGGGCGTGCCGCAGGATGCTGCCGACCAGATGATGCAAAATATGCCGCTTTACTGGGGCCCTCAGCCTTTCCTGTCTGGCCCGGTATATTTCGGCGCTATTATATGCTTTTTGTTCGCGCTGGGACTAATGGTCATACGCAGTCCGCATAAATGGTGGATACTTGCCGCGTGTATTATCTCCATTGTAATGTCTTGGGGAAGGCATTTTGAGGGGCTTAACTACTTCCTGTTCGATACACTACCGATGCTCAACAAATTCCGTACACCATCGATGGTGTTGGTTATTGCACAACTGTTGTTCCCGGTACTGGGTATATGGGCGGTAAATGACATTGTAAAAGGTAAGGTAACAGGTGAAGAACTCTGGAAGCATGTAAAGCTTTCAGCGATCATTACAGGTGGCCTTTGCCTGCTGCTGGCATTTGGCGGCAGCATGTTCTTCGACTTTAAGTCGCCAGTAACGGATGCGCAGATGGCCCAGCGATATGGACAGGCATTCGGTAACCAGCAGGCAGGCCAGCAAATAGTTAACGCGCTGCAAGAAGACCGCTCTGATATGGCTATGAAGTCGGCCCTTACGAGCGCAGTGTATATCGCACTAGCGGCAGGCTTGCTTTGGGCATACAGCCGGAAAAAGATACAGGCACCCATGTTAATCGGCGGGCTGGGTCTGCTGATCGCAATCGACCTGATATCGGTAGACAGGGCTTATTTGAATGAGGATAATTATGTAGAAAAGTCAGACTTTGAAGCACAGTTTGAGCCGCGCCCTGTCGATCAGCAGATATTGCAGGATAAGGGTTACTACAGGGTACTTGACCTCACGACCGACCCTTATAATGATGCTACTGGTGCAGCCTTCCACAAAATGATAGGTGGCTATAGCCCGGCTAAGATGGAGCGCTACCAGGATATGATAGATGTGCATATGAGCAAAGGCTTCAATGCGCAGGTGCTGAACATGCTGAATACGAAATACCTGATAGTGGACAATGGCGGTCAGCCTGCTGCTATGCCTAACCCTGATGCACTGGGTAACGGATGGTTTGTAAATGAGGTAAAGTGGGCAAACACTGCCGATGAAGAAATACTATCACTAAAGGCTAGCAACCTGGGAGACACTGCGCAGGTCGCTAATTCATTTGACCCACGCAGGACTGCTGTGGTGCGCAATACGTTTAAAGACCAGCTGAAAAATGCCAGCTTTGCTAAAGACAGTGCTGCTGTGGTAATGCTGGATAAATACGGTCTGAATGAAATCAGCTATCGTAGTAAGAATAGCGCAAATGGCCTGGCAGTATTCTCAGATATCTACTATCCTTACGGCTGGACTGCTTACGTAGATGGCAAAGAGACACCGATATTGAAGGCAAACTACATACTGAGGGCAATAGAAATACCTGCGGGTGAGCATAAGATAGAATTTAAGTTCCACCCGAAGAGCTTCTACACCGGCGATATGATTGCCCTCATCACAAGTATACTGATATTGGGCGGAGCAATATTCCTGCTATACCTGGCGTTAAAAAGATCGAAAGAGGGAGCTGCTGTAAATGGCTAATGGATCTGGAAATATGATGAAACGTATGCTTGGCCTCCGGCAGGAGATGAGCATGGGTTTCTATCTTACCGATCTACTCTTTCGCAAGATACTAAGGCAAAATGCAGGGGTGGACTGGGCTATACATCATACCAGTACCATCCACTCACCAAAACTGATAAAAAGAGGCAAAAATGTGTACCCCGGAGATTCTCCCGGGGTTTACATTAATGCCCGGAATGGTGTACACATTGGCGACTATACGAACATTGGTCCTAATGTCGGCCTTGTATCATCCAATCACGACTTTATCAACAACGACCTGCATACGGCTACAAAACCAATAGATATAGGGCGTTTTTGCTGGATGGGCATGGGGGCTGTGATATTGCCCGAAGTGAAATTGGGTGACTTTACTATTGTGGGAGCAGGTGCGGTAGTCACTAAAAGTTTTCCCGAAGGATATTGCGTTATCGCAGGTAACCCTGCAAAGGTCATCAAACAACTAAACAGGGCTGAATGTGATGCGTTTGCTGCGGGCAAAATCTAACTCTCTTCTCAGTAATTCCCTGTTCATCTTCCTGATCAGGTTCTTTCCGTCATTAGCCAATGTGCTGGTGGTAGTGCTGTTCTCCCGGATGCTCGACAGACCAAGCTATGGCGCTTATCAGGGCTTCTGGACACATCTTATCGTCATTAGTGCTATTGCCTGCATGGGTGTGCAGAGCTTTATGCTTACGTACAAGCCAGATGTAATACGGCTGTTGCTTAGAAGGATCAGCTCCGGGTTTTATCTCGGCTTCGGCATGTGGATGGTTGTTTGCAGTGTCATTTTAGCCCTTCTGCATCATGATACTTTCGGTATAGGTTGGCTTATTCCTTTTCTATACCTCACAGTATATGCCTGTTCCACTATTTGCGAGTCGCTACTCATCGCATTCAGGCGATATGCAAACCTTGTATGGGTCAACTTCGTGCATACAGGTGTTTTCTGTTCTCTACATTGGTTACTGATCGAGGGCACTATATCATGGATAGAATTGTTCATTTACCTGCTGTTGCTGGCCGGTTGCAGGTTGCTTATATATATTATTTCCCTTTTTAGGGAGACAAAAAAGAAACCGGGTTTGGCTGAATTGAATAGGCCAATTTCAGATTTCCTGTCCTTGTGGATGCACCTGGGTGTATACGATGTTACACAGGTATTATTCCGCTGGATCGATAAAGCGATTATCGCATTCATAGTGGGAGAGGAGCTTTTTGCGCTTTACTATAATGGTTCTATCGATATACCATTCTTGCCGTTATTACTTGGTGCCGTAGCTGGTGCGGGATTAATGCGTCTGGCAAATACACACGCAGCTACAGACGAGCAGCAAACCGCGCTGTCACTTGTGAACAGAACCGGAAGGTTACTTTCCTGTATTGTATTTCCGCTATTCTTCTTCTTTGTATGCTTTCGTTACGAACTGTTTGAGGTTGTACTGAGCGAGAAATACATAGCTGCGGTGCCAATATTCTTGGTGTCGGTAATGGTGATGCCTTTACGTGCTTACAGCTTTACAACGGTACTGCAAAACCGGCATAAAGGCAGTGTCATAAACATAGGTGCTATAGCCGATTTATTACTTGCATGCGTTATGATGTACCCGCTGTATCTCTGGCTGGGTCTTCCAGGCGTAGCGCTGAGTTTTGTGGTGAGTAGCTACCTCCAGGCGGCGTATTATTTATACCACACCGGTGCTGTACTGGATGTGAGCATAGCCAGACTAATCCCGCTAAAAAACTGGCTGTTCAAGCTTATTGTTTTTGGTTGTTTGTTCATAGGGGTTCATTATTTGCTGGCACCATATTATGACAAGTTTATTGTTTTATTTTGGGGCATCGTTCTGGTAATCGTCACCGCACTGGCGTCGTTATGGCTGGAATATAAAAAAGCCTCGCAACATGGCCGCTCAGCGTAGCAAAACAACTGGAAACATAGACAACACGGGCTTTGGTACTAACAGCAACGCCGAAGGCGGCAGGCTTACCAATAAAGATGGCAGCATCAACCTGCAACGCACAGGCATACCTTTCTTTCAGCGCATCAGCCTCTATCACACCTTGCTTAGGATGCCGAGGTTAAAGTTCCTGCTTTGCGTATTCCTGTTCTATACAGTACTGAATATCTTCTTTGCAACTATTTATATCATCATTGGTGTAGAGAACTTACAGGGCGTCCATGCCGAAAATGAATTTACCAGTTTTCAGGCGGCATTTTTCTTTAGCTCACAGACTTTGACAACGGTAGGGTATGGGCACATCAGTCCTGTAAATCTATGGGCCAATATAATAGCCTCGCTGGAGTCGTTCATCGGTATATTGTCATTCGCCGTTGTAACTGGTCTCTTATACGGGCGATTTACAAGGCCGAAGGCATACATGCGCTTCTCGCAGAACGTGCTCATAGCACCGCATAAAGGCATACATGCACTGATGGCAAGGGTGGCGACCTATAAGAATACGCACCTTACTGATGTAGATGCACAGGTAACGCTAGCGATGCATATACACGAGAATGGAAAACGCATTACGAGGTTCTTCCCTTTAGAACTGGAAATAAAAAAGATCAACTCCCTGGCACTCAACTGGACCATCGTACACCTGATAAATGAGGATAGCCCGCTGTATCAAATGACATTGAGGGATATACAAGAAGCCGATATCGAACTGATCTATCATTTGAAAGGTTTTGACGACCATTTTTCCAATGTAGTCCAGCAGCGTACGTCTTATACCTTCAATGAACTGGTGTATGGTGCTAGATTCCTACCCATGTATCACAGGTCCGAAGATGGTAGCACTACCGTATTATCGCTGGATAAGATAAATGCCCATGAACCTGCGCCGCTGCCCGAACTCGGGAAATCAGCCTATAATGCTTAACTTCGCGTTATGCAGGTTACCAATACAATGTCTCCGTTGACCCAACAATTGCTGGAAAGAGAAGAACGCTACAGTGCCCACAACTACCATCCGCTACCGGCGATGCTTACCCGTGCATCAGGCGTATTCGTATGGGATGTGGACGATAAGCGTTATTACGATTTCCTTTCCGGTTATTCGGCTGTCAACCAGGGACACTGTCACCCGCGCATTATTGAGGCATTTATCGAGCAGGCGCAAAAGCTTACGCTTACATCAAGGGCCTTCCATAGCGACTTGATGGGCGAGTATGCCGAGTATATTACTAAGTACTTTGGCTACGATAAAGTACTGCCTATGAATACGGGTGTAGAGGCAGTGGAAACAGCGCTGAAACTGGCTCGCCGCTGGGGTTATACCGTAAAGGGTATAGCTGATAACAAGGCGAAGATCATCGTTTGCGATCAGAACTTCCATGGCCGCACGCTCAACGTAGTATCGTTCAGTACCGACCCGAGTGCAAGGAGCAATTTTGGTCCTTTCATGCCGGGTTATGAGGTGGTTGCTTATAACGATTTAAATGCATTGCAGACCGCTTTGCAGGACAAGAATGTTGCTGCTTTCCTGGTAGAGCCTATACAAGGTGAGGCCGGGGTAATGGTACCCAATGAAGGCTACCTAAGCAAAGCATATGCCATGTGCCGCGAAGCCAATGTACTGTTCATTGCAGATGAGATACAGACCGGACTGGCACGTACAGGTAAAATGCTGGCTTGCGACCATGAAGGCGTCCGCCCGGATATACTTGTATTAGGCAAAGCATTGTCTGGTGGTACCATGCCGGTATCTGCTGTACTGGCCGATGATGAGATCATGCTCACCATCAAGCCGGGAGAACATGGCTCTACATATGGAGGCAATCCGCTGGCATGTAAAGTTGCTATGGTATCGCTGCAAGTGTTGAAAGACGAAAAGATGGCGGAAAACGCCGCTACACAGGGAACATATCTGCGCGAAAAGCTTACAGCACTGAACCATCCTAATATTTCACTGGTGCGTGGTAAAGGTTTGTTGAATGCTATTGTAATTGAGCATGAGAATAAGGAAGCTGCATGGGACCTCTGCCTGCAACTGAAAGAAAACGGACTGCTGGCTAAGCCTACCCATGGCGATAAGATACGTTTTGCGCCGCCGCTGGTTATTACCGGCCAGCAGATAGATGAATGTGTAGACATCATACACCGCAGCCTGCAGCAGATATTCTAAATGCAGCTCGCACAAAACTATAACGAGAAGCCTGATATCATAACTGATATGGTCATTGGCATGTCCGATGGCTTTATGATACCGCTGGCGCTTACTACGGGTCTGTACAGTGCAGGGCTGGCCAGCGATATGATCATATATTCAGGGCTTATTATAGCAGTTGTAGGCGCAGTGGCAATGGCTATTGGCCGCTACCTTTCGGCCCGCGAAGATGCAGCGCATCACCATGAAATGGCAACGGGCGGTCACGATGATGACGCGTTGCTAGAGCATGTAGGTATCAGTGCAGAAACAAGGGCACTCATTTCATCCGAATCGGAAAAGGATAGACAGCAATGGATGGATATGATGGCGGCCAATGACCTGAGCCCTGAAGCGTTCAACGGGGCTTATAGCCGCAAAAGCGGATTGTATATCGGGTTGTCTTACGTCGTTGCTGGATTAGTTCCGGTGTTGCCGTTTATAGTAATTGCCGACTTAGCTACCGCTTGGATGTACTCTGCCGGTGTTACGGTTTTCTTACTGTTGGTGTTTGGCTACTTCAAAGGAAAGGCAACGGCGGTCAACCCTCTGGCTGGTGCATTGAGGGTGGCACTTACAGGTATCGTTGCTGCTATGGCAGCTTTTTATCTCGGTGGGTTATTTGCCTAGCGCTTATCTTTTATTTCTGTCAGCACACCTTCGGGGTATTTCACCTTTTCTAGGTATAGTCCATACCCTGCTACGCTGAAGTCAGCCTTTGTACAATCCAGCGCCTCTACTATTTTACGGAAGTCTGCTGTTGTGCCCTTACCTCTGGCTATTTGCAACTGCGTACCTACTAAGCCGCGCACCATGCCTCTCAGAAATCGGTTGCCCTCTACTATGTAGTGGATCTGTTCTTCATGCTGCTCCCAGTACGATTGGAAGATGGTACAGAGGAAGGTTTTTGACTGCGTATTTCGTTTGGAAAAACTCTCGAAGTTGGTGTACTCTTTAATGATAGCTGCTGTTTCGTGTAGGGCATCCATATTGATACGGAATGGAAAATACAGCGCACGGTTGATGAAGAACGGATTCTTATGTGCATATATCCGGTACCGGTATTGCCTGCTGATGGCATCAAAGCGGGCATTCAATTCAGGATCGTTGGCTTGGTACACCCGCTTAACAGACACTGCTTCCGGCATTATCGCGTTCATCTTGTACAGGAAGCTGGGATGCAGCGGCTCCTCTATGTCGAAATGATAAAAATTGCCCAGCGCATGTACACCTTCGTCGGTGCGGCTGCTGCCGAATGATTCTATAGGTATGCGAAACAGCGTAGACAACGTTTTGTTGACGGCGAGTTGCACGGTGGGTAGTGCCCCCTGAAGCTGTGAGCCATGAAAGGCGGTGCCATCATACGTTACCTCAAGAAAATACCTCGCCATTGCCTGATCGTTAAATTGAGCGGCAAAAATAGCTTCTTATGTTCGAAAGATGGAATCGGCTAGTGAACTATAGGTTTATGCTCTCTCCTTCGGAATCGCTTCCTTTTCTCGATCCACCGGCCAACTACCCAAAACGATACTGCTAGTATAAGGAAGAAGATACCCTTATTAGTGCTATCCCAGAAGTATTCGAAATACCTGCTGTACAGATTTAGCAGCAGGAACAACACCGCTAAATCTCGCGTATTATCATCGCGGTGTTTTACACCGAGGTAGAAGATATATCCTGTGATTACGCCGAATACGAATGAATAAGCCAGCACCTGCGTTTGACGCACTTTCGCCCACTCGTCGAGATAGCCATAGTTGCCGAATATCGACATCATCCACATGCTCATCATAAATAGCAGCAACGCAGAGATGTAAGTGAGCCGTTGCACATACTCCAGCTTTTTATAACGGTTAATATAGTGGGTTGCACCCAGTATCAACAAGCTAAGCACCGCGAATCGCGTAGGGTAGTTCATGCCGAGAAATAGATTGTTGCTGCTTTGCCAGGTGGTGAAGGCGCCAAACCAACCTACCAATGCTGCAATACCAGCCAGCCACAATACCCGTGAATGAAAAAAGACACTTAATCCGAATAGCATAATTGTTGCAATGGCAAGAAATCCATTTCGCTCCGCTCCAAAGCCGGCATCCTTACAGATGTATACAAGGGAAGAAAGCAAGAGTAACGCTCCCATCACCATATATACTTCGTATGAAAAGGAGCCGAAGTTGTGTTTCGTACGGCGCAGGTACCAGAACCACACCGTGCCCAGCGCAGCGCAACCCAGTGCAATTACCATATTACTGAGCGAGAAATAAGACTTTAGCTTTTCGAGTATTTTATCGTCGATGAATATGGCGCCAAAGGCAAGTATGGTGCAGGAGATAGCTACTATAAAGAAGTATTGAGCGATCTGTTGACTATCGGTTCTTCTCAGGTTTATAGACTGTCTTAGCTCGGCAGCCTTAACGCTATCGAGTTTCCCCTGACTGGTCCATTCATCTAACGCGCGCATCAGTAGTCGCCACTCGTTCTTGTCTACATCCATTGTGTATGATGGGTTTATGCTAAGTTACGAAAGTGGTTGTAAGTACAAATAATGCCGCGATATTTGAATTGTGAAACGTACACTTCAGATGTCGATGAATTGAAAAAAGGCAGCGCCGTTGTAGCGCTGCCTTTTAAATATGCTATAGATGAACTTAGAACGAAAAATTATACGTAACGCTAGGCAGTATCGGGAATATCGATACCTGTTTGATCTTCACCTGCGTGCTTTGTGCTAAGTTGCCTTCCAGGTCGGCATACAGGAAGTACGGGTTCTGGCGGCTGTATACATTGTAAATAGAGAATGCCCAGCTGCTCTGCCAGCGTTTTGGTTTCTTTGGCTTTGGTGTGTAGATGGCCGACAGGTCGAGGCGGTGATATGGGAACAAGCGGTAAGCATTGATGTCGCTATACAGCGGTGCCAATTGCGTCTGTACTATGGCAAAACCTATTGGCAGCGTCACCGCGTTGCCCGAGCCAAATACAAATACCGATGAGAACGTCCATTTAGGATTAGCCTGGTAGGTCCCTACGATAGACAGATCGTGTCTGCGGTCATACTTGGCGGGGAAGCGTCTTCCGTCATTGAGGTCGGGGAAGGTACGGTATGTCCACGATAGCGTATAGCCTATCCAACCAGTAAACTTACCGCGTGTTTTGTTGATAAAGAATTCTGCACCGTAAGCCTTACCATTACCGAATACAAAATCCAGCTCAGGGTCACGGGTAGTGTTAGGCTGGTAGTTTGCACGGTATTCTATCTGGTTCTTCATGTCCTTATAGTATACCTCAACCGATGTCTCTACTTTGTTGTCGAAGAAGTTTCGGAAGTAACCCAGCGAATACTGCCATGCTTGTTGCGGGTTTACCATCAAGGTACTAGGTAGCCATATATCGGTGGGCAAGGTGCTGCCGTTGTTCGATACCAGGTGTATGTATTGATAAGCCCTAGCTACACTTGCTTTGATAGACGACTTCTCAGAAAGGGTAAAGCGAAGATTTACACGCGGCTCCCAGCCACCATAGCTCTGTACGAGTTCGCCGCTGTTGTATTTGGTACTATCCGATTTCTTCTGATCGAAGCCGTACTGGTACTGCGTATATGGACCTATCTGTCCGAACCATGAATAGCGCACACCTGCGTTGATGCGGAACCATTTCGTCACATCAAAATCATCCATGATGTATGCCCCTGCTTCATGGGCATATTTTATCAGGGCATTATCAGGGTTCAGTACGGTTTCTCCCGCTTTGCCGGATATTTGGTTCGGGATGAATTTGTGCTTCGTATAAGCAATACCAGCTTTTATGTGGTGGTTGAAGCTGGTATAGTAGTCGAGGTCCGACTTCATATTATAGTCCCTGATACCCGAAGATAGTTTGAAATAGAAATCAGGAAGCCCGCCCGAAAATGCAAACTGGTAATCGTTATATACTGCAGTGGTGTTCAGGAAAAGCTTGTCATTAAACTGGTGGTTCCAGCGTAGGGTAGCAGTGCTGTTGCCCCAGGGAATATCTACATCGAAATTACCGCTGCTGCTGGCAAATTTGAATTTATCGCGGCCAAAATATCCGCTGAGGTACAAACGGTCTTTCTTGGTTATTTTATAGTTTGCTTTCAAATTAGCATCATAAAAATAGTAGCCTGAACCGCTGAATGTACCTGTTACAAATGGTTTTATCAGCACATCTATGTAAGTACGACGGCCCGACAGCATAAAGGAGCCCTTATCTTTCTTGATAGGCCCTTCCAGCGTAAGGCGAGAGGCTATAAGCCCGATGCCGCCTTCGGCGTGATACTCTTTCATATTACCTTCCTTCATCGACACATCTACTACCGAAGAAAGGCGGCCACCATAGTTGGCGGGCATACCACCTTTTATTAGGGTTACATTCTTCAGCGCATCTGTATTGAACACGGAAAAGAAGCCGAACAGGTGGCCGGTGTTATATACTACCGCATCGTCCAATAGCATTAGGTTTTGGTCAGGGCCACCACCACGTACGTAGAAGCCGGCACTACCTTCTCCGGCAGACTTTACACCCGGCATCAATTGCAGCGACTTTAGTATGTCCGTTTCCCCAAAAACAACGGGCAACGTCTTCACCTGCTCAGCCGAAAGCGTCATGGAGCCCATCTCCGTGCCCTTTACGTTCTCGTCGCGGCGGGTGGTGGTCACTTCAATTTCTTTCAGCGACGTGGTGCTTTGCATTTCTACATCTTGCGTACGGCTTTCTATCAGGTTGATTGTCTCGGTACGCGACGTAAATCCCACATACGAGAAAATCACGGTATAAGATCCCGCAGGCATCGATATGGAATAGAAACCGTAGTTATTGGTCTGTGCGCCTATGGCCAGTTCCTTTACATATATAGTAGCATTGATAAGGGCCTCGCCGCTGGAAGCATCTTTCATATAACCGCTAAGCGACACTTTCTTCTGCGCAAGTAGGGTGCCCGGTGTTAGAAAGATAAAGAGTATGGCGAATAGGATGCCTGAAAAAAGGTTTTGTCTCGAAGACATAAAAGAGTTTGAGTAAGCTGAGATTATTTAAGTGTATCCGTCACTTCTCCACATTCCAGCATCTTCTTCCCAAAGTAAGGGTTACGTATTTCCGTTTCATTAGCCAGCCAGTATGCGCCTTTGTCGTTAAATGCCATCGGGCAGTATTGACGGTATATTTTGGTGTTCTTCAGTTCTGCAGCTTTCAGTAGCGCAAACATCGAATTGGAAATGCTTTCAAAAATGACGCGCTTCTTCTCGGTAGTAGAATCCTTCACATCGGCCAGTATCGCTTTGGATCCATCGATAACAGTATCTACGTAGGGCAGCAGCATTTTTCCGTTTATAGAGTCAATAGTTAGGTACTGCTTAAAGTCGGTAGCGCTTTTCAAAAGCCCGTTTGCACCGGAGTTGGCCCTAACCGGACTGGTAGCCACCAATGCATCTTTCAATTCGTAATATCTGGTCACTACGTTCATTAGCCTTTGCGTATTAGCCTCATCCAGCTTGCTCTGCGGCGGCAGCGAAGGCTCCTGCGACTGTTCTGTGGCCTCTGTGGCAGTGGTTTCTTTTGTCTCTTCGGTAGTATTGTTGCAGCTGGCTGCGCCCAATATGGCGCATATTAAAAGAGCAGGAATGTGACGCATGGATAAAAAAATTTCGTGCAAAAATACAAGATGCTCTGATGCTAAACGCAATGATTGTAATTTTGTTGGCTTATGTTGCTTTCATTACAGAATATTTCATTCCATTTCGGCTCGAGGACAATCTTAGAAGATGCCAGCTGGCAGATAGGTACAGGAGAACGCATTGGCCTCGTAGGCAGTAATGGCGTGGGTAAATCAACCCTGCTTCGCCTTATTACAGGCTCATACAAACCCGATGCCGGTGTTATCAGCAAGCCTAAAGACGTAACCCTCGGCTTTTTCAACCAGGATCTATTAAGTTTTTCTACCAATAGTTCTATTCTTTCCGTAGGTATGCAGGCGTTTGAACGTGCCCACGACCTGGAGCACGAGATGGCATTGATGCTGAAAGAACTGGAAAGCAAGCCCGATGATGCGGACTTGCTGGACAAATACAGCCATGCGCTCCATGACTTTGAAGTAGCCGGTGGCTACGAAATGGAGCACCGCACCGCAGAAGTGCTGGAAGGGCTGGGTTTCTCTACTGCCGATCTGCAACGGCCGTATAATGAGTTCAGTGGAGGTTGGCGTATGCGTGTGCTACTGGCTAAGATGATGCTACAAGCCCCCGACCTGCTGCTGCTCGATGAGCCTACCAACCACCTTGACCTTCCATCTATCGAATGGCTGGAGCGTTACTTGATCGGTTATCCAGGCAGTGTGGTCATCGTGTCGCACGACCGTTATTTCCTTGATCGTATGGTAACCAAGATCGTAGAAGTATGGCAACAAGACCTGATACAATACAGCGGCAACTACAGCTTCTTCCAGAAGGAGAAAGTTGAGCGTATGGATATGCAGCAGCGCGAGTTCGAGAATCAGCAGGCATACATTCGCCAGCAAGAGCGCTTTATCGAACGCTTTAAGGCCAAAGCTAGTAAAGCAGCACAGGCCCAGAGTGCTATGAAACGCCTGGATAAGCTGGATAGGATAGAGTCGCCGGACTCCAGCGTGCCTACCATGAATATTAATTTTCACGTAGGTGTGCAGCCGGGTAAGATCATCAATACATTGAAAAATGTAAGTAAAAGCTACGGCAACTTAACGATATTGGATAATGCGAATGCAGAGATCATACGTGGAGACAAGATAGCGCTCATCGGTGCCAACGGACGCGGTAAATCGACCTTACTACGCATTATAGCAGGCAAAGAACAGGTGGAAGGTGAGCGCAAAGAAGGGCATAACATACAGGAAAGCTTCTATGCCCAGCACCAGCTCGAAGCCCTGACGGTGGAGAATGAGATACTGGAAGAGATGAAGCAGGCCGGTACGGGCAAGACCGAGCTGGAACTGCGCCAGTTATTGGGTTGCTTCCTATTCAGCGGCGATGATGTATTTAAGAAGATAAAGGTACTGTCGGGTGGTGAAAAAGCGAGGGTAGCATTAGCCAAGACCATCGCTATGAAAGGCAACTTCCTGATGCTGGATGAGCCTACCAACCACCTGGATATGCAGTCGGTAGAGATGCTCATAGAGGCACTAAACCGATACGAAGGCACGCTTATCCTTGTATCACACGACCGTTACTTTATCAGCAAAACGGCTAATAAGATATGGAGCATTGAGGATGGTAAGATAAAAGAGTTTGTAGGGCCTTACGATGAGTGGGTAGTATATGAGCAGGACCGAGCCAAGCGCCTGCAACAGGAGGCTGCGGCTAAACCGACGGCAGCAAAACCCGCAGTGGCCGAGAAAAAGGAAGAGAAGCAGGCACCTCCGCCTCCGCCAAAACAATCGAACATCAGCGACAACGAGCTGCGCAACCTGAAGAAAGAACACCAGAAACAGCAAAAACTGTTTGAGAAACTGGAGCAGCAGGTAACCGAGCTGAAAACAGAAACAGCAAAACTGGAGGCAAAGCTAGGTGACCCATCGGTATATGCTGACAGGGAACAGTTTTTGAAGCTGGATGAAGCATACAAAAGCCATACAGCCAAACTGCAAGCGCTAACTAAAGAATACGATAAGACCTTTGAGCTGATAATGGAGCTGGAAGAAAAGATAGGGTAGAAGAATTAAGCTTATTTGAATTATTTATAACTTGTCCATTACTATTATAAAATACAAACTATGCCTTCATTCGACATCGCAAGCAAAGTTGATCCGCAAATACTGGATAACGCTGTAAATGTTGCCAAAAAAGAAATTGATAACCGTTATGATTTTAAAGGTGGTCATGTAATTCTTGAGCTGAACAAGAAAGATATGGTAATAAACCTGGAAGTAGACAGCGATATGAAGTTGAAACAGCTGGAAGATGTGCTGCTGACCAAAGCCATGCGCCAGGGCCTCGAAGCCAATAGCTTTGACATGAGCAAAGAGGCAACACCATCGGGCAAATACATTAAGAAATCGGTGCCTGTTAAGAACGGTATCGATAAGGATATGGCTAAGAAGATCGTGAAGATCATCAAGGATAGCGGCCTGAAAGTGCAGGCCGCCATCATGGACGATATCATTCGCGTAACGGCTAAGAAGATAGACGACCTGCAGGATGTGATACAACTCTGCCGGAGCTCAAACCTCGACCTGCCATTACAATTTGTAAATATGAAATCCTAATAAAGAAAGAAGCGGCTCATGGCCGCTTCTTTCTTTATGTTTTGATCGTTCTGCTTAGAACTGATTATTGGCATCTTTCAGCAATGGCTGCTTTAGGTCTTTCTCCGATACGATCGCGTCTTTCAGGTCTATCTTCCAGTCTATACCTATCGACTCATCGGAATAGAGTACACCACCCTCAGCTTCTTTATTATAAAAATTATCGCACTTGTAGAAAACCTCCGCAGTATCGGTTATCACCGAATAGCCATGTGCAAACCCCTGCGGTACCAATAGCTGACGCTTATTTTCGGCGGATAACTCTACACCAAACCACTGACCGTAAGTGGCGCTATTCTTCCTGATGTCAACAACTACATCCCATATGGCGCCTTCCAGCGCGCGTATGAGCTTTGTTTGTGCTACGGGGTTGTTCTGGTAGTGCAGGCCACGCAATACGTTCTTTGTAGAACGTGCCTGGTTGTCCTGTACAAAATTGTATTTCAGTCCTGTAGTGGCTTCAAATGTTTTGGCATTATAGCTTTCAAAGAAATACCCGCGGTCGTCGTGCAATATCTTAGGTTCTATTATCAGCAGGCCTTCTAGGGGCGTCTTAATAACGTTCATACTATTTTCTGAGTTGTTCTACTACCTCAAGGAAGTTTTTCGCGATGTAAGATAATTCTTCTTCGGTTAACTCCGTATGGATAGGCAGGGATATTACTTTATCCTGCAACATATCAGTTACAGCCAGGTTTTGGTTGGCGTCTGTAAATTCCTTCAGCATGTTTTGCTTATGGCTGGGCACGGGGTAGTATATCATGCTGGGTATATCGCGCTCTGCCAGCTTTTGCTGTACCGCATCCCGGTCTATGCCTTCCAGCTTCAGCGTGTATTGGTGGAACACATGCTTGCTATATGGCGCTCTATACGGGGTGGTGATGTTTGGATGGTTGGCAAATGCCTTGTCGTAATAGTCGGCAGCAGCGCGGCGTGCATCGCAGTATTCGTCCAGGTGTGACAGCTTGATGCGTAGAACAGCAGCCTGTATGGTATCGAGGCGGCTGTTGCAACCGACCATTTCATGGTAGTATTTTACTTTCTGGCCGTGGTTAGCGATCATTTGCAACTTTTCAGCCAGCGCATCATGGTTTGTAAACATCGCACCGCCATCGCCATAGCAGCCCAGGTTTTTCGATGGGAAGAAGGAAGTACAGCCTATGATGCCCATAGAGCCTGTCTTTACAGTCCTGCCATCAGGATAGGTATAAGTACCGCCAATTGCCTGTGCATTATCTTCTACTACGGGTATGTTATGCTCTTTAGCCAACGCCAGCAGTGGTTCCATATCCACGCATTGTCCGTACAGGTGTACCGGTATAATGGCTTTGGTCTTTGGCGTGATCGCACTTTTCACGCTGTCTATATTCATCGTAAAGGTGTCCGCATCCATATCTACAAATACAGGCTTCAGTCTCAGCAGTGCTACTACTTCTACCGTTGCTATATACGTAAACGAAGGGGTAATCACTTCATCGCCCGGTTGCAGGCCCAGCGCCATTAATGCTATTTGCAGTGCATCCGTGCCGTTTGCACAGGGTATTACATATTTTACGCCAAGGTAGGTAGCCAGCTCCCCTGCAAATTGTTTTACATCCGGCCCGCCAATGAACGCTGTATTGTCTATTACGTTTTGTATCGCCTTATCTATTTCAGGTTTTATCTTCTGGTACTGACGCTTCAGGTCAACCATTTGCAGTTGCTGCATTAACTAATATTTTAATGGCTGCAAACCTACGCCTTAGCCTGCATTCAACAAAACATTTACCGCCGCTTTATTACTTTACTATGATGGTGAAAGCCAAAGCGCTACGATATATTTGGCGTATCTTCACACCCTTATTTCAGATGCGTAATCAATGAAACGTATTTTTCTATTATTTATTACATCGCTCTTATTTTCTGCCAACAGTTTTGCGCAGGACGATCTATTTGGAGCCGACAGGACGCCGGCCAGGAAAGGTTTCGTCCTTGGTGTAAACGGAAACTTTGACATGCCTGGTGCTGACATGGCAAAGCGCTACGGACTAAGCTACAGGCTGGGTGGTGCGGTAAACTATAAAACAACATCCAACTGGATGTTCGGAGTGAAAATGGACTTCATATTGGGTAATAAGATGAAGGAAGACTCGCTGCTGATAAATGTGAAAGACAAGGACGGCAATGTGCTGAATGGCAGTGGAGAGCGTGTTGGTATCGGTACGTTTCAACGTGGGTATATGGTTGGCTTGCAGGCAGGCTATATCTGGAATATCTCGAAGGGTAATGGAGATAATGGTATCCTGTTCCATACCACAGCAGGATTTATGCAGCACCGCATCAATATATTTGAAAAGAACAATTCGGTAGCCCAGGTGCTGAAAGACTATGAGAAAGGATACGACCGCCTCACAAATGGCTTGTTTGTAGAACAATACATTGGCTACAACTACTTTGCAAAAGATAACCTTATCAACTTTCACATAGGTCTCGACCTTGCTGCCGGCTTCACCAAGGGCCGTCGCGACTATCTGTTCGATGTAATGCGCCCAGATAATAAAAACAGAGTAGATATACTCTTTGGTATACGCGGTGGCTGGTATATTCCTATCTTTAAACGAAAGTCAGAAGAAATCTTTTTCGAGTAATAATGTCTGCCATTATATACTGGTTGGCTATACGGTTGTATGGGGTTGCGATTCATATTGCTGCATTCTTCAACCCCAAAGCAAAGCTGTTTGTCGCAGGCCGAAGAGGCCTGCTTTCGCAGATACGTGATGCCCTGATAGACGAACGCCGACCTCGTATCTGGATGCATTGTGCTTCGCTGGGAGAATTTGAACAGGGCAGACCACTGCTGGAGAAGCTGCGCCAAAAGTATGCGCACCATGCTTTCGTCGTTACCTTTTTTTCTCCATCCGGGTACGAAGTACGTAAGGATTACAATGGTGCCGATCATGTGTTTTACCTGCCACTTGATAGTCTGCATAACGCCAGACAGTTCCTGAGTATCGTGAAGCCTTCGCTTTGCGTATTTGTAAAGTATGAGCTTTGGTATTTCTATCTCTCTCAAATAGCTTCAAGGGATATTCCTGCTATTCTGGTATCTGCAATATTTAGAAAAGAGCAGCTATTCTTTAAGTGGTATGGAAGCCTGCATAGGCGTATGCTTCGTTGCTTTACGCACATATTCGTTCAGGACATGAAGTCGGAGCAATTGCTGCACAATATTAATATTGATACCGCATCGGTCGCGGGTGACACAAGATTTGATAGAGTGCTGGCAGCATTAGAAGAACAACAGCCTATACCCAAAGCGGAAGCATTTTGTGGCGAAGCAAAGGTAATAGTGGCTGGCAGTACTTGGGCCGAAGACGAAGCGCTACTACATAAAACCATCACATCGCTACCCGATAATTGGAAGATGATTTTAGTGCCGCATGAAGTACATAAGGAGCATATACAAAGCATCATGAATCGGTACAGCGCTACTGCGATAAGATGGTCGCAGTATGACGGTAGGCTCAAAGATGCCCGTGTCTTAGTAATAGATACCGTCGGTATGCTGCTACAAATATATTGCCTGGCCGATGTAGCCTGGATAGGCGGTGGTTTTGGCAAGGATGGTGTGCATAATGTACTCGAGGCGGCTGTATACGGCGTGCCTGTATTGCACGGCCCCATATATCATCAGTTCCTCGAAGCGAAAGAGTTGCTGGAAAGTGGCGGCAGTGTTGTAACAAATAGTGCCGAGGCAACAGCCAGGCAATTGCTGCTATGGGAGAAGGATTCGCTTGCCTATCAACAAGCCTGCACTGCCGCAAAGCAATACGTGCTGTCTAAAACAGGAGCAACGGAAAAGATACTCCGCTACCTGGAAGCAAAGAAGTGGCTTACTACACCGTAGAACTGCTGCACCGTTTCATTTTCATGATCCCAGTTATAACGTCCTTTCACCTGCTGGCTTAGCCAGTCGGTAGCCTCTCTGCAAAAAGTACATCTGTTTATCTCATTCAGCGCACGCTCGTAGGCATCTTTATCGTTATGAAACAGCTCGCTGATGTATAGGCATTTATCGTTAATGCCTATCTCTTTTCGTATATCGCGGTCGCCATAACGCGCAGGTTCAGAAACGACAAAAGGGTCTTCTGTCGCAACATCTTTCCTTTCATCCTCTATTTCGTTATCATCCTCTGCCGCTTCTTCACGGTCTGATGCAGTTGCTACTTCCGCTATGTATTCCGGTTCATCCTCCTCCTCATCTTCATCTTCTTCAGAAAATGTTAGTGGCATGTCCAGGTGAAGTATGATCGGCTCATCGATAGCAGGAGCTTCAGCTTGTGTGGCTGTTTCAGGTACAGGTGCAGGCAATATACTATCCGGTTCGAAGACAATATCTATCACCTTCGGCAATGCAACTGGTATATTATTCTTCTCGTCCAGCAAAAGGCTATAGATCGCCTTCGTATGGTCCAGCATCAGATCTATGTCTATCGCTTCCGGTTGTTCTTGTTTTGCTAATAGTTCTATTTTCTTCAGTAGGTTTTGTACCTGTTGCATTACCAGTGGGTTTGTAAACAAAAATAGAAGGAAAGGGTTGTAAATTATAATCGGACATATAAATAACACTTGGGTGCGGTTGAGGCATAGTTTTTGGGATATATAAATAGTAGTATGTTGTAAAGTGAAAGGAATGGGTAGACACAATATCTTATAACTTAAAAGATTAGGTCATGAAACATCACAGACACAAAAGCCAGAATGCACTTAAGCGGATGAAAGTAAAACCCACTGTTTCATTAGACCGGTCTGAAATGGATAAGCGTGTCTTCGATCTGGTGCTGAAAACTTTATACAATAGTGCAAATAGAAGCGGTTTACACATTGAAAATGAAATATTTGCGCCTTCAAAAGTGAAGATAGCGCCGCACGAAACGGGTCGCCTTTGGGAAGTTATGATAAGTTCCGGTTGGGTTTCGCCGGTTATCGGTTTCGGCAATGCAGGGAAGCTGGAATTGACTAAGGCAGGCTATCAATTTATGGCAACTTTTGGCGGATATTCTGAATATTTAACATCAGTAGCGAATAGCCAGCAGCAACCGCAGACCATCATCCTGCCGATACAGGTGCAAGCCGAGGAAGAGCACACCATGCAGCCCGCAACGCAGGAATTGCCTGCACCGGCGGAAGTAGGCAAAGTGGCTCATAAGAATGGAAGAAAGAAAAGACGTGCGCATAGATAGCCTCAGTTTGAGCAGTATCAACATTTCAAATATCATATTGTTAGTTAATAAAAAGACCTAGCGGCGAATATAGCCGCTAGGTCTTTTTATATTTGGGCTACTTTTGCTCTATGCACCGCTTTTTTGCTGCCATATTTATATTCTTGTTTTTTGCTTCTGCCTCATATGGGCAAAGCGATAGCATCTGGAGTTTGCAACGCGCTGTAAAGTTTGCGCATGAGCACAATATATCTATACAGCAAAATGTACTGAACGAGCGGCTGGCAAAGCTTACGCTGCAACAAACAAGATTATCACAAATACCGAACGCCAATATCAGTTCCTCATATGGGCGCAGCTATGGCCGTTCTGTCGATCCTACTACCAATCAGTTTGTACAGGGCAATAGCTACGACTTCATGTCGCTTTCAGGCGTCACAGATGTGCTGTTGTTTGGCTGGTTCCAAAAGCGCAATCAGATAGGAAGGGATAGATTTAACCTGCAAGCCGCACAGGCAGATCTCGAACAGATACGCGATGATATATCGCTCAATGTAGCAACAGGGTACCTGCGCCTGATACTGGCACGCGAGCAGATCGGCGTTACGCAGCAGCAGGTAGAGCTATCCAAAGCACAATATGAGCAAACACGCCGCTTTGAGGAAGCGGGTAGAGTGCCGGAGCTGAATGTAGCCCAGCTGGAAGCCCAACTGGCCGGCGATAGCGCAAACCTGATAACCGCCATATCCGACTACAATGCTGCCATACTGGATATGAAGGCATTGCTGAATCTTGATTTCACTACGCCATTTGTGCCACAGATGCCTGATGTCAACCTCGGTGAACAGATAGCCGTATCGGCGATGAATCCCGAAGAAATCTATCAGCAGGCCCGCGGCCACTTGGGCGTTATCAAAGCGAGTGAACTACGCTTGTCAGCGGCTCAAAAGAGCTATAGTGCGGCAAGGGGGGCTTTATGGCCACAGCTAAGCCTGAGCGGTCAATTCGGCACCAACTTTGCCAGTACGTTTCGGGAGGTGGCCGGGTTTAATATGACAGGCTCATCGCCAACAGGTGCGTTTGTACAAGTGCCGGGTACAGATATTACCGTACCCGTATATCAGCCGACCGGTACTTATACCTTTAACGATGTTCCGCTATTCCGCCAGTTCGATAATAACTTCCGCCAGACCGTAGCGCTCAATCTCAATATTCCCGTCTTTAATGCCTGGCAGGCGCAGTTTGGAGTGAAGCAGGCAAAGATTAATATCGCCCGGCAGGAGCTTAATCAATACCAATCGGAACTGAAACTGAAGCAGGATGTGTATAAGGCACATAACGATGCAGTCAATTCCATACAAAAGTATAATGCTGCCGAACGTGCTGCCATTGCCGCGCGCCGCGCTTTCGACTTTGCACAAAAAAGGTACGATTTGGGATTAACCAACACAGTAGAGTATCTTACCACACAAAATACCTTGTACAGCGCGGAATCGCGGCTGGCAAGTTCAAAGTACGACCTGATATTTAAATTGAAGGTAATAGATTACTATCTTGGCAAAGAACTTAAACTATAACTACTGCATATGGCTGAACTGAAGGATGTGCTCATAGAGGCTACCAAAGCTGCCGGCCAAATAATGCTGGACTATTTCCAGGGAACTTTTACGGTGGGTAATAAGGAAGGCATCAACAACCTGGTGACCGAGGTGGACATGCTCGCCGAAACGAAGATCATGGCGATCATCAAAGCGAACTTCCCTGGTCACAGCATCATCACCGAAGAATCAGGCGCGCTCATGCAGGATTCGCCATACCAATGGATCATTGATCCCATAGATGGAACAGTTAACTATGCGCATGGCATCCCGATTGCCTGCGTAAGTATAGGATTAAGGCATCAGGAAGATTTGATACTTGGCGCTGTGTTCAACCCAATGATGAATGAGTTTTACTTTGCCGAGAAAGGAAAGGGTGCCACACTAAACGGAAAGCCCATATCAGTATCAAACAAGGTAGATTTCAGGAAAGCATGTCTTGTGACTGGTTTTCCATATAAATGGCCGGTTAGCAAAGAACATCCTATAAAAGTATTTGAGCGTTTTATAATGGAAGGGTTGCCCGTGCGTCGTCTTGGCTCTGCAGCCATCGACCTTTGTTGGGTGGCCTGTGGCCGTTTCGATGGTTTTTGGGAGTATAACCTGAGTCCATGGGATGTAGCCGCCGGCTACCTCATAGTTGCCGAAGCAGGCGGCAGGATCACCAATTTCGATGGTGAGCCATGCGACGTATTTCACAAAGAAACACTGGCCACCAACGGACATATACACGACGATATGCTGGCCCGTATAAAAAGATAAAGCAACACATAAGGATGGAAGAACAACAAAGAACAGAGATAGACTCGCTGGGCGAATTTGGGTTGATAGAACACCTTACGAGGAATAATGAGACGATGCAGGCCGGCACCTTATTGTCAGTAGGCGATGACGCTGCTGTGATAGACCAGTTCGGGCGACAAACAGTAATAACAACCGATATGCTGCTGGAAGGTGTGCATTTCGACCTTATGTACACGCCGCTGAAGCACCTTGGCTATAAGGCTGTGGCAGTTAATTTGTCTGACATCTATGCCATGTTTGCCACGCCTACCCATATCACCATCAGCATCGGTATTTCCAACAAGTTCTCGGTAGAAGCACTGGATGAATTTTACGAAGGTGTATACGCAGCATGTGAAAAATACAATGTTGACCTGATAGGTGGCGATACTACCAGCTCTTTAAAAGGTTTTGTTATTAGTATAACCGCCATAGGCGAAGTAGCGCCGGATAAATTTGTGACACGCACGGGTGCTAAAAAAGGTGACCTGGTATGCGTATCGGGCGATCTCGGAGCAGCGTACACCGGCCTGCAACTACTGGAGCGAGAAAAAAGAATATACCTCGAAAACCCGACCGTGCAACCCGACCTTGAGAACAGGGCTTATGCCGTTGGCCGCATACTGAAGCCCGAGCCAAGGGCTGATATAGTTGCCTGGCTGCAGGAAAAAGACATAATGCCTACAGCTATGATAGATGTAAGCGATGGCCTAAGCTCAGAGCTATTGCATATTTGCAGGCGCAGCGGGGTAGGTTGTGTGATACATGAAGATAAGCTGCCTATACACCAGGAGACCAAAGAAATAGCGCTTGAGTTCAACGTAGGACCTACTATGTGTGCGCTCAATGGCGGCGAAGACTACGAATTGCTGTTTACTATAAAGCAGGAAGACTACGAGAAGATAACCCTGAGCGAGCAAATAAGTGTGATCGGCTACATTGCCGATGCAGAGGAAAAACCTTCGCTCATCTCGAAAAGTAATAACAGGCATCCATTGGTAGCGCAGGGTTGGAATGCCTTCTACTCAGAAAAAAAATAGGGCGTACTTTACTTCGTTAATAATTTTTGTATTTTAGGCGTAAATATATCATTAGCATGAATTTTTGGAAGACTTCACTGATCACTGCATGTGCTTTTCTGGGAATTGGTTCTACCGTATTGTATACATCGTGCGAGAAAGATGCATGTCTGGATCTGAAGTGTAAGAATGGCGGCTCGTGTACAGATGGCATCTGTCGCTGTCCTTCTGGTTATGAAGGCTCTGAGTGCCAGACCGCAGTAGCTACCAAATTTATAGGTTACTATTATGGCGATACCAAGTGTGGACTGACACCTCCATACTACGATTCAGCGCATGTGTATCTCGAGAAATCGCCGAATATGATTGGCGTGGTACGCTTTAATAACCTCGCTGATACTTTTATACTTAAGCTGAATGCTGATGGTGAGTCTGCAAGCGGTACTACGGGCGATCAGCCATATGTATATGCAACCATCGACAACGGCAAAAAGCTTACGCTGAAAGTAACAGAAAACGTTAACGGTACAGCGAGAGACTGCAACTTTACAGGAAATAAAGGACAATAAGGTTCTGAAATTATATAGATCACGAAGCCGGGCGAAAACCCGGCTTTTGTGTTTTTGTTCACCTGCGTCAAGCTTAAAATTTATTAGATTTGCTCCATGTCTATCAGTGTTGCCTCACTTACAAAGATTTACGGTACTCAAAAAGCAGTAGATAATATTTCATTCGAGCTGAAGAAAGGAGAAATAGTTGGTTTCCTCGGTCCTAACGGAGCAGGTAAGTCTACTACGATGAAGATGATAACCGGCTACCTTCCGCCGACTGCCGGTACTGCTAAAGTATGCGGTTATGACATACAGCAACAGCCCATGGAGGTGCGTAAAAGGGTAGGGTACTTGCCCGAAGCAAACCCGCTATATTATGATATGTATGTGCGCGAGTACCTGGAGTTCAGTGCGGGTATACACCAATTGAAGAAACCGAAGGATCGTATTGAGGAAATGATAGCGCTTACCGGCTTAGGTAAAGAAGCACATAAGCATATCAGTGCACTGTCGAAAGGGTACAAACAGCGGGTAGGCCTTGCACAGGCTATGCTGCACGACCCGGAAGTGCTGATACTGGATGAGCCAACCTCGGGCCTCGACCCCAACCAGATAGTGGAGATACGCGACCTGATACTTAACATCGGCAAGCAAAAGACTGTACTGCTATCTACACACATTATGCAGGAGGTACAGGCAATGTGTAGCAGGGTTGTCATTATCAGTTCGGGCAAGCTGGTAGCCGATGATTCTATCGACCGACTGCAGCAGGGTAGTAAGGGACAAAATACCCTTGTGGTTACATTTGAAAACCGCGTAGATGAAAAACTGCTGAAGCAATTGAAAAACGTGAGCAAGACAGAGTCCTTAGGCAACAATCGCTGGAAATTATATACAGCTAAGCCGGAAGAACTTCGCAAGGAAGTAATGCAGATGGCCCTGCAAAATGATCTTAATATAAGTGCCATGCAGGCTGAAACCCAGTCGCTGGAAGATGTATTCAGAAGCCTGACGAAGTAACTTTACTACGCTTTCGGAAATTGTGGACGTCATGTTGTGAAATGTTTTTGTTTCTGCTTATATTTAGTCTCAAAACAATAATTTTTTTCTGGTATGAAGCTTCGCTTACTTCCATTATCTATATTACTTGTCGCATCGCTTGCTGCATGTAAAAAAGATCCGCCGTCTGCAACTATTGGCCTCAACCCCAATGCCCCGAAGCCTATAGATTCCAATTTTAAAGTATCAAATAATAAATGGAACTGGGGCGGCGTTGCTCCATTTAGCTATAAGATGAATGGTAAGCTCATTGAAACTGATCAAAATATGACTTATCAAAATACACGTGTAAGTCTTGATGGTAGCACATTCTACTCTATTTTTGCTGTAACGCCGGGCAGCGGCCAAAGCGATATTATCGTTTCGTTTAATCTTCCTGATAAGATATCGGATATGTTAGTTGGCCAGGAGTATTCTATACCAACCAAAAACGGATCGGCACAATTCACCTCGCCAACATATGACCCGGTAGATCCGGAAGTTAAGACGTCCTTCGCATTTTGGACATCCGAAGGAGGCAATATGGCCGTAAAAATTACAAGCATCACTGCTACAGAGATCGAAGGGAAATTTTATGGCGTTTTGAAGCAACGCTCAGACATGAAATCTAACAGTGGGCTCGATTGGGTTAAAATTGAAGAAGGTTACTTCAAATTTGACCGCAATGATACTACCGCTGTTTTTTAAGAAGTGTTATCGTATTTTAATCCCGGTACTGCGTACCGGGATTTTTTTTGCCTGTCGAGCTTAGCGCTCGCCTGATAGCCAAGTTTACAAGTATTCAATAGCCTTTCGTGTTGAGTGTGAGCCTATAACGACGGCTGTAGGTATGATATTTTAGTCTAACAGTTTTTCATAAAGCAAAGACTATGTTCAAGAAAGGTAAACTGACAATTCTGTCTGCGATTTTATTTGCAGGTATATCACTTGTATCGTGCAAAAAGGATGATAACAACAGTAATGATGATGAATCGGCAAGGGTGATCATGCGCCTTACTGACGGCCCGGCCAACTATGATGCGGTGTACCTGGATGTGCAAAGGGTGGAGGTCACGATGGAGGGAGAGAATTCTGTAAGCTATCTACCCGCGCGTCAAGGGGTTTATGATATTTTAGATTTCAGAAATGGGCTTGATACGCTTTTGGTTGATACATCAATGCCCGAGGGCAAGATAAACCAAATACGGCTTATATTAGGCACCAATAATTCGGTGGTAGTAGACGGCCAGACATATACACTCAATACACCGTCGGCCCAGGAGAGTGGTCTCAAACTTAACTTGAATTCAACATTAGAAGCTGGTAAAACTTACATGTTCTGGATAGACTTTGATGCAGGAAAGTCAATCAACCAGACGGGTAATGGAAAGTATCAGCTGAAACCCGTTATGCGCGCATATTCTGAGTTAACTGATGGCCGCATTAAGGGCATCGTATTGCCTTTAGTATCGTCGACGACTGTATATGCTACAAAGGGAACTGAAACGTATACTGCTATCCCGACAATAAACGGTTACTTTATGTTCAGGGGTCTGCCGGAGGGGGAGTATAAGATCACTTACGATGCCGCTGATACATATAGGGATGTAATAATCCCTAACGTATCAGTGAAATTTGGTACAGAGGTTGATTTAGGTACAACCGTAATCGATCCATTGTAGGCTGACGTTTGTTAACAAAAGTAAGACGCCTGTTAACAAAGTCGGGTGCTTCGTTAACAAACGGAAAACAAAAAAGCAGCTCTCGGACAGGCTGCTTTTATGTTTTTAAATGCTGTTAGAGGATTATTTCTTAAATTGCGTTAGTTATAATTCTGACTATTATGAAAAAGCTGGAGAAGTTTTTAGAGCGTGTTACAGGGCGTGAAGTGGACCTGAAATCAACAGATGGAGTTTCTCCTAATTTCCTGATACTCATACTGGGATTGCTTATTATGCTGGTCTACGCTATTTCGTAGCACCCTGGCAATCGGCTATATTTCGCGATGGCTATCTGTTCAATATACATGGGCAGATAGCCATTTTCATTTGCACGCGTCATAGAATAAATTTTCAAAAAATTTCATTCAAATATTTGGTGGCATAAAACTTTTTATTATTTTCGTATTAACAAACGGATAACAACTGAATAACGAACGGCTAACAACCTACTAACAATTCAACCGATAATTCGCTTGATAAGAGACACTGGGTAAACACTATCAAGATAAGAGACCACCGGCCTGAGAAACCGGAAAGGGATAAGAGAGAGAAATTTTTTTATAGGGGATTTTACCGACAGACACCTACTACCGTGAAATCTGCAACGCATTAAGGGAGCGTTGTGGGTTACTAACTACTAAAACGACATATATGCGTAAGAGAGAGCGCATTGGCTGCGGCCAACTACAGTTTGCTGTATTGTTATGCCTGTTGGTATTTTCAGGTGTATTTGTAGGGTTGTTCTACGATACTTTTTTTCCAAAAAGGCCTGAACTGCACTTCGAGTATAAGTTTGTGCGTACAAAAACAAATGGCTACGCCTTCAACAGGTAGCTTATAGCGTAGGTCTATTGTATACAGGGCAGATAGGGGATAAGAGAGAGCCTTTTTTCTGACTCTGTATACAATAATCTCGCAGATGACACTACTACGATACTCATTGCATAGGGGTATTTGTCTTGTACCGCGTTATTCGGGTACAAAACAGATACAATGAGAAAAACATTTCTACTTTTACCTCTTCTTGCATTACAGCTTTCTGCTGATGCACAATCATATTCCTTCCCGCAATCGGGTCTTAGCCAGCATACCATCGCTGCATTAAACAAGAACATTTCACAAGCTAAAACTTCAGCTGCGCACGAGCGCCTGTCGGCAGTAGCCACGCATACCATATCAATGGCCGGCGGTGGAATGGAGCTGCAGGATTCTACAAGGTTTAGATACTCCAATGATCGCGGCAGTTCATTTACACAGGGCTTGGTCAATGCCTTCAATATGACTGAATTTGCTCTTTTCGATTCTTCCTGGACCTATGAAGAAACCGGCAGCGGTCTTGGTATGACCGAGTTGTCATCTGCTACCTACAACAGTAGTAACAAACGCCTGTCGCTAACCAACTTTGCAAACAACGGCGGAAGCCTGAAAGGCGAAACAGACAAACGCTATGAATACAGTAGCGCAGGCAATATATCTGTAGAACACGAACTGGAATGGAATAATACTGCGAATAAATGGGATTCTGTATCTCGCACCTACTATGACTATAATACACTAAATAAACTTGAAAAAGTTACGGTGTATGATGCCGATGCTAAACAGTGGGAGACCAGAACTACAAACCATTATAATGTAGCGGGTAATGTAGATACAGTGCTTACAGAGAAGTTCAACACCAACTGGGCACCTTCAATGCGCGAGATCCACAGTTTTTCGGGTAATAAGATCAACAAAAACCTGGAGCAACGATTTGATGCAGCTTCTTCGTCGTGGAAAGACCAGCGTACCGATAGCTTTGGGTATACAGCCGGTGTAGACTTCTTCACATTCATGGAGATAAAAGAGTGGGATACTGTGGATGCAGCCTGGAAGAACATCAGCCAAACCTTCCGTGCACTGAATGCAAAACAGTTGATAGAAGAAGAGACCTTTAAAAACTGGGACACAACAGATGGTGTATG
The DNA here is from genome assembly GCA_004144175.1 of Sphingobacteriales bacterium. Taxonomy (GTDB): domain Bacteria; phylum Bacteroidota; class Bacteroidia; order Chitinophagales; family Chitinophagaceae; genus Polluticoccus. The sequence goes on from SEFT01000019.1 coordinate 41,550, forward strand.
GGAAGCACAGGCCAAGATGACGTGGACATATAATGCCAATCAAAATCCGATAAAGATGGATATGAGACTTCCTGCATTCCCGCTGCCCGGCCCCATATCCTCTACTCATCTCTACTACGAAACATACTTTAATACGAACGTGGCAGATGTAAAAAAGAATGTGCAAATGACCGTGTTCCCAAATCCTGCTACCGATAAAGTAAACATCAGTTTTGATAAAGCCAGCGGCTACGCAACAGTTATACTCACTAATGTAGCGGGACAATTGATTTCAAAAGGCCAGCGTAATGCAGATAGCGGCACAATGGAAGTTTCGTTGCAAGGCCTGCAACCAGGCACTTACCATCTTTCCATACAATTTGCGGATGGCAGCATGAGCAGCCAACGCATCGTAAAACAATAAGAGACTTTGAACTGCAAATGTAGAGAATGGGGCCGCTATCGCGCGGCCCTTTCTGTGTTCTGTAGTGTCATCGTTTCGTCATCCAATTTACAATGTTGTGACAATTACATATTGCGTTTAAGACGTTTGCATTGTATATTCATGTCAGTATTTTTTACAATAACCTTCTGACATCATAAGGCAATACTTACAATGGCTAAGAGCTCTGATTTGTAAGGGATAGGAGCGAAGGTTTAGTAAGATGTTTTCATGGTGATAGGGTTTATAGGGGCTGGCCTGTTCACAGGTTGGCTTTCATCAAAAAAGGTGCCCATGCAGGACACCTTTTTATGGAAGATTTTCTATTTATTGTTTTTACTTCTTCTCAAATTTTATAGGGCTTTGGTTGTTTACCGATATCATATACATGCCCGCCTGTAGCTGCGTCAAGTCTATCTCTTTGCCTGCTATCGACTCTTTTCTGATCGTTCTTCCACTCATATCGTAAATCGCCACCTCATTCCTGCTTTCTACTTTTGTTCCCAGGTATAGCTTGTTTGTCGCAGGGTTAGGATAGATAGATATGGCAGGCACGTTATTAGCGGTTATATTCTCAATACTCAGGGTCGGGTCTTTAAAAATGTATCGCTGTTCCGCTCGTGTATCATAGGCTGTTCCGGTCCAGAAGTAAGAGAAGGCACTATCTGCTTCATTATCGCCGCCATATTCTATATCCAGTTTGTAGTCGGGTATCAGCTGCGTAGAGTCAATAGTATTCTGTATCCATCTTTTCCATCCTTTTAGCTGCCCATCGGTGCGGTACTCCTGCACTATCTCCTCAATTGGCTCCCATACGCTGCCCGGCGACTCCTGCGACACGCTGCGGAAGCTCACTACCTGGTTGCTGCTATTGTAGGTATATATCAGGCTGTCACCAACACGTACGCCATTGCCATCATAGAAAATGCGGTACGTACTTAATGTGTTTCCAGCTTTATCCGTATGTATATATCCGGTATCCAGCTGGCTATTGGTGCCGTATACAAATGCACTAGTCACGTTTATGACTGTATCGCTTACATAAGTATAGCTGCTCCAGTATCGGAAGAATCCATAGTTGGCTGAGTCAAAGATTCTTCTTTTCTGGGTGTCATACTTCATGAGTCGCCTGCCTAGTACGGTATAGTTGCTGGTGCCCGAGGGTGCCTGCTCTTCTATTACTTCCTCCAGGTTATTATTCACATCATAGTTAAACGATTGCCTTACATCAGTAATGGTAGGATTGGCTGCATTCTTTCTCGCATTCTTTATCTGGAAGAACTTGTTTGCTGAATTCATAGTGAATGTGTAGTTGAAACTCGATTCTACATCCCATGCGCCAGTATTCTCGTTCCAGCTGTCGACCTCTAGCCGGGAGAAATGGCCTGCTGTGTTCTTTTCGCTGTAGTAGCGGCGAAAGTTCTCCCAATTGTCTTTACTAACATCCGGGCGATACTGGCGTAGTATAAAAGGATGATTATCGCGGAGCTGATCGAAGTACATATAGGGGCGCTCCAGCGGGTTGCCTATAAAATCTTTTCCGGATTCCAATCTGTTTTGGGCTTGCAATGAAAGCGCGCATCCGGCGCTGAGGAGGGTAAGCAGTAGTTTTGGTTTGTGCATGATATGAAAATGAAATTTGGGAGGCGAATGTAGGATGTCGGTTGCGTCTGATTTTCAGGATATTGTCAAGCGGGCTAAGTTTTGACACAGCTGTGTGATAAGTGTGGGTTCGTTTAATATCGGGTTAAAAACTGAATGCAGCTATATATGGAACACGTGTTATGCGAGTGCGTTAGTTTATTACGAATCTTACTTTGAAATACTACCATCCCATCCGTTTTTTCAGTAGTTTCGCGCGCACAGTTTTCAAAAAAATCAAAAGAACATGACTCCTCAGAAAATTACAATGGGGGCCGACGGAAAGTTGAATGTCCCGGATTGCCCTATTATCCCGTTCATTGAAGGCGATGGTATAGGTCCGGACGTTTGGCATGCCAGCAAGCTGGTACTCGACGCGGCTGTAGAGAAGTGTTATAACGGCAAGAAGAAGATAGAGTGGAAAGAAATACTGGCAGGTGAAAAAGCCTTTAACCAAACAGGCCAGTGGCTGCCACCCGAAACGCTGGAAATTGCAAAGGAGTACATCGTTTCAATAAAAGGGCCGCTTACTACACCTGTAGGTGGTGGTATCCGTTCGCTGAACGTGGCTATGCGCCAGGAGCTGGACCTGTACGTTTGTCTTCGCCCCGTACAGTGGTTCCAGGGGGTGCCTTCACCGGTAGTACATCCTGAGAAGGTGGATATGGTCATCTTCCGCGAGAACACCGAAGACATTTATGCAGGTATCGAATTTCATTACGAAAGCGAAGAAGCAAAGAAACTGTTGAAATTCCTGACTGAAGAAATGGGTGCGGGCAAGAAGATTCGTTTCCCGGAGACCTCTTCTTTCGGTATCAAGCCGGTTTCAAAAGATGGTTCTGAGCGCCTGGTAAGGGCTGCTATACAGTATGCTATCGAGCATCGCCGTACTTCTGTAGCGCTGGTACACAAGGGCAACATTATGAAGTTCACCGAAGGTGGCTTTAAGATGTGGGGCTACGAGCTGGCACAGCGCGAGTTTGGCGACAAAGTATACACCTGGGAGCAGTGGGAGAAAACGAAGAAAGACAGTGGTGAGGAAGCAGCCAACAACGAAATGAAAAAAGCGCAGGTAGACGGTAAGATCATCATCAAAGACGTAATTGCCGACAACTTCCTGCAGCAGATACTGCTTGCGCCGCAAGACTACTCTGTAGTAGCTACGCTCAACCTAAATGGCGACTACATATCTGATGCGCTGGCTGCGGCTGTAGGTGGCATAGGTATAGCGCCGGGTGCTAACATCAACTACAAAACGGGTTATGCGGTATTTGAGGCTACACACGGTACTGCACCGCGTTTTGCCAATACCGATACCATGAATCCATCGTCGCTGCTGCTGAGTGGTGTAATGATGCTGGAGTACATGGGATGGCACGAGCCAGCCAACTGCATACTGGAAGCATTGAAGACTACCATTAAGCGCAAACGTGTAACGGTCGACTTCTACAACCTGATGCATGATGCAACCTTGCTGAAGACAAGCGAGTTTGCACAGGAACTGGTTAAGAATATATAAGCTGTATGGCTTTTGATATTGCCCCCTACATCGACCATACGGTACTGAAGCCTACAACAGTAGATGCAGATATCGTAAGGTTGTGCGAAGAGGCAAAGAACAATAAGTTTGCAGCAGTATGTGTACCGCCTTATTTTATAAATAAGGCGGTATCTTTTTTAGAAGGCAGCAGTGTCAAAGTGACTACCGTTATTGGATTTCCATTTGGCTATAGCAGTACAGGGTCAAAGCTGGAAGAGATAACGCAAGCAATAGCCGATGGCGCAGATGAGCTGGATATCGTTCACAACATGGCTGCGTTGAAAATTAGAGACTACAATACGCTGGAGGAAGAAATGTCTCAGTGTGTAGCGCTGGCTCATAGCGAAGGAAAGGTGGTGAAAGTGATCATAGAAAGCGGCGTATTGACGGATGCGGAGGTTATCCATTGCTGCAAACTTTACGCAAGCCTGAATGTCGATTTTGTAAAGACATCCACAGGTTATGCGGAGACAGGCGCTACTGCACATGCCGTAAGGCTGATGCGTGCCAACCTGCCCGTAAATATTGCCATTAAAGCATCGGGTGGTATTCGTAACTTTACCTTTGCTAAAGAGCTGATAGCTGCAGGTGCTACAAGGCTAGGCTGCTCTGCCGGTATGCAGATATTGGAGGAAAGTAAAATGGCTGAATAAGTATGAAGAAGATAAGGGACATTGGTATGGCTATTCTTTTGTTGTGCATTGGCAACAATGCCATTGCACAGAGAATGAAAGTACAGGATAATTTACCCGCCGAAACGGAAATACCTACCGGTGTCATTGTCCATTCTGACCCCAGGCTGGCTATACTGGAGCGCAAGCACCGCAATATACAGTTGGGTGTTATCCGCTCAGGCCGTGGTTATCGTGTACAGATATACAATGGAAACGACCGAAATAAAGCCAACCAGATAAAGGTCGATTTTATGCGCCGCTTCCCGGGCGTGCGTACTTATCTCACATATGTACAGCCACAGTTTCGGGTAAAGGTGGGCGACTACCGTGGCCGCGATGAGGCACAGCAGATGTATAACCAGGTATCCGGCTTCTACAACCCCAGCATGATCGTACCTGATATTATTGTTATCAATACCCTGAAAGATGATTGATCAAATACGCGAAAAAGCGGCGGCTTACTTCCCCGAAGTACAGGCCATACGCCATCATATACACAGCAACCCGGAGCTATCGTTCCAGGAGCACAATACAGCAGCATATATCTCATCGCGCCTTACAGAATGGGGCGTTAAGCATATTGCGGGCATTGCCGGTACAGGTATCGCTGCTATCATAGAAGGTAATAACCCCGGCAAGCGTTGTATAGCGCTACGTGCTGATATGGATGCGCTGCCGATACAGGAACTCAATGAAACGCCCTATCGTTCGCAGAATGCAGGCGTCATGCACGCCTGCGGACACGATGTGCACAGTAGCTGCCTGCTGGGCGTGGCTAAGATTATGCACGAGCTGAGAGAGGAGTGGGAGGGTACACTAAAATTGATCTTCCAGCCGGGTGAGGAGAAGCACCCTGGCGGTGCCAGCCTGATGATAGCCGATGGCGTACTGGAAAATCCCAAGCCGGAAGCCATACTAGCACTACATGTCTATCCGCATCTGCCTGTGGGCACAGCAGGCTTCAGGGCAGGGCAGTACATGGCCAGCGCCGATGAAATATACATTACCATCGAAGGTAAGGGTGGGCACGCTGCACTACCACATCAAACCATCGACCCGATCGCGATAGCCGCTCATGTTATTACTGGCCTACAGCAGGTAATATCCCGCAAGGGCAATCCGCTGATACCTTCTGTGCTTACGTTCGGTAAAATAGCAGGTGGTTTCGCAACAAATGTGATACCTGATAAGGTTGAGATACTGGGCACGCTCCGCACCATGGACGAAACATGGCGGTACAAAGCGCACGAGCTTATAAAAAAGATAACAGAACAAACCTGCGAAGCCTACGGCGCTACGGCAACGGTAGAGATACCTATTGGATATCCTTCGCTGTTCAATGATCCTGTACTTACCATGCATGCCGAAGGCTGGGCGAGGGAATACATGGGCGGCGAGAATGTACATACGCTGGATATGCGTATGGCAGCGGAAGACTTCAGCTTCTATACGCACCACGTACCCGGCTGTTTTTTCCGTATCGGTACCAACCGTAATAATGAAGAATTTACAGCACCCGTACACAATGCCCGTTTTGATATAGACGAGCATGCACTGCAAGTAGGTGTCGGCCTCATGGCATGGTGTGCTTACAATGCTGTTAGCGGTAATAGATAATACTAACTCGTAAAAAAGAAAACGGGCAAGGCTCGATAAAAGCCTTGCCCGTTTGCCATAATAGCAAGTACATACTAAAAGTGAACATCGATAATGGCGTTCAGCGGAATGGTGGTACCGCCCTTTAGCTGCAGGTAGTTTTCCGTTACAGACCATACCGTAGTAGATACACTACGCGGGCCTTGTGTCGTTTCAAAAGTAATACTGGTTTTGCCTTTAAATTCATTCCCCAGACGAGCCGCATAATTCAGGTCCTTACTCCACATTTCTGTATTGTCTACAAAGGCGGGAACGATCTTGTACTGCTGTATTTCTTCTTTTGGGATTAAAGTGGCATTCATCACTATTAAAACTTTTAGTTACTCTAAATTTACACATTTTTGAAATAAAAAAAGCCTGTGGTTTCAGCGACCACAGGCTTTTTTACATTTTATTTTATAGCACAAAAACGCTGCCAAATTATCTTATCCGTACGTTAAATACCGCCTGCATATCCGTTTCTCCACCCGCAGCTGCTGGCGTAGCTGCGGCCTTATCTGTCGGCTGATGTTTCAATGTGACAGTCATGGTACCTGTACCGCTGGCTGTTGTTTTAAACCCTACAGTGTGATTAAATGGCTTGCCCGCGTTGTCCTTACTGCCATCTGTTATGGCAATAGATCCTGCACCCGATGTCGGGTTAGATTCGTAAAGGAAAAGATGTTCGTCTTTTTCTGCTATCACTTCGCTGGTAATGTTCTCTGCGGGATTTTCCTTTTCATTCAGTACTTGTATCTCCACATTGTAGCTGGTATTGGTATCGAGTATCAGCGAGTCTTTCGTTACAAGGCCGGGCGTCGGTGTTTCAAATCCGTTTTCCACTCTATAGCTAAAGCTTTGATTGAAACCTTTAGCATTGGTGACGTTCAATTTTACGGTTGTTATCAGTTCCTGCTCTTCAGGCTCCGGAACTTCTACTTTTTTGTTGCAAGATGCAAAGACAGAGATGAGTGTAATAAAGGCAAATACGATGTAAAGATTGTTACGTTTCATTTTTTGTTTTTTGAAAGATTGTTAATAGATCATTTTGAATTAAAAGGTACGCGCAGGCGTACTGCTACATTTCGGCCCTGCTGGTCCAGGAAGTACCGGAAGGCATCCATGTAGTCTCGGTAAGTACTGTTGAGCGCATTGTACACCGAAACACTCAGGTATACAGGTTGCCCCTTGTAGGACATTTGTACTCCGCTTTCAAAATCGACCAGACTATATGTATCGGGCGGCAGGGGGTAATCTATAGTCGAGAAATTACCCGGTATGCGTACCTGCTGCAATACCACGCGCCCTGTTACACCAACATAAAATTGTTTAAAGAACTCATTGATGTCGGTAGTGAACTTTGTAGTTGTAGCTGCACGGTCAGATGGCATTTGTATCAGCCAATCACGTTTTTTAAGGTCTTCGGCACGTAAGAACGATGCCTTAACAGTTGATTGCAGGTACTTGTTCCAGTTATACGTAACCATTGCATCGGAACCATTCAGCAGCGCATTGGTCTGTTGATAATTGAATGACTTGAAAAAGCCGCGGATTGTCTGAATCGGCGTGCCGGGGTTCAGATATATGTAGTCGTTGATGTACTGCATATACACCGATATGTCGAACCTTAGCTTATCTTTTATTTCGTGATGCGCTTCAAAGTTGACATGGTAGGCCTGCTCCGGCTTCAGTGTTTTATTACCCAGTTCTATACGTGCCGCGCTGTGGTGAAGCCCTGCGCTGAAAAGCTCGTTGGGCTGTGGTGCGCGCCATGCGTTAGATAGGGTCAGGCTCCAGTTCCAGGTATCATTGTACTGATGCTTGAAGCCAAGGGTGCCCGACACGTTATTAAAATCGAATGCGTATCGTACTACGCGCTGGTCGGCACCTTCGGGGTTAAACACCTCGTAGGTACGGCTGTCGTATCTCAGGCCGCCTTCCAACGTCCAGTTTTTACCTCTGTATCGTTCTATGGCATAAAATGCGCCGTTGAAAGAACGGAAGTTAGGAATGAACAAACGGTCGCCCGGCTGAAAGAAGTTCTCCTGATAAAAGCCGTCGATACCTATACTGCCGCTCAGGTTCTGCCATTGCCTGTGGTCAAAGTTGGCATTGAGCGATTGTGTATTCAATGTCAGGTTAAGCTGGGCATTACTTCTGTCTATACGCACTACGTCATACTCCTGCCTGTAGTTGTGCTGGTACGCATGGGTCACATTTAGTACACCATACTTTGTTTCTACCAGTAGCTTTGTCTTCAGCAAGTCGTGCTTTACACGTTGCATGGGGCGTGCTATATCGTAGGTGAAACCGGCTTTTACCAGCGGCACCGGGCTTTCAATCGCAGCCATCAGGTCTTCCTGGTTGCCGGTGTGTGCGCCACGGTATACAGCTAGTTTGGTGTCGAAGTGGCTATAAAAGGTCTCGAGGCTGTAGTGACGTTTTTTCCAACCCGCTGCCACCGAGTAGTTCTTTTCTTCCACACCGCTGTTAGCCACCCAGCTATCGGGCGTAGGGTAGTTGCCGCCTTTACGGAAGGTCCCTTGCAAGCGGACGGTCAACGCTGGCAGCTCTTTAAAGTTATGCTCTGCCATTGCCGATAACGCGCCCATTCTATTGTTGCTGAACCCTGCAAGGTTTACTTCGCCGTCTGTGCCGGGCTTGGTGCGGAGTGGGGCAGGTTCTACCAGTACCACTCCTGCTATGGCATCGGTACCGTAGCGTACACCTGCAGCGCCCTTCACCACCGTCACGTTATTCGCCAGAAAAGGGTCGATGTTAGGAGCATGTTCGCCGCCCCATTGTTGATCTTCCTGGCGCACGCCATTATTTAGCAGTACGATCCTATTGCTGTGCATGCCATGTATAACCGGCTTCGATATCGTACCTCCGTTCGAGAGCATGGATACGCCGTTTACGGTCTGGAGCATTTCAGTCAGCGTCCTGCCGCTGTTAGCAGCAATAGCTTCCTTATTCAACTGCTCTTTGTTTTGTATCAGCGATACATGCGTGCGCTCATCCTGTATGCTTACTTCATGAAGCATATGCTCTACGTGTACCAGCTTAAAACGGAGGTCAGCCTTGCCCGTAATGTTGATCACCTCTACATAATGCTCATAACCAAAAGCATGAATATGAAAAGTGTAGTTACCCGCACACAGGTCGCGTATCATTACCTTCCCATCTTCGCCTACCTGGTAGTCCTTCTCCAATTCGTCAATGTGGATGACGGCGGGATATATGGCTTCCAGGTTATGCTTCTCTATAAGTGCGGCGGTAACGTATATCTTACAACCGCTCTTTTGGGCATAGGCATGGGTGCATAGCAGCAATAGCAATGCTACAAATACATTGCGCATTCGCGTATTATTAAACGTGAATAATACAATAACTCAACTCTGGGTTATTGGGGTAACCTAAAAATATAATTTTCGTTTAATAAATACTAGCGGGCGGGCCACGAAGAAAAGATGTAAATACAGTGCGCGATGTAAGATGCGCTACAACTGAAGCCTCCTCTCTGGGATAAACAGTTTCGCTACGCTCTAATAACAGCGGCAGCGGATTATCTATAAAAGCGGCTAATGTAAAAGAAAGAAAATCGCAGTGATGGTGTTCGGGTTCTATACAAAGGCCATCGCCATGGTAGGTGTGGACCGTATCGGTATGGTCTGCAAAAAGGTGTATGAACTCTTTAGGCGTACTGCCAAATAACAGCAGTATACCCAGCCATACCGATAAGACAATATATACGATCCTTTTTAGCAATCCCTGTATATTGATGCAAAGATAGCCATTAACCAATAGTTGTGGTTATGCTTTTTTACAACCGCTCTATAATACCCGCTATACCTTGACCCCCACCTACACAGGCGGTCACCATGCCGTATCGCTTATTGAGCCGCTCCATATCGTGCAGCAGTTGAATCGTTAGCTTAGCACCACTACAACCAAGCGGATGCCCTAATGCGATCGCCCCACCGTTTATGTTCACAATATCCGGGTTTATACCAAGCTCTCTTATGACCGCTATCGATTGCGATGCGAAGGCTTCGTTCAGCTCTACAAGGTCTATCTGGTTCAACTCTATGCCTGCCTGCCTCAGTACTTTTGGTACTGCCGCCACAGGGCCGATGCCCATTATGCGTGGGTCGACGCCCGCGTTGGTACAGGCGACAAGTCGTCCCCAAGGCTTCAATCCAAGCTGGTTGACCATCCTTTCGCTCATCACAATAACGAATGCAGCTCCGTCAGAAGTCTGCGACGAGTTGCCTGCAGTTACACTGCCGCCCTGAGCAAAAACAGCAGGCAGTTTTGACAGTACTTCCAGCGAGGTGTCAGCACGCGGCCCTTCATCCGTATCTACCACAAATTCGCGTTCTGCTCTTTTGTTCTTTTCATTCACGTACACTTCCCTTACCGTAAGCGGCAGGATACCCGGTTTGAAGTATCCTTCATTTATAGCCTTGATCGCCTTTTGGTGCGAGTTGTAAGCAAACATATCCTGGTCTGCGCGAGATACCTTATAGTCGAGCGCTACCTGCTCGGCCGTGAGGCCCATGCTCAGGTAGTAGTCGGCAGTAGCCGCTTCTTTCGATATCTCGTAGTTTGGAACCGTTTTATACCCCGCAGTCGGTACCATACTCATACTTTCGGTGCCACCGGCTATAATGCACTCAGCTTGTCCTGTTTGTATTTTAGCAGTAGCTATGGCAATGGTTTCCAGCCCCGATGCGCAGTAGCGGTTCACCGTTACACCCGGCACCCATTCGCCGATAGCACGGTTGGCAATGATGCGGCCCACCTGCAATCCCTGCTCGGCTTCGGGTACGGCGTTGCCTACTATCACGTCATCTATCAGCTTCGGGTCCAACTGCGGTACACTTGCCAGCAGACCCTTTATTACGTCAACAGCCATGTCATCGGGCCTGTAAAAGCGAAACCCGCCTTTCTTTGCCTTTCCTACTGCCGTACGGTATCCTGCTATGATGTATGCTGCCTGCATGGTCGTCTGTTTTGCGTATGTGTCGTTCTGCTACTAAAGTTAACTAACAACAACGGATGAATGCGTGAATGAAAATTAAAAAAATTGATACAGTTTGTCTATAATGGCATTGTTTTTCTCCCACATTTAGGCAGAAGAGAACTATTTAACTTTGTATCAAAATCGTGCTATGGGAAAAAAGACATTGGTATTAGGCGCATCAGACAATCCGAGTCGTTACAGCTATATGGCTATCAACCGCCTGAGGGCTCATGGGCATGAGGTAATAGCAATAGGTAATAAGAAGGGTAAAGTAGGCGATGTTGAGATCATAACCGAACGTCCTGAAATGGATGATATTGATACGATCACGCTCTATCTGAACCCCAACAACCAAAAGCCTTACTACGACTATATATCTTCTTTAAAGCCGAGGCGTATTATATTCAACCCCGGTACGGAGAATGATGAGTTGGAAAGGAAGATGGCGCCGAAGGGTACCAATACACTAGAGGCTTGTACGCTGGTGATGCTGAGTGTAGGGCAGTACTAATAAATTATTCGGTTGCCTTCTCGAGCGTAAAGCCGAACGATGAGCCTACGCCTACTTTACTCCTTACGGTAACTGTTTGGCCGTGTGCTTCTACAATATGCTTTACAATAGCCAATCCAAGGCCGGTTCCGCCTATGGTGCGTGCGCGGCTCCTGTCGGCACGGTAAAAGCGCTCGAATATACGTAACAAGTGCTCTTCTCCTATGCCGGGGCCATCATCTGACACCTCTACGTAGATATGTTTGTCGTCGACAACATAACAACCTGCTGTAACGGTGCCGTTATCGTTACCGTATTTTAGCGTGTTCTCGACAAGGTTCACCAGTACCTGCTTTATCTTAGGCTTATCGGCATATACCTCCAGACCCTTCTCAGTTCCCTTCTTGAATTGTAAGTGGATGTTTCGCTCCGCAGCACGTAGCGACATTTCTTCATACACATCTTTCACCAGGTCTTGTATCACAAAGCTCTCCTGCACAATCGGTATTCGGCCCGATTCCAGTTTGGAGATCTCACCGAGATCGTCCACCAGCCTTACCAGGCGCTCTACGCTTTTGGCTGTATTAGATAGAAACTTTTTATTCACTTCGGGATCGTCGATTGCACCGCCCAGCAGCGTATCAACATAGCCTTGTACAGTGAAGATGGGTGTGCGTAGCTCGTGGGCCAGATTCATCAGGAACTCCTTACGGAACTGCTCATTAGCCCGCAACATTTCTATCTCATCCTTCTTCTGGGTGGCCCATTTCTGCACGTCCTTGCTCACATCCTCTATCGACTTCTGGGGTAGGATGTTGTTGTAGAAAAATTCCTCCTTCTTAGTTGCCTTGGTTTGGTAGATGAACTTGTAGATTAGCTTTATCTTACGATAAATGAATCGCTGAAGCGTGTATAGGTACAGCCAATAGATGATTACGAAAGTAACCCCGAAAACGATCAGCGGAATATACCATTCCAGCTGCAATAGCAGGCTTAGTAGGGCATTGGCAGTGGCAATGATAAGCGCTGTGATAGAGGACAGCAGGCTGGGAGAGAGGTTCTTTGTATCAAGAAAGGACATAGTCTTTCCTAAAACTACGCCATTTCAAATTTATAACCTACACCTTTTACCGTCGTAATGAGGTCTACGCCTACCTTCTGGCGTATCTTACGGATGTGTACATCGATGGTGCGGTCGCCCACGATCACATCGGTACCCCACACACGCTGTAGTATCTCATTGCGAAGGAACACACGGCCCGGCTTTGAAGCGAGCAGCGAAAGCAGCTCGAACTCTTTCTTTGCCAGCAATATCTCTTCACCTTTGAAGGTAACAGTAAATTTCGTTTTATTGATCTCGAGGTCGCCGAAACTGATCTTCTGGTCTTGCTCGTCGTCTTTCTTAAAGCGGCGTAGTGCTGCGCTTATGCGGGTAGCCAGTAGTTCCGGCTTTATAGGCTTAGCTATATAGTCGTCAGCGCCTGTTTTTAATCCCTCGATCTCCGATTTTTCATCGCTCAGCGCTGTCAGGAATATGATAGCTGTCTGCTCGAAGTCGGGTATTTGCCTCAACTCTTTTATGGTCTGTATGCCATCTTTGTTCGGCATCATCACATCGAGCAGTATCAGGTCGGGTCGGAAGTCTTTTGCTTTTCTGATAGCCTCTACACCGTCGCCGGCTGTGGCTATTGCATATCCTTTGCTTTTCAGGCTATAGCTGATAAATTCAACTATATCCGGCTCATCATCAACGATCAGTATCTTGCTTGGTAGCGCTTCCATATTATCTGCTGAAATCCGGTGCAATAATATAACTCCCTATGTTAACTGCGAAGGAAAGCCGTATTACGTTATTGTTAAGTTACGACATTTCAGCCATACGCTTGTAATAGAGCCAATTGCGGACTAGCATGTAAACGCAATAAAAAGCAAAAAGGCAGCCCATAAGCTGCCTTTCAAATATCTGTTTTGGTACTTGCTACTTCAGCGTGACGGTACCATTACCAATTTTATATCCTTCGTTGAATATCTCGATCGTGTAGCTTCCTTTCTGGTAGTCGCTGTCCTGTTTCCAATCGAGGGTAATGTTTTGTACCGGCTCGCCTTGTTTCAGGTCAATTGGCTTCGCAAGCGTATAGTTCAGCGTTTGACCGTCGGATGTAGAGGTAACACCTGAACCATAAGCTGCGTTGCTCAACACACTGCCATTAGGGCCGGTAATGCGGAGGAATAGGTCTTTCTTGCCATCTTCTGCAATTCTGTTTTCATCTATATCAAACTGAATACGAAGTACATCTACTCTTTTTGCTTTCTCTGTTTCTTTTTGCTTGCGGCCACCGCGGCGCAGGTCTATCGGCGTCATACGGATGTTGGAAGCATGCAATACAGCACCGAGACGAACCTTCTGTTGCAGGCCTATGTTTTGCTGCACGGTCTTGTCTCGCTCTTCGCTTACTATCTGGTTTACGTTCTCCAGTCTTACATTTTCGCCTTCCAGTTCGGCAATGCGCTCTTCGTATGTTTTTACCTTGCCATTCAGCTGTGTAATCAGCCCGCGTGCCCTTTTCAGGTCGGCTTGCGAGGCGTTCTTATCGCGCATGATCGCGTCAATTTCCTGCCTCAACTGCGATACATCACTGTTGCTTTGCGAAAGAAGGCTGTCTAATTGAGAATTTTTAGATACAAGCTCGTCGAGGCGCACCAGGGCGGCGCTATAATCTTGTTCTACTGCCTGGCGGGTAGAGTCAGACGTGGTATATTGCACAGTAAGTTGCTCATTTTTATCCACTTCTTTGTTTCTACTCATAAAGAGATAGATATTTGTACCCAGAAGCAAGGCAATGATGGCCAGGTATATCCACGTGTAGTTGCGCCTTGGTGGCGGCGTTGATTGTTGTGATGTCTGTTCGGAATCCTGCCTGTTAAAATCCTGATTCATAAGTTAATTGCTTATGTTTATTTGCTCACAAATATAGGAATCGTGGTTTTGTAATGGAACATTTGAAGAACATCCTTTTTATAGATATTGAGACAGTGTCGCTGGTGCCGCAGTTCGAAGAGCTGGGGCAGGGGCTGCAATCGGAGTGGGTAAGGAAGTCCAGGTTCCTGAAAAGCAACATCTTAGAGGGCGCGGGCCCGGCAGAACTGTTTGTCGAGAAGGCGGGCATCTTCTCCGAATTTGCAAAAGTGGTTTGCATCGGTTTCGCCAGTTTTCACAAGCATGGCGACGAATGGAAGCTCCGGTTGAAGTCGATCACTAATAATGATGAGAAGGAATTGCTGCGCGATTTTTGCGAGGTGGTCACCAAGTTTACCGATTACTACTCCGACCTCCGCTTTTGTGGGCACAACATCAAAGAGTTCGATATTCCATTCCTGTGCAGGCGTATGCTTATCAACGGTATGAGCCTGCCCGACTGTATTCAGCTCTCCAACAAAAAGCCCTGGGAGATACCGCATATAGATACGCTGGAGCTCTGGCGTTTTGGCGATTATAAGAACTTCACAGCACTGTCGCTGCTGGCTGAGGTATTGGGCATACCATCGCCCAAAGACGACTTGAATGGCAGCATGGTAGGCGATGTGTACTGGCGCGAAAACGACCTGGAAAGGATAGCCAAATATTGCCTGCAAGATGTGCTCACCACTGCTAAAGTGTACCTTAAGCTAAAAGGAATTTTTGATGTAGTAGCCGAACCGGTGTTTGTAACGGACTGATTTGCAGTTAGATGAAAGTTTATTGCCTATATTGCTCCTTGTGTTATAAATGCAGAAGTAATGATTGGTAACCTATTCTACCTTAATAAATTAAGAAAGTATCTTGGCCTGACGGATGCGCTGAAGGCCTTTAACGCACTCCGTATCAATAAAACAGGGGAAATAAAGCTTGGCTTTTTGCAACACCCTTTCCGTATGAGGGTTGGCAGCAATGCAGATAGCTCCACATTCAACGAAGTGCTACTTAGAAAAGAATACGATCTGAATTTCCCGTTTGCCCCGGAAAGGATCATCGACGGCGGTGCAAATATCGGGATGACATCGATTTTCCTGGCTAACAAGTATCCCGACGCAACAATTGTATCGGTAGAACCTGACGCAGGCAACTTTGCCTTGCTGAAGCAAAATACAAGTGGCTATCGTAATATTGTCCCGTTAAATACAGCGATCTGGCATAGAAAGAGCCGGCTCGAAATAGTAGATCTCGGCCGCGGCGAAAATTCATTTATGGTAAGGGAAACGGAATCGCAAAGTAAGTCGACCTTTCAGGCGATTTCGATAGACGATATCATGTACGACCAAAACTGGAATTACATCGATATACTAAAGCTTGATATAGAGGGTAGCGAACTGGAAGTTTTCAGCTACCGATATGAACAGTGGATACCGAAAACAAAAGTGCTTATCGTAGAAATGCATGACCGGTTCAAAAAGGGATGTTCAAAGGCTGTATTCTCTGCCATGAGCAAATACGATTTTTCGTGTAAGATAAAAGGGGCAAACCTTGTTTTTATAAACGATAAACTGATAGAGCTGGTAAGAAAACCGGTGGCCAATAGAGTAACAGACCTGGAACAATAGTATGAACGCAGATTTTAAGAAGCTGATGCAGTCGCTGCAAACCGGAAAGTTTGCACCCGTATACCTGATAGATGGCGAAGAGCCCTACTATCTGGATATGATCACGTCTTATTTTGAGGATAAGATACTGAACGAAGCAGAGCGGGATTTTAATCTAATGGTACTATATGGCAAAGATGCAGAGTGGGCCGATGTGGTGAATGCCTGTCGACGCTTCCCGATGTTTGCAGAGCGCCAGGTGGTGATACTAAAAGATGCAGCCTCACTAAAAGGCTTCAATGAACTGGCCGGTTACCTCGAGAGGCCCTCGCCAACTACCATTTTCCTCATCGAGAATAGGTTTAAGAAAGCAGACGGGCGTAGCAAGGTGGTGAAGCTGGCAAAAGACAAAGGCTTCCATTTTACTTCTGATAAGATCAAAGACGAGCATGTACCTGCCTGGATACAGTCTTATGGCAATGAGCAGGGCTTCAGGATAGGGGAGCGCGAAGCACAAATCCTTACTACTAATCTTGGTAATGATCTGCAGAAGATAGCCAATGAAATAGACAAGGTGCGCATCAACGTACCCGACGAAAAGGAGCTGACCATACAGCTCATACAGAAGTACATAGGCGTTAGCCGCGAGTACAATGTATTTGAGTTCCCGGAGACGCTTACGAATGGTGATAAAGACAAGATGTATCGCATGTTGTCTTACTTCGTAGCCAACCCTAAATCTGCACCTATGGTGCTCATCATCGGCTCATTTTACAGCCACTTCAACAAACTGTACCAGGCGCATTTCCTGCAAGGGAAGTCGGAGAAAGATATGGCCGCCGCACTGGGTACTTACCCCAGCCGCCTGCGCGATATTATGGCTACGGCACGCCGCATTCCACTACCTGCTATCGAGTATTGCATGCTGTTATTGGGTAAGTACAGCACTATGACAGTCGGTATCGAAAGCAATACTTCAGATTCCGAATTGCTAAAGGAGATGGTGGGTAAGATGGAGTTAGCGATTGGCTAGCGGTTCAATACTGCCAGTGCATTTTGCTTGTCTGCGTCCAGCTGCGCTTTCAGCGCATCGATAGACGGGAATTTCTGTTCGTCGCGCAACCGCTCTACAAACAGCACATCCAGGTGCTCGCCATAGATGTCTTTATCAAAGTCGAATATATGTGCCTCGATATGTAGCTGAATGTCCTTGCTTACCGTAGGGCGGTAGCCAATATTCAGCATGGCCTTGTATTCCTTTCCCTGCCATTTTACCAATACTGCATATACGCCGTTGGCAGGTATCAGTTGTTCGTGGTCACTTGGTAGTATATTGGCAGTAGGGTAGCTGATGGTCCTGCCCAGCTGTGCTCCGCTTATTACTTTACCATACAGGCTATATGGCCTGCCCAGCATCGGTGCTACATCGGCTACGCGCCCTTCTGTAAGAGCATTGCGTACTTGTGTAGAGCTCACCGCAGCTTCGTCTATCAGTTGTGCAGGTATCTCATATACTTTAAAGCCAGATGACTGCTCATATTGCTTCAGCAACGAAATATCTCCCGCGCGGTCGTGGCCAAAGTGGTGATCGTAACCGATAACGATAACGGATGGCTTGAATTGCCTGGCCAGGAAGTTCTCTACATAGTCCTTAGCCGACATATTGGAGAACTCCTGTGTAAAGGGCATGACCACAATATGGTCAATACCCGTATCCAGTACCAGATTTAGCTTTTGTTGCAGTGGCGTTATTAGCTTCAATGGCTTGTCAGGAAACAACAGCTTTCGCGGATGCGGCTCGAAAGTAATGAGGATACTCTCACCCTCTACTTCAGCAGCATGCCTTACTACCTCTTTCAGTATAATAGCATGCCCTTTGTGCACGCCATCGAAAGTGCCTATCGTTACCACCGCATTCCGGAAGGAAGGCAGGTTTACCGTATCAAAAAAAACAGCCATTGCGTTTATCCCTTGCTATAGATGCTAAAGTTATTCGATACCCGCTAATATCTCGTAGAACTTATACGCATCCTCGTAAGTATTATACAAAGGCACGGGCGCAATTCGTATTACGTTTGGCTCCCTCCAGTCGGCTATTACGCCGTTCTCTGTCAGTTTATCAAATACTTCGCGGCCCCTGTCTTTGAACAACAGCGACAGTTGACATCCTCTGCGATGCGGTTCTGTTGGGGTAATGATCGTAAATGGCAGGTGTGTGATCTTCTCGAGCAGGAACTGCATGTACGCCGTTAGCTTCTCACTTTTCTTACGCAACTCGGCCATACCTGCTTTCTCATATATATCCAGCGAAGCGTGATGGGCTACCATGTTGAATACCGGCGCATTGCTCATCTGCCAGCTTCCAGCATTCTTTTCGGGCACAAAGCCTTTCTCCATCTTGAAGCGCTCTTTCTCGCTATTGCCCCACCAGCCACCAAGGCGGAATATCCTAGGATTCTTAGCATGATGCTCATGTACATAGATGCCGCCTACGCCACCGGGGCCCGAGTTGAGGTATTTATAAGAACACCAGCATGCGAAGTCTACATTCCAGTTGTGTAGTTGCAGTGGTAAGTTGCCCACGGCATGTGCCAGGTCGTAGCCTGCATAAGCGCCTACGCGGTGTGCTGCATCGGTAATGGCTTTAAGGTCGAAGAACTGGCCTGTATAATAGTTTACGCCGCCTATCATCACCAGCGCCAGCGATTGGCCTGCTTCATTGATAGCTGCTATGATGTCTTCTTCCTCTATTATATATGCGCCTTCTCTCGGTTTTATCTCGATAATAGCATCTTCCGGCTCGTAGCCATACATCCGTACCTGCGTTTCTACCGCATATTGGTCTGATGGGAAGGCGCCTGCTTCCATTATTATTTTGTACCTGCCGTTTTGCGGACGGTAGAATGATATCATCAGCAAGTGCAGGTTTACCGTCAGGGTATTAGCGGCCACCACTTCATTAGGCTTCGCGCCTACAATCTTCGTAAGTCGCTCTGTAAACAGGTGATGGTAAGAGAACCACGGATGCCTTGCCTGGAAATGCCCTTCCACACCATACCTTGCCCAGTCTTCCAGTTCCTGCTGCATCAGGTAGCTCACACTTTTGGGCTGCAGGCCCAGCGAGTTGCCGCAGAAGTAGCGTACATCCTTACCATCGTGCTGCGGAAACAAAAAGCGCTCGCGAAACGGGAACATTATATCTACCTGGTCAAGACCTTGCGCGTACTCAAGTGTGGCTTCAAACGAAGATTGCATTTCTGGAAATTTGCTGGCAAAAATAGTTCTACTGGCTTAAAAAAGAACGAAAAAGAAAAAGCGATGTGGTAAACAGCCTGAACCTTGGCATAAAATTATTCTTAGTTATTTATCATCAAAGTATTTTATGAAAAGACTATTTGTACTTGCAATCGTTTTTGCGCTGCATTTCTGCGGCAACACAGCATTTGCACAAGGCAGCCGTACTGGGCTAGGCCTTCGTTTCAGCCCCGGTGGCGTAGGTTTTACCGGCAAGTTCTTCACCAGCAACAAATCGGCCTTTGAGCTGCAACTGAATGCAGGCGGTATT
This sequence comes from Sphingobacteriales bacterium, assembly GCA_004144175.1. Lineage (GTDB taxonomy): Bacteria > Bacteroidota > Bacteroidia > Chitinophagales > Chitinophagaceae > Polluticoccus. Next base: position 61,099 of record SEFT01000019.1, read on the forward strand.
GGCGGCGGCGAAAGCTTTACCGCTGTAGGGCTGTATGAATACCATATACCTGTAGAAGGTGGATGGCGAGCCTACCTGGGCGTCGGTGCTCACTTGGGTGTGTGGGAACATAATTGGAAAAATGATGGCCGCTGGAAATACGGCAACGAGCCGATATTTGGTGTAGATGGTATCGTGGGTATCGAATATGTCTTCCGCAAAGCGCCTATTGGGCTAAGCCTTGACGTGAAGCCTGCCGTTAACCTCATCAGCGATGTTGACTACTTTCCGCATAATGTAGTAGGGCTGGCAGTACGCTTCTACCTGTAATGGTATTCGTAAATGCGTAGCATCGGCAACATTATATATTAATGATATTGACCGTTGGCATAACTGCCTGCGGTCAGTTTTTTATTTTGGGCAAACACTTACATTTGATAAAATTTCACAACAATGAGAAAAGGTTCAATCGTTATTATCGTCCTGTTGGCGCTATTGCTGATAGGCGGTTGCCAGGCATGTAATATTCAGAAGACATTAGTGAGTACCGAAGAGAATGTAAAAGGCAAATGGGGTGAGGTACAGAACCAGTATCAGCGCCGTGCCGACCTGATACCAAACCTGGTGAACACTGTGAAAGGTGCAGCCAACTTTGAACAGAAAACACTTACCGACGTAATAAATGCAAGAGCAAAAGCTACTTCTATACAGGTAAACCCTGAAAACCTGACGCCTGAAAAACTGCAGGAATTCCAGAATGCACAGGGCGAACTGAGCCAGGCGCTGGGCCGACTGATGGTAGTAACCGAGAACTATCCTGAACTGAAGGCAAACCAGAACTTCCTGGCATTGCAAGATCAGCTGGAAGGAACGGAGAACCGCATAACCGTAGCCCGCAAGAACTTTAACGAGGCGGTGCAGGAGTATAATGTGCAGGTGCGTACCTTCCCCAACAGCATCTTTGCAGGTATGCTGGGCTTCGAGAAGAAGGGTATGTTCGAGGCTGATGCCGCTGCACAGAAGGCACCACAGGTACAATTCTAAAAACATTTCGATAGATGAGTTTATTTCCGAAAAAGAAGCCGCTGCTTGCTACTGAAGAACAGGAGCAGGTAGTGGCTGCTATTCGCGAGGCGGAAGCCGGCACTACGGGCGAGCTGCGGGTGTTCCTCGAAAGCAAATGCGGCTATGTAGATGCTATGGACCGTGCCCGCGAGGTGTTTGAAACACTGGGCATGGCCAAAACGGAACGCCGCAATGCGGTGCTGGTATACATGGCATTCGACGATCACCAGTTTGCCATCATGGGCGATAAAGAGATATACGAGAAAGCAGGTGGACCCGTGTTTTGGGAGAATGCTGCTTCGGAGCTGAAGAATTACCTGAAGGAAGGCAAGATAGGCGAGGGGCTCGTGGTTTGTATACAGATACTGGGCAGGGCGCTGGCACAGCACTTCCCATACGATCCTGCCATTAGCAGGAATGAATTGCCCGATGAAATTGTATTTGGTAAGTAATTAATAAGAGTTGTATTGACGCGATATATTGGTTGTTTTTTACTGTTGTTGTTCCTGCCGCTGTTATCCATAGCGGGCGATAAGGATTTTCCTGCAAAGCCTAACCCGCCGAGGCTGGTGAACGACTTTGCAAAAATGCTGGATGCCAACCAGGTAATGCAGCTGGAGGAGAAGTTGCTACACTACGAGCAAACCTCGTCCACGCAAATATCTGTTGTAACCATCACCAGTCTAGGCGACTATGAGATAGCGCAGTATGCCGTAGAGCTGGGCAACCGCTGGGGGGTAGGGCGCAAAGGCAAGGACAATGGCGTGCTGATACTCGCATCAAAGAACGACAGGGCAATCAACATATCGCCGGGCTACGGACTGGAGGGGGCGCTTACAGACGCCACCTGCGGACAAATTATCCATAATGAGATCATACCGGAATTTAAAGAAGGCAACTTCTTCGGCGGGTTTAACAAAGGTGCCGACGCCATTATTGGAGCTACTAAAGGAGAATATACTGCCGACAAGCAAAGCGCAAAGGGCGATGGTAAGGGCGACCTGTCCATCGGGGGCATTGTCCTGTTCATCCTTATTGTTTATTTTATACTTTGGATTCTCGGTAAAATAGGCGGCGGCGGTGGCGGTTCATACATGAGCGGTCGTGGTAGCCGTGGTTTTGGTGGCGGTTACTTTGGCGGTGGTGGTTTTGGCGGTGGTAGCTGGGGTGGCGGAAGTAGCGGTGGTGGTTTTGGCGGCTTCGGTGGCGGTAGCTTTGGCGGTGGCGGTGCCAGTGGCCGTTGGTAACATAAACTCTATTAGAAGATGACGGTAGAAAAGAACATCCTGCTAAATGGCGGGCATGGTAAGCCCATAGCAACTGATATATTTTGTCCGGCGGGTGATGGTAAGTCGCCTGTCGTGATATATGCACACGGCTTTAATGGCTTTAAAGACTGGGCTAACTTCGATATCATAGCTGATAAGTTTGCCGAAGCGGGCTTTGTTTTCGTCAAGTTCAACTTCTCGCATAACGGCACTACGCCCGATAAACCGGAAGAGTTTACAGACCTGAATGCCTACGGACAGAACAACTACACGATAGAGCTGGAAGACCTGGGTTCGGTCATCGACTGGGTAGCTTCACCAGATAATCAACATCATACAAACATAAACACGCAGGAGATATACCTGTTGGGCCATAGCCGCGGCGGCGGCATTGCTATCATAAAGGCATCAGAAGATAGCCGGATAAAAAAGCTGGTAACCTGGGCCTCGGTCAATGAATGTAAAACACCCTGGGGCAGCTGGTCAGGCCCGAAGATGCAGGGCTGGCGCGAGAATGGGGTAGAGCATGTAGAGAACAGCCGTACCAAACAAGAGCTGCCCATCTACTACCAACTATACGAAAACTATGAGCAGAACAAAGACCGACTGGATATACAGGCTGCTATGCAGCGCCTTACCATCCCGGTATTGATATGCCATGGCAGGAAGGATATAGCCGTACCTGTCGATAGGGCGTACGCCCTCCACGAGTGGAATAAAGGCTCCGAACTATTTATTGTCACTTCCGATCATGTGTTTGGCCGGAAACACCCTTGGACCGAAAGCAGTTTGCCAGAGGCGATGGAGAAAGTCGTAAATAAGTCTATCGAATTTCTGAAACAGTAATATCTGTCTAGTGGTTTTATGCTAATCCATTGAATATGTAAAGGGAATGTAAAATTCTGCGTTTAAAAACTTTTTCGTTTATTACCTTTGCGCTACTTTTCATTAATCCTTCGTTTCAGATAATGTTGCAGGAAGCTCCCATCAAAGCCAAAGGACAGATGCTGATCGCGGCGCGCGTCAGAGATTATAGCCAGCTTTTAAAGCCCAACCTGAGTTTCATGGTCGTGTTCTCCAGCGTGGTAGGTTACCTGCTGGCACCGGGCATCGAGTTTGCGTGGGCGGAGGTTATCTTATTATTTATAGGCGGTATGCTGGTGACAGGATCTGCCAATACCATCAACCAGATACTGGAACGCTACAGCGACCAGTTGATGAAACGCACGGCTAACCGACCCATGCCCGATGGGCGTATGGGCACCACCGAAGCCTGGGCAGTTGCTGCCATAGCCGGTGTTGCGGGCGTGCTGCTGCTGGGTACTTACTTCAACTTTCTGGCTGGTTTTGTCAGCCTTATTTCTCTACTAATATATGCCTTTGCCTACACACCCATGAAGAAGATACACCCTATAGCTGTGCTGATAGGGGCTATCCCGGGTGCATTGCCTCCGCTTATTGGCTGGGTGGCAGCTACGGGTGAGTTGAGCTACGGCGGCTGGGTGCTGTTTATGCTCCAGTTCTTCTGGCAGTTCCCGCACTTCTGGGCCATAGCATGGGTAGGTTTTGATGACTATACCAATGCCGGCATCCGTATGCTGCCTTCAAAAGAAGGCCGCACACGCTTTACCGGCTTGCAGTGCATGTTCTACAGCATCGTACTGGTACCTATGGCATTGCTGCCGAGGTTTACTGGTATGAGTGGCAATATAGCCATGTGGATATGCATCGGCTGCGGATTATTCTATTTCGTTGCCTCCTATATATTCTATAAGAAGAATGATTACAAATCGGCGAAGCGCGTTATGTTCTCATCCTTTATTTATTTGCCAACCGTGTTGCTGGCTTTGTTGTTCGATAAGTTGTAAATAATATTAAAGAAGAGATGCAAGGAACTGTTCAAACTGCCGCTGTGCAAAAAAGAAAAATACATCCTCACAAGTTCGCACTGTATATAGCTATGGGCAGCATCCTTATGATGTTTGCCGGCCTTACCAGCGCTTACATCGTGCGCCACGCACAGGGCAACTGGGTGTATTATAAATTGCCATTCCTGTTTACGCTGTCTACTGTGGCCATAGTGCTCAGCAGCGTTACCATGATCATGGGTGTGCGTGCCTTTAAGCAACGCGCTATGCCTAAATACCGTATGCTGATAACGACGACACTCATACTAGGCCTCATATTCGGTGTTTGCCAGTTCATGGGTTTCAATCAGCTATACGCCAATAATATTAGGGTAAACGGTAACCCCAGCGAATCTTTTCTGTTTATTATCGCAGGATTGCACCTTTTGCACATGCTGGGTGGTATTATTGCACTTATTATTGTATTTTTCCGCGCCTTTAGGTCAAGAGTAAAGATTTACAATGCAACGGGGCTTGAGATTGTGGCCAGTTACTGGCATTTTGTAGATGCATTGTGGATTTATTTATTTGTGTTCTTTCTGGCAAATCAATAAAATTGTTTCGAAATTCGCACCCAAATTCACAATTAATAATAATTATCTATTTAACTGATCTATGGCACAAGCTCAAGCTACAACAGCCGAACCGAAATTATGGGGTGGTGGGCGCTCACCGTTCAACGTGAGCTATGGTAAGATGATGATGTGGTTCTTCCTGCTTTCGGATGCATTTACCTTCGGAGCATTTCTTATTTCTTACGGTACTACCCGTTTCTTCAGCGCTGTATGGCCTGACCCGAACAAAGTATTCCACGCATTCCCGTTTGCTGATGCTCATGCCGATCTTCCGCTTGTGTTTGTGAGTGTGATGACCTTCATCCTCATCATGAGCTCTGTAACCATGGTACTTGCCGTACACTGCGGCCACTATGGCGACCGTAAAGGTGTTACTAAATGGCTGCTTTGGACCATTGTTGGTGGTATCGCGTTCCTGGGTTGCCAGGCATGGGAGTGGACGCACTTGAACCATATTGGTGCATGGTGGGGTTCTTTTACCGACATCAACACGCCTAAAGAATTGTATGCGCACTTCTTTAGCGATAAAGCTGAGATACAAAGCCTGGTTGCCGCTAACCCTGCTGCAGCTACCCAGTCTACACACGACTTCTACAACTACTTCTTTACCATTACGGGTTTCCACGGTGGTCACGTATTGAGCGGTGTTGGCTTGAATATTATGATCCTCATCAATACCGTAAATGGTACTTATGAGCGTCGCGGCCACTACGAAATGGTTGAAAAGGTTGGTCTTTACTGGCACTTTGTAGACCTTGTATGGGTATTCGTATTCACTTGCTTCTACCTGCTGTAATCCATTAAGTAAATTCACAAAAAATATTTAGCATGTCTCAGCATCATCACAACGACAATAATATACAGCATCTGTATGAAGGAGATCAGTCCAAACTGTACTCCGGCGTTATGTCGCACCATACCGACGTTAAGTCGCCCGAAAGCAAAAAACAAATAGGCCGCATCTGGAAAGTATTCTGGATACTGCTGGCTGTAACGGTTGTAGAAGTAGCATTTGGTATGTTCCTCAGCGGATCGATGCCTAAGGTTGTTCTAGCAATCATCTTCCTGGCACTTACTATCTTCAAGGCTGGTTACATCGTGGCTATCTTTATGCACCTTGGCGATGAGTTCAAGAACTTCATCATCATGATACTGATACCGCTTACGCTGTTCATTTGGTTCATCATAGCATTCCTTGCCGATGGCGACTTCTGGCTGTGGATGAATACAAACACGCCGGTACGTTAAGTCATTGATACTTCGTGTATTTAATACTTTAAATGAGTAAAAAGAATTCACACAAAGGTTTTATAATTGCGATAGCGGTAGCATTTTTGCTACCGCTATCGCTTTATTTGCTGGTCAAGACCTTGTCGAAAGACAAGATATTCCTACCCAAGTTCTATATAGTAGACAGGGTAGATGAGCGCACCGTAGACGGTAAGAAGGTACAGGATACTGTTTACCACCAGGTAGCGGACCTGCGCCTTACCAACCAGCTTAACGAACAGGTATCGCTCAATAACGACCTGAAAGGGAAGATCATCGTAATGGATTTCTTCTTTGTCAACTGTCCATCCATCTGTCCGAAGCTGACTGGTAACATGACCATGCTGCAGCGGGCATTCAAAAAGAACGATACTTCTGTACATTTAATATCGATTACTGTAAATCCTGAGAGGGATACGCCGGCAGTACTCCGAGCCTATGCCGATAAGTTTAAGGTAAACCACGATCATTGGTGGTTCCTTACGGGTAACAAAGAAGTGATCTATAATTTTGCACGCAATGAGTTGGGCGTGTCTGTACAACCGAGCGAAGGCGGTGCCGACGACTTTACCCACACCGAAAAGATTGTGCTTATAGACCAGCAGCGCTACATACGTGGCTACTATAACGGCCTCGATACAGCGGAGCTGAGACGCTGTGCCGATGATATTGTACTATTGACCCTCGAGAAAAAGAAGAAAAGAAAGTAATAGTTACATACATGCTTACTCCTGTATTGAAGAAAAATGATAAGCAAGCCAGGCTGCTTATACTTACTGTTTCATTCGTAGTGTTTGCCGCGGTGGCGGTATTATCAAGAGTGTCAATAGATGTCGACCTTGGTTTTGACATACACCTGTTCGCGCTCATCAATGCGGTGATCAACTCGCTGGTATCGGTTTTACTGGTAATGGCGCTGATCGCAGTAAAGAACAAGCAATATACCCGCCATAAAAATATGATGCTGGCCGCTATCGTATTGTCCATCCTTTTCCTGGTATCCTACATTGCGCACCACCTGTTGGCAGGCGATACAAGGTTTGGCGGCGAAGGCGTCATTCGTTATTTCTACTATTTCATCCTGATAACGCACATCTTCCTGGCGGCTATCATTTTGCCGTTCATTCTCTATTCTGCCTACCGTGCCCTGACGGGAGAGTACGACAAGCACAAGAAGATATCAAAGTACACATGGCCTCTGTGGCTGTATGTGAGTGTGACGGGTGTGCTGGTTTATCTGCTTATATCGCCCTATTATACATAAGCTTGGTTTTGAAATTCGTGCAGTAGTATTGGCTGTTCGTAATGAGGATTGCCTTAATTTTATTCTATGAAAAAGTTGTTGCTGGTATTGGCGGTGTTAATGTCCTTCGCGGCAGGCGCATATGCGCAGGGCTGTGCTATGTGTACCAAAACTGCTGCCGGGCTCGAAGAGAAAAGTGCAAAAGGATTGAACAACGGCATCATTTACCTTGCCACATTGCCCCTGGCCATCATCGGTACGGTAGGTTTCATCTGGTGGAAGAGCAATAAAGCGCAGGAATAAACTCTTAGAACGGACATACCATGAGACCGGGATTTCACATCAAAAGGAACACCAGGGTAGCTGGTCATTTTATTACTGTATTGCTGCTCACATTATCGGCAGCCATTCTTCTTTGTTCCTGCGGCCGCAAGATCATTAGTGGACAGGGCGATATTGTTACGGAGCAGCGGACTGCAACCTCGTTTACCGAAGTAAACATAAGTGCACCGGTTAAGACAATTATCACTGTTTCTCCATCATCTCCCGCATCTATTCAGCTAAAAGGCTATAAAAATCTGCTGGACAATATCAGGACGGATATCAAGGATGGCAGGCTTTCTATATCGGTTAAGGATGCGGTCATTATCAATACCGATGAAGACATCATTGCCGAAATTACCTGTGGCGATATTGCAAAGCTGTCTGCAAAAGGCTCGTCCGATGTGCAGGTAGGCGGCGTCATTCGAAATAAGCAGTTCGAGACAAAACTTAGTGGCGCAGGCGATGTCTTGATCGACAACCTGCTCACAGGGCGCTTTATCTGCAATATCTCCGGTGCAGGCCGCCTCGATGTGAAATCGGGTGCCGTAACCAAGGCCGACTTGAAAGTATCAGGTGCCGGTAGCATCAAAGCTTTCGGGCTTTTTTGCACCGATGCCAATGCCAATGTCTCGGGCGCGGGGCTTATAGAGCTGCGCGCTACCCAAAAGCTGAATGCCAAGATCACAGGGGCAGGCGATATAGCCTACAAGGGTGCTCCCGCGGTTACGTCTTCCGTTTCGGGTGCAGGTACTATCTCCAATGCAAATTAGTAACGATTTACACCTGCCTGCCGTGTCGCAGTTCGTAAATTTTTCGTATATTAGATTATAAATCTTGTAATTACTATGACGAGGTTATTTGGCCTTTGTTTGTTCCTTTTTATGCTAATTGGTACCGGTAAGGCTGTAATGGCGCAGGTGCATCATGACCCCATTGAGCGGTCTTGGTATAATGACGACAAAACGGCTAAAATACAGATATACAAAGAGAAGGATGGCACTTTTGATGGAAAGATCGTATGGCTGAAAGTGACCCACCGCAATGGCAAGCCAAAGATAGACGAGCAAAACCCTGACCCGGCCAAAAAAGGCCAGCCAATCATGGGCCTGGTCATCCTCGAAGGCTTTAAGAAGGATGGTAAAAATGAATATAAAGGTGGCACCATCTACGACCCTGTAAGTGGTAAAACATACTCTTGCAAAATGGAGCGCAGCGGCAATAAGCTGGATGTGCGTGGCTATGTAGGTGTATCTCTCTTTGGCAAGACAACCACCTTCTACGCCGAATGATTTCATTGTAAAACATACACAATATCCACTTGGGCAAAAAGAGCGCGGGCATACTGCTGTACCGCTATGTACATGGCAAATGCGAAGTATTGCTGGTACACCCCGGCGGGCCGCTTCATGCCAAGAAGGATATAGGCGCATGGTCGATACCCAAGGGTGAATTTACAGATGAAGAAGACCCGCTGGCAGCGGCAAAGCGCGAGTTTCTGGAAGAGTTGGGACAAGCACCGCCCGGCACAAACTACACGGCATTACAGCCCATAAGACAAAAAAGCGGTAAACTAGTATATGCGTGGCTGGCAGAGGGTGACATAGATACAACGCGCGTGGTCAGCAATACGTTCGACTTTCAATGGCCGCCCAAATCTGGCAGGTACATTACAATACCCGAGGTAGACAAGGCAGAGTGGTTTGGTCCGGAAGTGGCTAAAGAGAAGATCAATCCGGCGCAGGTGGCGTTGATCGAAGAAATGGAGAAGATATTAAGCCTTACTTAGGTGCCGCAAAGTTTTGCGTCCAGTAGTCGCCGCTACGTGCTACGCCTATATGTACAAACTTCCCGTTCATGATGTTCTTGCAATGGCCGGGACTATTGAGCCAGCCTTTTATTACTGCCTCTTCATCAACGTATCCGCTGGCTACATTCTCGCCATAGGTCATCCAGCTGTATCCTGCTGCTGTTATGCGCTGGCCCGGGTCTGTGTTATTGGCTCCCGTGTGCGACAGTGTATTTTTGTCGCTCATATACTTGCTATGGTCGAGCGCTGCCTGTTCCAGTTGTTTATTCCAGCTTACGGTGCCTACCGGCGGGTAATAGTCGCTGCCGCAGTTGCAGCCGGCCTTTCGTACATCGTTTACCAGCTTTAGCAGCCGCTCTTCCGATGTAGACGCAGTATTGGTGCTGTTGTTAGTTGTTGGCGTTACCGTATTGCCATCATCCTTAATGCATGAGGTATATAATACCGTTAGTACAACTCCCGCTGCTATCGACCTGAGTACACGCATTGTTTGCTTCATAACCATCTGTTTATAAAAATAAAAAGAGGCAAAGATTGCGCCGATCTTTGCCTCTCAAGCTTTTTTAACGAAGTGTAGCTTATTCCGAGCGGTCAGAATTATTGTTGTTGCTGTTGTAGCTATCTTCTCTTGGCATATCGCGCTGGTTGTTTTCTTCCATCGAGCCTGAGTTCCTGTTCTGGTCCATATCAGAAGAGTTGCCCGAAGTCGATTGCGTATTGCCATTGCTGTTCTTACGGCCACCACCGCGAGATGCTTGTCCACCTTTGCGGCCAATTTCTGCCATATGGTTACGATCCTGGCTGACAGCCTCACCACCTTTACGTCCTGCCTTACGTGCTTCGTCCGAGCTCCACTCGTGTGCTACGCCTTGCTGATGTGCTGCACGTCCGCCTTTGCTGGCTATTTCACGCTGCTTCTCCCGGCTCATCGATGCAAAACCACGATTTGACGTGCCCTTTCCCGATTTCCTTTCCTGGTTCTCACTCTGGCTGTTATTTTCATCCAGATTCCTGTTGATGTCTGTCATAAGGATAGTTTGTTGTCTGTTTTAGTAAACGTTTCCACACGTTCTGTCTAAAATGATGTGCCAGCAACAGCTTGCCTGCAAAGGCTGCGAGCCTTTACAGTATTGACGTATTATTGATGATAAACATTTGAAATAAAAAATCTGTGTGTCTCTTTAGGTTATAGTTGTGCGTTGCAGCCGATATTCTGTAAAACAGTAAGAGAAATATAATTCAGGCTAACATATCGCAAGCCGGCCCATGTAGAACTTTCTACCCAAATCTTTTAATATTTTTAAATATTATTTACATTTATGTATTAGTTCCCAACCTAAAATGGCGGCTTACAGTCTTATATCTAAGCAAACTCTATTTATTAAAATCCTTTTTGTTTCAGCTCAACGAAAATCACTAGTCTATGAAAAAATTACTCTACGTCTTCATTTTGTTATTAGGATTGTCTCATCACCTACAGGGGCAGGTTATCACAGGTCCAACGGGTTACTCCTGGTTTTGGTACGCAAACGGAGGTTCGACCAGTGCATGCTATCTTACGGTAAGGGTGACAAATACCAACACATTTCCGATAATGGTTACAGATGTCGGAAATCTCGTGTATACCACTAACCAGCTTGAGCTTTGGTATAGTAGTACAAGTTTGACAGGAGCTCCGGGTGTTATAGCGGCAAGCAACCCGGCATGGATCCAACTTAAAACAGTACCTGCTCCTACTACCACAGGTACTATCAACAATACGCTTTACAGTGGATTGAATTTGATTATGCCTGCCGGGGCAACCTATAGGTTTGCGATTGTTAGTCAAAGTACGCCAAGTACAACCACGGGCATTTACTTTGGTAGCACTACTAACCCCGCTACTGTAATGTCAATGGCCAACGTTACGTTAAACGGTGTTACCATTGACATCAACAATGCCTATGCAGGATACACAGATGGATCAGTTACTTATGGACCTATCGGTGGTTATGGGTTTTATGGTTCTGTTACTGTTAATCTTTGCCCTTATAAACCAAGTGGACTTGGAGCCAGCAATATAAAATCAACGTCGGCCAACGTGTTTTGGAATGCAGTCGCAAACTCTACAGGGTATGATTATATCGTGTCAACATCTGCGACAGCACCTTCATCAGGTTTTACCAGCACAACGGGTACCAGCGCTACGGTTACGGGGCTTACACCAGGTACTACCTATTATCTGTACGTGCGCAATAAATGCTCTGCTACTAACTCATCAGAATGGGAGCGTTATCAGTTCGACACGCCACCGCCTTGCAGCAAACCTACCATAACGATAACCGATGTAAAAGAAACCAGTGCTAAGATATCATGGACGGTTGCTCCTAACGCACAAAACTATGAGTTCGTATTGGATCAGCTAAGCACGAACCCGCTTACTCCCGGTGCGCCTAGTACAGGTACGGAAAGCCCTACCGGCCTGCAACAAGCTACCAAGTATTATGTGCATGTAAAGATGAACTGCAAAAGCGGTGAGCAATCTGAATGGACACTTGATTCGTTCACTACCAGCTTTATATGCCTGCCGCCCGTACTGGAAGCAGAGTACGAGCATATCGACAGGGCTATAGTGTATTGGAAGCCTGTGTTGGGTGCTATTGCATACGAGTATGAGATATCACAATCGCCTACGCCGTTGGGTACCGGTACCGAAATAAAGAATACCAGTTTCTTTGCCTTTCCGTTGAAGGATGGCCAGGTGTACTACTTCCACGCACGTACATCCTGCGACGACCGCGGTTACAAGTCAAAGTCTGAATGGGGTACTACGTCGTTCCGCACATTCGCTACATCAGTAAGCAATGTATCGGGCAGTGACCTGGGAATTGTTGCTTATCCTAATCCCGTTACCAATACGCTGACCATTAAGAATAGCGGTCGCAATCCGTTAGGTGCTATCAGCATAACAGACGTTAGCGGCAAGGTAGTATACACCGGTGCTCTTTCAGGCAACACTAAAGACATAGATATGAGCAGCCTTACCGGCGGTGTATATCTGCTGAAGTATGTAAGCGCTGAAGGTGGCACGCAGGTAATAAGAGTTACAAAACAATAATATACTAACTGTGAAAAGCAAAACGGCCCCGCAATATGCGGGGCCGTTTGTTTGTTATCATTTGTGTTTACTTATCCTCTTTTTATCTGTTTAGTATCAGGTAGTAATGCTGTCAGCAAGCCGATAAACGGCAGGAATGTACATAACTTGTATACATAAGCAATGCTTGTTTCATCGGCCAGCCAGCCCAGCATGGCCGAGCCGATACCTGCTATGCCAAATGCAAAGCCGAAGAACAGTCCTGAAATGGTACCTACCTTGCCGGGTATCAGCTCCTGTGCATATACCAGTATAGCCGAGAAGGCCGATGCCAGTATAATACCTATCGGGACAATAAGCACCCCGGTCCAGAAGAGGTTAGCATAGGGTAGTGCCAGCGTAAACGGAGCTACACCGAGTATCGATGCCCATATTACATACTTACGCCCTATACGGTCGCCGATAGGGCCGCCCAGCAATGTACCCGCAGCAATAGACGCCAGGAAGATAAACAGGTAGAACTGCGCAGTCTGTACACTTACAGCAAATTTTTCAATCAGGTAAAAAGTGAAATAGCTCGTCATGCTTGTCATATAGATGTACTTCGAGAAGATGAGCAGCAGTAGTATAGAAACTGAGAGGATAACTCGCTGACGCGACAGCTTTGGTTTTTCGATCTCCGCCTTGGCAGCAGCGTTCTTTTTTCTATGCAGGATGACCGGCCCATACCATACACCCACGCGCCATAGCACAATGATGGCGGCAAATGCCAATACCGAAAACCAGGAAAGGCTGCCCCGGCCGAAGGGTACAATAATAAGCGCTGCCAGCAACGGCCCCAGCGAGCTACCGGCATTGCCACCTACCTGGAAGATAGACTGGCCCAACCCCCTGCGGCTACCAGAGGCCATATAAGCAATACGGGATGCCTCGGGGTGGAAAATAGCCGATCCTATACCGATTAGGCATACCGATGGTATAATGAGCGCATAACTGCTAACGGAAGATAATAATAACAGCCCCACCAGCGAAAAGCTCATGCCGAGCACCAGCGAGAAGGGCCGGGGCTTCTTATCGGTATAGAACCCTACAAATGGCTGTAATACCGATGCCGACAGCTGGAATGCAAATGTGATAATGCCTATCTGCGAAAAGGATAGGTGAAAGGAATCTTTGATGATCGGGTAGATCGCAGGTATCAGCGACTGTATAGTGTCGTTGAGCATATGCGAGAAGCTGATGGCGAATAGAATGGAGAAAACGGTCTGGTTCTGACTGGTGCCTGTTTTCTCAGGCGCTACTTGGCTCTGCATATTGGCCTCAAAATTAGTGACTATCCGATAGAATCGGGATACAGAACATTTATAGCAGTCAAGCTTTAAACGATATTAAAGTATTTGCAATTAACATAAAGATGTGCTGAAAGCTTGAATTCCAGGCCTGCTATGGCATGGTTTTCCCAATTTTGCGCCCGATACCCAACGTGTAGGTGCAACCAAGTGTCATTATAATCGCTTAGTTATCAAAACAAAACATGAAAAAATATTGTATCGCTTTAATGCTGCTGGCGTCAGGTCTTTCGGTAGAGGCGAAAAAGAAGAATGTACTTTTTATCGGCAATAGCTACATATATACGAATAACGTACCCGGTATATTACAGCAGATATGTGTAGCCAAAGGCGATACGCTTACCTACGGGCAGCATACCCCGGGCGGATGTACACTACAGACACACGCCAGCGATGCCACTACACTCAGTACCATTAAAAGCGACAACTGGGATGTGGTATTGATACAGGAGCAAAGCCAGCGCCCTGCGTTCAGTCAAACTCAGGTAGAAACTTATACTTATCCATACGCCAAAGCGCTATACGATACCATTAAAAAGCGCAACAGTTGTAGCGAGGTGATGTTTATGATGACCTGGGGCTATAAGAATGGTGATGCATCGAACTGCGCTGCATACCCGCCTATATGCACCTATGCAGGTATGCAGGATGGCCTGCGCACCAGCTATATGAGAATGGCCAAAGACAATAATGCAAACGTAGCACCGGTAGGTATGGCCTGGAAGACAGTACGAGACAGCTTCCCGGGTATAGAGCTATACTCTCCCGATAACTCGCATCCGAGCACGGCAGGCTCTTACCTCGAAGCTTGTGTATTGTACGCGTCCATTTATCATAAAAGCCCTGTGGGTGCTAACTATACCGCAGGTCTTACAGTGGCTGACGCCGCGAAGCTACAGCGTATAGCCGCGCAGGTAACACTCGACAGCCTGGAACAATGGCAACAATATGGTATCATGTCATTCGCAAAGTTTGTCATCACGCCCGGAGTAGCCAATTCTTTCACGTTCCAGAATTACTCTAAACGGACATCGGCTTACCTGTGGAACTTTGGTGATGGCACTACCAGTTCGGCTGCAATACCACCTGCAAAGACCTACACAGTAAAGGGTAATTACCCGATCATACTAACTGCATCAAACGCATGTAACGGTGAAACCACTAGCGATACGATCAAGATAAAAACTGTTGGTTTGGATGATGTAGATGGTGTGAGTCCTGCTTTCGCATACCGCGCCGACAATGGTAAGACCTACATACAGTGGGGTGGGTCAAACCAGTATTCGCGCATGATGGTATACGACATGAGTGGGCGCACGATTGCAACATACTCCATAGAGACATCGATGCAGAAAGTAATGGTGGATGTTATGCCGGGTAGTTATGTATTTATGCTGATCGGTAAGAATGGCGAGCAGAGCATAAAGGGCAGATTTATACAGTACTAAATTTAATTAGGAATACTAATGAAGCGGGCTGCCAATACTTGGCAGCCCGCTTCATTTTAATGTAAATGAGAATCAATCCGTTTACTCCGGCAAAATGATTGTAAACGATGCACCCTCGCCAAGCGACGATTGGCTATACAGGTAGCCGCCATGATTGCTTACAACCCTGCGACATATAGCCAGCCCGATGCCCGATCCGCTGAATTCATCCTTTTGATGCAGCCTTTTGAATACCTCAAATATCTGTTCATTGTATTGCTCTTCAAAGCCTATTCCATTATCCCGAAGCACTATCTGGTAGTAGGTCTTATCATTCAGCGGCTTCCTGATGTATTGCTGCACATCTTCGCGCGCCATTACAGAGCAGGATATCGTGATGACAGGCGGTACATCCTGCTTCGCGAATTTTAACGAATTGCAGACCAGGTTATAAAACAACTGATTCATTTGCAGCGGCACTGCTTCTATCACGGGCAGTTTGTCTGATACGATCTTTCCTTCCTTTTCGGCTATCAGTAGCTCCAGGTCGTTCTGCACATTCTGCAGGATCTCGTCCAGGTCCACACGCTCTTTGGTCTGGCTCAGGTTATTGAGGCGTGAGAAGTTGAGCAGGTCTTTAATCAACAGCGTCATCCGCTCTGCCGACTTATTTATTTTGCTTACGTACCGCTTGCTCTGTGCAGATAAGTCTTTCTGCTCATTCAGCACATCAGAAAACACCCTGATCTTTCGTAGCGGTTCCTGCAAGTCGTGGCTGGCCACATAGGCATATTGCGACAGCTGCTCGTTCGATAACCGCAGGCTTTCATTGGTCGTTTCCAGCTCTTCAGTTCTTTGTCGCACCTGTGCTTCCAGCGCCAGTTTTGCTTCCTGGTGCAGCGTTATATCCTGTGCTGTGCCTGATAGCATTAACGGCTGCTTGTTCTCATCGAAAGTCGTGCGCCCGTTAGAGTGTACTACGCGTTGTTCGCGGGTGGTAGCATGCACTATGGTGTAGGTCTCATCAAATTCGCCTGTGCCATCGGGTGCCAGTGCTTCCATCACTGCCTTGTTCACGCGGTCACGATCCTTCACATGTATCTGCATTGAACCACCGTCTAAAAATGCAGCATCGGTGATTCCCAGCCAGTCTTGCAGCCTTTGCGAGTAATGTACTTTCTTTTGCGGCACATCAATGCTCCAGGTGGCAAGTTCGGCAAGCTCGATAGCGCCCTTCAGTGATGCCTGCACTGCTTCAATGTCTTTTCTCGCTATTACCTGCGCCGTTACATCGGTAGCTACTACCAGCACACCAAATATCTTATTGTCCGAATTGTATTGAGGCTGGTATACCAGATCTACATATACCGTTTCAAGGTGACCATCACGCACCAGGTCCACCGCCACTTCTTTAGAGTTGAATGGCACACCGGTAGCTATTACTTCTTCCAGCAATTTGTCGAAGCCCTGGCCTGCAATTTCAGGCAAGGCTTCCAGCAATGGTTTGTCTACAATATCGCTCTTCGTGCGGCCAACCAGCTCCGCGTAAAACTTATTAGCCATCCGGAATGTCAGGTTTTCCTTATCAATGGTGGCGATTGCCACCGGTGCCTCGTTAAAGGAGTGGAGCAACATTCTCCTGTTTGCCTCGATCTTATCATTTACATCTTTCAGGTCTTGTATATCCATACAAAAGCCTGCATATCCTGCATAGTCGCCGTTTTCATCGGTATAAGGCTCGCCCGCTGCATTACACCAGACTATTGAACCATCCGACTTTTTCAGGCGGAACTCAACATCGTACACTAATCTGTTTTCTACGGCAAACTTGAAATTTTCATATGCCGCTTGCTTGTCTTCTTCATAGATGGCATCAGCCCAGCCGGTGCCCAACAGTTCTTCAGCAGGCTTGCCCGTCCAGTCTACCAGTGTCTTATTTACATACGTTAGTTTACCGTCGCGATCCGATAACCATAGCCCCGTAGGCGATGAGTCAGATACATTTTTAAATTTGGCTTCAACCAATCTTTGTGCGGTCTCCGCTTGCCGTTTTTCTGTTATATCTTGCAGGGTGCCATTGAAACGGTAGGCAGCCTTATCGTCGCCAAACCATGCACGCCCTTTTGCCAGTACTATGCGCGACTGACCCGTATGAGGATTTGTGATTGTATATATTTCTTCATATTTACCTCCTGAGCTGTGGTCCATTGCGCGTGCTATGGCTTGGGCCACGCGGTCCCGGTCGTTTTCAGCCATTACCGCTACTGCGAGATCCAGCAGTATTTCTTCTTCAGGTTTTAGTCCAAACCATTCCTTAAGACGATCGTTGGCGGTAAACTTTCCGGTAGCAGGATTTAGGTCCCAAGTGCCAAGCTCTGTGGCATCTATGGCGAAGGCCAACTCGTTTTTGTTTTGCGTAAGCTTACTCATACCCTCTACCTTTTCCGTTGTTTCGAAACAGGTAGATAGCACACCGCCTATGCTGCCGTCTCCATCCATCACCGGGCTGTAAGAAAACGTCCAGTAAGTGGTTTCCAGTCTGCCATTCCGCAGTATAGGCACCGGCTGGTCTTCTTTCCATATAGCCTCGCCGCCAAGCCTCACCTGGTCCAGCATGGGGCCCAGTAATGGCCATGCTTCCGCCCAGCATTCTTCGCCGCGCTGTCCCAATGCCTTCGGGTGCTTGCCATTAAAGCCAAAGCTGGGCACATAGGCATCGTTATAGAACTGAATATAGTCATCGCCCCACAAGAGGAACATCGGGAATTTTGAATTAAGCAGCACCTGAACGGTAACACGCAAAGGTGCAGGCCAGGTATCCGGGTCACCAACAGGTGTTTGTTCCCAGTCGAACGCGCGCATGAGCGCACCCATTTCCCCACCACCTTTCAAAAACGCGTGCTGGCCGTAAGTCATTATATTATAAGATGTTTGCACTATTTGACGATGCAGTTGTACGCTGCGTAATTTAACTAAATCGGCAACGCGTTAAAGTCTGAAAATCATTATTTTCGTGCCAACAAAGCTATGAGAAAGGTTTTACTGGTAGATGATGATGCGGATGACAAAGAGATGTTTGAACTGGCACTGGAAACCTTGCCTGTTGACACAGACCTTTCCTATGCTGCCAATGGGCAAGAGGCGCTTGAACTAATTACAAGCCCAGATTTCTCCGATCCCGATTATATATTCCTCGACCTGAATATGCCTAAAGTGGGTGGGGTAGGCTTTCTCTCTCAACTGCGCGAACTTGATATGCTTACCGATGTACCTGTTTACATTTACACTACATCGCAATACGGTGCTGATATAGATAGATGCGTAGAGATGGGCGGTACGCTCTGTACCAAAAGCAGCTCCTTCAAAGAACTGTGCACGATGTTAAGTACCACGATCGTCTAGAACATAAAAAAAGGTTTCATGACGATCATGAAACCTTTTTCGTTTAAAGTGACTTTGTGGAGGCTCGAACTCCAGACCCGCTGATTAAGAGTCAGGATTTTGCAATTTAACACGTTTTCATTAATTTACATTCAGTTTAATCAAAGTGCTGATAACAAAGGCTTTCGGGCTATAATTCAGCTTTAAAGGTTAACGGTATTACACGGAGTTTCATTATTTTTTGTGAGTAGTTTGTGAGTAGCCCGGCCAGCCAATAGGTGCCGATTAGTAACATTAGTAACAGTTTTACAGGAGTGTTACTAAAGTGTTACTAACATATTGAAAAGCGTATAAT
>SEFT01000020.1 GCA_004144175.1 Sphingobacteriales bacterium
CATAAAGAAACAAACCTATATATAAATAAATCTATATCGTTTGTTCAGAAATTCCGCTTTATATCAACGAAAAATGAAAAATTAAATAGGTGAAATAGTTTTAAGTAGTATTTTTGCCGTCTAAAATATTTCATAAAAAGAATTCTATGCAGGAATATGGTAAGAAAAACCCATCTGCTAACCTGGCAGACCTGGGACTTAACGTAGCAACAGCACACTGGAACCTTTCTCCTGAGGAGCTGGTACAAAAAACTCTTGACCTGGGTCAGGGAGAACTGAATGACACAGGCGCTTTGTGTGTGAGCACTGGTAAATTTACCGGCCGCTCTCCTAAAGATAAATTCACTGTAAAAGATGCAATAACTGAGGACAGTGTTGATTGGGGTGATGTGAATATACCTTTTGCACCTGATGCGTTCGACAAACTTTATGACAGAGTTTGCGCGTATATGGAAGGCAAAGAAGTATGGGTGCGTGATGCATATGCGTGCGCTGATCCTGAATACCGCCTGAATGTGCGCGTGGTAAACGAAACACCATGGGCTAACCTGTTCTGCAACGACCTGTTCCTGCGCCCTACAGACCAGGAGATCCAATCTCAAAATACAGACTGGCTCATACTGCAAGCTCCGGGCTTCCAGGCTGACCCTGCTATAGATGGTACACGCCAGGCCAACTTTACGATTGTAAACTTTACCCGCAAGATCATCCTGATCGGTGGTTCGGCTTATACAGGCGAAATGAAGAAAGGTATCTTCGGTGTACTGAACTTCGTACTGCCTCACGACCATAAAGTACTGAGCATGCACTGCTCGGCCAACGAAGGTAAAGACGGCGATGTAGCATTGTTCTTTGGCCTGTCTGGTACAGGTAAGACTACGCTGAGCGCTGACCCTAACCGCGCACTGATCGGTGACGATGAGCACGGATGGGCTAACGGTTCTGTATTCAACTTCGAAGGTGGCTGCTATGCGAAAGTGATAGACCTGAGCGAAGAAAAAGAGCCTCAGATCTACGCTGCTATCAAGCCAAACGCTATTCTTGAGAACATCAAGTTCAAAGCAGGTACTAAAACTGTAGATTACGTAGACGGTAGCATTACGGAGAACACCCGTGCTGCTTATCCTATCTATCATATACCTAACGCGAAGGAACCATCTTACGGTGGCGATCCTAAGAACATATTCTTCCTTACCTGCGATGCTTTCGGTATCCTTCCTCCGATATCTAAGCTGACCAAAGGCCAGGCTATGTACCACTTCATCAGCGGTTATACTGCGAAAGTTGCAGGTACCGAAGTTGGTGTTACCGAGCCACAAACTACCTTCTCTGCTTGCTTTGGCCGCGTATTCCTGCCACTGCACCCTACTAAATATGCAGAGCTGCTGGGTAAGAAACTGGAAGAGCATTCAGACGTGAACGTATGGCTGGTGAATACTGGCTGGAGCGGTGGCGCTTATGGTACAGGTAGCCGTATGAAACTGAGCTACACACGTGCTATGATCACTGCAGCTATGAACGGTGAGCTGAACGATGTAGAATTTGAAGCACACCCGGTATTTGGCGTACTGATGCCAAAATCTTGTCCTGGTGTACCTTCTGAAATACTGGTTCCGCGCAACACATGGGCTGACAAAGAAGCTTACGATAAGAAAGCTAATGAGCTGGCTCAGTTGTTCGTTAAGAACTTTAGCAAATATGCATCTCAGGCTAATGAAGAGATCATGGCTGCTGCACCGGTAGTTATGGTTGAACAATAATTGAGTAATATATTCATTAATAAATGCCCGGTTTTTAACCGGGCATTTTTATTTTTGCCAATCCGTATACTTGTTCCTTAATATGAGCCTGAACTATAAATCGCTTATACCCTACCTGGTTGTAGCGGTGCTGTGCATTCCACTTTTTTCTATCAATATCCAAAGCCTTCACAACTGGGGAGACGACTTTGCACAATACATCAAACAGGCTCAAAATATCATTGAGGGCAAGGCATACTACGAATCAAAGTACGTCTTCAATCCACACGAGCTGGACTATGCTCCTCCGCAATACCCACCGGGGTTCTCCTTGTTGCTGGCCCCATTCGTAAAGATCTGGGGTGTCAGCTTTACCCACCTCGAACAGGCTATTACGATATGCCTGGTGTGCCTGGCGCTGGTGCTCTGCTCTTACTACCGCAAATTTACAAACCCGGTAACGGCCGTTTGCCTGGCACTTATCTGCGTATATGCCAAGAGTGTACTGGATATAAAGAACGAAGTATTATCGGATATACCCTGCTGGCTATTTGTAATGCTGTACTTCAATCTCCGGAAGAGCGATACTTTTTCGACAACCCGCATCGCAGTTATTGTCTTAGTCGCACTCGTTGCAGTCTTTATAAGAACACAGGCATTGACCATTATTGCCGCAGAAGGTGGTTACCTGTTTTTCATCCTTTTAAAGAAGATAATATCGCAGCGTAAGCTGGCACTCCGCGACATTTATGGCTCGGTCGGCTTTAAGGTTTCGCTGGCTGTGCTGGTAGCTTTTGTACTGCTAAGTCAGACAGTGCTTCGTGCGCCATCCAGCACGCTCGAGTTTTATAAGCACCTGATTACATCTCATAACAGCACATGGTGGGACGCGATAGGCGGCAACACGTACTATTTTCATATACTGATAGAGGGAATGTTTCACTACTACCCCGATGATACTTTCTGGACGGTTGTCTATTATTTCGTAAAGCATATCATTATCGCCTGCGTATTTATTGGCCTTTTGATGACAGCCAAACGGAGGTTCGAAGTAACCCATGTATATGTGATAATAACCTGTGTGCTGGTGGTGGTGCTATCGCAACGGCAGGGCATCAGACTGGTACTCTACCTTATGCCATTCTTTATCCTGTATGTACATCGTGCTATGCATGCCATCTTCCCGCCACTGTTTTCCATAAAGCCTGTTCGGCTGGCAGTAGTCTTTACCCTTATCTATTTTCTCTTCGGGAAATTTGACATCACAGAGCGTTTCAACAAAATGCCGGGCGATTATATGCCGGCGTCTCAGGATTCCATGGCATTTAATTACATCAGGCAGCACGTGAGCGATAAGGATATCATTATCTTCCTGAAGCCGCGGGTATTAAGCTTATATACCGATAAAAGAGCGGCCGTACTTGCATACCGCGTACCGGCCGATACCAACAAAGCATTTATAAAGGGATTGGGCGGCACACCCTATCTACTATTGAACGACGCCTTGCAGGACGACACTTACAAAAACTACCTGAATACCCATCATGCATTGGATACTACCGTAATAGCACCGGGATATACCCTGTATAAGCTTCAATAGGCCATCGGTTATAGCTTAACTCTTCTGCGATGTTCCGATCCCTTTCACCTTAGCTATTAGCTCGGCATCGCCTACGATCCATATCCGGTCGCCTTCTTCCATTATCAGGTTCGATTCCGGATTTAGCAGCCTGCGTTTCTTTCTTTCGATACCTACTACGATGCCTTTGGTACGTTCACGGATGCTGCTTTCGCGGATGGTCTTGCCCGCCATGAATGAACCTTTTACTACGTCGAGCTTTTTAAGCACCACTTCGTGTGTGCTATCTTCCGATACTTCCACGCCCTCAGGTGGCTCTATGGTTCTCCGGAACAACTCTATCTGGTCGTCGGTACCTATTACGAATAGTTTATCCCCAGGATACAACCTTTCAGTTCGGCTAGGTGCCGATATAGTATAGTGTTCTCCCCTTCGTATCATGGCAATGTTTACACCCGTGCGCTCACGGAGCGCCAGCTCATCCAGCGTAATGCCCGTAACGGGCGAACCAAGCGGCACCGGCAACTGCGTAACACGGGCATCCCAGGGAGCCAGTTCGCGGCGGCTGCTAACGGCTTCGGTTCTTTCTCTATCGTTGAAGTTATAGAAGAACCGCTCTTCGATGCGCAGGTAAAAAGCATGGATGCGCTTTGAGAATATCAGCCCGGTGAGCACCAGAAGTGCCAGGCCGCCGATGGCGACATTAACCGAGAAAAAGTTGAGGAGCAATATGGTGATGTACAAGATAGCCAGGCCGCCCTGCAATACCCGCAGGAACATCAGCGGCGCACGGTATGCTTTAATGCTCCAAAGATTGGCATAGGCTACAGGCGAGAGCTTCCTCATTACCAGTGCCCACAAGAACGGTGATATCGTAAGCAGACATATGCCAGCAGTTACTGCGCTGCCTATGTTGCCATTGATGACAGTCCTGGCCACCCATGGCTGGGCATACCTTGAAAAGAGAAAGATAACTCCAAGAATAATCAGGGAAAATATAGCACAATGCACCACATAGCCTTGTAATACCTGCCGCCAGTCGCTGGTGGTCTTTACCGATTGCGCGCCGGCACTATAACGGTTGAGTGCCTTTCGCCAAGTAGGCGGCAACTTTTCGTCGAGTATATTATAGAGCGGTCCCGCAAGCTTTATCATATACGGGGTGGTAAAGGTGGTAATGGCCGATATGGCAACCGCTATGGGATACAGAAAGCTGCTGGTCACCTTTAGCGTGATACCCAACGTAGCTATGATGAAAGAGAACTCGCCAATCTGCGCCATGCTCATACCGGCATTTACAGAGGTCTTTAGCGGCTGGCCTGCAACAAGTGCTCCGATGGTTACATTCAGCACTTTAAAGGAAACAAAGACAACTGTAATGATAAGGATTGGCCAGATGTATTCGCTCATTACCGATAGGTCGATAAGCATACCAACCGATATAAAGAACACCGCGCCAAACAAGTCTTTAATAGGCGATATGATGTGTTCGATACGCTCTGCCTGGAGTGTCTCGGCCAGGACGGACCCCATAATGAAAGCACCCAACGCAGGCGAAAACCCGGCAGCAGATGCCAATATCACCATCATGAGGCACAGACCTATGGATACAACCAGCAGTGTCTCATCATTAAGCCATTTAGAGATACGGCGCAGGAAGGTGGGGATGAAAAAGATACCGGATATGAACCAGAGCATCAGAAAAAATGCCAGCTTCAGTATGGATATCAACATATCGCTGCCGGCAAACTGACGGCTTACTGCAATTGTTGACAGCAATACCAGCAATACTACTGCTACTATATCTTCGATGATAAGCACACCAAATACCAACTGAGCAAACCTCTTTTCCTTCACCCTCAGCTCATCGAAAGCCCGCAGGATAATGGTAGTGGAAGATATGGATAGGATACCGCCCAGGAATATACTATCCATTAGCGACCAGCCCATGACCTGCCCAATGGTAAAACCGAGCAATAACATAATGGAGACCTCTATAATGGCCGTAATGGAAGCCGTACCTCCTATGGTCATCAGTTTTTTGAAGCTGAACTCGAGGCCGAGGTTGAATAATAAGATAATAACCCCGATATCGGCCCAGATGCGGATATTAGCGCTATCGGTAACATCGGGTAGTATGGGGAATGATGGGCTTACTAGCAGCCCTGCCAGTATATAGCCAAGCACTACCGGCTGTTTCATTACTTTGAAAATCAGCGTAGTAATGCCTGCAAGTATCAGTATAAGTCCAAGATCGTGTATAAGTGGCGGTAGATGAAGCATAAGTCCCGGTTAAAAATAGGATATTCACGTGACTTGAATTTGAGCAAGGTTGCAGTTTAAGTATTAATTTTACAACTCATACAATGCTATCATGAGATACTTATCGCCCTTTCTTCTTTTACTCGTAGCTTTTGGGTGTAGCAAAGCACCTAAGTCAGGACCTGTTATTACTCAGCCGACAATAGATACCCCCGAAACAAGAATATTTAGAGGGGAATACGTGATGTTTGATAGTGTGATCTATTGGGGAACAACTACTTACCCGACAACATCCGGTAAGGAAGAGTATCAAACTAACCGGGTGGTGAAAATAGAAATCGATTCGGTAAATGATAGAATCATATTCGGTTACGATACATTTCGAAGAGAATCACCGGCTAGTTCAAAATATGCCCGCAAATGGGGGGCACCGAGTTATTGGTACGTTACAGATGATTCCACAACCTTTTATTTTTGGGATTCGAAGCCAGGCCATACACAAGTCAACACATATGTAAGAGGCTACCGAAAAAGGTAGCGTTTATTGCGTAGCGGCGGGCGTATCCTTGTACCGCCACAGGTGCAGGCAGGCGTAGGTACGGTAAGGAGACCACTTTGCCGATAGCTTCAGCATCTTTTCGCGGAGCGCCTTCTTGTCTGTAGCATCCAGCTTGTATATTTTTATCATGGCCTGCTGTATGCCCAGGTCTTCGGGTGCAAAAACATCTTCGCGGCCGAGGGTAAACATTAGCAGCATCTCCACCGTCCACCGGCCTACACCCTTTATGGGCAGCAGGAACTCTAAAACTTCTTCATTAGACATTTTATACAGTTTCTTATCATCCATACCGTGGGCAATGGCGTATTCAGCCACATTCCGCACATAATTGGCCTTGGCGTTCGACAACCCTATGCCTCTCAGTATTTCGAAAGGTGTATCGAGTATTTGCTGCGGCGTGGGTTCGTTGCCGTCGTATAATTCCAGAAAACGTTTAAAGATAACTTCCGCCACCTTTACCGATAACTGCTGGCTCATGATGGAGGCGCAGAGCCGGAGGCAGATGTTCTTTTTCTTTTTGAGCGCAATGGGTTCCTGCTGGTTTAGTAAAACTGCCAGCCTTTTGTCTTTCGACAGATGTTCGATGTATGTTGCGTCTTGTTTCATGATCCAGTTGCGATATTATAAATAAACATTTGCTTAACGATAGGTAAAGTAAATTCATCATGCAATTCGTAGCTTATGAAATACTGCTTGCTGATTTTTGTTTTCGTCTGCCTCAGTGTAGCTAAAAGCTATGCCCAATATGACACTACCCTTGCCCGGCAGATAACTGAAATGGCAAAAGCAGATCAGTGGGCACGCCACCTGCTCGATAGTATACGGACGCACCACTATAGCCCGCAAAAGGAGGAAATCGTATGGGATGTAATATATGCTATGGACAAAAAGCACAATGTTCATCTGTGGGAGATCATTAACCGCCTTCAATCGTACCCCGATAATATACTGGTAGGCAATAAGGCCGCTCAGGACTTTTGGCTGCTGGCGCAGCATCAGGACTATGATACGGCTTTACAGAAAGAAGTACTGAAACACATGAAATGGGCGGTTGACCGGCAACAGGCGCCGGCCATACCCTATGCCTTCCTGGTAGACCGTGTGCGGCTAAATACCGGGCAAAAGCAGCTATACGGCACCCAGTACTGGAAGGCCGCGGATGGCAAAATGTACATACCACGCCCGCTGGAAGATTCGCTAAATGTGAACGCCCGCAGAGCTACTCTTGGCATGAAGCCCATAGAGGAGGAGCTACAGCAAATGAACGAGCGGTACAGGAACCGCCTGAACCAAAAATAAACCTGTGGCTATATTTCCCAATTTCCCGCTGCAACAAATTGCAGTAACGACTATCTTTGCCCCTCTATGGAAAGCAATACACAAACGATGGTAAAGAACACTCCCTTTACCCAGAAGCATATAGCACTTGGCGCCAAGATGGCCGAATTTGCAGGTTACAACATGCCTATCTCTTACTCGGGCATCAATGACGAGCACCATACTGTACGCCAGAACGCAGGCGTATTTGATGTAAGCCATATGGGCGAGTTCATACTGAAAGGGCCAAAAGCGCTTGACCTGATACAGCGCGTGACTAGCAACGATGCCAGCAAGCTGACTGCCGGTAAAGCACAATACTCTTGCCTGCCAAACAACGAAGGCGGTATAGTGGATGACCTGATCGTGTATTGCATAGAAGAGAATGCTACCTATATGCTGGTAGTAAATGCATCGAACATAGAGAAAGACTGGAACTGGATCAGCAGCTTTAATACGGAAGATGTGGAGATGCACAACATATCTGACAAGACAGGCCTGTTGGCGGTACAAGGCCCTAAGGCTGTGCAGTACATGCAGCAACTGACGGATATGGACATCACCAACCTGAAGTACTACACCTTCGTAAAAGGAACCTTTGCAGGTGTGCCTAATGTAATAGTGAGCGCTACCGGCTACACCGGTGCAGGTGGTGTAGAGATATACTTTGAAGATACTGATGGTGCAGGTGAAAAAATATGGGATGAAGTGTTCCGTATAGGAGGCCCGCAAGGCATGAAGGCCATAGGCCTCGGTGCGCGCGATACATTGCGCCTGGAAATGGGATATTGCCTGTATGGTAACGACATAGACGACACAACCTCGCCACTAGAAGCGGGCCTTGGCTGGATCACTAAATTCACCAAAGACTTTACTGCGCGCCCGATACTGGAGCAACAAAAAGCAGAAGGTATCAAGCGCAAGCTGGTAGGCATGGAAATGATAGACAAAGGCATACCGCGCCATGGCTATAAAGTACAAAATGCCGAAGGCGAAGAGGTAGGCTACATCACATCGGGCACGCAATCGCCAAGCCTGGGTAAAGCTATAGGTATCGCTTACATCCGCAAAGACCTTGCGGTAGAAGGGCAAGATCTATTTGTAATGATACGCGACAAAGGCGTAAAGGCACAGATCGTGAAGATGCCATTTGCGTAACCGCATTATAACTACAAATAGAAAGCGCCAACAGCCTACTGTTGGCGCTTTCTATTTGTGGCCTGATAGGACTCAACTATCATTTGACTAACTCATACGATTGAATGGTGTCTGTAAATTTGAAATAGCGCTTATCAAGGTCGTGGTAGGAAAATAGCCCCCATGTGGTGGCAAATGCATCCCTTGGCTCCCGCATCCAGTTTATATGCTCAAGGTCGGGATGGATGATGATAGAGGCCGAATTGCCTGTTTCGATCGTAGAAAGCAGCCAGAACTCGTAGGGTGATCCCCAGGACATCAGCAGCGTACCTTTAGGCGTTGTCTTTTCATCTATCATCACCTTTTTACCCGTATAGGTTACATAGGTATGCCGCAGCCAGTCTATACGATCTTTGTATGGCTTACGCATGCTGTATATCCTAACCATGCCGGTGAGCACGACAGTCGACAATAATACCCATGACACCGCAGGCTTGTCAAAATACGACAGCACATCATATACCAGCGGTAGCGATATCAGAAAGCCCAAAGGCAGGTATAGGTTCTCAATATAGAACTCGTATACATCGCTGCTGAAGTATGAGATATTTATCAGCATCAGGAAACCCGGAATGTACAGCAGGTATAATCCTAATTGTTTCCATTTGGCCTGCTTTACGTATACAAATACGGTAAGCAGAAAACAGATAGGTATCCAGTAGTATTTAGTAAGGCAGTTACGCAGAAAAACCTTGTTGGAATGCAGGCGGATATAATCAGGAAAGAGGTTCTTTACATTGTTGATGCTCTGCATCGATTGGCTATCGTATGCTTCTTTTACGAACAGCATTTTAGCTGCCGTCAATACAACAAAGCTAACACCCACTGTGATGTACAATTGCCGCTCTGCCTTTGTACTGGCACGCAGCAGGAGGAACAACAGCCCGAAGCTGACCGGAAACAACATAAGCGGATGCGCAAATACCAGCGTGATAAGTACCGCAATGATAATAAGCCAGCGGCCAACACCAACCTGCTTTACCTCTTTGCCCTCCAGATAAGCCAGTAAAGGTATCAGCATAGCTACACCCTGCGTAAGCTCAGAGAGCATCCAGTAAAAGGCATGACTGACAAAAAGTATGTTGAACAGTAACAGTACAAGCGCCATACGAGGGTTGCGGAATACAGTGCCTGTAACGAAATAGCAAAGCGCATAATAGATAACAAACCCGGCCGAATAGGCAACCGCTACGCTCTTTAAACTAAGTGAAAGCTTGCTGGCCAATAATGGGAATACCTCGGTAAATACAGCAATAAAGCGATAGTGCTCTATAGAAAAGTTGCCCTTGAGCAGGATGTTGAAAGTATATAACGAATCGTCGAGCAATACTATACGTTCCTTATAAAATAGCACAGCCATTACCAGCAGTAACAGGTAAACCAGAAAACCGAGCTTGTATATTGTTTTAGACACCAGTATTATTTATAAAAAATCAATAAAATAACTAATATCAGCGTATTAACGCTGAGCCGGGTTGCGATATTGTAATAGCTATATCCAAAAAGAAAAACGGCCCGACAACCGACAATTTTTTCTTTCTTTGCAGTCGCAAATCTCTATATAAAATGCTGCCTAAATATAATAGAATACTTCTGAAATTGTCCGGCGAATCGTTGATGGGTGACCGTAGCTTCGGCCTTGACCCGCGTATGCTGGAACAGTATGCTACCGACATCAAAGCTATTACCGACCTTGGGGTACAGGTAGCAGTAGTAATAGGTGGAGGAAACATCTACAGAGGTATGAACGAAGCCGAAACGGGCATCGAACGTGCGCAGGGTGACTATATGGGTATGCTGGCTACAGTTATCAACGGCATGGCGCTACAGGCATCGCTGGAAAAGATAGGCGTGAAGACCCGCCTGCAGAGCGCTATTAAGATGGAGCAGATAGCAGAGCCATATATACGCCGCCGTGCTATACGCCACCTAGAAAAAGGCCGTGTAGTGATCTTTGGTGCCGGTACGGGTAACCCTTACTTTACTACCGATACAGCAGGTTCGCTGCGTGCTATAGAGATAAACGCCGCAGTGATATTGAAAGGTACGCGCGTAGATGGCATCTACACCGCTGACCCGGAGAAAGACAAGACCGCTACGAAGTACGACAAGGTGACCTTTAGCGAAGTGATCAGTAAGAGCCTGAAGGTAATGGATATGACTGCATTTACGCTTTGCCAGGAGAATAACCTGCCAATCATCGTATTTGACATGAACACTACCGGCAACCTGCTGAATGTGGTAACCGGTAAGTCGGTAGGTACATTGGTGCACTAATCCTCAAGAACGACATTATATTTTTAGAGCGCCCTTAAGCAGGCGCTCTTTTTTATTTTGGAGGTGCTATCTTAAAAATCAAAAAATTAAACGCCCGATACAAGCCATATAGCAGAGCGTATATGATAGCAGTATAGATACTGCCAACGACAATAATGTCATAAACATATTGTTCTGTAGTCATTGGCACAGGGTTGTAGTCGTACTTATAGTCGTGCAGGAACATTAGCGATACAAGCAATACTGAACAGAGTAACAATATGGTATATTGTCGCTTCATAATGCTGGTTTAGAAAGCTTAAACGATTACTCTGGTTATTTATTGCCATCCACTCGTTACCTCATTCGCTTGCGCTTATTGCGCTCATAATCTTCGAAAATGAACTGGCCGAGGCCGTCCAGTGACGAGTAGAATGCCTTCCCATTATTAACCTGCGTAAACTCGCGTACAAATTGTTGCAGGTAAGGGTCTGATGCGATCATAAAGGTTATCACCGGTATCTTTAGCCTCCTCAACTGCCCGGCAAGGTTCAGGGTGCGGTTCAGTATCTTGCTATCTATGCCGAAGCTGTTCTTATAATATTTGTTGCCCACCTTCAGGCAAGTAGGCTTGCCATCGGTTATCATAAATATTTGCTTATTAGGGCTCTTCCTGCGGCGCAGCAGGTCCATCGCCAGCTCCAGCCCCGCTACGGTATTGGTATGGTATGGGCCTACCTGCAGGTAAGGCAGGTCTTTCATTTCAATCTGCCAGGCATCGTTACCAAATACCACTATATCCAGCGTGTCCTTAGGGTAGCGTGTGGTTATCAGCTCACTCAGTGCCATGGCTACTTTCTTGGCCGGGGTTATACGGTCCTCGCCGTAGAGTATCATCGAGTGCGATATATCGATCATCAATACGGTGGAGGTCTGAGACTTGAAATCCATCTCATGTATCTCCAGGTCATCCTGCTTCATGGTCAGCTGGTCCACACCATGGTTGATGAACGAGTTCTTCAGGCTACCCGTATAGTCTATTGCCTCCAGTGCATCGCCAAACTCGTAAGGGCGTGTCTCCGGGTTCATCTCATCACCCTGTCCGCTCTTAAAGGTATGATGATTACCACGCTTAGCTTTCTTCAGCTTGCCAAATATTTCATCGAGCGAGCGTTTGCGTATTGTCTGTTCCGATTTTGAGGTTAGCTTATAACTACCTTCCTGCTCACCGTCCTGAAGGTATCCCTGCTGCTTCAGGTCTTCTATAAAATCACCTATGCCGTATTCATCATTAGTCAGGCCATATTTCCTGTCGAGCTGCGTAAGCCAATCCAGCGCTTCCATGGCATCGCCGCTGGTATATTGCAGCAACTCCATAAAAAGATCCATCAGCCGTTGATACGGCGGTCTGTCGTCCTGTTCTGTAAACTTCGTAAATAATATACCTTTCATACCTTTCCCTGTTATCGAAGTTACAGCCTTTAAAGTACCTGCACATCAGTTTTCCTAATACTGGCATTTAGCCTTTGGCAAACAAATAGCAGCACTCATTGTTATAAAAACATGGCAGTACATAAGCTAGTCCGCAAGCAGTTGATAAATAGACCAATAGAAGAGGTATGGGCATTTTTTTCCAACCCCGGCAACCTTGCCACCCTTACACCAGACTACATGAACTTTCGCGTAACATCAGAAACCGATATTGAGCATATATACGCTGGGCAGATCATTACCTACAAAGTGTCACCACTGCTGGGCATACCACTCTTCTGGATGACAGAGATAACACAAGTACGGGAATTACAGTTCTTTATAGACGAGCAACGAAGAGGCCCATACCGCCTGTGGCACCATCAACACCATTTCAGCAGGCAAGATGGGAAAACACTAATGACAGATATCGTTCATTATCAATTGCCTCTGTATATCCTCGGTAATATTGCCCATGCAGTTTTCGTAAAAAAGCAATTACATGATATATTTGACTACCGACATCGCACAATAGAGTCGCTTTTCAACAAATAGCGAACATTTTCGTAATTAAGATTGTTGTGAGAAAAAGATGTAGTGGCAGCTAAAGGTGATATGAATCGTTTCAGTATCAAAGATATTGAGAATCTGACAGGTATAAGGGCGCATACAATACGCATATGGGAGCAGCGGTATGGTATACTGCAGCCCAAGCGTACGGCTACTAATATACGCTACTACGATGCCCTGGACCTGAAACTAGCCCTTCGCATAGCCCTTCTCAACAGCTACGGATATAAGATATCACGCATCCACCAAATGACCGACGGGGATATGAATGCGCTGATACAGAAGATAAATGACAATGAGTTTAAGCTGCAAATGCTGGTAAACGAGCTGCTCGACCTGATGCTGACTATGCAGATAGACGAGTTTGAGGAGCGCGTAAATGACTACATAAAGCAGCACGGTATAGAGCATACCGTAGAGCAGCTACTTTTCCAGTTTCTCGAGAAGATCGGCATTATGTGGATGACCGACCGTATATACCCGGCGCAGGAACACTTGGTATGCAATGTGATATACAGGAAGCTCGCTTTGGGCATCGAACATTTACCCAAGAAATCGCCTGACGCCGGACCACAAGTTGTTTTATTCCTTCCCGAAGGAGAAGTACATGATATAGGACTGATGTACGTAAACTTCATACTGCGCAAGTATGGTAAATCACCTATTTACCTAGGTCCGAACACTCCGCTTGAGGATGTACGCGTGGTATGTGAGCAAAAAAATCCCGAATACCTGTATTTGCACCTTACATCGGTTGCTCATGAGTTTGATGCACCCAAATATTTTCAAAAGTTACACGCAATTTGCCCCGGCTCTAAAATCCTGGTGTCCGGCGGGCTGCTAAAACACTCCAAACACGCTGTACTACCGAATATGCGCTACCTGAGCAATCTACAGGAAGCAAAATCGGTGTTGATTTCTGTGTAGCTATCCTCCCAGTTTAGTTAAGCAAAATGCGTGAACGACTGACGTTTATTCAGTTGCGCGTATTTACTATGGTACGATTTTGTTTTGTTTAAGAATACTCGTCAGTACTATAAACAAAAACTATAAGTACGGATTTTTATACTGTTTAACTTTGACACAAGAAACATTAAACAATGACAGCAGCCGATTTTAATCATCTTGTTGTAAGACATAGCGATTATCTGCGACCGTACGCCATATCTCTTACACAGAATTACGAAGATGCGCGTGACCTGTACCAGGAAACGATGCTGCGTGCACTGCTGAATAAAGAAAAGTATCAGTTTGGTACTAACCTGAAGGCATGGTTATATACTATTATGCGCAATATCTTCATTAATGCATACCGCCGTAACAAGAAGCTGATAAAGGTCTCAAGCGATAGCAGCGAAGAGCTGCCACTTACGGCAGACTATGTGGCGCATAATGAAGGATGGACCAACATAAGGATGGGAGAAATAAAAAAAGCGATAGATGGATTGCCCAGTGTATTCAGACTATCGTTTGAGCTGCATTATACCGGCTATAAGTATCAGGAAATAGCAGACCTGCTGCACGAGCCTTTGGGCACTATAAAAAGCCGTATACACTTTGCCAGAAAAATGCTGGTGACACAACTGGAACGATAAAAACCGAACATCATTTGAAAGTAACCATCATAGGAAGTGGCTTTGCGGGGCTATCTGCTGCATGTTACCTGGCTAAAGAAGGGGCAGAGGTAACTGTAATAGAAAAGAACCAAAGCGCCGGAGGCAGAGCCCGAGTATTCTCCGAAGGGGGATTTACTTACGATATGGGACCCAGCTGGTACTGGATGCCCGATGTGTTTGAAAAGTTCTTTGGCTATTTCGGCAAAACACCGCAAGACTATTATGAACTGAAAAGGCTTGATCCGTCGTACCAGGTGTTTTGGGAAGACGAGGTAATACAAATACCTGCGAGCTATGATGAACTGAAAGCATTGTTTGAAAGTATAGAACCGGGAGCGGGAAACAACCTTGATAAATTTCTGGGTGAAGCAGCCTATAAGTATGATGTAGGCATCAACAAGCTGGTCTACCAGCCGGGCTTGTCACTTACTGAGTTTATGCAGTGGGATGTAATGAAGTCATTCTTCCGCATCGACCTGCTAAATTCTATGCACAAGCACGTGCGCCAATACTTTAGCCACCCTAAGCTATTGCAGTTGGCGGAGTTCCCGATTCTGTTCCTGGGTGCATTGCCCGAAAACACACCTGCACTCTACAGCCTGATGAACTATGCAGACATGAAACTGGGTACGTGGTACCCGATGGGCGGCATGGGCAAAGTAGTAGAGGCCATGTATAAACTTGCCGAAAGCCTCGGTGTTGGTTTTAAGTTTAATGAAGCAGTGACCGATGTGCTGGCCATAGGCAATGAGGTACAGAAAGTAACGACCACTACAGATAGCTATACAGCCGATGCGGTAGTGGTGGCCTGCGATTATCATCACGCAGAGCAGAGCATCATACCAGAGCAATATCGCAACTATGATAAAGCATATTGGGAGTCGAGAGATCTTGCACCATCGTGCATTATCTACTACCTGGGGCTAAACAAAAAGCTGGACGGATTGCAGCACCATAACCTGTTCTTCGACGCGCCCTTTAACGAACACGCGCAGGCGCTGTACAGCAATCCTCATTGGCCATCTAATCCGTTGATGTATGTATGCTGCCCATCGAAGACAGATGCCACTGTAGCGCCTGCTGACTGCGAAAATCTTTTTGTGCTAATACCGGTAGCACCGGGTTTAAAGGACACAGAAGAAATACGAGCGCAGTATTATGACATAGTGATGCGGCGACTGGAGCAGCGACTAGGGATATCGGTTCGCGATGCCGTGGTATATAAACGTAGCTATGCGCATCACGACTTTGTGGTCGACTATAATGCTTATAAGGGTAATGCCTATGGCCTTGCCAATACACTGAAGCAGACGGCTATATTGAAGCCATCTATTAAAAATAAGAAGCTGCACAATCTGTTTTATACCGGGCAGCTGACCGTACCGGGACCGGGCGTACCTCCCTCGCTTATATCCGGAAAAATTGTTGCAACACAGGTACAAAAAAACTTCACCCGTAAAAACCAGCCGGAAGTATGATCTCACTATTTCACCAGGTAGGGCATCAATGTAGTAAAGTTACTACCGATGCATACAGCACATCATTCTCAAGCGCTATCAGGCTACTGCATAAAGACATCAGGCAGCCTATATATGATATCTACGGCTTCGTACGATTTGCCGATGAAATTGTGGATACCTTTCATGACTATGATAAATCGATACTACTGGAAGAATACCGTGAAGATACCTGGAAGGCCATCAGCAACGGCATCAGCCTCAACCCGATACTACATAGCTTTCAGCATGTGGTGCGCAAGTATAATATACCGCACGAGTTAGTAGAGGCTTTCTTGCACAGCATGGAGATGGACCTGGAGAAGGCAGAATATCATAGCGCTGAAGAATTGGATGAATACATCTATGGCTCGGCTGAAGTGGTAGGCCTCATGTGCCTTTGTGTGTTTTGCGAAGGTGATATGGAGCTGTATGCAAAATTAAAAGGCCCTGCAAGAAAGTTGGGAGCAGCTTTCCAGAAGATCAATTTCCTGAGAGATATTCAGGCCGATTATTTGGCTTTAAGTCGCACATACTTTCCGGGGTTTAACTTTCACCAGTTTGATGAAGAAAGTAAACGGAAAATAGAAGAAGATATACGTGCTGATTTTGATGCGGCATTGGAAGGCATTCGCGGACTGCCCTGGAAGGCTAAGTTTGGGGTGTATACTGCTTATAAGTATTACAACACACTATTTGCCAAGATATGCAAGATGCAGCCCCGCAAAGTGCTCAAGCAGCGCGTGCGTGTACCGGATATTCAGAAAGCATTCATCGTGCTATCGGCCAGTTGTTACAACA
The DNA here is from genome assembly GCA_004144175.1 of Sphingobacteriales bacterium. Lineage (GTDB taxonomy): Bacteria > Bacteroidota > Bacteroidia > Chitinophagales > Chitinophagaceae > Polluticoccus. The sequence goes on from SEFT01000020.1 coordinate 16,863, forward strand.
AGCTCAATCTGATTTAACTTAGCAGCATGACAGAGATAGAGCGCGGCCAGGTAATAACGGTAAACGAGCAGGATGCCTGGACGGGCACCATGGAAAAATTGCAGGCGCATAAAGAGGGCGTGCTGCATCGTGCATTCTCGGTATTTGTACTGAATGATAAGAATGAGATGCTCCTACAGCAGCGCGCGTTGGACAAATACCACTCCGGTGGCTTATGGACCAATGCCTGCTGCTCGCACCCAGCACCGGGAGAAGGTACTATAGCCGCGGCGCACCGAAGGCTGATGGAAGAAATGGGCTTTGATTGTGACTTGCAACCTTTGTTTGAACTAAAGTATAAAGCCGACGTAGGCGGTGGCTTGACAGAACATGAGTATGATCATATCTATATGGGCGTGTACAGCGGCGAGGTGACACCTAACGCTGAGGAAGTGGCAGACTACCGCTACATTGCCATGGATGATTTGTTGCTATGGCTGAAAGAAAAGCCGCAAGATTTTACTACCTGGTTCAACCTGGCAATGCCACGCTTTATAGAACTTACAAAGGCTAGTAGCTAGCCGTTACCTGAATTCATAACAGCCCATATCCGGATTTGCATCTCTGCTTTTGCCGTCAAGGTCGGTAGTGAGATCTGTTGATATGCCGGCGTTTATCGCAGGCGATCCTGATTTAAGGCGATAATTCCAGCTTTGGTAGTTTTCAAAAAGAGGGTCTTCGTTGCGTTTATTGTTGTTTTCGACAATGCCTATGTCAGTCGGCAGTGTTTCTTTCCTTTTGTAGATACAGTTAGATATCTCCAGGTCGAATGTAACTTCATTACTATTCAGTTTAGAACAATGCAGCTCGGTTTCTATGCCACCCCATATAATGCTGTTGCGCATCCTTGACCCCTTGAGTAATGAGCCTGCGTATACCGTTTCACCGGCTTTGAAGAAGTTCTGTATAGCCACTGCGGGGTTATCTACGTGCTTCAACCCACTAATGCCACCTATGCTGTGCAGCGCAAACGTACAGTGATTGATGTCGAACAGTCCACCCTGTAGAACTGCTAAAGCCTGCGCACCACAACTATGTATCAGGCAATTCTCCATTACAAAACCGCCACCGAATGAAAGCAGCCCATGGCCGATAGAGTTGTAAATTACCGAGTTGCTCATGCTCAGTGTAGCATTGGGATCCAGCTGTATGGCAGCAGGGGTTGCACCGAATGCTCCGTTACCACAATTCTTTATCACTGCATGATCTATCACATTGTCTTTGCTCGATGAAAAGAAATAGAGCCCACCCCACTCGCCTGCGAAGTCTTTGTTGGCAAAATAATCCCGGTCAAGCCGGTCGCCCCTGAATAGCACACTGTCTGTTTTTGTACCGAGCACCTTAAGGGTACCAAACACAAACAGACGGGAGTCGCCATGCATATAAACCCTGCAACCTGCAGGTATGGTCAGTGTTTGGTTAGAGTCAACCTGGGCACTGCTTACTACTACGTACGGCTTATCCGTTTTCCAGGTTTGTGTATTCAGGCGTTGGTTGATGATGTAGTATGCATTTTGACCAAAGGCACGGAACGGCACCGAATACTCTTTGCCATTCATAGTAATGATCATGCGGTCCTCTACTACAAATGGATTGTTCTCATTCGTGGGATCTATATTGACAGTTGCAAATACGTAGAGGCTATCTTTTGCAGCAAGTTCCATGTTCTGCACATTACTGCCCGATATGCCATTTACATTTACTTTGAAGAACGAGTTGTCACCCTTCTCCAGCCTTATGGAACTGATATTTACCTTTTGGTTCTGCGGATTGTATATCTTGAATTCGGTGGTGAAGCTGGCGAATTGAGTGAACACCGTATCAAAGGAGAGGGTGTCAACCGAGAACGTCAGTTCCCCGCCGGTGGTAAGTAATTTTTCCTTTTTGCATGCCGACAGGGAAAAGGTAAATGCTATTGCTGATGCTATAATGAGTATGATCCTGAATTTCATGAACACGTTCTAAAATGTGCAGTTAGGTAAAGTTATTACAACTGATACTATAACGCGTGCTGCAAAAAAATATTTCACTATTTTACTGCAAACAACCGTTTTAAAATGCCCTGCCTGCTTTATTATGATGCATTTGCAGAGTACTTTTGTCGTTTACAATGAATTGCATCACATTATTATCCGACTTTGGGCTGCAGGACTCTTCGGTGGCTGCCGCCAAGGGTATTTTGATGCAATATAACCCCGATGCAAGGCTGGTTGATATCTCTCATTTGATAGAGCCTTTTCATCTACAGCAGGCCGCTTATATACTTGCTGCTGCATATGAGCATTTCCCTAAGGGTACTTGTCACTTATTGCTGTTTGACATCTTTTATGGTGATACACCGAGGCTGGTGCTTTGCGAGAAAAATGGCTACTATTTTCTTGCCCCAGATAACGGAATTTTACCGCTCGCCTTTGGAAATGATTATGGCAAGGTTTGGAAGTATTTTGAGCTGACCGCACCATTTGTATTTAAAGACTGGATACATGCCGCGGCGAAGGTTTGCAATGAGTTAAAAAGTAAAAAAACGGAGCAACTAGAGCTGGAGCCGTATGAGCTGAAAAATGCGCCGCAACACTGCCAGGCGCGAGTTGACGGGAATACGGTTGAATGCCATGTGATACACATCGACAGGTTCGAGAATGTGATCATCAATATGACAAAGGAGCAGTTTGAAACGGTAGGTAAAGGCCGCCCTTTCCGTATCGAATTTATGCGTGATGAGCAGTTGACGGAGCTTAGTGATAACTACCTGGTGGTAAAGGAAGGAGAAAAACTTTGCCGCTTTAACAGCACCGGTTATCTTGAGATAGCAATCAACAGAGGCAGGGCGGCCAGCTTGTTTGGCCTGAAGCTGTTCAAAGAGCGGCACCTCATCTACAATACTATTAAAATCTATTTTGAATGATCATAAGGATCGTGCGGATGACCTTTGAGCCACAGCAGGTAGAGAACTTTCGAAAGCTGTTTGACGAGCGAAAAGAACTGATACGCGGCTTTGGAGGATGCATGCATCTGGAACTGTGGCAGGATGCTCATGCATCAAATGTATTTCTTACTTACAGCCATTGGGAAAGCGAGAAACACCTGGATCATTACCGGTTCTCCGAGCTGTTTAAAGATACCTGGGCTAAAACTAAGGCATTATTTAGCGATAAGCCGATAGCATGGAGTGTAATGCAGCAAGTAGTTTTATCATAAATGAAAAAGAGGGCAATGCCCTCTTTTTCATTTAATCGTTATGTAAGTGACTATGTATCCTGTATTGAATATCTATGAACTGCTGCTCGGTAAGTTCTAGCTTCGGGTTATTAAAGTTCATGTCGTTGCCCGAGTTGATCGGTATCAGGTGCATATGGGCATGGGGCACTTCGAGGCCTACAACCACCATACCGCATCTATTACACGGAAACTCTCTTTCTATAGCACGGGCTATAGGCTTGGCAAACAGCAACCACTCTCTCAGCAGCTCATCATCTGCATCAAAAAATTTGTCTACTTCTTTTTTCGGCACTATCAATACATGCCCTTCTTGTATCGGGTGTATGTCGAGAAAAGCAAAAAAATTGTCATCTTCGGCCACTTTATAAGATGGAATTTCGCCGGCAATGATTTTAGAAAAAATAGTTTCCATAATATTTATAGTGCGATGTTTTCGATCTTAAATTTCAATGTGCCCGCCGGAGCTGTTATCTCAGCCACATCACCCACCTTCTTACCTAACAATCCCTTGCCAATAGGCGAAGTAACAGATATTTTACCCGCCTTCAGGTCAGCTTCCTGCTCCGACACGATCTGGTATTCTACCTTCTTCTTGGTATTCATATTCGTAAGCGACACCTTGCTAAGTATTGATACTTTGCTAGCATCCAAATCTTTAGCATCGATGATTCGGGCGCTAGCTACAGCAGCTTCCAATTGGGCTACTTTAGCCTCGTGCATGCCCTGTGCTTCTTTTGCCGCGTCATATTCAGCATTCTCCTTAAGGTCACCTTTTTCTCTCGCTTCCTTTATAGCTTCTGCTATCTCGGCCCTGCCAACCGTTTTCATATGGTTGAGCTCTTCCCTCATATGGTCCAACGTCTCCTTCGTTACATAAGTTACTCCCGACATATGCTTGATCTTTATTGATTTTTTTAAAAAAATACAACGCTTCTGTTCGTGCAGAAGCGTTGTTAACCAAAAATAGTACTTTTTATGAATTATCTCATAAACCTGAGCGAAAACGTGTGCGTGCCATTGTTAGGACGTACAGTTGGCCTGTATGAGTAGTCAATACCGAAAGTAGGACCGTTGTCACCTATCTTTTGCTGGATAGTTGCACCTGCTGAGAAACCCGTGTAGAATGTAGAAGATATTGCATCGTCAAAGATGTCTCTTTCATAACGGAAGCCACCTCTTACCATGAACATTTCCCTGAAGGCATACTCCACACCAGCACCCAGATAGTCGTTCTGGAATGAGTTAGAAGTAAATGCAGCCATTACGGTTGCCCTGTGCTTAGGCTTATCATCAGCGTTCTGAAGTCTCTTCTCATCGAGATAGAAATCGTATGCTGCACCGAAGTTGAGGTATGTAGGCATTTCAAACCTTTCGGTAGGGAACTGCTGATTGATACGCTCACCCCTTGCTGCCGGCGACTCCGCATCAATGGTAAATCCATTACCGCTGAAGCGCATAGTGGTACCCAGGTTGCGCAGGGTAATTCCGAAATGGAAATTATCTCTTTTACCGGTAGTGTACTGGATGCCTGCTTCGAAAGCAGCGCCGCCCGCCTTAATGTTAGACACCTGTTCGTTTACAAATGTAGCAGCGACGCCCGCTTTGATAGCGTTTGAAAACTCTTTGCTGAAACCTACCTGCACGTTGAAGAACTGAGGCGTAAACGTACCTATACCACCTTCAGGATTGTCAACAGTCTGGATCGGAATTTCTCCGAAACCAAAGGCCATTAAGTTAGCTCCAATAACACCGAAGTTACCCAGGCGCTGTGCTATGGCGAGGTTGTTGATGCCAATTTTTGAACCGCTGAGGTACATAGTATGTGCTACGCCAATTTCTGTTTTTTCAACAGAAGACAGGCCGGCAATATTAGTCTTTAGGGCGTCAACGCCTTTTACGTTGGCCGTATTCATACCGAATACGCCTGTGCTTTGCCCCCAGGGATTGAGCAGCAGTTCAGAAGCGCCCGACTGACCAATCCTATCCCTATTTCCTGCAAAAGCCTGAGTTGTGACTCCGAGAGCGCAAACAACCAGAGCGGCTTTGGTAGATAAATTTCTCATAAAGTAGAAATAATATGTTTATTATACCGGGCCAGCAACACCGGCCCGATACAAATTGGTTTTTAATATTGAACGATATCTATTGGACGTAACGCACCAAACCAGCGCAATACAGTTTCACCTACGCCTTCGGCATTTACATGTATCAGATACATACCGCTACCAACGGTGAGGCCCCTTGCATTACGAAGATCCCAGTCGATGAATGATTGGTTTGGATTGTCTTTTTCCAACCTGCGTACAAGCGCACCGTCCAGCGTATAGATATTGATCACCGCACGTTTAGGAAGGTTGATCACACGTACACGTGTATCCAGCCTGTTGCGCTCATAACCAGAGAATGCATAGTAAGGGTTTGGTGTTACACCGATCCTTTCCAGCAGACGGTCTTTATCAGCTCCGGGATTATCAGCCAGCGCGCGGGGCTCCAGTCCTTTTGTAGTAAACTCATACATTGGATAACCACCGTTGCGCAATGTTGCAGCAGAATCCGGCACGTAGCGTGCATACGGACGTTCTACTCTGAAACGAAGCCTGGTTTCGGTTGGTATCAGCCCATCTGCGAGAGAGTTAAAATTCGAGTTAGGTGCCAGAAGTGGCATACCCGTCCATACAACTCTTCTGTAGGTGCTATTTACGATGATATCGCTCGAGTTAAGAATACCTTCCTTGAAAGACTTGCCTTCATCGTACTTGGTATTAACAATATACACATAGTGCCTTCCACCGAATACTTTCAGTACGTCAGATACGTTACCCGAAGCCACCAACGACTCTCTAACCGGGTTCCAGATCATATCTGCACCATTGTAGCTCTTCAACCACGAGTCTTCGCCGAATACGATGTTGAGGCGCTCACCTGTTTCCTGATTGATAGCATAACCCGGGAACCATGACATACCGCGATCTGAAGGATCACTAGAGTATACCGGACGGCCGTTAGCATCCAGGTCACCATTCCACCCTGCATGTTGCCTAGGCTTGAACTTCTCACCTTTTCCTTCTGCCAGATCCCTTGAGTCTTGTGTCTCTACGACAACGCATCTTGTCCATTTACTCTTATCAGACGTAAACACAAGGTCTACACTCGGTAATGAGTAAAGCAGCGGAGCAGAACTTGGCTTAGTGATACCAAAACCGCAGGCAGGTCTGTTCTCCTCGGCACCGAGCGCGTAAGGTGCCCATGTAGCCCTTGTTGAAGTATACTGAGGGAACATGCTTTCGTATGCCTGAGTAGCTGTATCGTAACCCGGACCGATCTTATCGTTGAAGTTACAAGTAGTAGAGGTATCGTTGCCGAGACCACCGCTACGTATCCAGTTTCTGAAGTCGCGCGATTCTGCATCGTTTACACCTGACAGCCATGGTTTGGTAGCATCAGCAAACAATATAGTTGAATTGATATACCCGTTATTTTCATTCTGATTATAGCCCGGATTTTTCACCTGCTGCATAGTTAGAGATATACCGTAGTCTTCCAGTATTTGCTCATTAGCTACCAGCATCGTTTTTTCGCTCATAATGGTGCGGCCGTTTGTCACGTCAACGAGTTTCCATGTAGCACTTGAATCTTTGATACCTGTAGAGTTATCAGCAATAGTCGGGTTGTCTGTTTCAGTGCCCATCACATAAAGTTCCCAGTCAGCAGGTTTTACTTTCAGAGGGTCTACCACCTTAAGCGTAACAGGGCCTTCACCTTGTTTGTACCTAGGATACAGTGACTGATAGCGAGGGCCAGCCAGAGCTTCCAGTTCTGACGAGTCAGAAAGTTGGATTGCATTACCACCGTTACCACGTCCTTCGATACGTTTGATGATAACACCGGTTCCATAGTCAGCACCAATAGTTGTACCCATGCTGCCATTAGCTGGGTTTGGCATACCTGATACTATCGGAATTGCCGTACCGCCTTGTCCTTTTTCACTACCCAGATACACAAGGTCTTGCGTATACTGTAGCGAATCGAGCTTGAATGGTTTGAAGTTGTTGTATGCATAAGCAACAGCTACGAAATAGTAGTTCTTATAGTTAACCAGTCGTTTATCAAGGCCGGTTGCAAACTGGTCGTTCGCAATTTCGAAACTGTGCTGTATACCGCTATCCCTACCTGTTACTTTGATGGCTGCATTATAAACGCCTTCAATATCAGGGCTCTTATTGTAGTTAACGATCTGCGTAATACCATTTTTGATATCGCATTGGAATACTTCGATTGCAAGTGCAGTGTTTACTTCTCCTGTTGGCAGGAACACATCGGCAGCACGCACATTACCATCTTTAAGTTGGAACACGCGGTAACCTTCGAATTTATAAAGCGAATCGCTTGTGGTATCAGATACTGCCTTAGTGCTCAATGCTTTTACGCGGTAGCGCGCATCGCTCATATTATAACCAAAGCCTTCACCAAAGTTATTGCTGTTGGGATCGTTTGCCAGATAGAAAACAAGTTTTCTATCCATTTCACGAACTACCACTCTTGGAGCTTCAGGACCTTCGATAGCTTTAAAGTCGTTATCGAATAGCGCTTGTGCAAGATCATCCGCAGCCTGTATTTTTTTGAAAGATGTATTCGGGCAACCGCCTACATCACTTACCCACACGGCACCAATCGTTACGTCATTCACCACACCCGGATCGAGTTGGAATGGACCGGCCGAGTGGATAAAACGGCGGTCGTATGGCGGGTTGTTACAAGTACACTCAGACCAGGTAGTTTTGCTGGCAGGATCGCCAGTGAATATCCACGAGCTAAGCGGACCTTGTCCGAAACCTCTTGAAGTAACGCCAGGGCCCTGGAAGTCGTTAGAAAAACGCTGACCGGTACGTGTAGAACCTGTCATATAGAAGTAGATCTGAGCACCGTTTGTAGGGTCACCGATCACACCAGCTCCATTGTTGAAGTAAGTAAATACAGTCATATCCATACGACGGCGGATTGTAGTATCCTTACCACCTATCGATGTATCGATGTATCTCCATGGACCTTTAAAGAAGTCGACACCTACCATAGGTACTTCGCGGCCATAGCTTGTTATCTCACCATTACCATCTTCACTTCTACCATTGTATAGGATACCAAGACCACGCGGAGTATCGCAGCCAATATAGTCGTCAAATGCATAACCAAGATCGGCATCCGTCCAGGTAGCCATGTAACAGCTATCCAGCGTAAGACCTCCACGGTTTACCAAGCGGTAGTTGTAGAAGGTAGCATCGTTCATCGCATCTTGCCTGGTATAACCAAAGGCGCTTGCCTGAACTTCCATACCTATACCTTCGGTCTGAGATTGAAGCTTTACGTTACCTTTATCGTTAAATACCCACCAGATATACTGGTCACCATCGATATCCGGGTAGTCGCCGGCATATGGATCATACCTGTTATCCAGGTCTACGTCGACAAACGGAGCGTAGTCCTGCGTAGTGCTCACGGTGATCTGCGAACGGTTACGGCCTTCGGCTACAGTAGAACCTTTACCAGGCCATGTACGGATAGCTTCAAAAGCCTCATCGTTGTCCAGTGCAGTCCTCTTGTCAGACAACTGGCGGAAACGTGCGATATCCGTTGCATTTATTTTCCAGAAACGGTCCCACGCACTACACGTTGCCTCATCCACATTAGCCGTAAGATCCAGCGGACCGGGCCAGTAGTCGTTACCGCTGCTACGGTAGGTTTGAGCACATACTTTCAACTGATTTTGAACGTCGATACCACCAACCCATACGGAGCCGGCAAAAAGCGCATTTTTACGGCTGCCTTTGGGCACCTCGTAGCGCGCTTCGCTGGTACCATTGTCCCACCACATATCACCACCTGTCATCAGGCGTGCACGCACGTTATTGATGTCCAGGTCGATGGACGACTCTGCCGGGCGGCAGGAAGCCGTTGTTTTAAGCTGTCCTTTGTTCTGAGACGCCGGGCGTTGCCCGCTGGTTTCTACCGTTGGGCGGGCTATTACTTGTGTAGTAGCTCCGACCAGTGCCAGCAGAGACAAAAAGAAAGCATAGCTTTTATTATTCTTAACCTTCATAACTTAATCAAGTTATTAATCACTAATTGTTTTTAGAAGCTAAAGTTTAGACCCACGTTAATTCTTCTCGGAAGGGAGAGGTTATTAGGATTCATCTGGTTGATCGTATACAGGTCTATATAAGACTGCGGATCAACCTGCGTTCTTGTTTCCTGAACACCGATCGGGTGAGACAGGAAGCCATTATCGTCAGGAGAGCTAGTGTAACCATTAACATTGTTGATATTGCGTGTATTCAACAGGTTGTTGATAAGTACGAAAGCATTAACAACGAAATCAGCTCTTTTAGCTTCACCTTCTTTGTCTTTCCTGAGCATTTTCGAGAGATTGAAGTCTTTGTCAATTCTCATGTCCAGATTGTAAGTCCATGGCAGACGAGATTGGTTAGCGCCACCTACAACAAAACGTTGGTTTGGCTGTGCGTATCTTGTATATGGCTGACCACTAACTGTTCTGAAGATAAAGTTAACACCAGCATTCTCCAGTATGTGCGATTTGCCTACTACCGGGCCTTCACTTTGACCATAACGGTAGTCTACTGTAGATACGATGTTATGACGTGCATCGTAATCCAGGAATGTTACATAACGCATGTTGGGCAGAGATGCACCGATGAAGTTAGACAGCAGACCGCTACCATTGTAGTTCCTGTCGCCACCACCACCATTACCGGAAGTAGCGCTCGATCCTGTACCTTCTGCAAACTGAAGTGTATAGGCTACATCCAGTCTCAGGTTACCTGTCCTACGCATGTCATACTTCAGGGTCATACCTTTTGTAGTAGAGAAGTCACGGTTACCATATGTATAGTATGTACGTGGATAAGCATACAGGTAAGGGCGAACCTGGATCATGTCTTTACGCTCTTTGTAGAACGCAGTAAGCGTAAGTGCCGAACGCTGGCTCAGCTGCTGCTGGAAACCAACCTCATAGTCGAACAGACGCTGAGGTTTCAGGCCCGGGTTGTTGATCAGATTAGTACCCAGTGTGCTGAAGTAGTAGTAGTCAGCTGGAGAAGCAAACATTGCCACATCCGGTCTTTGAACCACCACATCGTAGTGCGCATAGAACAACGCTACATCAGATATAGGGAATGAGAACGATACGCGTGGCATTACGTTCACCTGTGGCTTATAATCTGTAAATGAAGTATTGGGATCGTAGTTAGCGTCGTTCATCTGAACGGTGTTAACCAACAATGGCTGAATATCCCTACCATTATTATAAAGTGTAGAAAGCGTACGCGGATCTTCAATGAATTTACCATTTGGATCGTACCAGTCGTCGCCCTGACGGTAACCTACTACAGTTCTGTTCTGTGCAGTGTTCGAGTTAACATATACTACATAATCATCGCCAATGTTGCCGGGATGAAGATTTGAACCTTCACTTGCAGCCTTGCCCAGCGTGGTAGCATAAGTACTGTTTACAAGCGTTACATCGCCACGGCTACGTGCTTCGCCGATGGTGTTCACGCCGTACAGTGAATACGGATCTTTCAGCATTTTAGTATTCGCGTCGAAGCGGTCAACACGCACACCCACGTTGAACATCAGGTCTTTGAACTGGAAATTATCCATGATGTAACCTGCGATGTAGTTGGGACGATAAGAGCCTATCGGACGATTTGCTCTATCGGTAAAGAAGTCGTTGAAGTTAACCTGGCCTTTTTGTCTTGCACCGGTATATGTATAGCCTTGGTAGCCAACAAAACCGCTACCACTGTTCAAGAGTTCGTCGGCAGAGAACATATCCAAAGTAAACATTTCCGGATCGTACTCATCAACGTTAATGTAATCCGTACTGTTCTTAGCCAGTCCGAGTTTTGATCTCAGGTTAGCATCGAATACAGACTGCGCAGTATCACGGGCAATACGGCTATATACGATAGTGTCGTATGGAGACGGTGCAATTACACCATTCCTTACATCATTATAGCTATAGCGTGTACCGCCTACGATAAATACCGGGTTAGAATTATCCAGCGCAATATGCCTGTTGGTCAGCTGACGCATATATTGCCAGATGTTAGGATTACCAGTTGCGCGCGCTCCGGTTGCACCAAAGCTTCTTTCTATACGCTGCTGATAGTAAAGACCGAATCCAATTGCGTGTTTAGGTCCTTTAGCAGGCTGAAGGTCGAAAGAGGCATCTACAGTTACTGCAAACTGATCGTTGTTCGCATAAGAATAACCACCTAATGCACTACCTACGTTATTGAACAGGTTGTAAGAGGTACTAGGCAACTGTCCGTTTACAAGTGCGCTGGTACCTGCAAGTGCAGGGATGTCGGTAGTGTATACGCCGTTAAATCCGCCTAAAAAATTTTGAAGTGATGAAGTGTAGTTAGCCAGAACGGGGTTGATCTCCGAACGCTCGAATGTAGTACGGGTAGGAATACGTTCTGCGAACATTACGATACCAGTCTTTTTAGACAGTGTATCCTGACCAAACTGATAAATCGGCATATAATCAGTGTAGAATTTACCTACATAACCATATTTGAACAGATTCCTTTTATGATTTGGATCCTCACGCGTAGTATAGTCTTTCTGATAGTCGAACTGAAGTGTATAGTATGCGTTGGAGATCAATGGCTTCTTGCCATCGGTTGGCGCGTTACCTTTATTAAAGCGTTGTGTAAGACGTACATAACCCATTGGATTGATCGTCTTCCTTACAGGCTGTGCATCCGGTGTGAAGTATGACCAGCTGCGTGTCCATTCTGTATAGTCGAGGTAGTTAAGACGGCCACCTGCAGAAATATTTAATTGATCGGTCAGCTTAAAATCAACACGTGAGTTGAGGCGAATCTCTGCAACTTCCGCATTTTGACGTTTTTTACGTACTTCAAAATCTTCGGCACGTACAAACTCAGTAGCATATCTATATTGTACCGCACCGGTAGGCGTTGTAACACCAACGATCGGATTTTGCTCCAGTCTTCTTAATACATCTTCTTTCAGCGCGTAGTTTCCACCATATGAAGGGCGACGGTCTTCGTCGTACCATACTTCGGCACCCAGCATGAAACCGATACGCGTATCTTTTTGACCGTTAGAGTCTTTTCTACTATAAATAGGACCTGACAGGTTAATTGATGCAAGATTGTGGTTGTAACCATCAACGGAATGCTCCAAGGTAACACCGCCTCTCAATTTAGGAGAAGGACCTTTACTGGTTACATTGATTACACCACCAAGGGCATCACCGTACCTTGCAGGCAGGCCCGAAGTAAGTACTTGTATTTGATCGACAGTACCTTGTGTAAGCGTATTGGCACCACCCCTTACCTGCACACCATCTATTATATATAGTGTACCTTCTGTACGGGCACCTGCAATGCTAAGACCTTCGCCTGTAGAAAGAACGCCCGCTGTAGTTGCAGCAACGCCTTCTGTACTACGTGTAGGCATCTTTTCAATCTCCTCTGCCGTTCTTACAGTTGATGTACCCGGGCTATAGGGGTCGATCAGTGGTACACGGTAGGCTATTTTTTCAACTTCTACCAGATCTGTAGAAGGAGACAGTGTAGCATTTACCCTGGTGGTTTTATCAGGGCTGATGATTACACCTGTAGTTGTTTGCTCCTTGAAGCCTACATATGTTATTTTTACATCATAACGTCCCGGGTCCAGTGGCTTGATTTCGTAGTTACCTTCCTCATCAGTCGTTATACCGGCTTTGGTGATACCACCTTGTATCGCCTGAACAACGGCGCCGATAACCGCATCATTGTTTTTGTCGGTTACCTTGCCGACGATGGCGCCACCTTGTGCGAACACCTGCCCGGCAATCCCCACAAACAGCAACACGAATAAATAACGTAATGTACGTGCCATATTCTGCATTAATATATTATTAACCAAATGAACTGTAAAGTTAAAAACTTCTGTTAAAAGTAGAACGTTTAAAATTATTAATTGTCAACTAACTGTTTGTTTTAGCTATATTATCGCTAATAATATACATCTTACTTTAATGTGACAATTTTATTTAATAACACGCTGCTCATCTTATATAGAGCCTCATATGAGTAGCCTGCTATATGCGGAGTAACGATGAATTGAGGATATCCTAAACATCGGTTTAAAATTTCTTTTAATTTGTTATTCATTTGCTCCAGTGGCTCTTCTTCCCAAACATCGAGCGCAGCACCAGATATCTTTCCGGATTGCAGCCCTTGTAAGAGCGTACTTGAACTTACCACCTTTCCACGCGATGTATTAACGAGGATAAATGCGCGTTCCATATTATCCAAGAAAGCCTCATTGAAATAGTGCAACGTATCGGGGCGGAGGGGCACGTGGAAGCTTACTATATCCGCCTCCCGGTATATTGGCTCCATGCTATCGCATTTTTCTGCATAAGACGGAACAGAAACGGCAGGATCGACATCATAAGCTAATATGCGCATATCAAAGCCCTGCAATTTCTTCGCAAATGCACTGCCGGTATGGCCAAAGCCAATTACCGCTATTGTTTTCCCTTCTAGTTCGCCCCCCCGGTTTTCATCACGAAGCCATTTATTGTCTTTCACTTCGTTGTAAGAAGTCGCAATTTTCTTCGTAACCGATAGCAATAAGCCCAGCGCATGTTCTGCAACAGCATTACAGTTGCCTTCGGGGCTGCTGTAGCAGCGTATATTCTTGCTTGCTGCATATGGCACATCTATCACCTCCATACCCGAACCCATGCGGCCTATCCATTGAAGCTGTGGTGCCGCGTCCAGCAATTCCTTGTCCAGCTGCAGGCGTGTAGAAGTAATGACACCGGTACAATCCCCAATGAGATCAAATGCTGCCACCTGTGTTGTCTTCTCTTGAAATATGCATTGATAGCCAGCCGCATTGAGTCCATCAGTAAGTACGGGATGTACAGGTGCGGCAATAAGTACTTTACCGGATTGTGTTATTGGCATTGATATTGCTTGTGTAGTCTTACGAAGTCTGTAACAGATAGTTGCTCTGCCCTTTTATCCATTATTGGGTCAATCAGGGCCTCTGGAGGCAGTGTACTCTTCAGTGCATTGCGCAGTGTTTTGCGTCTTTGGTTGAAGGCCGCCTTTATTAGTATGATGAACTTTCTTTTATCGGTAATATCATGCGGATTACCTAAGTTTTCAAGGCGTATCACCCCACTCTTTACCTTAGGCGGCGGGTTGAAGCAATTTTCATGTACATCGAAGAGATAAGTGACCTTGAAAAAAGCCTGAATCAGTATGCTGAGTATACCCGAATCCTTAGAACCCGGACCAGCTGCTACACGTTGCGCCACTTCTTTTTGAAACATGCCGATCACCTCATCTACCTGCGTTTCCCAGTCCAGCACTTTGAACAGGATAGGCGATGAGATATTATAAGGGAAGTTACCAACGATACTAAACCTGTCCGCGAATGGCGCATCTGCCTTAAGTATATCCTGCTGTATGATCTTGCCCTGTAAAACAGGATAGGTCTTAGTCAGGTACACCACCTTCTCGTCATCTATTTCGATAGCCTTATACTGAACATCCTGCCATTCAATAAGATATTTGGTAATGGCGCCACCGCCCGGCCCTATCTCCAGCAATTGCATACCGGGCTTACGGGTTACCTCCGATACTATTTTGCGGCACATATTCTCGTCGTGCAGAAAATGCTGCCCCAGGCTCTTCTTTAGTGTATATGGCTGCGCCAAAATGTATTGTATTAGGTTATATCAACAAATGAAGTGCAAAGTTAGCTTTTAACTCATCAACCTATTACCTTGCGGTATAACTTTGCAAACTAAATAAACAAAAGGCATGGAATTCAAAATTGTTCAGAAACCATCGAAGAAGCACAATCTGTATATTATAGATAATGTAGACCAGCTGCGCCAGATAGAAGATATCAACGAACAGGAGCGGAGCTTTTCTGAAAATGCTTTTAAGGGTGAACAAAATGCTGTTTCCATCAACCAATATAACCGCTACGTTTTCATCAACTATATAAAGCCTAAGAAAACAGACGCACTTACTGCTGAAGCCTGCCGGAAAACAGGCGCAGAGCTTACAGGCTTCCTCAACAGGCAGAAACTTGACGAAGTAACCATCATTAACCTGTCTACGCGAGCTAACGCTTCTTACCTGTATGCTGAAGGTATGGCATTGGCTAACTACCAGTTTTTGAAATATCGCGGTGAGGCGAAGAAACTAACCAATACATTAAAGACGCTTTCCTTTACCCGTCAATCGATAACGGTAAATGAACTGAACCAGCTGCAGGTAATAACCGATGCTGTATACCGTGCACGTACACTGGTAAATGAGCCACTGAACTACCTGACTGCTACGCAACTGTCAAAAGAGATAACACTGCTCGGTAAAGAAGCGGGCTTTAAAGTAACTGTGTTGCAAAAGGCACAGATAGAAGCTGAAAAAATGGGTGGCCTGCTGGCAGTGAACAGAGGTAGTATTCTACCGCCAACCTTTACGGCAATGGAGTACAAACCTAAAAAGGCGATCAATAAAAAGCCGATCGTGCTGGTAGGTAAGGGTGTAGTGTATGACACAGGTGGACTAAGCCTGAAGCCTACACCAGCATCTATGGACCGGATGAAGAGCGACATGAGCGGAGCGGCGCTAGTAACGGCTGCAATGTTCTCCATCAGCAAACTGCAACTACCACTGCACGTAATAGCGCTGGTACCTGCTACGGATAACCGTCCCGGTGAGAATGCCTATGTACCGGGCGATGTGATAACCATGTATAGCGGCACTACCGTGGAAGTATTGAATACGGATGCGGAAGGCCGCCTGCTGCTGGGCGATGCACTGCACTGGGCAAAGCGCTATAATCCAGAGCTGGTACTCGACTTTGCAACACTTACAGGTGCGGCATCGGTAGCGGTAGGTGAGCATGGCATTGTGTGCATGGGCACCGCCGATGACAACGTAAAACAAGCATTCCGCGGTAGTGGTGACAGGCAGCACGAGCGCCTGGTAGAGTATCCATTGTGGGATGAATACGGCGACATGATAAAGTCAGACATTGCAGACCTGAAAAATGTGGGCGGCCCTAGTGGTGGCGCTATTACAGCAGGTAAGTTCCTGGAGCATTTTACGGCCTACCCATGGATGCACTTTGATATTGCAGGCGTATCGTTCTCTATGTCGAAGCGTAACTACATTACTACCGGGGGTACCGCGTACGGTATGCGTATGCTCATGGATTTCCTGATGAATTACGGGAAAGCATAAATAAGAAACAACAACATGCAGCCTAATATAGAAAAACCAATAATAGGAATAACAACAGGTGACCTGAATGGCATCGGCCTAGAGCTGATCATCAAGACATTCTCAGACAATCGCCTGCTGGAGCTTTGCACACCGGTGGTATTTGCATCGAATAAAGTCATCAACTTTTATCGCAAACTGGTACCAACAGAGCATCCGTTCAACTTTACGAATACCAAAGACCTGACGAAGCTAAACCCGAAGCAGGTAAACATATTTAACTGCTGGGAAGAAGAAGTACCCTTGCAACCCGGTACCCTTACAGAGCATGGAGGCAAATATGCCGTACGCTCACTAATGGTAGCCACACAATGCCTGAAGGATGGTGAGCTGGATGCATTAGTCACCGCACCTATCCATAAAAGCAATACGCAGCTACCTGACTTCCCTTACACGGGGCATACTCCGTTTCTGAAAGATAAATTTGGAGCTAAAGATGTTCTGATGTTATTATACCAAGGCAACCTGCGAGTGGCGCTGGTTACAGAACATATACCGGTGGCCAATGTAGCATCGGTACTTACCAAAGAACTATTGCTATCGAAAATTCAGATGCTGCGTGAGAGCCTGATAAAAGACTTCGGCATTGATAAGCCAAAGATCGCAGTAATGGGCCTCAACCCACATGCAGGCGATGGCGGTAAGATCGGTAATGAAGAGCTGACGGTCATTAAACCTGTGCTGGATCAGTTGCAGCAGCAAGGGCAGTTAGTATTTGGCCCATATAGCGCTGATGCTTTCTTTGCAAGGCATAGCTACAACAGCTTTGACGCCGTATTAGCTATGTACCACGACCAGGGGCTGGTGCCGTTCAAGACTATAGCACATGGCGAAGGCGTAAACTACACTGCCGGACTACCGGTAATAAGAACATCTCCTGACCATGGTACAGCCTTCGACATAGCCGGTAAGAACGAGGCAGATCCATCGTCGTTCAGAGAAGCTATATACCAGGCCATAGACCTATTAAGGCAACGGAAGGAGCACGCGCTGTACACGGCTAACCCCATGAGAAGAGGGAAAATAGAGAAAGAGCGGGAAAGCAGTTAAGTTCCATGCCATTAGATATTTTGAAATGCACACCACCCAGTGTGCATTTTTACTTAGTTACATGTTTGTATTTTTATCCATGTATAAAAAAAATGTTCGTGCGTGTTATCAGCGCTTTACGGGCTGCGAGGCTTGAAAACTGCTACCGTATTGAGTTCTAGCAGCTCAGACGCGCAGATGTGGCAGTATTTTTTAATAGATGAGGTGGATGGAAATTTTGTAGACAAATCCACTGTATGAAAAGAGATAGTGCTACCAAAAGTATATGGCAGGAAGGATTAGCGGAGCATCAGTCGGTCAATAGCTGGGATAAGAACGAAGTATACGATGTACTTATTGTTGGCGGAGGCATTACCGGCCTCACTACTGCCCTATTGCTACAGGCGCAGGGCAAGAAATGCATACTGGCGGAGGCGCACAATATAGGCTTTGGTACTACGGGCGGCACTACAGCCCACCTGAATACAACACTCGACAGCCCTTACGACCAGATAGAGAGCGACTTTGGTGCGAATGGTGCAAAACAGGTAGCATCAGCTACACGCGAAGCACTGGACATCATTGAGGACCTTGTCATTACCCACGATATCGATTGCGACCTGCAATACCAGCCGGGCTATCTCTTTGCAGAAACGGATGAAGAAGTAAAGCAGCTTGAAAAAATAAAAACAGCGTCCAGCAAAGCAGGCGTTGTCGCCAGTTGGACCGACCATGTACCAACCCCTGTAAGCTATATAAAAGCCGTACGCTTTGAAATGCAGGGTATGATACATGCTACTAAATACATCTACGGCCTTGCAAAAGCTTATGAGCAGCAGGGTGGTATATTGCTACAGCACTGCATTGTAAATAAGCTCGGCAAGAACGAGTACCACGAAGCCGATACATCGCTTGGAACTATAAAGGCTAAACTGGTGGTATATGCTACACATATACCACCGGGTATCAATCTGCTACACTTCAGGTGTGCACCATACCGTAGCTATGCTGCGGCTTTTACTGTTAAAGACGGTAAGTATCCTGATGGACTGGTATATGATATGCAAGAACCCTATCATTACTACCGTACACAAAAGCTGGATGGTAAAGAATACATCATAGCAGGAGGGTGCGACCACAAGACAGGGCACGAGGAAAATACAGAGCAGAAGTTCGTAGAACTAGAAGCATATCTGGGCAAGTACTACCAAATAGAAAGTACTGATTTTAAGTGGTCGTCGCAATATTTCAACTCATCTGACGGCTTGCCGTATATAGGTTTGCTGCCGGGCTATAATGATATATATGTAGGTACAGGATATAGTGGTAACGGTATTACGCTTGGCTCTTTAGCAGGCAAGATTATAGCCGACCTGATCGTGAAAGGAGAAAATGAACATGCTGACCTTTTTAAACCTAGCAGGGTAAAACCGGTTGCGGGTTTTATGGACTTTGTGAAGGAGAATGCTGACGTTATCAGCAAGTTCGTGGGCATGCGCTTTAGCTATGAGAAAATAGCATCATTAATAGAATTAGCGCCCGGCGACGCAGTACTCGCCGATTGGGAAGACAAAAAAGTTGCCCTTTATAAAGACGAGAACGGACGCGTGCACGCGGTAGACCCCGTATGCCCGCATGCTAAATGCCTGGTAGCATGGAACAATGCTGAGAAAAGCTGGGACTGTCCTTGCCACGGCTCACGGTTCGCGTGCAACGGAACACTATTGACCGGCCCGGCGCGACGAGGGCTTACGCAAATAAAATGGGAAGATATTGAAGGGGATTGATGCAAATCAATCCCTTTTCTTCGCTTACGGACGGTATAGTCCAAACCACTAACTTTGGCACTGTTAAGTAGGAAATATGCTACAGTTTGAAAGATTTACGTTAGAGAACGGATTACGCGTTTTGGTACATGAAGACCGCACTACCCCCATGGTAGCGGTAAACGTATTGTATGATGTGGGTGCAAGGGACGAAGACCCGGAGCGTACAGGTTTCGCACACCTTTTTGAGCACCTGATGTTTGGCGGCTCTGAAAATATCCCCTCGTACGACGAGCCATTGCAAATGGCCGGAGGCGAGAACAATGCTTATACTACAAACGACATCACCAATTACTATATACAGCTGCCATTGCAGAATATAGAAACGGCACTATGGCTGGAGAGCGACCGTATGAAGGCGCTGGACTTCAGCGATAAGAGCCTGGATGTGCAGCGCAAGGTGGTAAGCGAAGAATTTAAAGAACACTACATCAATAAGCCATACGGTGATGCCTGGGAGCATATGCGCACACTTGCATACACTACGCACCCCTACCGCTGGATGACCATTGGTAAAGAGCTAAAGCATATAGAAGAAGCGCAGCTGGCAGATGTAAAGGCATTCTTCTACAAGCACTACACGCCCGTAAATGCCGTACTGTGTATAGCAGGCAATGTGACCGTACCGCAGGTAAAAGAACTGGCAGAAAAATGGTTTGGTGACATACCGGGCGGCGAAAAGTATACGCGTGTATTGCCAGCCGAGCCTCCGCAGCAGGCAGGAAGAACACGTACTGTATTTGCAGATGTGCCTTTGGATGCGCTGTATAAAGCATGGCATATTGAAGGCAGGCTTGCATTGCCATATTATGCCAGTGACCTGATCACGGAGATAATGGGTAGCGGCTTTTCATCACGCTTGTATCAGCGACTGGTAAAAGAGCAGCAGCTGTTCAGCAATATCAATTGCTACCATACAGGTAGCCTCGACCCGGGGCTGTTGGTAGTAGAGGGGAAGATAGTAGAAGGTCGAAGCATAGAAGAAGCTGATGCTGCCGTAGAAGCAGAAATGCAAAAACTGGTGAGCGAAGGTGTAACACCCGAAGAGCTGCAAAAGGCAAAAAACAAGATAGAGGCTATGATCACCTTTGAGGATATGAGCCTGCTATCGCGCGCTAACAATCTCGCTTTTTATGAGTTGCTGGGCGATGCGCAGATGATAAACGACGAATGGAACCGTTACCAGGCTGTAACGGCTAACTTCCTGCAGGAGACTGCCAGAAATATCTTCAGGCCCGACAACTGCAGTACGCTTTTTTATCGTAAGAAAACAGATAGCCAGCAATCGTAAGCACAAGTATATTTAAGGTCTCACACACAACACACACATGCTTTTTGAAGGAAAGTTTGCCGCTGATGGCGGCTCATTTGATAACCGTATTACCAAGCTTTTTGACATTCAGTACCCCATAGTACAGGCGGGTATGATATGGGCATCGGGCTGGCGTTTGGCATCTGCGGTGAGCAATGCCGGCGGACTAGGCCTGATAGGTGCAGGCAGCATGTACCCCGATGTATTGCGCGAGCATATACAGAAGTGTAAACAGGCAACCAACAAGCCGTTTGGCGTGAACCTGCCCCTGCTCTACCCCGATATAGATAAGCATATAGAAATACTGCTGGAAGAGAAGGTGCCGATAGTATTTACATCGGCGGGTAACCCCAAAACATGGACGGGTAAATTAAAGGAGAACGGCATTAAGGTAGTACACGTAGTATCGAGCGCGAAGTTTGCGAAGAAGAGTGAAGATGCAGGTGTAGATGCAGTAGTGGCTGAGGGCTTTGAAGCAGGCGGCCATAATGGGCGCGAAGAAACAACCACACTATGCCTGATACCATCGGTTAGGCAGGCTATCAGCATTCCGCTGATAGCAGCGGGCGGTATTGCAACAGGACGTGCTATGTATGCGATGATGGCGCTGGGTGCTGAGGCTGTGCAAGTGGGCAGCCGCTTTGTATGCAGCCCCGAGGCATCAAGCCACCAGGCATTTAAAGACACAGTGGTATCCGCCAATGAAGGAGATACGGTGCTTACGCTAAAAAAGCTAACACCGGTAAGGCTTATCAGGAACCAGTTCTACAAGCAAGTACAAGAAGCAGAAGACGGCTGCGCTACAACCGATCAACTGGAAGACCTGCTGGGTCGTGCGCGTGCTAAACGAGGCATGTTTGACGGCGACTTGAACGAAGGGGAATTGGAGATAGGACAAGTGAGCAGCATCATACGAGAAATAAAGCCGGCTGCGGATATCGTTAGTGAACTGTGGAACGAATTTAAGCAGACAGCAACTGCACCGTTCGTTTATTAAGTTAAAAGTCAAAAGTGAAAAACTAAAAGAAGATATTTTCAATAATAAAAAGTCCCGGTGCTGATACGCATCGGGACTTTTTATTAATTGGTTACGAATTATTTACGGTTGAATTTCTATCTCGTCTTTTGAATCATTCCACACTTCATAATCTGTCGTCTCTACTATCTCCTGACTCTCGTTCATAGTTCACTAGTTTTTTACAATAGCTAGTAATAAAAAAGTGTACCCGATAAGCGTGACGAGTAGGGTTTTTCAAGATTTTTTAACAGGCTTATTCTATCAAATAGCTCGGCTCTTCATTAATGAGGTTCAGGTCTACATTATCCATACCCGATATACCTTCTATAGAACCTTTGATATGCGCTGCGTTCAGCAATACTTTCTCCAGTTGCTTCTCACGTGCTTTCCAGAGTTTTTCCATCTGGTCGCGTTCCCGCTGTATTGACATCTTCATCGACATAAAGCCTTCGCGAATGGCCTTCCATTGCTCGGAAAATTCCTGGCTTGTGAGGTAGTTGTAGAGCAGGGTCATTTTATCACCCTTATTCTCCTGGTTTTTGGCTGCAACGTGTACACGGATGATAAGATCGCGTAGTACACTGGTAAGCGCCCTTACTTCGCTAAACGAGCATATCCAGACCCCATCCTTTTCACCAAAGCAGTCCATATCCTTAGGCATAGCCTGCGTTACGATCACTGCTACATCGGCTCCCAGGTTGCGCATATCGGCTTTCAGCTTCTCTATCCATTCGGAGCTAAAGTCCTTGGTACGCTTGCTTTCGTAGATGATCTTACCACATTCCTGCCCAAAGCTGTTGCGCACCGTTTGTATACAATCGGCACCTCTTACACCCTTGCCCACCTCATTCACCATATCGAATGGGAAGGAGCTACGGAGTAGGGCTTCCAGCAGTAGTTCCTGTACCTCGCCTTGCAGCTGCATAGAACCCTGCTCGGCTTTGCGCTTCATTTCTTCGGCCAGCAGGCGCTGGTCTTCCAGTTGTTTCTCCAGCTCCTTTATCTTCATAAAGTGCTCTTGATCTTTCAGCTTACTGCGCTCGTTTTCTTCTTTTCTTAATATTTCTTGCAGTCTTTCCCGCTCTTCCAGCAGCGAGCGTTTCAGCCTTAGTTCCAGCTCCTGCTCTTGCTGGGCAAGCTTTTCTTTTATTTCCAGATAGGCTATTTCCAGTTGCTGTGCGGTCTTTATCTTCTCGTCTTTATCGGCCAGCATTCGTTGGAAGTGCTTCAGCTGCGTATCGTATTCCTCGGCAATATTTTTCTTCAGTTCTGCCGACAGGTTTTGCTCCAGCGTTTTCTTTTCTGCGTCCAACCTCCGTTTTAGTTCGGCATCCAGGTTTTGCTGTTTTTGCAACAGCACGTCTTCGCGCTGGCGAAACTCATCTTCCTTTTTTTTCTGTGCATCTATCCATTTCTGGCGAAGCTCTTTAGTTATCTCATCTCTTATGGCCGATGTAAGTTCGAATTGGGTAGTGCAGCTGGGGCAAACAATGGTAGTACTCATACGCGTCAGAAATCTATATATACCTTAAGATACAAAGTTCGGATTTATAAGGATATAGCAGCTCTGCGTATTTTTGATTAGTTTTCCACACATGCGTACAAAGTACCTGGCACTGCTTTGCGTTATTTTCTCATATATGCCTGCATTTTCGCAGATACCCCTGCGTGCGCAGCAGTGTTTCGAAAGAGCATTGCGCGCCAAGGTAGCCCGCGAGGAAACCAAGGCGATAGAGAACATGCTATGCGCCATAGGCGAGTACCACGCCTACACCGAAGCATACAGTATGCTGGGCGAATGGATGGTAGAAAAGCGCAGGTATGCTGAAGCTATACAATTATTTACCAATGCTTCGAAAAACTGTCCTAATGGCAATAAAGCATTTGCCAAGCCGCTGGCTAAAAGCCTTATCAACAATCATAACTACAAAGCAGCGCTGGAGCTGATAAGTACATATAGTACCGCAACAGATAAGGAATGGGAGAAGATGAGGCAGCAGGCCGGTTTCATGGCGCAGGCTATGAGCAAAAAAATAACGGACACCATTATCAATTCCGGCATTAGTGTAAACACATCAAAGGCCGAGCTATACCCATGTACCAGCACTGATAGCAATGTACTATTCTTTACAAGGCAAACGAATGAACTGGATCATGACTTCTTCCGCACCACGGCAGATAGCTGTGGCGGGTGGTTCTATGCGCGGAATGTTGGTGAGCCTTTGAATACAAATAGCCAGGAATTTGCGCAGATGATATCGGCCGACGGCCATTATGTATTCTTTACCCGCTGCGAAAACAGGAGTGAGAATGGCTGGGGCCAGGGTGGCTGCGATCTGTATATGGCCTACACGCCAGATAGTGGCTGGTCGATACCGCAGAGCTTCGGCGCTACCATTAATACACCCGCCTACGAAGGGCAAGGCTGCCTTTCACCGGATAACAGGCAGTTGTTCTTTGCCAGCAACCGCGCAGGTGGGTATGGCGGTATGGATATATGGGTGAGCAAATTTGAAGATGGCATGTGGCACGAGCCGCGCAACATGGGGCCGCAAATAAATACGGCGGGCGACGAAAGCGCTCCGTTCATCCATACCGATAACAAGACCTTTTATTTCGCCAGCAGCGGCCATCCCGGCATGGGTGGGCTGGATCTGTTCATGAGCAAGCGTGTGGACGATTCTGTGTTTAGCAAGCCGGTGAATATGGGCTATCCGGTGAATACTACTGCCAATGAAACAAGCTTCTACACCACTATAGATGGCAAGAAGGCTTATTTCGCATCGGACCGGGATAGCATTGAGGGCAATTATGACATCTACGAAATGAAGATGCCGCAGCAACTACAACCGCAGCAGATAGCGTTTGTAAGAGGCTATGTGTTTGACAGCATTGCCAGAAACAGGCTGAATTATGCCAGCATCTACGTGACCGATGCAGCAACGGGACAGCAACTTTATCATTTCACCTCTAACAGGGGTGATGGCAGTTTTGCAATAGCCTTGCCGCTGGGCAAGAGTTATTCTTTCCAGGCGGATAGGATCGGCTACCTGGATATGTCAGATACAGTATCGCTGGTAGCAGGATATAGAACCGGTCAGGAAGTGTATCGCAACATATCGCTGCTGCCGCAAGACTACCAAAAGCCCATTGAAGATTCCGTTATAGCCGTTATTCACTTTCCGCTGAATAGCGCATCACTTAGCGACAGTGACAAGACCGTGTTGCAAGAAGCATTATCTCCCTGGCTAAGCAAGGAAATACTAGTGATGGTAAACGGCTATACCGACAATACAGGCACGCCCCTCATCAACGAGCAGCTATCTTATACACGTGCAGGCCTGGTATCGAAAGAACTGCAAAAAATAGGAGCTAATAGTTCGACCGTTCGCGAGCATGGCTGGGGCGAGGCCGACCCTGTAGCAACCAACGATACCGAGGAAGGCCGCAATATGAACCGGCGTGTAGAGGTGATCGTAAGGTGGTGATATAGGTGTTTTGCATATCTGCGGTAGCATGGCTGTTTTTTTCTACTTTTACTACTCAAATTCAAATAATAAAAGATATACATAATGGCTCACCAATTGCTAAAAGGAAAGAAAGGAATCATATTTGGTGCACTGGACGAACGCTCAATGGCATGGAAAACCGCCCTGCGTGCAGTAGAAGAAGGTGCTGAGATAGTACTGACAAATGCACCTATAGCGCTGCGCATGGGTAAGATAAACGAGCTGGCAAAACAATGCAATAATGCACCCGTTATACCTGCCGATGGTACGTCGGTTGCAGATATAGAGAACCTGTTTCAAAAGAGCATGGAGCACTTTGGTGGCAAGATTGATTTCGTACTGCACTCTATCGGCATGTCTCCTAACGTGCGCAAGAGCATTAAGTACACAGATACGAACTATGACAACTTCCTGAAGACATTGGATATATCTGCATTGTCGCTGCACAAAGTATTGCAGACAGCTATGAAGATGGATGCGCTGAATGAATGGTCATCGGTTGTAGCACTGTCGTATATAGCCGCGCAACGCACCTTCCCCGGCTACAACGATATGGCCGAGGCTAAAGCGCTGATGGAAAGCATCGCGCGCAGCTTTGGCTACCACTATGGCTTTGCTAAGAAAGTACGTGTAAATACAGTGTCGCAATCTCCTACCATCACAACTGCAGGTTCGGGTGTATCGGGCTTCGATGCATTCTTCAGCTACGCCGATAAGATGTCGCCACTGGGCAATGCCAGCGCTGAGGACTGCGCTAACTTCTGCGTAATGCTGTTCAGCGACTATACACGTATGGTAACGATGCAGAACCTCTTCCACGATGGCGGCTTCTCTAACACAGGCGTAAGCCAGCCGATCATCGAAGAAATGCAAAAAGCAGCAGCTACGGGTGCAGAAACTGCCAATAGCTAAACCTGATAAAACAGCAATAAACTACCTGTATGCCGCGTTTTAAGATGATGCAATGGAGAAAATGGAGCAGCTTATTGCTGCTGGGTATATGCTGCCATACAGCCCAGGCCCAGGTAACCGGCGGAAGGTTCGCCATGGAATACCTGCGAATGCCTAATTCGCCGCATGTAAGTGCATTGGGCGGCATGAGTGTGGCCAACCCGGGGCAGGATATATCCTTTGCGTTGCAAAATCCATCGATGATGCGCCCGGGACTGCACAACCAGCTTGGCCTTAACTACAATGCCTATTATGCAGGTGTTGGTGTAGCTAATTTGCAGTATGGATATCATGTGCCCGACGTAAACACATCCTTTGCGTTGGGTGTTCAATATCTCAACTACGGCAGTTTTACACAAACAGATGCGATAGGCAATGAGTTTGGCGACTTCCAGGCGCGCGACTATGCTATCACGCTGGCGGCATCAAGACAGTATAAAGAAAAATGGCGCTATGGCGCTGCGCTGAAGTTTGCACATTCGTCGCTGTACGACAAAAATGCTGCGGGCATACTTGCCGATGTGGGTATTACTTACAACGATACTGCCTCGCTGCTAACGATAGGCGCCGTTGCTAAGAACATTGGCTTTATGGTGAACAAGTATAATCCTGCCAATTCATCGGAGCCCCTTCCTTTCGATCTGCAAATAGGTATCTCTAAACGCTTTCAGCATATACCGTTGCGCCTGATGGCTACGGTGCATCACCTGTACGAGTGGGATGTGCGCTATAATAACCCGGAAGATGTACAGAACACCAACCTGTTTGGCAGCAGCGATAGTACTACAAGCGAGAAGTCTTATTTCGTAGACAAACTGTTCCGCCACTTTGTGTTTGCAGCTGAGATAACAGTGGCTAAACGCCTTACGGTAACGGCAGCATATAATCACCTGCGTCGTGGGGAACTAGCGCTAAAAGAGCGCACTGCTACAGCAGGTTTCTCTTTTGGCCTCGGCCTGAACTTAAACAAATTCCAGGTGCATTATGCAAGGTCATTCTATCATCTGGCAGGGCCTTACAATGAGATAGGAATAAACATGCAGCTAAATAAGTTATTCAATACCGGTAAGTGGGGCGAAAGGGTACATTGGAGCGACAGCTACCAGGACTGGCAATAAGCACAAAGAAATAGCTATAAACGAAAAGCGCATCAATGGATGCGCTTTTCGTTTTCTTCGTCTATCTCTTTTATTGTATGATGTTTCGGGAAGTCGAATAGTAATGATGTAAGTACCGGAACGAAGAATATACCGATGCTGATCAGGGAGGTAATAATATCGCCCCATATCATTGGGTGCTCACCAAGCGGCAAATGCTCGCCTTTAGATTCAAGACACGCCTGCGGACCTTCGATGAATAATGCCAGCTCTGAGCAAGGATAGAAGTGCGTGTACATGGCTATGGTGAGCTTTAGCCCCAGTATACCAATTACCAAGTAGGCGCAGGTATTCAGGAAAGGATATTTTTCCATCAGCCTGACAAAGCCCTGCGCTACAAAACGCATCGCCAATATACCAATGAACACACCCGTCCAAATAAGGATGATGTTATTGGTGTATGCATTGGCTGCTATTACGTTGTCAATAGAGAAGGCGAGGTCCATGATCTCTACCATAATAACCGTAGCCCAGAAGGGCCCAAACAGTCCAAGCGTTTTTCTGTAGAGCCATCCCTCTTTTTTCTGTTCCAGTTCTTCGTCGATAGTTTCGTCCGGGTCTTCTTTCTTGCTAAAGAAAAAATGTTTGATAGCCAGTATCAAAAGGTAAATGCCGCCAAGTGGCTTGAACCACCAAACCTGTATCAACAGCGATGCAAATAACAGGCAAATACCCCGGAACACATAGGCGCCGATAATGCCGTACTTGAGCGCTTTGCGACGCTGGTCTTTAGGCAGGTCAAGCACCATTGTTGCCAGCACGGCAGCATTATCCACAGAGAGCAGGCTTTCTATAAGAATCAGGTTGACCACTACCGTGAGCGCCGGGATAGGCTTATCAATTATCTGCTGTAATAAAACCTCTAAATTTTCCATTGGCTAACTTGTTCTTCGTATACATGCTACGCATGCATCTATCCGTGCAAATATATCGGCATGCGCAATGCTGGCAAAAACAGTTTTGTGGTAAAAATGAGGCTCACCGGAATATATTATGGTCTACTGCTTTAAGAGCTTCACCTGCTGGGGCTGCATGCCTTTTGCTGAGATGTTCAGGATATAATTGCCCGTGGGCAGCTGCGATGCAGGTATTATTTCCGTAGTACTATCTGCCCGTCCCTTCCAGATTGTTCTGCCTGATATGTCAATTAGCGTTAGCCTTACGTCAGCCGGCAGGTTGCGTACCTCCCATTGGCTGTCTGCAGGGTTGGGCAGTATTTCAATAGTAGATATATCGAACGCTCTTACAGCCAGCTTAGGATCTTTCATTATTGCGCTGCTTCTATTTAGCACATGGTCTTCAGGATCTACCTGTACACCTGTCATCGTTCTGTCCCATGCAAAGGTGTAGGTCTGCAAATTGCTGTTGTTATATATCTTAACGACTGTATCCCCTGTAGTCGAACGCAATTTCAACTCCAGCGGCATTGAAAAAGCGGCTACTGAAGCCGGCTTGCTGGTCGATTGTGTCAGCTGCACATATACTGCATTGCCGCTTTGGTACCATTTACCCCCGTAGGTTGGGAAGCCTTCTTTATACACCCATTGGTCGAAGAAAGTGTCCAGGTCGTAGCCGTATATCTGCTCCGCTTTATTTTTCAGGTCTTCCGTATTAGCAAAGCCCATAGTGTACTGCTGCTGAAACTCTGTAAGAAGTTGGAAGAATTTTGCATCGACAGGTGCCATGTAGCGCAGCATGTGCGCAACTGATGCGCCTTTATCATAGGTAAGCCCGCGGTTGAAAACAGCTGAAAGGTTCATTGTATCTGTTACGAACAGAGTGCCCGATACGGTTGCAGCATTAAATGTGCTTGTTCGCAACGCTTTTTGTTCAGCAGCACCCCGAAAGCGTTCGAGGTAAAGCTGTTCGCAATAGGTGGCAAAACCCTCGCTTAGCCATATATGCTCCCAGGTACCGTAGGTAACATTGTTACCAAACCACTGGTGCCCCAGTTCGTGCGCGATAAGCCGGGGATCAGGACTACCAAGTGTAGTCATTGTCTGGTGTTCCATACCACCGCCAATCACAGCAAAGCAATGGCCATATTTTTCTTTATAGAAAGGATACTTACCAAATAACTTAGAAAAATAATCGACGATATTGCCTGTACTATCCAGTGCATTCTTGGCATTAGCCGTCATAAAGCTGGCTGAATCGGTAATGTAATTCTGGATCAGCATGGAGTCGCTGCTACCATCTGTGAAGTGCATGTAATAAGAGTAGTCAGCATAGGGAGCTACTGCAACCGAAATGAGGTAGTAATCTATAGGATATTTTGTCTTCCACTCAAAGCGGTGCTTATTACCAGCAACCGGGGTTATATTTTGAAGCAGGCCATTACTGCCAGCTCTCAGAGTATTATCCACCGTCACCCATATATCTACCGAGTCGATCTTGTCGAGCAATGTTTGCTTGCTGGGCCACCAGTCGTCGGCTGTATACATATCGCTCATGGTATGCATTACATGCGTGCCCGATGGGAGCACATTGTGATTGAGCCCGGCACCAAAAAAGCTGGAGCCTGACGTAGGCTGCCCATGGTAAATTACTTGCGCTGAGAAAATACTGTTCTGCGGAATAGCTGTCGCAAGGCTAACCTTTACTACAGGACCGGTACGCGCGATAGATGAAGCAGATATAGTGTTCCCGTTAATCTTTATCTGATCAATAGTAAGCTGGCTATCGAGCTCAAACGCATACAGATTAAAGCCTGCAATCAATACCTGCGCAGAAGTAATGACGTCGCCTGTAATAGCAGTAGAGGTATTGGTTAGCCCAAGATCGAACTTTACGTGTTTGATATCGTAGTTAAGCTCTTCAGGAGTAGCTGTAGTTGATTTTGCAGCGCTTTTATTCTTTTTGTAGTAGTGGCTGCATGGGGTTCCTCCGGCAACTGCATTTGTTGCAACAGTAAGCAGCATCAGGAGAAAAGTAACTTTCAGGTTCTTGTAATTCATTGTTATTACAACTTGCGGTGCTTGATACCGCAGCAACCTGAAAGTTACTTCTTTTAAGGACGTAAAAATACAGCTAAGTAAGCTTTCACTCGGTGATTCTCTTACACCGCCGCTGCAGTATAATTTTCAACATAATGACGGTTCTCTGTACCTACAATCTGAAGCGCGAGGTTGCGGATAGAAGGGAACAGCAATTCGTATACATTCTTCTTGCTAACAGGTACATCTGTTTCTTGCATGCCCAGTATATATATTACTGACTCAGGCACTTCCAAGGCCTCACACACTCTTTTTATCGTCCGTGTACTTGGTCTTTTAATTCCATTTTCGATCTGTGAAAGGGACGTTTGCGAAATATCGCATCTGTTTGCCAATTCGTACTGTGTGATGCCCAGTTGTCTTCTGATAGATCTAATTGCAAATCCGATGTTCATAATAAATGGTGTTAATTGTTTTCTATTAAATTTTCGTTTGTGGGGGTAAATTCCGTTCGGGCAATCAACCGATTCTGCTTATAAAGACGAGTGAAAGGCGAAAAACGTTGGCTGCTATTGTCATTTAAACGTTAAATCAGGTTAATACCCCTATGTTCAGAAATTAATTTCAGGCTAATATGAACGGAATTAGTCTTTGCCGAAATCGTATTTACCTTTGCCAAATGGCTGGAAATTTTTCAAAACGGATATCATTCGACGGGCAGGCAACGCTGGCGGTAATACTACCGCAAATGCGCAAAGACGGCATGTACTATGAAGTAAATATCAAAGGCTTCCCCAGGTTCTTCATGACCTGGTCGGCAGCTGACAGGTATGATACGGTTGCCCAGGAAGGTCTGAAGCTACCCTATAACCTGGTATTGGCAGTGAGCGATGCTATAGAAGAAGAAGTGAAGCGTAACAAATGACCTGTTTATTGCCCGTGTCTTATTTTAAGTGACACCACGCAACATGCATTTCGTACTTATCGTCTTTACGGTAGCGTATCAGTGCCGCGTACGTTAGAGTCTTATCGTCAAAATCAGCGCTTTCCAGCATCACACTGCGTGATTCATTTTCTTTTTGTTCGCCAAATAGGGATGTCTTAAGCATTTCTTTTTTCCTTCCCATTCTCTGCAGCACGGCTTCAGTGAATTTATATGAGTAGACTGTATCGATATTGTCCTTAATAGTTTTGAATGTGTTGCCTTTAGCATCGTTATATATAAGATAAAGGTTCTTATTTGCCGTGTAGCAATCTATTGAGCTAAACTGTTTTTCATACGCCTTATCGTGCTGCCCTGCGAATATGGGTTTTGCCATTCCTCTCATTACATATTCTGCTGGGTAAACGTTGTATTCTACGTAATGGGCCTTCGGCAATACTACACCCCATATTTCCTCCCCGCTTTCGTCGAGTTGGGTGATACCAATATGCCCAAGGTACGTGTAGCTGGATTGAATGCCCTTCCAATACGCATTGTTTACATGCTCCTGAGATATGAGAGTAGTGATTCCATTCTCATTCGTAAACATCTTGACAGGTGCCGGGCGAAAAGGCATTTCCCTGCCCATGAGTTGCTGTCTGTAGTTACTTCCGCGCCTATAAATAACGGGCTTAGTGACCATATCATTAAGATCAGTTTCGTTGAAAACCAACATATACGGTATATACCATGCCTGAGTAACAGGACGCAGGCCATCTTTGAGCACAGCCATCTGCTCCGTAGTGACCATTAAGTTCAGCCGTTG
This sequence comes from Sphingobacteriales bacterium, assembly GCA_004144175.1. GTDB lineage: Bacteria > Bacteroidota > Bacteroidia > Chitinophagales > Chitinophagaceae > Polluticoccus. The sequence continues at coordinate 48,962 of SEFT01000020.1, forward strand.
TTCAACAGGATTGAAACTATAGTGCGTATAGTATGCTTCCATCGCGGCACCTAACGACGTTCTTGCGATCACAAATTTATCTGCATCTGCCGGCAGGTAGCAGCTTACCAGGTATTTATCAAGTATATCCGGGTAATACTTGATTTTTGAAAGCTGTAAGGCGACAGTAAAAGAGCCGTTATTATCTACATTGGCAGTCACCATTTTGGCGTAGTGCATAGAATCCATACCAAGGTTGGGAATTGGTATCTCCTTGATGACTTTATGCGCGGAACTATATTTTATCAGTTTCAGTTCCTCTTTGGGAGTTACCTCCAGGTTCTTAAAACAGAATATACTGTAGCCTTCCACATTTTTGTTGTAAACAACGTAGCAACTGGTTCTATTTTGGAAGGTTGGCGATTGTATAAGTTTTTCCTCCTTTATCAGCTTACCGTCATCGGCACTAAAACGCAACCGCACCAATGTTTCCCTGTTTTCGATATATTGTGAGATAAACATTACTGCTTCACCACCAATCTCGTAAACACCTTTTAGCCACGATCTTTCCAATGCATTGATGTCAATGACATCGCAGATGTGCTTGAGGCTCGATATTTCTTTTCTTTCTTTATCAAAGGTCTTTACAACGATCCCTTTCCTTTGTTGCAAATGAATCAGCAGCGTATTACCATTACTCATCAGTAATACTTTGTCCCACCCTAACTGCGGAATATCTACCGGAGCACTCATTTCATGGCTCACACTATCCTGTGCTGAAACTGATGTTGTATAGAAAACTGCCATAAAAAGCAGGAAGGGCAACCATTTCATAATGCGTCTGTTAGGAGCCCGAAAGATACAAAACCCTTTACCGGACTGCAATACAACACGAAAAAAATCCCGCTCCTTGCGGGAGCGGGATTTGATTTTTATTAAGATCTATACTACTACGCTTCTGCTTCCATATAAGAAGAAACAGGCTCGCAGGTACATATCAGGTTACGGTCGCCGTAGGTGTTATTTACACGGGCTACGCTTGGCCAGAATTTGTTTTGTTTCACCCAGCTAAGCGGGAATGCTGCCTGCTGACGGCTGTAGCTGCGCGTCCACTCATCGGCAGTTATTACATGCTGTGTATGCGGCGCTTGTTTTAGTGGGTTATCCACTTTATCAGCCTTACCCTCTTCTATAGCGCGTATCTCGGCACGGATGCTCAGGAGCGCATCGCAGAAGCGGTCCAGTTCAGCTTTGTCCTCGCTCTCCGTAGGCTCTATCATAATAGTGCCCGGTACCGGGAAGCTCATAGTAGGTGCGTGGAAGCCATAGTCCATCAGGCGTTTTGCAACGTCTTCTGCTTCTATCTCGGCGCTCTTCTTGAACGGACGCAGATCAACAATGAACTCGTGCGCACAGGTACCACCGGTACCTGTGTACAGTATGTCGAAATCATCTTTCAGACGGGCACGCATGTAGTTGGCGTTCAGTATAGCATATTCAGTTGCTTTGCGCAGGCCTTTTGTACCCAGCATACGGATGTATGCGTAAGAAATAAGCAGGATGCTCGCAGAACCGAATGGCGCTGCTGATACGGCGTTACCGGCCTTACCATTGCTCTCCTCTACGTGCGAAGGCAGGAATGGCGCCAGATGCGATTTAACGCATATAGGGCCCATACCAGGACCGCCACCACCATGCGGTATAGCGAAGGTCTTGTGGAGGTTCAGGTGGCATACGTCGGCACCGATGAGGCCCGGAGCGGTAAGACCTACCTGGGCGTTCATGTTAGCACCGTCCATATAAACCTGTCCACCATGCTCGTGGACGATCTTAGTGATGTCTTTGATCGTTTCTTCGTACACACCGTAGGTAGATGGATAAGTAACCATGATACCTGCGAGGTTAGCCGCGTGTTGTGTTGCTTTCGCTTTCAGGTCTTCTACGTCGATATACCCGTTCTCCAGCGCTTTAACCACTACTACTTTGTAGCCAACCATTACTGCTGATGCAGGATTGGTACCGTGAGCAGATATAGGTATCAGCATTACGTTGCGGTGATGATCGCCACGGCTTTCGTGGTATGATTTGATGGTAAGCAGACCGGCATACTCGCCTTGCGCACCACTGTTTGGCTGCAGGCTGCAGGCATCGAATGCGGTGATCTCACACAGATAGCGTGAAAGCTCTTTTACGATTTGCAGATAACCACCCGCCTGGTCGCGCGGAACGAATGGGTGCATCTTACTCCAGTGGCTCCAGCTCAGCGGTATCATTTCCGATGCTGCGTTCAGCTTCATCGTGCAAGAGCCCAGGGAGATCATGCTGGTGTTGAGGCTGAGGTCTTTATTTTCCAGCATCTTGATATAGCGCATCATTTGCGTTTCGCTATGATGGCTGTTGAATACCGGGTGTGTCAAGTACTCTGAAGTACGCGTAAGCGAGGTACCGATATTGGTCAGCATCTTGTCATCGTTGATGCTGAAAGAGATCGGCTCTTCGCTCGAGTAGAATACGCTGATGATATCGAACAGGTCGGAAGTAGAAGTAGTCTCATCGATAGAGATACCTACCATGTTGCTACCTGCAAAGTAGCGGAAGTTGATATGCGCAGCTTCTGCTTTTTCTTTCAGCGTAGCTACATCTGCAACTTCTACAACGATGGTATCAAAGAATGATTGAGAAACAATTTTGTAGCCTTGATCTGCTAAAGTTTCAGCCAGCGTTTGCGCCAGTACAGAGATACGCTTAGCAATGGTCTTCAGTCCATCAGGACCATGGAACACAGCATACATAGCAGCCATGTTGGCCAGCAGTGCCTGTGCAGTACAGATGTTCGAAGTTGCCTTTTCGCGCTTGATGTGCTGCTCACGTGTTTGCAGTGCCATACGCAATGCACGGTTACCGTTAGCATCCACACTTACACCGATGATGCGGCCGGGGATGTGGCGTTTAAAATCGTCCTTAGCAGTGAAGAATGCTGCGTGCGGACCACCATAACCAAGAGGCACACCGAAACGCTGCGCAGAACCGAAAGCTACATCGGCACCCAGCTCGCCCGGAGGCGTCAGGAGCGTCAGCGCCAGCAGGTCGGTACCCATAGCCACGTATGCGCCTACGGCATGTACTTTCTCTACAAAGCTGCGGTAATCTTCTACCGAACCTTTGTCATTAGGATATTGTACGATGGCACCGAAGTAAGTATTATCAATAGCAGCCGTGCGGTAGTCGCCGTACACGATGTCGATACACAGCGGCGTACCGCGTGTAACGATAACATCTTTAGTTTGCGGGAACGTATCGTTGTCAACAAACAGCTTTGGACGATCCGGGTTGTTATGGTCCTTGTTCAATGAAGCAAAGAACATGCTCATTGCCTCGGCAGCAGCAGTGGCTTCATCCAGCAGCGATGCATTGGCCAGTGGCAGACCTGTAAGGTCGCTTACCATGGTCTGGAAGTTCAGCAGGCTTTCAAGACGGCCTTGCGAAATTTCAGCCTGGTAAGGCGTGTATTGCGTATACCATCCCGGATTCTCGAAGATGTTGCGCAGGATAACACTTGGCGTATGGGTATCGTAGTAACCCTGGCCTATGTAGTTCTTATAGGTTTTATTTTTCAGGGAGATATCTTTTAAGATACGCAGGTACTCCGCTTCGCTTACCGATTCGGGTACGTTGAGCGCATGGTCCATACGGATGGCCTGCGGCACAGTACGCGATATCAGCTCTTCCATTCCGGATACGCCGATGGTTTGCAACATCTGCTCCGTTTCTTTTTCATCCGGCCCGATATGACGGTGGGTGAATTCCTGATTCTGCAAGGAAAACAAATTCATATTATAAAATATATCTACTTGAAAAGTAAAAGAATATGCAAAGTTAGCGGTATATAAGAAGATTGCAAAGTGGGATAATGCAGCTTAATAAAGTTGCTTATACACATGTTGATATTATTTATTCTCGTACTTATCCCATTTTTTCTTGAGACTCTTTCACGGGAATGATGAACCCTAGCAGAAACCCAAAGATCAAACCGGTTGCATTAAGAACGTTATTCGTTTCGTCCAAGGTAAACCCTAAAACCATATTGAGACTGCCCAGTACTACAAATGCGATCAGATAATACCAGATCTTTTCCTCAAAAGGTATCCTCTTCCGAATTAAAAGTGAGATGATAATTCCGAAATACCCTAAAACTGCTCCTGAAGCTCCGAAAGTAGCTGCGTCCGGCAGGAATAAGCAACTTGCAGCCGTCGCAGCAGAATTTATTAAGAAAAACAATGCAATCATCCATCGCCGTCTAAGGGCAGGCTCCATTAACATGCCCGCAATGGCCAAAGAAATAATGTTGAATAACAGATGAAAAAAATTAAGGTGTGTAAAATGGAATGCGAAAATGGAAATAACAGGAACTTGAGATAATAGACTGATATAAAACTTACCGAAAGTAATAGGAATTGTAAAACCTAAAAGAAGGATGTCAATTAAAACCGAAGTTTCAAAATATGGTTCTTTGGGGATAGTAAATCTGATAACCTGGTTCAGGAAGTCATATTTATCAACTTTACCTTGCCTATATCTCTCCAGTTTTATTTTATCAATTTTGGCGGCAACCGATACAACCAATGTAAGGACACAGCCGAAACCGAAGGCAATAAGCGCCGTGATAAGAGACCTGCTGCCTCGCTCGCTAAACGGATTGTCGATAGGTTGCAGTATATATAGCTTATTACCCTCTTCTTGAACTCTTTTTGAAATAGCCCTTACATAACCGTCGCGGTCATCACCGTTTACTATATTCTCATAATAATCTGTCCGTGGGAAACGATAGTTTAAAAACTCTTGCTTTGAACGTTCCGAAAATTCGCTCGTTTTCTCGTCTGCTCCATACCCATATGGAAGAATTGCTGTCTCTTCAAATGAAATGGCATACCAAAAAAGTTGACTCTTGTCGTTAGCGATAGGCAGGGCGAAATAAGAGTGCATTTGTAATGCCTTCCCATTCTTCCCTGTTACCACACCGCTACTGAAATGCGAAGAACTATCCTTTAGAATCTCCAGGTGATCTATCTTATAGTATCTGGATGGATTTCTAATATCAATATCGGCAACGGTATTTACATGAATCATCTCGAAATGTTGAGCATAATAATAGTCACGAAAGCCTAAGGCTGAAAAAATAATACTCAGAAATATCAAAGCCATGATTGCTGTAGGACCATCATATCTGGTGTTTACAGATTTAATGCAGTTAACCCTCTTTCGCAGAAAAAACAATATACCAGCGCCAGACAGCATTGCAGGTAAGAACATCCCGCCTGCATCCGGATCAACGGTAAGATAGCCAAATTCTCTTTCGGCTATCCACGTAAGCAGCACCGTAATTGCAGGAACAGAAACAGCAATAATCAAATAGGGAATAAACAGGAAGCGTAATTGTTGCAGCTTTTCTTTCATCAGACTCGGGCATCAAATATAGCTACAACACGCTACATCCAGCACCAAAAGGCACACGCCCCCTACAATGTAGTACGCTCCGCATCGGTATCGGCAGCAGGCGGCTTACCGCCTACGCCAAATAATTTATAAGCCAATTGCACGCCGGCTAGCTCGGGCTTTGAGTATGCGAAAGATTGTTTCTCTACTATCGTATTCGTCAATGGATCTACTACGTAGTATTCTATACGCTTTTTAGTCCCGGTGCCCGGTAGGAAGTTGACGTAGGCGTCAACGGCAGGCGCACCGCCTCCACTCATCCAGTTGATATTGCAGTCTTTCAATCGCTGCACGATGTCTTCACTCGACTGTCCGCTTACATGCAGGCGCATGTTCATTGCCAGGCCTGTATTAGGCAGCAATTGCGGGTAAGTGATATAGGCGCGGTACACCCATTGATTATATGCGTCTTTATCCTTTCGCTCTTCGGCGCACTCGGCCTGTGCCTGGTACACGCGGGCCAGCAAAAGCTTTTCATATTCCTTGTCGATGTTCGGGTCCATCAGTATAGCGTCGAGCATACGGCGTGCTTCTTTGTAGTTGCCCTGCTTCATTTGCAGCCTGGCTACAAATAGCTGGAAGTACTTGCGGATGTATTTACGCTCATCGGTCTGCAACTCTTTCTGAAACCTGTCAAGGAAGAAGCGCGTGCTAAAGTCTTTCATCAGATACCACACTTCATCCCAGCTCACGGTGCTTTCCGTAGCAAACAATTTATAGATCACACGATCGCGCTCGGGGTTTTGTGCAAACTGGTTGATGATGAGGAACTGCTGCATGTATTGCTCACCCCTATAGCCAGCCATAGTGCCCAATACTTTAGGATTGTACCACCAGTTGCGGTGCTCAAATTTCTGCCTTTCAAACTGCGATTGCTTGTTCATCAGCTTCACCAGTTGCAGGCTAAAGTCATAGTGCGTTTGCGTGAGTGTAGTACCTATATGCAGCTCTTTGAACTCTGCTGCCTTATTAAGGTAGCGGTTTGATTCGCCTATCTGCCCGTCGTAGTACATAGCACGGGCAAGGGCAATATTGTACCAGCCAAAGCCCGGTGTAGAGCCACCGGAGCGTATCATATCTTTCAGCAATTCGGCAGCCATTTTAGGCTCTGCCTTATACAGATTGATGATGGAAGTATAGTATGCCCATTCTTTCAGGCGTTTGTCGCCACGGTCCTGTGCTGCTTCCATCTGGTATTCCAGCTCGGCTTCTTTAAAGTCGCCGCAAATGGCGCGGAAGGTAGCGTAGTTATTATGTGGAAAGAAGACGGTATTGCGCAGCAGGTTGTAGTAGTATGCGGCAGAGTCTATATTGAGACGATAGCTATAATATATGGACTTGTAGTGATATACGCCATACTTTTCATCGCGCTCGTAGCCTGGCTGAAAAATGCCCTGATTAACAACCTTGTTTCGCTCTATGCGACGAAGTTGTGAATCGAGATATTTATTCGCCAGTTGTTCATTCTCGTCTATTGAGTTTCTTAAAAATGAATACTTACTGTTGTTGTAATAACGGTTGCGATGCGTTACCCAAAAAAGATAGTTGTAGGTATCGAGATAATAGTCGCGCTGAAAGTTCCATTTCAATACCCTTCGCAGCAAGGTATACATCTTTTCCGCTTCTTCGGTATTGCTATAGCATTGCACCAGGTAGTAGGCGGTCTGCGTATAATCCAGGTGGTAGTTATAAGCCGGGAAGTATTGCATCAAGTCGCTGGTGCGTGTTGCCAGTTCTTTACGATAGTCGCGCTCCATTTGGTATAGCGCGTGCTCCAGCGGTATCGATGCATTCTTGAAGCCAAGGTAGTCGGCAGCATGGTTGAATTTGTACACACCCTCATACATCCAGCCCACATAATAAGAGCTATCGATCCGCTTAAACTCGCGCGAACGAGGCAGTGCATCATCGCTTTGTATATTGGTGCCGGTACGTTTTGCGTTCACCTCATAACGCAGCCCTGCATTACGCGTAGCCAGCGACTGCGCATAACCATGCAGGCTACTCCACAAGAGCAGCACAGCAATGCAAACATATTTCATTCGGTTACTTCCTTGCATCATTTATTCTTCGCGCATCTGTGTTACGCATGCAGCTTCAGCCTGGCGAGGCGTTCCATTTCTTTACCTACAATCCCTTCCAATGCTTTCTGACGGCCCTCTTTGTTGCGGTATATCAGGCGGTGGTCAAGCACTGCGCGTGCTGTATCACGCACGTCGTCTTCTATTACAAACGTGCGGCCACGCACCAGCGCAAATGCACGCAGGCATCTCAGAAACGCAATACCACTACGGGTAGAGGCACCCAACGCAATATCCTGATGTGCACGTGTGTTGCGTACGATCGTACTTACCGAACGTACTATTTCATCGTGTACAAACACCTGGCTGGCTTGCTGCTGTAATGATAGTATATCTTCCATGCTCAGCACCTGCTCCAGTTGTACCAGGTTCTGTGCAATATCAAGGTACTCGCGGTAAATGTTCATTTCTGTTTCTTCATCCACATACCCGAAGTAAATCTTCATAAAGAAGCGGTCGAGCTGCGCGGCGGGCAGTGGGTACGTACCTTCCATCTCTACGGGGTTCTGTGTAGCTATGGTAAAGAACATACGCTCCAGCTTCAGTGTAGTATCGCCCGTAGTTATCTGGTGCTCGGCCATGGCTTCGAGCAGGGCGCTTTGCACCTTTGGTGAAGCACGGTTTATCTCATCGGCCAGTAGCACGTTGCAGAACAATGGACCTTTCTTAAATATAAATTCCTTGGTACGGTCGTCGAATATATGTGAGCCGATGAGGTCCATCGGCAGCAGGTCGGGGGTAAACTGAATGCGTTTAAATATAACGTGCTCACCTTTGCCAGCGCCACTGATGCACTGCGCCAGTGTACGCGCCAGTACTGTTTTACCGGTACCGGGGTTATCTTCCATCAGGATATGACCGCCTGCCAGCAGACAGGTAACTACATATTCAACTTGCTGGCGTTTACCGCGTATTACTCTCTCTATCTGGCTTATAAGGTGCTGAATGGCATCTGTGGCATTTATCGACAATGGCTCAGAAACAGGTTCCATATATGTACTCGTGTGCTTTTTACAATTTTAATGATTAATACCGTGCTGCTGCACCGTACCGGTTATAATTTTTTGTGAAAGAACTAAAGCAAAAGCGCCGTCAAAAATATGCCGGCGCTTTACTATGTTATTTGCTCTGTAGCCTTATCACCGGTACGATCATCTCTTCGAGCGAGATGCCCCCGTGCTGGAAGGTGTTGCGGTAATAATTCACGTAATGGTTGTAGTTATTGGGGTAGCAAAGGAACACATCTTCTTTTGCAAAGATGAAGGTAGAGCTCACATTAGGCCTTGGTAGCCCTGCTACTGCGGGGTCCCGAAAGGCCAGTACGTCGCGCTCTTCGTACTGCAGGTTGCGTCCATGCTTATAGCGCAGGTTGGTAGTGGTTTGCCTGTCACCCACGCATTTGCTTGGTGTTTTTACACGTACCGTACCGTGGTCGGTGGTAATCATGACCTGTATATTCTTATCTGCTATTTTCTTGAGCGCGCGGTGCAGCGGCGAATGTTCAAACCAGCTAACCGTAAGTGAACGATAAGAAGTTTCGTCCCCTGCCAGCTCTTTCAGTACTTCCATTTCGGTACGCGCATGCGACAGCATATCTACGAAGTTGTATACAATAACCGTCAGGTCGTTATTGAGATAGTTGTGTACGTTGTCTTCAAGAATCTTACCATTCTCGTTATTGGTTATCTTGATGTACTGTGTTTTCAGATGATCCAGCTTCAGCTGCTTCAGTTGATAGCGCAGGAACACTTCTTCAAACAGGTTCTTACCGCCTTCTTCATCGTCATTTTTCCACTCGTTAGGGAATTTCTTCTCGATATCGGCTGGCATCATGCCGGCAAATAAAGCATTACGCGCGTATTGCGTAGCGGTAGGCAATATGCTGTAGAACATATCTTCTTCCAATACTCGGAATGACTCATTTACAATCGGCTGAAATGCCTTCCACTGATCGTAACGCAAGTTGTCTACTACAATAAGGAAGGTAGGCTTGCCCTGCTCCAAGTGCGGAGCTACTTTAGTTTTGAACAGTTCATGCGACATCAGCGGTCCGTTACCGTTCTTTATCCAGTTGGCGTAGTTCTTCGATACATATTTGTAAAACTCCGTGTTGGCTTCAGACTTTTGCGACTGGTGTACTTCCATCATTTCTGTGCTGCCGCTGCGGCTCATTTCCAGCTCCCAATATACCAGCTTACGGTATAGCTCCTTCCATTCCTCATGGTCGGGGTTAGAGCTAAGCGCCATGAACAAGTTGCGAAATTCTTTTTGATATTCCGTTGTGGTCCTTTCAGATACCAGTCTTTTTGAATCGATGATCTTTTTCAGTGAAAGCAGCACCTGATTAGGGTTTACCGGCTTTATCAGGTAGTCGCTTATCTGGCCACCAATGGCCTCATCCATTATGTTCTCTGCCTCATTCTTTGTTACCATCACTACCGGCAGGTTAGGATGTACTTCTTTTATTCTTGAAAGGGTTTCCAGACCCGTAAGGCCGGGCATACTCTCATCGAGCAGCACTACGTCTACTACTTTTTCTTTCAACAGCTCCAGTGCATCGTGGCCATTCGATAGGGCTGTTACATCGTAGCCTTTATTTTTTAAAAACAGTATTTGCGATTTCAACGAATCTATCTCATCATCTACCCACAAAATTTCTCCTTGTGTACTCATATTTTTTCCTGTGTTTCAGTATTATGCTGTGAATTGAATTTGGTAGCAAACTAATGCCAATATTATAAATAAATGTACATCTATATGCCCTACCGTCCTATTGCTTTAACGCAAGTTTTGCAAGTAGCTCATTTGCAATAACGTATGAGACGGCGTAGTATTGTATCTGTAAACTTATGATGCACACTACTGATCTTAAGAATGTTGTGATACGCCGCGCCTTTCGCGAAGATTGCCCCCCAATGATGGAGCTGATAAAGGAGTTGGCTGTATATGAGAAGGCCCCTGACGAAGTCACCGTTACCATGGAGCATTTTATAGAAACAGGCTTCGGTGCAAATCCCATATGGTGGGCATTTGTTGCGGAGATGAATGGAAAGGTGGTAGCTTTTGCATTATACTACATCCGCTACAGCACGTGGAAGGGTACGCGGATGTACCTGGAGGACATCATTGTGAATGAGCCTTACCGTTGCCATGGACTGGGCAGTATGCTGATGGATGCATTAATAGAAGAGGCTAAAGAAAAGAAGTTTCACGGCATCAGTTGGCAGGTATTAGACTGGAATACGCCGGCTATAAGGTTCTATGAACACTATAACGTGAAATTCGACGGAGAGTGGGTGAACGTAATGCTCAACCTCTAGTACATATAATATCCCTCTTTAAGGAAAGCCGGGCACTTGTATGTCTTCAGCTGTATTGAGATGTTGAACATGAACATCATGTACTGGTCCTTTGTGTTAGTATTGCCTCTTTGCTTACCTGCGCGGCCCAGTGGAATACCAGTAATCTCAGGCGAGCGATCTTGTAATACAAACGCCGGATTGACTATTTGCGGGTCGGTTGGAAAGTTACTAGCACCTACGTAGGTAGTGCTTACATCATCCATATAGTCTGTTAGCGTAAGCCTGTTGGCTATCTCGAAACCAAAATTAACACCTGGTACTACCCAATATTTAATGCCTGCACCTACCGGGAAACATACACTCACCCGTCCATACTGACGGCCTTCGTAGCCTTCCAGGTATTGCCCTTCCGTACCCATAGAGCGAAGATTGTATCTGCGCCCAAGGTAGTCGGTATATGGGTTATAGTAAAACGCACCGATACCAGCTGTAAGGTAGGGCGTGAACCTGCTGTTAAGCTCACCGGTAGAAAAACGGAAGAAATTAAATTCAGACTGGGCTACGACTTCGATGATATCGCTTTCAAAACTCAGGTTGCGTGTTTTATTGAAGTAGTTGCTGGAGTATTTATCAGCATAGCCTACATGCGTGTAAGCTACCGAACCCCGGATGGCTATGAAAGGGTTTATGAGCTTTCTTACAAAAAGACCTCCTGCCGGGCGCACAAATTTGAAACCGTAATTATCATTAATGTCGCCAAAATATTGTGATGCGCCCGCAGAAAACCCATACTCTGTTGAAGTATAAAACGTCTGCGCACCGGCGCGAAGCACCAGCGTGGTCAACAGCAATATGATGAAGCTCAGTTTCCTCATGCGGGAATGGTATAACTACAAATCTAATTTTTTTATTGTAGTGGCAAACTAATTTCTCCGGTCGATGCCCCAATATAGCTTCTGCCTTATGGTCTTCAAGAAGTTGTGTTCATCGGGCCGTACTAACGAAATAGTAAAGTTTTCTTTTTTGACTGCCAGCTGTATGGAACTGGTAATGGTCTCGGTACGTGAGTCGAGCGTACACAGGAACTGCTCGGTACGGCCCTCCACCTCAAAGGATATTACATTGTCGTCAGGCACTATAATAGAGCGGACATTCAGGTTGTGGGGAGCAACGGGCGTAATAACAAAGCTGGACGTCTGCGGAAATACAACAGGGCCACCGCAGCTAAGCGAATAACCGGTAGAACCCGTAGGCGTGGCCACGATCAGGCCATCGGCCCAGTATGTGTTCAAGAACTCCCCGTTTAGATAAGTATGTATCTTGATCATCGAAGAAGTATCCTTACGATGCAGCGTAAATTCATTGAGCGCAAACGGGGCTCCATCAAACAGCGGCACGCTTGAATCGAGATGTATCAAAGTACGCTTTTCGATGGTATAAGAACCACGCACCAGCGACAGTATAGCAGCTTCCACTTCCTCTTCAGGGATAGCAGCCAGAAAGCCAAGCCTGCCCAGATTGATGCCGATAACAGGAATATTACTATTGCCTATAAAGCTGATGGTATCCAGCAGCGTACCGTCGCCACCCAGGCTAAAGAGCATATCCGTTTGCAAGGGGAGATCGAACTTGCCGGTAAATATCCTTGGGGTATTGCTGAGTGAAAGATGCTCCTTTATACGATCGTAAAATTCCTTATAAATGATCAGTTGCAGTTTATGCTCGTCGAGCATCCCGATGATCCGTTGCAATACAGGAATGTCATGTTCATCGAATGTACGGTTGTACAGCGCTACCAGCATAGAGTGTAATAAAACGGGAACAGCCAGCGTTCCCTTTGTTTAATTTATAATTAGCTCCCGACCTTTCTACTCGCTATTGATGTGTAAAAATAGTCCTTTTTCACCCAAATGATTCCAGGTGTATTCTAACCTTAATTTAAAATCATATGTAGAGACCACATCTAACCCAACTCCTGCCGAATAGAGCGGCCTGTTATTCAAAAAGCTATTCAGCGGCCGGATGCTCCTGACATACCCTGCATCTGCAAATACTTTAGGATATAGTCGGATCGGTATTACAGGAAGATATTTCAATGGCAAGTTGACCAACCTTATATTTAACAACTCATACTTCAGACTGGCCCTGGCAATACCATATTGTGAACCATCTATCACATAATATTCATATCCTCGCACATATTCACTCTCCGTACCCAGCCCGTTGCGGAATATATAGGGCTGATCTTCGGGGAATGAAGTTTTTGCCCGCAGTATGCCAGCTGTATACCACTTGCGGCTTACCTGGTTGAACCGGCTGTATTCGGCAGTAAAGTATTGCTGAAAGTTGAAGCCTTCAATGCCTTTCCGGCTTACCGAATGGCCTACGAACTTAGTACCTGTAAGCGGATATATCCAGTTGTCTACTTTATTATACTCCAGCTGATACATCAATTCTATCAGCTTCATTTTGTTGCTGCTGTTCGCAAAATACTCGGTATTTAATTCCAGGACGGTATCATCAATCCGGTAATTGCGATACCGCAACTCGATAAGGTGGCGGCTGGAATAGCGCGGGCGGTAGGTGTACACAGCAGCAGCGGTAAATTGGCTGATGATATGCCTGCCCGGTGGTGTGCGTACAAAGCGCAGTTTATTGCTGTCGGTTTTATAGTAGGTTTCAATGTTGTTAGAGAACGAAAATGAAGCGCCGGCCCCATGCTTCTGCTGGCGGTCTAGATAAGGCTTGAAATACTCAAGGCCAAAACGCTGTGTATATCCTATTTGGGCGCTTATGCCCAATGATTCCATATTGCCCCGAAAGTTCTTGTGCCTGAGTACAACTCCAAGATTGGCACGGCGTATGTCCCGGTTCTGCTCTGTCCACCATACATTAAAGTTTCGGTCGGCCAGTTTAAAGAACAGCTCGGGGAAGATATACCACTGCTCTTTTACCAATACGAAAATATCGACCTCATTGCCGTTCGCTTTTGCGGCGGTAACGGTAACATCGGTAAATAATGAAAGATTCCAGAGCCGCTTCTTATTCTGGTCGTTTAGCAGGTCGAGCGAATCGCGCAAGACAGTATCCCCTATTCGTACGCTCATTTCGCGGGTAATTATCTTATCCCGGGTCTTTTTATTGCCGGCTATTATAATGTTGCGTATCCGTACTCTTTCAGGCAGCGATGTGTCGCCGGTATGCACGACTGGCATGTCTCCTACCTTATCTAAATGATTCGATACCTGTGCGGAACTATATCCGCAGGCAGCCGCCACAAGCAACAATAACAGGAACAGGTATTTCATCGAATTTTGCAAGATAGCACGCTGCAGTTACTTTGCAGCATTCTACAAAAGAATAAAATCGCTCCGCCCACACTATCTGCTAAAGTTAGCCGTCTTATTAGTCATAGAAATGTCCTGTTTCATCATTGCCGGGGCAGTTCCTATGCCTTATTTTTCGTAACTTCAATGTAGGTACAAAACCCTTTTAAGATGCGTATCCTTATTCGATTGTCCTTTGTTTTGACTAGCCTGGTTCTGATAAATGCTTGTAAACACAAACCTACTACAACCACACCCATAACGGAATACGGAAATTTCCCGGAGCCTGTTGGTAAGATATTCGTGAGCAAATGCGCTACAGCAGGTTGCCACAATGACAAAAGCCAGGAAGCGGACCTGATCATGAGCAGCTGGGAACATCTTTTTTCGGGTAATGCAGCTAACGGCGCACCTGTAGTACCGTTCAGCACCGATTACAGTTCACTACTTTACTTCATCAATCCGGATTCAAGCCTTGGTGTAGTATCAGAGCCACTTATGCCGCGTGATGCACCGCCGCTAAGCCGCGAAGAATATCTGACTATAAGGGACTGGGTGGCCAAAGGTGCACCGGACAAAAATGGCAATGTGCCGTTTTCATCTAAGCCCGACACACGCCAAAAAATATACCTGACCATGGGCGGTTGCGACCTGATAGGCGTGATAGATGCCGAAACCAAAACATTGATGAGATACATTAAGGTGGGAAAGGACGATACCCGGACTGAGAATCCGCATAATGTGAAGTTTTCACCCGACGGGCGCTATGCTTATGTATGTTTCTCTAACGGCGGCGACTACTTACAAAAAATAGATGCTTCGACCGACCAGGTAGTTGGTGAGGTTAATATCAACTATGGTGGCTCAGGCTCGTCATCATTTAATGTGCTGACTATATCGCCGGATGGCAAACAGGTTTTAGTGAGCGACTGGGTAGAACAGGGCAAGCTGGCACTCGTAAGGACCGAAGACATGACCTTGCAGCGTATTTACAACCCGGCCGAACTGAGAAGCCCACATGGGGTAGCTGCCAACGCAACGTTCGACACATTCTTTGTAACGGGGCAATCGGGCAATACGATGTATAGAATATCGGCCAATGGACGGGACTTTAAAAGGATAAGTATTGTGGAAGGCCGTGAATGGGCCGATGCTGCGTATCCCGGCTCTCCTAATCCGCACGATCTTATCATGACCCCTGACTATTCCAGGTACTTCGTAACATGCGAAGCCACTGCAGAAGTGCGGGTAATGGATGCGCATACAGATAAACTACTAAAAGTAATTAATGTAGGTGCCAAACCCCAGGAGCTAGCTATATCGCCTAAAACCAAGACCATCTTCGTTACCTGTATGGAGGACATGCCTGATGGTACAGGCAAGTTCAGAGGTTCGGTTTATGCTATCAATTATGAGGATTACACGACAAAGGTTATCACCGGAAAATTTGCCCAACCACATGGTATAGCTGTAGATGAACAGAATGGTATACTATACGTTGCCAGCACCAATACATCGGGTCCGCCGGCGCACCATGTATCGGCATGTGCAGGTAATAATGGGTATTACCAACTGTACGATCTGTATAGCCATAAGCCGCTAAGCGTAAACGACCGGCGATACGAAGTAAGCGTACAGCCTTATTCGGCTGCTACCAGGTTTCAGTAGCAGGATGTTCAGTACATTTGATACATGCTTACTGTTTCACTGCATGGAATAAAGATAGCCGCGCCACATGGTTTATACCCTGAAGAGCAGGTACTCGGTAATAAATTTGAGGTAGATGTAGATGTGCTGCTGGCAACTATTACAGACAGCCCGTTGCCATTTGTGGATTATACGCTTATCAACAGTATCGTAGCCGGCGTATTCCTTAGGCCGGAGCTGCTGCTGGAGAAATTTGTACATCAGATACATACGGAGCTAAAGCAGCATGTGCCCGATGCTATTAAGATAAAGGTAACGGTAAGAAAGTTGCATCCGCCGATGGCAGGCGATATTAGTTACGCGCAGGTGTACTATGAAGCATGACATACATCAGGAACCAAATATGCTTAGGGCTTATTGCTCTTGTATGCGTTGCATCTTGCAAGCATAAGGCAAATGTACTACCTGAAGCCGAAACGGACGGCTTCCCTACAGAGATCAGCAATATATTCATCAACCGTTGTGCAACGGCAGGCTGTCATAATGCGCAGAGCCATACTGCTGCCGGAGACTTAAGGCTTGATAGCTGGAGTGCCTTGTTTGAAACAGGTATAAATGGAGCAGTGGTGGTGCCATACAGCATAGACAATAGCTCCCTGCTTTATTTCATCAATACACATGCTGAACTGGGGCCAATGGCTGAACCACGAATGCCGTTGGACAATACACCGCTTACCAAAGAAGAATACCTGACCATACGCGACTGGATAGCGAAGGGCGCGCCGGACAAGAATGGCAATATACCTTTTGCATCGAATGCCGAAACAAGGCAGAAGATTTATATGACCATGCAGGGTTGTGACCTGGTGGCAGTAGTTGATGCGCAGAAGAAAGTCGTAATGCGCTACATCCCGGTTGGTAAGATCAATACGATCGAGACGCCTGACCATATTGTTGTATCGCCCGATGGCATGTATGCTTATGTATGCTTTTGGAATGGTAACTATATACAGAAGATAGATACACGCACAGACAATGTAGTGGGTGAAGTAAATATGGGTAATGCCTACTGGAAAACCCTGCAAATATCTGATGACGGCACAAAGCTGGCGGCTACCAGTTGGCGTTCACAAAGTCTGGTAGTGATCAACACGGCTACTATGCAGATAGACTACACTTTAGGAAACGGTAATCTTGAATCTCCCGAAGCTATTCTGGCCAATGCAAGTTTCGATACTTTTTATGTGAGTTCCATGTTTGGCAATACTGTTTACAAACTGGCGAAAGGCTACCAAAAGGCTGTGAGTGTCGACGCCAATGCACCTTCCACTTTAGCAATAGCTAATAGCCCTGACCCATATAGATTAACATGGTCGCCCGACCGGAAGAAGTATTTTGCGAGCTGCCAGAACACCGATGAGGTGCGCGTGATGGATGCCACAACAGATAAGGCAATAACAACAATAGCAACCGGCAAAAGACCGCAAGAAATGGTAGCGTGTAAGAACAAACCTTACCTGATCGTTACTTGTACTGGAGATACTACAGATGCTACTTCTGTTGGCAGTGTACATATCATCAATTACAATACTTACGAAACCATAAAACGAATAGAGGGTACGTTATTTCAGCCTTATGGTATTGCTGTGGACGAAAGAAACAATCAATTCATCATTACAAACCGTAACCAGGCCAGTAAAGGCCCTAGCCCGCATCATAGCTCGCCTTGCAGCGGCCGCAATGGTTATTACATGGTGTACGACCTCAATACGCTAGCCCCCGTAAATGCCATACGCTACGAAGTAAGTGTTGATCCTTATGCTGCGGCAATAAGATTCAGATAAAAGGAAAGCGGCAGGTAAATACCTGCCGCTTTCCTTTTATGATTCGCTTTGTTTTAATTAAGCATTTATCAGCTTTTCTATAGCTGTATCATAGGCTTCTTTCCAGTCTTTGATGTTACCCCAGTCAGCACCATCTATGTACATATGGCCGTTGCCATTTACAGTACCCAGCTTGCTGAAAGCATGGCCTTGCAGTGCCGCTTCGAACGCTGCTTGTTTGTCCGGACGAACACTTACCACAACGCGGCTCTGTGCCTCACCAAACAGGTAAGCATCTTTGCGGATGCTGCTATCTGTAGTGATGGTAAAGCCCGTGTTTTTGAACATACCGCTTTCGATGAGCGATACAAATAGTCCACCTTCAGCCGTATCGTGTGCCGATTCTACTGTTTTGTCGCGTACCAGTTTCAATACCAGCTCCTGTAGTTTTGCTTCCTCTTCCAGGTCGAAGTATGGAGCAGGGCTATGTGTTACACCATGTACCTGATGCAGGTATTCAGAACAGTTGATGTCGTTACGATGCTCACCTATCATGTAGATGATGTCACCATCATTCTTAAAGAACGCAGTCATTTTCTGATCCAGCGTATCGAGTATACCTACCATACCAATGGTGGGTGTAGGATATACCGGCCCGTCTTCCGACTGGTTGTAGAAGCTAACGTTACCGCCTGTTACCGGGGTGCCAAATTTCAGACAAGCATCACCCATACCTTTTAGTGCATACACAAACTGATAGTACACTTCTGGATTGTATGGATTACCAAAGTTGAGGCAGTTGGTAATAGCAACTGGCAAGCCTCCACTGCACACGATATTGCGTGCTGCTTCACTCACTGCTATCAATCCGCCTTTGTATGGGTCAGAATAAACGTAACGGCTGTTACAGTCAGTAGTCGCCGCTATACCCTTGCTCGATCCGTGTACTCGCACCACAGCAGCATCACTCGGTTCATTAGTACCCGTGTTACCTGTACCTACCATTGAGTCATACTGGTCGTACACCCAGCGTTTAGAAGCGATGGTCGGCAGTTTTACCAGTTGGTAAGCTACATCTACCAGGTCGGCAGGTACGGCTATGCTATCAGGGTTGAATGCATTGATCTGTGCGAAGTATTTAGGCTCGCTGTATTCGCGCTGATATACAGGTGCACCGCCGCCAAGCACCAGGCTTTCGGCAGGTACATCGGCCATCAGTTCGCCGTTCATGTAGTACTTCAGGTTCTTATCTTCCGTTACTTCACCTATCTGTACGCAGTGTATATCCCATTTATCGAAGATCTGCTGTACTTCCTGCTCACGGCCTTTCTTCACTACAATCAGCATACGCTCCTGGCTTTCGCTCAGCAGCATTTCCCAAGGCTTCATGTTATGTTGGCGGGTAGGTACTTTATCCAGATGGATGATCATACCGTGTTCGCCCTTGGCGCTCATTTCGCTGGTAGAGCAAGTAATGCCCGCTGCACCCATATCCTGCATACCTATGAAGGCACCTGTGGGGATTGCCTCCAGGCAAGCTTCCAATAATTTCTTTTCTTCAAACGGATCGCCTACCTGTACCGCAGGTAATTGCTCGGCGCTGTTCTCGCTGATGTCGGCCGATGCGAATGATGCACCACCAATGCCATCTTTACCCGTAGATGCACCAACTATAAACACCGGGTTACCCGCGCCATGCGACGTAGCCGAAACCGTTTGACCGGCACGTACCACACCAACGCTCATGGCGTTTACCAGTGGATTGGTTTGGTAGCAGTTCTCAAAATATATTTCGCCGCCTACGGTAGGTACGCCAAAGCAGTTACCGTAGTGGCTGATGCCTTTTACTACACCTTTCAGCAGCCATTTTGTTTTAGGATCTTCCAGCTTACCAAAGCGTAGTGAGTTAAGAGCCGCAATCGGCCTTGCACCCATCGTGAAGATATCGCGGTGGATACCACCTACACCCGTAGCAGCACCCTGGAATGGCTCGATAGCAGAAGGGTGGTTGTGTGATTCTATTTTGAACACACATCCCCAGCCATCGCCAATATCTACCAGCCCGGCGTTTTCTTCACCTGCTTTTACCAACAGGCGCTCACCATCGCGGGGTAGTTTCTTAAGATACGTTATGGAGTTTTTGTAGCTACAGTGTTCGCTCCACATTACGGAGTACATAGCTACTTCGGTAAAATTGGGTGTGCGGCCCAGTATTTCCTTTATTTTTTCAAATTCCTCTTCGCGCAGTCCAAGTTTGGTTGCTTGTTCGAGTGTTGCCTGCATGATATGCTCGTAAATTTTATTAGTAGGCTTAATTAAGAAGAGGCAAAGTTAATCAAATCCTACATGTTTGGGTTGATTAGCTAATTAGCTGATATGATAATTTGATGATGAGCAGATTGCCTTAGGAAGTAATAGAGTATTCTATTGTGTTTTTCACTAATACAGAGGTATTGACGGTAGGGAAATTAAAAAGGCATCAGCTGATCAACGACGGAACATATAACCCACAGTAACACCTATGCTTTGGTTCTTCATACTCATGGTAGATGAAGGATCGACATCAACAAGTCCGTAAGAGTAGTGCATACGTGCATAAAGGCCGTTCTTTAGCTCGTAGCCCCCTTGTAGCTGGAGCCCTGCATCCAGCATTCTGAAGTCATCCTCTTCTCTATCGCCAATATTAGCATCCAGCAAGAATTTATTATTGATGGAATAGGTAACGCCATTGATATGGGTGAAGTTATTGTCGATAGACAATAAGCCCCCAAAAGCCGCTCCTGCGTAGGCGCCGCCGCCTATAAAGAATCCATTTCGCTTAGCTGTGTTGGAATGATACAGTACAGATATCGGCAGTTCAAAATAGTCCACTCGCACGTAGCCATTTATATCCTGTACCGTTGTGGCATGACCGTCAAACTTGGTCTTAGTATATTGTAAACAGCTGCCTTTTGCGTTGTAAAAAATGCCGTATTGAGTAGAAAAATGGTCGCTCAGGAATTCTTCGCGCACAATACCAATGCGTGCTGCCGGCTTTAAGCTTGTGTTTGCGGCTGTGCCTTCCACGCCGATGCGCATATTATTCAAGCTTCCCCCTGCCTCAAAACCAACGCCTTGAGCAAAGCCGGGCAAACTCATAATAAATATTGAGGTAAATAGTAATAATCCTTTCATCACGAGGTCTTAACAAATAAGTATTGTTAAATAATAGTGCCGTGACGGAGATAATATTTGGCATACTAAAATATAAAAACCATTTTTGCGAGTGAATATTCATTCACATGTCTAAGAGGAAACAATTTATTGATACAGCAATTGAATTATTTGCTAGGAATGGCTATGAAAGCACATCCATACAAAAGCTGGCTGATGCGTGCGGTGTGGCTCAGGGCTTGCTTTACAGGCATTTCAAAAATAAGGAGGCACTGCTTGCTCATCTGGTGCAGATGGGATTAGCAGAAATTGGCAGCACCCTACAACCCTATGGCGATCCTGAATTAAACTTTAAAGAAGCCTTTAAAAAACATGTGCAGCTATGCTGTAACCAATTGCAGTCCAGCCCATTACTATGGAAAATTTTACACAGTGTGCGGCAGAATAGCGAGCTGATGGCAGCAGTGGGATTGGACGCGGATATTACAGAAATTGCAAAGTTGATTATGCTAAAGCTGGAGCAGGATGGTTATAGCCAGCCGAAAACAACCGCCCTGATGATCATAGCGCTGATAGACGGGGTAACGGCAATGCACCTGCTACACCCTGCCGCCTACCCCCTGGCAGAAGTTGAACAATTCTTACTACAAAAAATAGATAGCTATGAATAACAAAACCACTGCTGCATCATTTGTAAATATAGGGCAGCACCGTCTTCACTATATAGACAAAGGGTCGGGCGAAACAATATTGTTCGTACATGGTATTCCAGAGTCTTCATTGATGTATGAAGGAATGGTACAGGAACTGTCCGGTAATTATCGTTGCATTGTCCCCGACCATCTGGGCTTCGGTCAGTCAGATAAGAGCGTGGAAGCTGCGCTGACGCCCGAAGCACACAGCCAAAGGTTGCTGGATTTGATAAACAAACTCGAGCTACGCGACATACACCTGGTGGTACATGACTTTGGCGGACCAATAGGGATAGGAGCACTCGTAGCACGGCCTGAATTATTTAAGTCGCTCACCATTACCAACACATGGCTATGGAGCCTAAAGGGCACACCGGCAGAGAAAGGATTGAAAATGATGAACGGCATAATAGGGCGCTGGCTGTACCTGAAGATGGGTTTCTCGGTAAAATTCATGGCGAAGAATGGTTTTGCTGATAAGCAAGTGTTCAAAGAGCACTATGACGCGTTTATGAAATACTATCAAACCAAAGAAGACAGGTGGGCCAATTATCAGCTGATGCTATCGATGTTGGGTT
The DNA here is from genome assembly GCA_004144175.1 of Sphingobacteriales bacterium. GTDB lineage: Bacteria > Bacteroidota > Bacteroidia > Chitinophagales > Chitinophagaceae > Polluticoccus. The sequence continues at coordinate 71,036 of SEFT01000020.1, forward strand.
CATCTGATTATTATGATGAAACACTGAAAAAGCTACATAAACTGCATATCCCGGCGCAGATAATATGGGGTGCAAAAGATAAATTCTTTAATCCTGACTACCTCAACCGCTGGATAAAAGAGTTTCCTACTTTTAACGTAAAGACGCTAGAACAGGCGGGCCACTTTCCGCACCTAGAAGCCAAAACAGAAGTAGCAGCAGCTATAAAAACCTTTGTCGATAAACAGCGGTAGCAAACAACGAAGGCTGCCTTACGGCAGCCTTCGGAGATATCATTATATGCAAGCTTATATTGTGGCGAGGCTCACTTTCACATCTACCATTTCGCGTACTGCATTAGCAATAGCCAGCGCATCGTATTCACATTCACGGTGCAGTTCTTCTGGTTTGCCATGTTCTACTATGCGGTCAGGGATGCCCAGCATCTTTACTTCAGGAGTGTAGTTATGTGCTGCCATGAATTCCAGTACAGCACTGCCAAAACCACCTACTATGGTACCATCTTCTACGGTGATGATCTTCTGGAAGCGTGTTGCTATTTCGTGTAGCAATTCTTCGTCCAGCGGCTTGGCAAAACGCATATCGTAGTGTGCAGGATCGAGACCATCGGCCAGTAACATTTTGCAAGCTTGTACTGCAAAGTTGCCGGGGTGGCCTATGGTCAAGATGGCTACTTCTTCGCCATCTTTTATCTGGCGTCCCTTACCTACGGTTATTTTTTCAAATGGCGTTCTCCACTCCGGCATTACGCCCTGCCCACGTGGATAGCGGATAACGAACGGGTATTCATTCTCAGGCAGTTGTGCCGTGTACATCAGGTTGCGTAGCTCAGCTTCGTTCATCGGCGCGCTTATCACCATATTGGGTATGCAGCGCATGAACGGTATATCGTACGCACCGTGGTGTGTAGGTCCATCATCACCTACAAGCCCAGCGCGGTCGAGGCAGAAGATGACAGGCAGCTTTTGTATTGCTACATCATGCACCACCATATCGTAGGCACGCTGCATAAAAGAGCTATAGATATTGCAGAAAACCCGCAAGCCTCTTGTTGCCATACCGGCGCTTACCGTTACTGCGTGCTGCTCAGCTATGCCCACGTCAAATGCGCGGTCAGGCATGGCTTCCATCATATACTTCAGCGAACAGCCAGAAGGCATAGCCGGAGTAATACCCATGATAGCCGGGTTTTTCTCGGCCAGCTCTATTATCGTATGTCCGAATACATCCTGGTATTTAGGAGGTTCGGGTACCGGTGCTATTTTCTTATTGATCTTACCGGTTATCTTATCGAATGTACCAGGTGCATGCCAGAGGGTCTGGTCTTTTTCGGCCAGATCATAGCCTTTTCCTTTTACCGTTTTTATATGCAACAGCTTCGGGCCAGGTATATCCCTTAGGTCTTTCAGCGTTTCTACCAGCTTCAGTACATTATGCCCGTCTATCGGACCAAAGTAACGAAGGCCCAGCGCCTCAAACAGGTTGCTGGTTTTTGATAGCACGCCTTTCAGGCCTGCTTCTACTTTCGACGCCAGGTCTTGCTGGAACTCACCATAAGGCAGTTTGCCCAGTAGCTTCCACACATCGTCGCGGAATTTATTATAAGTATGAGAAGTAGTAATGTCGGTCAGGTATTCTTTCAGCGCACCCACATTCGGGTCTATCGACATGTTATTGTCGTTGAGGATGATGAGCACATTGCTGCCGCTCACCCCTGCATGGTTCAGTGCTTCAAAAGGCAATCCCGCAGTCATAGCGCCGTCGCCTATCACGGCTACGTGCTGGCGGTGTGTTTCGCCCTTATATTTGGAAGCTATTGCCATACCCAGCGCAGCCGAAATAGAAGTAGATGAGTGCCCAACCCCAAAGGCATCATACTCGCTCTCGCCACGTTTAGGAAATCCGCTGATGCCGCCGTACTTACGGTTGGTATGGAATACCTTGCGGCGACCCGTCAATATTTTATGCCCATATGCCTGGTGCCCCACGTCCCATACCAATTGGTCGTCGGGTGTGTTCAGTGCATAGTGCAGTGCCACGGACAGTTCCACCACACCCAAGCTGGCACCGAAGTGACCGCCATGGATACTCACACAGTCGATAATGAACTGGCGAAGCTCATTACAAACCTGCTGTAACTGGCTTTTATTTAATTTTTTAAGGTCGTCGGGGGTGTTTATCTGGCTAAGCAGCGGGCCTGCGGCTATTTCTTCCATTCACTACGGGGGTTGAAAATCTTACAAAATTAATTAAGAATAACGTGTATCTCAACTTTAAAACGCTAAAAATCGAATAATGTTCGAAACTACTAATATGAACTACAAGTCTTTGCCCGTGCTGGTCTGCTGTTGAGATACATATGAATACACAATAATTAAGCCAATTTGACGGCTTATACGCCTACCTTTGTTGTTAATATTCAGCTATGTTCAATCGTTATTGGCGAGAGTTCCCATGGTGGCTACAGGTGCTCCAGTTTTTCATAATGGTCTTTATATTTCTGGGGTTCTTCACTATTATCTCTGCGCTCGTCCTTCCTCGTGTTACAGGAGTTACACTGGCAAGCGTCATAAATATTTCTGAAACAGCTTCTGTCAAGGAGATTAATGCCTTACTGATTTTTCAGTTTCTCTACGCTACGTTTTTATTCATTATACCAACACTTTTATTTGCATACGTGGCACATCCGTCGCCCGGCAAATATCTTGGGTTAACAGCTCCACGCAAGCCATTTCATTGGATACTATCCATTTTAATATTATTAAGTATACTGCCCACTTTTCTGGCAATTACTAATTGGTTATCACAATTCGATTTTGGCGCATCATTAAAGGAAATGCAGGAAAAGAATGAGAAGCTTTCCAGGCTATTTCTTACCATGCCTACATTCGGAGAATTTTTAAAAACTTTCCTGGTGTTGGCAATTATGCCTGCAGTAAGCGAAGAACTTTTTTTCCGCGGAATGGTCATGCGCTTTGCGGCTAAAAAGTTTAAGAATCCCGTCTTCCCTATTCTTATATCAGCTATTCTGTTTGCCTGGCTGCATAGCAATATTTATGGTCTGCCGTCCATTTTTGCTGCAGGTGTGCTGCTCGGCATAATTTATCATCTTACGGGGTCGTTATGGTGTAGCATATTGGCGCACATGGTCCATAATGGGCTGCAAGTTGCGTTATATTATATTTCAAATAACAATCCCGCATTTAGGGCAATACTTGACAATAACGAGGTGCCAATTTCATTTGTGGTTGTTGGCTTAGCCATTTTCGGTCTATGCATCTTCCTGCTCTGGAAATCCCGCACACCACTCGCCAAAAACTGGGCGGATGACTTTGCGGGTGAAAAACCCGAAAGCACTGATAACTTTACAGCTTAATTCGTACAAATGCCATTACACCTGCCTACCTTTCTTACCAGGCTCGGAAGCGCCATCGTATTTGCCATTATTATGCTGGCAGGTTTGCTCTGGAATGAATGGGCTTTTCTTACGCTGGCTGCGCTCATACAGTTCCTGTGCATACGCGACTATCACCGGCTGATGGTAAAGATCAATCCCGACAAGTACCGCCCATCGTGGATACCGTTGACCATGCAACTGACGGCGTTCTTATGGCTGGCACTAACTTATTTTTCGAAGACAGGTGAGCGCAATTACATGCCGGTGCTTTGTATGTTTCCTATTTCTATCTTTTTGATTGCAGGGCTTAATAAGAAGAATGGTTGGGACGGAGCACAGGAAGTACTTAGTGGGCTTATATATATAGCACTACCTATGTCGCTGCTGGTATACCTGCGTATGCACAGCATATTGCTACCGCTGGCACTGATACTCATGATATGGACCAACGATACGATGGCCTATCTGGTAGGGTCATTCATTGGCAAGACCCCATTTTCCAGCATATCTCCCAAGAAGACCTGGGAAGGCACCGCAGGCGGGGCATTGCTCACAATGGGCGGTGCTGCACTGTACGGCTACTTCTCACCATACTACAATATAGTAGACTGGGTAGTGATCGCAGCCTGCGCTGCCATAGCCGGTACTGTAGGCGACCTGCTGGAATCAAAACTCAAACGCATGGCCAATGTAAAGGACTCCGGTACTATGATGCCAGGCCATGGCGGTGCGCTCGATCGGTTTGATTCTCTGCTGGTTGCTACGCCATTTGCCTTTGCCTACGTTTATGTTTTTATGTCCCCTTTACCATTGGTCATTTTTTAAGGCTATTTTTGCCCGCTAATCATCTGTTATGAGACTTCACCGCGAGGGTTATCTATATATCATTATTGCAACCATCCTGTTCCTTGTCGTTGGCTACCTGGGCTACGCTTACCTGATGAGTATACCCTGGCTTTACTGGCCGGTAATGATCGCTGCCTTTCTGCTGTGGTTTTGGGTTATCTGGTTTTTCCGCATCCCATTGCGTACATTCTCTATGGGTGAAAGTAAGGTAATAGCCCCTGCAGATGGTAAAGTGGTAGTAATAGAAGAAACATACGAGCCGGAATACTTCAAAGACAACCGCCTGCAGGTATCTATCTTTATGTCGCCGCTTAATGTGCACGTGAATCGCAACCCTATAAGCGGCATTGTGCGGTATATGAAGTACCACCCCGGTAAGTATCTTGTGGCATGGCACCCAAAATCTTCAACCGAAAACGAGCGTACTACCGTAGTAATAGGTAATGACCGCACAGAACTGCTGATGCGACAGGTGGCAGGTGCACTCGCCCGCCGTATATGCTACTATGTAAAGGAAGGTGATGCTGTGCAACAGAATAGTGAGTTTGGATTCATCAAGTTTGGTTCGCGGGTGGACATATACTTTCCACTTGGTACTAAAGTAGATGTTAAAATTGGCCAAATCGTTCAGGGCGGTGTTACGGTAGTGGCTCATTTATAATAATTTCGTATCTTCATTTTCTCAAAAAAGAAACAACATGAAAAAATTAACCCTTTTGGTAGGTGCCCTGATGATCGCTGGTGCATCATTCGCGTGCGACGGTCACGGTAAAAAAGCATGCTGCAAAAAAGATGCGGCTAAGAAAGAGTGCTGCAAGAAAGGCGAGAAAAAAGATTGCGCTAAAGGCGATGCTGCAAAGAAAGACAACGGCAGCACTTCAGAGAAAAAAGCTTCTTAATAGCACAAACACACTTTTGCAATATACAGCCTCGCAATGCGGGGCTGTTTTTGTTTACCCCAAACCCCTAAAGGGGCTTATATTGTGGCAGATAATGAGATTATCTTTTCTACCAAGTCTTTTTCAGTAGGGTGGAACCAATGGAAGGCTTTGTCTTTTTTGAACCATGTGAACTGGCGCTTGGCGTAGTTGCGGGTATGCTGCTTTATCTTTTCTACTGATTCTTCCAGCGTCATCTTTCCGTCCAGGTGATCGAAAAGCTCTGTATAACCTACTGTTTGCAGGTTTTTAAGCTGCTTTAGTGGATATAGTGCTTTTACTTCTTCGAGCAGGCCTTCCTGCATCATTTTGTCTACACGCCGGTTTATGCGGTGGTAGAGTTCTTCGCGCGGAAGCTCCAGTGCAATTTTTACTGTCTTAAAGTTCCGCGGCTTTCGGGCACCTGTCCTGAAGTCTATAATGCTTTCATCGGTCGAACGCTTGAATATAAGGGCCCGAATGAGCCTTGCAGGATTTTGCATCTCACCTTGCTGATGAAATATAGGGTCTTCTTCCAGTATTGCTCTTTGCAGCCAATGCAGTCCGTTTAGCTGGTATTGCTCGTTTACTTCCGCAACTATCTGTTCGTCCATCGCTGGCATCTCATCCAGGCCATCGCACAGGGCTTTTATGTATAGCCCGGTACCGCCGCACACGACAGCAGTGTTGTTAGTTTTGAAGATATCGTTCAGATAACCCAGTGCCAGCGTTTCGTAATCGGCTGCGGTCAGCGACTTCGTTACGGGAAACTCATCTATAAAATGATGTTTTACCTCGGTCAGCTCTTCTACCGATGGTTTTGCCGTGCCAATGGTCATCTCCCGATAGCACTGCCTGCTGTCAGCCGAGACGATTTCTGTACCGAGACGTTTGGCCAGCGCTATGGCAATAGCCGTTTTACCCACTGCTGTAGGGCCGGCAATAACGTAAACAACACGATTATTTGAGTCAACGGTGTCTGCCACAATACAGACGATTAAAAGTGAAAATAAAGGCTATTCTTCATAAGAATCTCCACCTCCTGAGCTGCTTCCGCCACCGCTAAAGTCGCCAAAGCCATCTTCGCCTTCACTGCCAAAACCTTCTGCCATTTCATCCGCACCCAGGTCGTATTTTTCTTCTACTTCCATCAGCTTGTCGGGACTAACGCCTTTGATGCCGTATTGCGCAGGAGCTACACCTTCTTTCCTTAGTACAAAAGGATAAGTACGTTTAGGGTCTTCCTCTTTTGATACGCCGATGAGCTCTACGAGGAAAGTCCACTTTTTTACCGGGTCGTATTCGTACACAAATTTTTGGTCGGGCTTAGCTACCAATGCCGATACGGGCGTTTTGATCATCGAAAGCGCAGGTGCGTCCTTCTTATTGACCATTACTTCGGAGCTTATCTCACGGCCGCGTGTCCATCTGTCGTTGCTTTCAAAAAACGAGGCAGCATGTTTTCCATCAAATTCATAGCCCTTAGCTATTACCTGGTGAAAATCGTTGAATGTTTGCCCGGCGAGCAATTCAATATCGCGGTATATCTGATCGTCCTCTTCCCAATAAACTCGGAATCGTAATAGCGGCATATGTTATATAAAGGATGCTTGGTGAATGTAAAAGTAAGTCAAAACTTAAAAGTCATACCCAAAAAGTTGCCGAACAGGTGAGCCTTTAAGTCAATTTCAGGTTTACGCTAAAGGAAGATTTGGGATGTCGTAATTTTGCCTTCTGACTTAACTCTTTAGAGATTTTTTATTTTTACTTTTTTAATTCTGAATAATTTAGTTACCTTTGCCATCCCAAATTTGAGAC
>SEFT01000045.1 GCA_004144175.1 Sphingobacteriales bacterium
CTCTACTACCAATGCAAAAGGTGGCTGGGATGGTAACTGGAACGGCGAACCGCAGCCTGTAGGCAACTACCGCTACATCATCAAAGTAGGCTACCCTGACGGGCATAATGAGACTTACATAGGCGATGTAACACTGGTTAGATAATACTTTTAAAATACCATAAAACAGAAAAGCTCCGGACTCGTTCCGGAGCTTTTCTGTTTTATGGCGACACATTCTGCGTATGCTGAATCACTTATAAATACCAGCAGCTTTCACATAAATAAATTTATTATGTGCTATTTCTTTCAAATCTGCTTCGACCTATCTGGTCAAAAGACATCATACAAACAGACGAAGCGGAAAAATATAAATTTCGGAAGCAAACCATATTCAATAAATTTCCGTCTATTAAATCGGCCCAATATTCTTTTTAGTTCAATAAAATGCTATAAGAATGGCCGGTTTAAAAATAAATGGTATCAACATTACCATAGTTAAACAATAGAATTTATCTTTATTGATTGATTAAAACTAAGTCACAACTGTAGTAATACAACCAATATGCTTCATAATCTACGCATTTTAAAAGCCCTGGCCTGTACCTTACTGTTATTTATTGGTATTGGTGGAGTACAAAAGACAAAAGCAACGCACTTTGCATCAGGCGAGCTCTATTTAGAATATATAGGTGCCGGCCTGGATGGCTGTAGTGGCACTACTGAGTACAGGTATATGGTGACACTCAGACTATTCTTCGCATGCCAGAGCGACCAGTTAACAGATGACAGCGATAGCCTTGCATTATCGTTTAACAACTTTAGCGGATGGAGAATATTCTCTAATAACGCAGGAATTAATGGAACTACGCAAGCCGACAGCTCTCTATTTATGCCGCCCGGCCGTACCTCTATGCCATATTTGAAACTTGTAGTAAAAGATACAGTTTCTCAGCTATGTCCTGGATTATTCTATAAAAACAGTTGTAATGACATCAAATGGGCAGACTCTTTCCCTGCCTACCAGATCCGTGAGTGGAAGGGAGAAATCGTATTGCCATCTCCACAAACAGATTGGACAGTATCATATAGAAACGGAAACCGCCCCAGCAAACCAGACAACATCGGTGGCGATCAATATTTTTACATTGATGCAGTATTAAATAATGCTGCAAAATACAACAACAGCTCACCTCGTTTTCTGGCCGATCCACTTAGGTATATTTGCGCAAATCAACCATCTACATTCTTGAATGGTCCGTATGACCCTAATGGCGATTCAATAATTGTAAAACCTACCGATCCTCTAATTGACTATAATACTCCAGCAATCTGGATTTCGCCGTATGGTCCTGCTAATCCACTACCTACTGCTTCAAATAATCCCTATAAAGTTGATCCGATAACAGGTACTGTAACCTTTACCGCATTAAATGCCGGTAAATGGCAGCTTACTTATAAAGTTGAAAAATACGAAAAAGGTAGTGGTGTATTCCTTGGATATTCTATGCGCGATATCAACATGGTAATTCTTAACTGCTCCGAGCCACCGCCCGCCGTTGATAGTACACCTATCACTATTAGCAGTGGCACCGTCGTAAGAATGCCTAGCGGCGCTAAGATAATCTATACATGCCCTGGCAACGAGCTCAAGTTTGATGTTGCGACCAAGGCTGTGCTGCCTAATAGCCAGCTGTATATGGAGGCTGATTATCCGACAATGCCGAGTGCAGCCTTTAGCGCTCCTAATAACGGGTCTTCAGCCGTAACAGGTACTTTCAGCTGGACTCCGGCGAATGCTGATATCGGAGATCACACACTGATCATTACCAGTAAAGACTCAACTTGTGCTCCGGGAAGCGGGTATACCATTGTACAAAAAACGGCTACTGTGTATACAATCCGTGTTACACCTGGTCTTGACCTTGGTCCGGACATTCCTATCTGCGCAGTTAACAATTCGCCTAAGCAACTATTTGCAAAAGGCGGAGAGTTTTTGCGTATCAGGTGGGAAGAGATCTCAAATGGTACAGTTATGCCAGGTACTCCAGCATTCCTAAGTGATCCAACAATTCATAATCCGATAGCTAATCCTAACCGCGATATCATATACAGGATATCTTCACCCGACTTGGTTGGTAATTGTAAATCTATGGATGAGATATTTATGAAAATAGATAGCTCTACAATGATAGATGCATTCCCTGATAACCCGGTTATTATGTGTAAGCCTGACTATCTGCAATTGGATGCTCGCCTGACCGGTGATAAACCAACCGGCAATATTGGTTGCGGTGTACTTACCACCATCGATGCACTTGAACGTGATACCGTTAAAGTGATCGGTTCGGCCGCATACGGGCAATTAGCCGTTTACGATACGCTTGGACCAGGCACTCCAGTACTACCTAACGAGGTTAAATCGGCAAAGATGGAATACCTTGTACGTAAAGATGAGATGTTCGCTGGCAATATGCGTTCCGGTACGATTAAGAGCATTGCTTTTGAAATAAAAGATGCATTAAGCGCTACGCCACAGCAGTATAAGAATTTTACCATCAAAATGAAGTGCACCAATCTGAAAAGATTGAACAAAGCAGCGGGATTCCAGAGTGATAATACAATGACACAGGTATATGTGAGCCCCGGTCCGCTAACTTTTGCAGGCAATACTACATACCACTTCACGCTTGACCAACCATACAGTTGGGATACCATGCAAAACCTGATCATACAGATATGTTATGCTAATGACTATCACCAGATAACTTGTTCTAACCCTAAGGGTGATGCTCCTACAATACGGTTTGTACCGACGGACGATGTTTCGGCATTATTTTATAAAGCGCCGGATACAGCGACAAAAGACATTTGCCCTGTAAGAACAGACCCTAATATCAAAGAATATGCAACACGCCCGAGGTTTACGTTCAGCTATAGCGAGGCACCGCCCACTGACTACCAGCTTCGCTGGACAGGCAATCTGATAAGTGACTCTACGATACAAACGCCACTTGCTTACATACCTCGTTCCACTACGTTGTTTGTTCAGACTTATGGCCGTAGTGGTTGTATCATCCGCGATTCAGTAGAGATCTATGTTCCGGTCAGAGACTATAAAATACTTCCCGGCGATACTGCAGTTTGTTACGGTGCCGATGCAGTACTTAAGATCGACAAAGGCTTCCACTACAAATGGTACGAGTATGTTGATGGCCAGTACAGAGTACCTGCTCCGTCTACTATCAGCTGCGTAAACTGCCGCGAAGTACGTCTTCGTCCGCTTGCTACTACTACCTACCGCATAGTGGTATACGATAGCGTATGGTGTACAGATACTATCGAGGCGAGGGTTAGAGTATTGCCTTTACCAATTGTAAAACTACTGAACAAAGACACGATCATCCGCTATGGTGCAAGCATACCACTGCTGGCTACAGGTGCACGCCAGTACAACTGGCTGCCTTCAGGAAGCCTCAGTACACCAAATACTTCTGCGCCGATTGCTACGCCAAGTGAGCGTACACAGTATGTGGTAATGGGTATAGGCGCTAACGGCTGCCGCTCTTACGATACGGTAGTAGTAGATGTAAACAAGCGTGAGAATGTATTTGTACCTACGGCCTTCTCACCAAACGGTGATGGTAAAAACGATGTGTTCCGTGTGGCGAACATGACCTTCCAGGGGCTTATGGAGTTCCGCGTGTTCAACCGCTGGGGCCAGGAGATATTCTCTACTACCAATGCAAAAGGTGGCTGGGATGGTAACTGGAACGGCGAACCGCAGCCTGTAGGCAACTACCGCTACATCATCAAAGTAGGCTACCCTGACGGGCATAATGAGACTTACA
>SEFT01000046.1 GCA_004144175.1 Sphingobacteriales bacterium
GAGAGATTTTCGTCATTGGTGACCCCGACAACGGCGATGCCTGCACCCGCGAAGAAGCTCAACTGATGGCCGCCGCACAGCAGGCCCGCGACTCGCTGGCGCTGCTCGACTACGACGAAGCCGAATTCATGATGGAGCATCAGGCTGAAATTGCAGGGCTGCTGACAGGCGCGAGTCAGTCCATGGGTGTCGGTAAGGACGTGCTGGAGCAAGGCCTGAGGCAGGTCCGGGCGACCTTGCTGGAGGTCGATCAGTTGCACAAGCAGCAGTTCGCCAAGTTCGGCCACCTGAATAGCCCGGAGTTTTTTGCTAGTCGACAGAAGTTGCTCAGGCAACTGGATGGACAGTTGAAAGCGGCGTTTTTGAACAAGCGATTGAACCTTGGCCCTTACGAGCGTCTTCGCCGTGATCTGAAGATATCTACCAAAAGCCTGGTTCATCATTGGTCAAAAGCCGGTGGGGCGGGGCAGATCCCGGGGTATGCCACGCATTTGGATGAGGTCGCGAAAGTGGCGAAGTATTTACAGCATGGTGGGGCTGTCGGTACTGCTATAGGGGGTGGGGCTTCTTACCTAAATGTTCAAGAAGTATGTCGTTTTGGTGAAACAGCGGAGTGCAAAAAAATCAGATTGACGGAGGTGGGGAATTTTACGGGAGGAATTGCTGGAGGTGCAGTAGGCGCGAATTTGGGTACGTCCGTTGCCTTAGCGGTCTGCGGTGTGTTCTCTGTTGTATCTGCGGGTGTCGGGGTGCCGGTGTGTGGGCTCGTCCTCGTAGGGGCTGGTTCGTTGGCAGGTGGAATGGTAGGTGGAATTGCGGGAGAAAAAGTAGGTGAGATGATGTATGGCCAGTATTATGATTGAGTTCGATAGTTGGCCATTTATGCTGCGTATCAGTGTGGTGTTGACCCCGGTAGTGATAGGTATGTCAGGTGTGGCGTTAAGCTTTTACATAGCCTGCACGCGTGAGTTCTTTGTGGTCGTGGCCGCCCTCAGTAGCACTGCCTGGATTGAAGGTCAGAAGCGGTACATGAAGAGCTTGAGCTTGAAATCACGTTGGATCATTGTGTGCGGTGTATGCGGATTGCTTATCGTGCCAGGGCCACAGATTAGAAGAGGGATGTTAAGTGTTGAGGGGTTAAAGGCGTTCCCGAACGGACTGAAGAAAAGGATGGTGGCGTCCGTATGGCTTACGTTTGTTGGTTTTATAGGGATGATTGTTGTCGCTGCATTCATCAAAATGGGTAAGTTGTAAGTGCTCGCTTGGTCGTTTTTTTGTTAACGAGAGCAGCTTCGCGTATCCAGCTGAAAGTACTTCCGCTCCCTGTAGGCGTATGCGTCCTGTTCGACTATGGTGGGGGTATTATCTGTCAGACACTGCTAGCACTCCTGGCCCAACAAAGCGCTGGAAGTTTGCAAGGATGCGTATCTAGCTTTGGTGCCTGTGGGCGTATCGCGTACGGTGTCGCTTTAGTCGTGGGTGGCCCATTGGCAGGGGGGGCGCTTGGAAGTGGCGCAGGGGAAGGAGCAGGTACAGTTATTTATGAGTTGACTGCGCCATGATCCCGAGTCCTCGGTCATGGCCGGTAGTTTGGCAGATGTTGATGATCTTCGGTCCGCTGACGGTTATGATCTTGGGCATGTTAATAAACGCCTGGACTGCCTGGGGGCGTGACCTTGATCGCATGATGTCAGCTCTTCAGAGCAGTGTTTGGCTCGAGATGCAAAGACGGATATGGGGTGAAAAAACACTTTTCTCCCGATGGATACTGCTCGGCACTATTAGCGGAGTTTTGGCTATGTCACGTATTCATATAAAGCGTGGTGAGCTTGATGCGAGCGAGTATGTTAATTTCCCAAGATCCTTAAGGTTACGAGTTGTCCTAGCGGATGCCATGATGTTAGGCGCGATCTTGGTGTTGTTGAGTATTCTTGGGCTTTATAAGCTGCATGAGTGATGTTCTGGTCCAGGTGCTGAGTGAGACTGATGATCATTCCTCTTTGGGTTAGTTGCATTCGCATCTACTTCCATTGGTGCGAATGAAGGGCGATAAGGTTGCTACTTCGCTATTTTAATTATCGGAGTGCTCCAGGTGAGCTATGTTCGGATGTCACGTAGTTTCTGAGCGAGCGGTACTAGGGGCGGATTATGCTCAATTATCTTGAGGGATTGCTGGGCGGGCTCGGTGTATTCATCTACGCAATGCCATTTGTTTTCATAGGTGTTGGTATGGTCATGTGGGTCTATATCATGATGAGTGGTAATATTGACGTCATGCGAGAAATAGTATCTGCCAATCCGCGCGTGAGGATTTTAATTGCTGGGGCTGTTCGCACGTTGCGAGATAAGTGGTGGTTTGTGACTAACTTTTCCTCATTGACGGATTGCCATCATCTCTATATTCGACGCGGCAAGATAGTGCCTGAGGACTTGCATGCTATACCTCCCAGCTTACGTCTTCGGCTTCGAGTTGGAGGTGGGTGCTACTGCTTGGGTATTGCATGGGCTGCACTACTGTACGCTGCTAGGGCTATTTATGAGTGGTGAGGTCGCCAGCGTTGGCCCAGTTAATAGCCCTGAGTCAAGTTCGCTGGAACCAGAGGGCGGTGACGCAGGCGAGGCCATTGGTGAATTCCTCTGTGAGCTTACACATTGATGATCGCTCTGGTTAGTGCTTGGCCGGCCGAGGCGAAACTGTTGCTCTATCTCACGCCCATGATTTTAATGTGTGGGGGGCTGGCACTCCGGCTCTTAATGATTTTAGGGCGTGATTTGGAGGATATGGAGCGAATCGTATCCGGCAATAGGCGGTTGGCATCTGTGGTCAGGGAAGATAATTCAACGTTGAAAAGCAAATGGTTTTTTATTGCGGAGTTTTCTGCATTATTGACATACAAGCGACTCCTGATCTGGGGCGCTCGGATTGCCGCAGAGGATCTAAATTGTATTCCCCGTAACTTGCGCATGCGCCTAAGCGTTTCAACGGCGTGCGTGCATATTGGATTTTTTTGGATGATGGTGCTTTATTTTTTTGGGGATGTGTCATCTGCGTGATCGGAAAATTAATAGGTGATGACATTAATTAAATGGCAAGCTAAAGTCTGGGCGTGTTAGGGAGTGATTTGGGTTGGGGGATGTATTGGTGATTGAGTTCAGCAGTTGGTCGCCGATGTTTCGCATAGTTATATTGGTGTGCCCTACAATGATTGTTCTATCAGGATTGGCGTTAAGCTTTTATATTGCATGCAGTCGAGACTTCTTCATCGCGCTGTCTGCTATCAAAAGCAGTCCGTGGCTTGAGCAGCAAAAGAATTACATGGGCGTTTCAAGTGTGCGCTCGCGCTGGGTGCTTGTTTGCAATATATGCGGTTTGTTGCTTCTGCCAGGTCCGCACCTTCGAAGAGGATTGCTAAGCATTGAAGAGCTCCGGGCGTTTCCGGCCGGCTTGAAAAAAAGGATGCTGACGTCTCTGTGGCTGACGATTGTCGGAAGCGTCTGGATACTGATCGTCGTTGCAATAATCAAGATAGAGCAGTATTGAATGTTCCGGCTGTACCGTAGGGCGCGGTTACATGTCAAGGATGAACTTGTCTTTGTTGTATGTTGAGGCCCTTAGAGCCATCCCTTTCAAGGTCTCTGCATTTTTCTGATTTTTTTCTGGCTTGAGATCGCTGGGGCCGCTGCGCGCCCCTTTCGCGACACAAGGCCGCTCCCACATGGACGGCGCTGTGCAGGGATTTTCGCGTCTAGAGCAGAAATCATGGCCTACGCCATTTATGAGTGGTGAGTTAGCCAATGTTAGCCTAATTGAATGGGCTTGAGCCAAGATTGCTGAAATCAAAGAGGCAGTTGAATGGGTGAGGGGATTGGTGAATGATATGGACTTGCAAGTTGATGAGCGCTCTGGGTAGGGCATGGCCGACCGAGGTGAAACTGCTGCTCTACCTTGCGTCCATGATTTTAGTAAAGCGTATGTAGCATGGGTGGGTCTGACATAGACTGAGGGATCACATTTTTCAATGTTATAACCTGAGGGTGTCAGTGAGTGAATTAAATCGGAATGATTGTTGTCGAAGAGAAGCTGGAACTGTAGGTATATAGGTCGGAAGGTGTCGTGACGGGGGTGTCAGAAATTTTGTGTTCGGGCATAACATGAGTAAGAGGTGCATGTATGCCAACCAAAAAGAAACCCTTGCGTGACCTACCAAAAATCCCCAAGGAGCTGCTCGAGCAGTTC
>SEFT01000047.1 GCA_004144175.1 Sphingobacteriales bacterium
AATGACAAAGACAGCCTGTACAATATTTACAGCGACAGCCATTTCACTGCCTTCGAAGCTTCGCGGCAGGGGGAAGTAGTGGCAGCAGGGACCAAAGACTCCGGCTGGTATTTTATTCCGACAGTAAGCCCGGACCGCTATATCCACATACCGGCCGCTAAGGGCAATAAAATTGACGGTTTTTATTTTGACGATGACCGCCAACATATGTGGGTGGAGGAAAGCTATCGCTGGTATGGCTTCCGCAACCTTACACAATACGATTACAGCAGCGGCCAACCGGTGCTGGTGAAAACAATACCCTACGAGAGCTTCGGCCTAAGTGAAAACAACGATGCCGTTTTTGCCTTCGATTTCAAAAGAAATAAAGTTTATGTAAAATCCGTGATTCGTCAGCTCGTCTTGTTTGATCTTACTACGGAAACTATCAGCGCTGATCTTTCCTGGCCCGGAAGCCAGCTATCCGCCATCAATAAAATTTATTTTAACAGGCAGGATGACAAGCTTTATATCGCCGCTGAAAAATTTGATGCCAGCCACCAAGGCGATAGCAATTTTGTTTTCACGCTGCAGAAAGACTCGCTGCTCTATAGCAATGTGATCAACCCTTCCTCCTCCCGGAGCAAGGATAATCTATTTCCACCCGGCATGCATACTGCTGTTAATAAATTGCCGGGAAGTCGCTACGCCAGCATCAACCAGGATATTTCATTGTCAAATGACCTTGCGCTCCTTCCTTCAGCCAACAATGAATACCTGTTGTATGAGAGCCGGAGTGGGAACATGATTCATTCCTTCCAGGCGGTAAACCTGGATCTTGACATTCAGAGCCGCTTCGTTACCAGTAACACTGCGCAGCTGTCTCCCGACGGAAAGTCCATTTTTGAGTGGCTGGTAAAAGCTGGTGCAGCATCGGGCATATCCGATACCCTGCAAATGGCGCTTACGCAGCTGTCTACCGGCAGTATCAAGAGAAACCGCATACTCCTCACCGCCAAAGATTCGAAGTCGATCAGGGATGTATCCAGGGATGCCGCTGGCAGACCATTGCTTGTTCTACGCTCCCGGGGCGTTTACCCGGAAGTAATCATTGAGGTACTCTACCTGGATAGCTTATTGCTACCACACCCTATAGCTGATTACAAGATCTCTACGGACGAGGTGATCTATGACGCATGGAATATCACGGGAACGACGGGCCTGCTAACCAGGAGCGCTAGTACAGGAGCTGACAAAACCTATCATTATAATTTATACAGCAGTTCTACGTCGGCGCCGGAGTTGATAAAATCATCGGCAAAAAAACAGGATGTTTTGATCAACAAAAAGGGGTTTCTGTTGATGGAAGAGAATGACAAAAACAGATCGCTCAGCTGGTATAACGCCGAAGGCAAGTTACTGCATACAAGTAGCCTGAGCAGCACCGATTACCGCTTACAAAGGCTTGCCCATAACAGCAGCAATCTCTACCTCACCGCTCAAAAATCAGGTGCAGTGGCTAAGCTGGATCTCCTCAGCGGCAATATCACCCCACTGGAATCAGTGTCTAAGGCGGGGTTCAGGTTTGCTGTTTCTCCAGATGAAAAATTGCTGTTGTCTGCAGACGAAACGATCGATGCCTGGAAGATAGCGAAGGATACCATGCATAAGCTCTACCAACTGAAAGCCGAAACCGATTTTCTTACCTATAGCCAGGTGGACGATAAGCGATTGATAAGCGATGGCCGGGTATGGAATTTTGAAACTGGTCAGCTTACCCATACCAGCCTCGCCTCCCTGGCTGCATTTAATGACAGCATATTGTTAGCCACTGCCGGCAACTACGAAGTGCTGCAGTATGACGGCTTGGATGATAGTTATAGCGCTAAATACGCAATAGCGCCACACCGGCAGCTTTTTAGCAGAAGCCTGGCAGCGGCAAAGGATCTGGGTAAATGGAATGACAAGTCGGAAAACATTTTGTTGGTCACCCGCCATTTCAATGAAACCGCACTGCGTAATATTTATGAATTACCGCTGAGCAGGGAAAGTTTGTCGAACATAAAAATATATCCTTCTGCGGCACTCAATACGGCACTCATCGTAAAATCAGCCACGGAAATATATGGTAATGAAAAGAAAGGAACTGCAGATACGTTGTTACTGCTGAACCTCGCCACCGGTAAAACATCCGATAAGCAGGTTGGTAAGCTGGTGAACATCAAACAAACAGGGAAAGATGGTGCATACCTTTTATTTATGCTCAATCAAAAGACCAACACATTGCAATTGTATAAAACGGGCAGCGACAATTTTGTGAAGGTCAATCACGCTGTACAACTTTCGGCAGATTCAATATGGCAGGCGAACATTGCCGATGAAAATAATGTGGTGTACAGCGTTGATGAAGGAATCGTATTTAGAAACCTGCAGACCGGCGTGAGAAATTTGGTGCGCTTTACTTATCTATCGGGCAATTATGTCAGCGGTAGTAGCCTGCATTATGATGCGGACAGCAAAGCCCTGTATGTGGCGTATAGTGATGGCGGTGTTCTTAAAATTGAAGACAATAAGGTTAGCAAAGCCGTGCAGGCCATGCCTTCTGCTGCGGCTATTGTTGGCAAAAGCGGCAACAACCTGGTATTGCTGGATAAGTTGGGCCATTATTATTTTCTAAACCAGCATACATTGGAGAGAGAACTGAGTCTGTACACCTGGCCAGATCATAATTTTTCAGAACGTAAGTACATCTGGCTCACCAAAGAAAATTACTATATGGCGAGTCCGGGTATAGAAAAGAATATTCATTTTGTAAAGGGCAGCGCAGTGATACCGCTCAAACAGGGCGACCTGCAATATAACCGGCCTGATAAGGTATTGGAATACCTGGGTGCCCCCAAAAGCGAAATAGATTTTTACCGGGAGCTGCATGGGGTAAGGCTGCGGAAGTATAAAAATACCAGGGCGGCCGAAAACGATCAGCCCGCTGCTATTGATTTAAAGGTTGCTGCTGTGCCGGCGGGCAGACAGGTAGCACTAAATGTAGAAGCGACAGGCAAAAATAATTTATCCAAATTAAATGTTACGGTAAATGGTTGTCCGTTGCCCATTGCAGCATTCCCCAAAAAATCGAACCGCTTTGCTCAGCAGTTGCTGGTTGATTTAAATGCAGGCGACAATACCATTTTTACCTGGGTAGAAGACGAGACCGGAGCCATCAGCGGTTACGACGAACAAAAGATCGTGGGTGAATTTGCAGACTCGGGCAAATGGCATTTCGTGGGCATTGGCGTATCGCAATACATGGACAGTCAGCAAAACCTGAAGTATGCCGATAAAGATATTAGGGATATAGCAACATTTCTTGCGAAGCAATACCCGGGAATTACCGTTGACACTTTGTTAAATGAAAATGTAACGAAGGCAAATATCGAAAGAATGGCGCTTCGCTTAAAAAATACCCGGGCTGATGATAAGGTAATGGTTTCCTTCAGCGGCCATGGATTGTTGGATGGCGGCAAGAAATTTTTCTATGGCACGCACGATATTGATTTCAAGTCGCCTGCCGCTGCCGGTTTTTCCATGGCAGACATTACGGTCATGCTGGAGCATATCCCTGCGAGGTACAGGATGATCACATTGGATGCCTGCCATTCCGGTGATGATGTGGCTACTGGAAAGCCGGCGACCGCAGTGACACAGGTGATAGCAGCACCTGCGCCCGATCCGGGCGTGAAGGGAACGATTGTGAT
>SEFT01000007.1 GCA_004144175.1 Sphingobacteriales bacterium
TCCTGAAGCTGTTGCCATCAGGTCACATTTCGCACAGCATAGCTTTATCAGTCATACTATTTTAAATATTGGAGATGGCAAAGCCGGAATTTATGATATCGGTAACGAAATGGAAAATGTGAAGTTCTATGGCGGACAATACGGAATTACTTCTTCGCGGACATCACCTGGATGGCCTATGATGATGGTGGACACTTATTTCGATGGCAGCAAGCAGACGTACAGGGGCGGAGGGGGCCTGGCAGCCCCTATAAACCACCTATCACACTAAGAAAACACCTGTAAACCCTATCTTTTTTTCTGACATCACCAAACCTGTAAAACTCTTATCGACCATGAACATCATCCCGCCCATGCTGCGCAAGCTATATGCGCCACAACCGGTAGCGCTAAGCGTAGCAGAGTTTGAAAGCCTGCTGGGCAAAGGCATAGCCCAAAGCCGGAACGACAACGACATAGACGGCTGCATCGCCATTATGAAGCGCTACCGCGGCAAAGGCCCTGCCTATGATGCGGCTATACGCCGGCTGGGCAGGGGCATTTTGCTACAGCGCCTGCGCATCAATGGCAGGTGGTTACCTATCGCTACTAGTTTTCAATTACAGTAACTCCAAATTTCACCATAATTCTAAAAACCTATCACTACTATGAAACCCGGATCGCTTGTGCAATACAAGGGTGCGCCAAAGTATCGTGCACCATACATTAATTATCCAGAGTCAGACACCATCTATACCGTGCGCTGCGTAAAAGTCTGCGACGATGGCAGTGCCAGTCTGTTTGTTGAAGAACTGATAATGGGCTACTGCCAGTGTGGCTGCAACCAGGAGCTGGGCAGCGATGTGCGCAACTGGCAGGAGATACAACGCCCCGAAGAAGGAACTGACATCCTATACGAAACCGTTTACGGATATTGAGCGCAATCTGAATGCTGACATCAATCTGAAAACGATTAGCCATATGAGCTTACTAAACACCCTTCAAGACCATTACCTGCAGGTAGTAGACACCAATAAACCTGAATCATCCATGAAACTATATATAGACATACTGACCCGCGTATTTCCGCGGGCAGTAATTGAAGAAAAACGCAACGGCCACCTCATCACCTATGAGCTGCACACCGAGAAAGAACTAACGGAAGAAGAGCTGCGTAACAAACATCGCAGCCTGAAAGCGCAGCTGGGCCCCCGCCTGATATCAACAGAGTGTGAAGGGAGCAAGATAATGGTGTACACACGAGGTATTCCGGCAGTGTCTGCGTTGTCGTAGCGTCTCGGAGGACGCTTCATTTGGGTAAACTTGCCTTTTGCTGCGGGTATTATTGCAAAGCGATAGCAATCGTTTCGTAGTTTTAATAGTCCAAATCAATTAAGGGTAAGTTTGCCGGAATGAAGACTGTTTTTCTTAAAACCCTGTGTGTTTCAATAGTGGTGCTGTGCATATGTGTTTATTGCTACAGGTATGCTGATGCTAGGGCAAAATCGCACGCACGCGAAATTATAAAGGCTATGGATACGGTACGCCTATGCCGGTTTCATGAATGGAGCTATCTCGGGAGAGGTAATGGATTGGTTTTTCCGCGCGAGGATACAAGGTATACATATCTAAATGAGGAAGGGGATACTACAATATTTAGTTTTCATGGGTCCTTTCAACAATTTGTACGAGACTTCCCAACGACATACTTCGATGATACTTCTGGCCTTCTCGGAATTGAACTGTATATATGCAATGACACGATACTCGGATGTGAGCTGAATTACTCGGAGTTGCCAGAGCCCAAGCCGATGAACATTAATCTGCCAAGAAAAGATGTCTTCAAAGTTCGCGATCCTTTGGCTTCGGTTATGCAGTTTACTATGCCTCTTAAGCAATTTAATATATATAGCATACATGCCGACAAAGAAGTGGGCACTCCGATTACTATGCAAATCGTTAGCCGGAGCTTACTGATATACGATCCGCGTCATACAATCTCAGATGGGCAAATTGATCAAGAGAAAAAGAAAAACTGGCAAGACGCAGAGTGGCTGCAGAGGGGATGGCTATATGTATACCTTAAAGAAGATTGGCCGCATGACTAAAATTGTTCCGTTTTCCAATAATATACCCTTCTTTCCACAGGACTGTGGATTCGCCTATACGGCTCCTGCTATTGTAAATCAATAGGTTTTCGCGCGGTATCATATTTGTTATACTCATCTTGTGGAGCAGCAATGCTCTTGCTATTGAAACAAATGTGTTGACGATTATATAGAGCGTAGAGGATGGAAAGGTTTAGTGAAAGAGTAAGCAGATATGTAGGCCTGATCAAGCAATTCAAGTATCAGCAGGCATTCAACGAATTTTATGATGAAGACCTTACCCGCATACAAAATGTGGGCAAGTGGACAATGGATGTAGTGGCCTATAAAGCCCGCGTGCAGAACTTCCTGAACGATACCGAAAACAGGTGTATCGAAGTAAAGAACGTAATGCTGAATGAGCAGATGCAGATGTCCATTGTAGAATATCGTTATAGCCTGGACCATAAAGAAAAAGGCCACTTGGAGTTTGGCGTGGTAGCAGTGCAGCGTTGGCAGGATGGCCGCGTAATGTTCGAGAAGCTATATGCTACAGCGGCGCATAAAACCGAAGGTACAGGTCCTAAGAACAATGTATTTGCACTGACAGGCAGCAATGCGAGTGCATATAGCGAAGCAGCGTAACACAATAAGCACAAGATTTTAAAGGCTGTACCTGATGCCTATGGACGCGGGTACATACCAGATGTCGTAGGTTACGTCTATACCGGGCTGAGGGTTGGGCATACCGGTAGTCATGTATCGTATACCCGCCTCTATATTGGCGCCAAGGTGCCCAACCAGCCAGCGGGTGTAGCCCAGCTGCATGCCTACCTGGAAGCCATGATTATCCGTGTCTTCCACCAGGTGATTGCTGACCTGTGCCCCGCCTGTACCCGTAATGAACGTAATACCAGTATTAAGCCCTGCATAAGCATATCCACCCGGTACGCGTATAGTTCTGTTTAGCATCAGGTATAGCGGTATATTGGGTGCGCCTATCTGTATAGTGCCGTATACTGTCTTCGGCGGCGCTTTTGAAACTTCCCTTGCAAGATCTGATTTGATAGTGGCTATATCGATGCCTATACCCATCTGCCAGTTGTTGCGCATATGTATCAGCAGCTTTACAGAGCCATAGCCCGATGGTCTTGCACTCTGCGTATAGCCTGCTACCTTACCTCCGCCTATCCAAGGCGTTTTGTTGACCAGCAAACCTCCGTTAACGCCGAGCTCCGTTTGTGCTATGCTAGGAGCGCAGCAGCAGGTAAATGCAAATAATGTCAGTAATTTTCTCATTCAAGGTTTATTTGGTGCGCGTTGCCCTAACAATGTACGATAGACAGGCGAATTTCCTGATAAGTAAAGCATCGTTTCTTTTTGTGCCGTACACACTATTTTATACAGGAATATTTTAGGTGTATGTAAGGCGATCCACTGTCCTAAACTAGCCCGAAATAGCGTATTTTCGCATGATATGATAAATAAGATATTATACTTTAACCCTCGATTAAATATGAAGCGTCTGTTTACGTGCGTAATGCTCAGCTTATCTGTGGTGGCAGCGATGGAAACAAAGGCCCAGCAGCCTTTTCAGGAAGTGTACGGTACATTGTTCAATACGGGTCAGTATATTACGGAGGATGTATACGCAAGGCAGTTCCACGACAGGAGCGCTATTGCCGGCAATAAAATGCGCCTGTTGCACATTGCAGAGGCGTTTTACAACAGCGGCACTTTTCATTCGGGCAACGACTCTATATCGTTAGTGTACAGTGGCGAACGTGGATGGGACACAGTGCTGAACGAATGGGCTTACGATACACTGAATCACTTTATAGTAACGCTGCCCATGTGGCGGCAGTATGCTGCCGATGGCCGCGTAGATATGAACTACTACGCATTCAACGCCAATCTGCCGCAGCGTCGCATTATCACTTATGCATCTAACGGTAAGGTGGCTAGCTATACATACGAAGAACTGGTAGGTGGTATTAGCTGGGAAAAAAAGAAGCAGTTTAACTATTCGTACGACGCCACGTACCGACGCACGCAGGAGGCATCTGACGATGAATTGATCACTTATAATAATGGCCTGTTCGATGAACTTAAGAGTATTGAGACTAGCAAGAAGGTGAATAATACCTGGAAGCTGTCGAATGGCAGGTATTATCAATACGACACTACCACGAAGAAGGTGAGAGAAATAATACACTCTGTTGTTCTTCCAAATGGCAACTTCAGCGAGACAGGTCGTACCGCTTACGTATACGACTGGAACCTGAGGCCTACAGTGATGTATAATATAAAAACAAAAGGCCTGCTTGCAAAGGATACCCTCAAAACCACTTACGAATACAATGATTCGGGCTGTATCAGTATCATGACCATAACTAAGGTGCTACCTGACGGCACTGACTCTAACATCAACCGTGTGGAGCTCAGGTATAACTACCGCAACCAGGTAACCAGCGAGAGAATCCAGTACTGGAGCAGAAGCACCCAGTCGTGGATGTATGAAAAAGAGAAAAGATATCACTACCAGACCATCTGGCCGGTAAACGTCGAGGACAAAGCAAAGCAAATATTAATGGAAGTGCAGGTATATCCTGTGCCTGCTAAAGGCCGCATAACGGTTGCGTTAAATGGAGCAGGTACCGGCAATACTTCGATAGTGTTGTCGGGTATGAATGGTGCAATCCTGCGCAAGTGGGAGTTTAAAAATATGGGTAATGACTTCAGGCAAGATCTGGACATCAATGGCCTGGCTGCGGGCAACTATATGCTAAGCATCGAAACCAACGCAGGGGTAGTTACGAAGAAGATCGTTGTTGAATAGTTGACTTAAAGCATAACAGAAGAAAGCCTTGCAATTAGAGATTGCAAGGCTTTCTTCTTTCTATGTTGATCCAACGTTATTAACTTATGACCTCACCCGGTTGCAGGAACTGCAGTATACCTGGGTGCAGCGACAGTGATATCTGGATGCCGGGCTTCTCCTTTATCAGTTTGTCGTCCACGTGCGCATGTATACCATCCCAGCTTATCTTGATGTCCTTGCCCTTTAGTGCGCTAAAGCAGAAGGGAGCCTCTATGCCGTTCTTACGGTCGTTCATGTACTCGATGAATTTCTCGCGCTGGTTCTCGGGTATCAGTACAATTTCCAGTTCGCCATCGCTTGGGTCGCCAAAGGGGTTGAAGCTAAGGTTCGGCCCTATGGAAGGCGTATTCATGATCTCTACCAGCAGGAATTTTCCGGAATGGTCAATGCCGTCTATTTCCAGCTTACATTCGCGCGCCTTATAGTCGCGCGCTATATCCTGTATCAGCTCCAATGCCAACTTCAGGCTATGCTCAGGGTTTCTACCTTCATCGTCGTGCTTTTTCATCTCGCTTATCAGGTTGGGAAACAGTCCAAACCCTACACCCTCAATAAAGAATGAATCTCGCTCTTCCAGCCCGCTTATTTTGCATACATCGTATTTGCGTACGTTCCAGTTGCTCCACGATTCTACTAACTGCTCGGTATCGCCAAGCAGGTTCAGCGCCCGGCCAATGTTATTGGCAGTACCCATAGGTAGTATGGCAATGGGGTGCCGCTTGTCCAGCATTTTTCGTTTCAGCAGTTTAGCAACCAGTTTGCGTACCGTACCGTCGCCGCCTGCCACTACTATGAAGTCCTCATCGCCAAAGTCATCCCATCCGTCTTCCTTTACCGATGCGTACACGCACTTGTAGCCTTTAGATTCTATCAGGTTTATCAATGCTTTTTTATCGTACTTGCCTTCCCCGGCTTTAGGGTTGTGCAATACTCTGGCTACCTTCATATAATACTTTGTTTTTTGTTGGGTATATATAACAAAAGCGTACCAGCCCCGGCTATTGGCATGATACTGTTGCAGGGTGAGGTATGAAGATACTTATCACTAACGACGATGGGATATATAGTCCTGGTATAGCAGCGCTGGCCCGTATAGCTTCAAAATTTGGTGAAGTAGTAGTGGTGGCGCCCGATGTAGAGCAATCATCGATGGGGCATGCCGTAACGCATTCCCGGCCGCTTACGGTGCGCAAGTCGCCCATAGCCTTCGAGGGCATTGAGGCTTACCGTGTAAACGGTACCCCTGCCGACTGCGTAGCGCTGGGTACGCACATGACGCAGATAGACGTTGTGCTTTCGGGCATCAACCTGGGCCCTAACCTGGGCAACTCTATGTGGCACTCTGGTACCTTAGCAGGCGCTAAGCAGGCCGTTTTACTGGGTATGAAGGGTATTGCATTGAGTACACCAGTTGGCAAGGAAGAACCAAATTTCAGCGGTTTTGAAAGCTATGTAGAAAAAACGCTTAAGCTTTTGCTGGCCGATACGGAGTTGGGACTGTACAATGTGAACTTTCCGCCGAACCCAAAGGGTATGAAGTGGACCAGCCAATCGGTAAGGCTGTACGACGGGCAGATCGTACCGGGCGTTGACCCTATGGGGCGCAAGCACTACTGGTTTACCGTAACGCCGCTGGAGCCTGCTGAGGAAGATACAGACAGGTGGGCCGTGGAGAACGACTATGTGTCTATTACGCCACTGCGCCTCGACCTGACGGCCGAGGTGATGCTGCAACAACTGCGCAAAGAGCGTCCGCTGGACTAGAGCGCGCGAAAATAGAATATAGCTATAACGGCGTTCTTCAGTTTGATGAACGCCGTTTGGCGCTGTATTGTACATTTGTGCATCACGCACACTACAACAACTACAATATGATAGAAGTAAAACACAGTCAGGACGCCAAGGGCGGATCATTCTACTACGAGCGCCAGGGGCACAGGCTTGCCGAAATGGTATACGTAATGGCCGGCAACGAAAAAATGATCATCGAACATACCGATGTGGACGACTCACTACGCGGGCAGGGTGTAGGCAAGCAACTGCAGGAGGCACTGGTGGAATACGTACGCGCCAACAACATTAAGGTATTGCCGCTGTGCCCATTCGCTAAAGCTACATTTGCCAAGACCAAAGAATGGCAGGATGTGCTGGTAGAGAATGCGGTGTTGTAGATGCCGGGTCTATCGCAACATTGGCTGTTATTTTCATAGAATCTATTCCATCCGAACGCTGCTTGTCAAAGGCAGCGTTCGGCATTTTAGCCGTCTTCCTCCTGAACATAAAAAAGCCTCAATCCCCGCATAGCCACCATATACCCTTCGCATACTATACGACTTTTCGTTTCTTTTGGCTGCCTGTAATACGCAACCTAGTTTTACGGAACAAATAAACCCTATGCAAACAATTGTAGATAGCCGCTTCTGGATGGCCAGGAGCGCCTATGACGCCGAACGCCTGTTCGACGACCCGGTCTTGCTCTGGAAGGCCGCCTGCTCGTACTTCGACTGGTGCGACAAGAATCCCCTGATAGACCGCATAGCCGGTAAAGACGGTAAGGTGGTGGAGCGGGAACTGACACGCGTATTTACCAAAGAAGGTCTTTGCCAGCACCTGAATTGCTCCCGTAAAAAGTTTGACCAATACAAGACCGACGCCAAAGCGGCTTGCATTATCGAATGTGATAAACCTTGCGAAAGCGACTGTGAACAATGCGGTAAAACGCGGGCGGCAGAAGCGATACTCGAAGTAATGGAGCGCATGGACGATACCATTTACCGGCAAAAGTATGAAGGTGCGGCAGTGGGTATTTTTAGCGCTACCATCATAGCCAAAGACCTGGGCATTGCCGATAAAGAAAAAGAATTCGATAACCAAAGCCCTATACTTCTTGACTTCAGCGATAATACTACGGCCAACTCCGAAGCAGCGGGAGGCGATGGCGATAGCGGACAAGCATAGGATAACCTTGTACGGCGGTGCCATAAGGGGTGGTAAGTCTTACTGGCTATGCCTGCTGCTGCTTGCTTATTGCTTTAAGTATCCCGGCAGCCGGTGGCTGATCGTCCGCGAGACGCAGCCTACTATGAGGCGCACCATATTGCAAACCTTCGACCAGCTGATGGACAAGGGCCTGCACCGCTACCTGAAAGGCTTCAACCAACAAACCATGACCGCAACCTTCAATAACAGCAGCCAGATCATCTTTATGTCTGAAAGCTATGATACCGATAAAGATCTGAACCGCTTCCGCGGGCTGGAGATCAATGGTGCGGGTATAGATGAGTTGAATGAAATGCAGGAAGCTACATTCAATAAGATCATCGAGCGCTCCGGTTCGTGGAATGGTGCTGAGGGCTGCCCCGTAAAGATACTGGCCACCTGCAACCCTACTGACGGCTGGGTAAGGGACAAGTTTTACAAACCGTGGAGTGCCGGCAGCCTGCCAAACGGCTTCGCTTACGTACCGGCCAAGATAACGGACAACCCTTACCTGTCGCCCGACTACCTGGAGTCACTGAAGTCGCTGCCGCGTTATGAATATGAAGTATTTGTAAATGGTAACTGGGACCTGCAGGTTAAGAAAGGCGGGGAGTTCTACAAATGCTTCCAGATGGACAAGCATATAGGTAAAGTGAATTATGACCCATCGCTGCCGCTGCATATAAGTTGGGATGAGAATGTGAATCCGTACCTGCCCTGTGGCATCTTCCAGATAGCTGGTAAGGCTTTATACATGATAGATGAAATAGCAGGCCGCAACCCGGGCAATTCTGTGCCTGACGTGTGCAGAGAAATCAAGAGAAAGTATCCGGGGCATACAGCAGGCTTGTTTGTATATGGCGATGCTACTTCGCAGAAGCGTGATGTAAAGCTGGAGAACGGCAGCAACTTTTACCGGTTGATACAAGACCACCTGGCCGAGTATAGACCATCCCTGCGTGTGCTGTCCTCCAACCCATCGGTGACGACGCGCGGCAACTTTATAAACACAATACTCGAGACAGGCTTCGGAGGTATATCGCTACTGATAGATGAACACTGCCAGCTGACGATAGCCGACTTTACGAACACCAAAGAAGCATCGGACGGGAGAAAGCACAAGGAAACAGCTCTGAACGAGCAGAAAGTACAATACCAGAAGGCAGGCCACTTTACAGATCTTACCGACTATCTTATTTGCTATGCCTTCAGGGATGAATTTCAAACGTATCTGCATGGCAGTAAGAGCATGAACTGGTCAGCAGGAAGAGGGACGAGCAAGAATACCTATTAAACCAAAAACCTATCAATATGATAACACTATGCACTTGGTATGCGCTGGGCATACCGGCTATGCTGTCGCTTACTGCGCTGATAGCGCTCTACGAACGCGACTACCTGCATGCCGACACACTAAGGATCAAAGACTGTATGCGCCTGAGCCTCATCAGCTGGCTGCTGGTGCCTATGGCTATTGTATGGTTATGTA
This sequence comes from Sphingobacteriales bacterium, assembly GCA_004144175.1. Lineage (GTDB taxonomy): Bacteria > Bacteroidota > Bacteroidia > Chitinophagales > Chitinophagaceae > Polluticoccus. The sequence goes on from SEFT01000007.1 coordinate 9,416, forward strand.
TCAGATGGAGGAAAATATAACAGGCCATGGGATATATCATCAAAAGCGATTACCAAAAGCAGATACAGCCATCGCTGCTCAACCAGCTAACACAGGACGACGATGCCATACGCGCTGCCGCAGAACAAGCAGCAGAAGCCGAGGTGCGTAGCTACCTGGCGGGCCTATACGATATGGAGCGCGAATGGACACCAGTTACGGAATGGTCGGATGCTGCACCGTATAAAGCAGGCAGCAGGGTTTACGATAGCGAACAGGTTTTATACCACGCAAAGTTTCCATTCCCGGTATTTGATGCACAGGCTATGTACAAGCGCGGTGATAAGGTGTGGTGGAAAGACAAGACTTACGAATGTCGTATAGCCACCACAGCCCTGGGCCACGAAACAGCCTTGCAGCAGCGGAACATTCAAAGCTTGCCCGCGGTAAACGTTTGCCCCGACAATGCACTGATAGGCGCACAGTACTGGGCCGACCTGGGTGCTTACCAAATAGCGGCAGGGGCAGCTTTAAGTAGTGATGCTTACTGGCGCTGGGCGATAGCCGCAATCACCAACTGCTGATCTATACGATCGATATAGCGCTGTACCACCTGCACAGCAGGCTATCGCCGGGTAACATTCCTAAGATACGGCTTGCACGCTACAGTCAGGCTATATCATGGCTGAAACAAGTAGCCGCAGGCGAATTGACAATAGACTTGCCAAGGCTACCTGCAACGGAAAAAGGGCGTATCCGGTTTGGCGGCAACATTAAACAGATCAACTCATACTAGATGAAACTATTCGGAATCAATATTACCAAAGCCCGACAGTCAGATATAAACTTGCCCAATCAGTCGAAGCCCGGACTCGCACAGCAAATAGCCCCGGTGCCGCTCGAGCGCATAAGGCAGGATGTATATACCTGGCGAGATAGCATACGCGAGGCAGAGCAGGCATGGTTTCCGCACCGCGTGAAGCAACAGCGACTATACCTGGATACTAACCTGAATGGGCATGTGCTCAGTGTAAAAGAACGCAGGAAGGATATAACTCTTTTGCGCGATTTTACTTTATGCGATGCGCAGGGAAATGAGAGCGCGGAGCTTAAAACCTTGTTTCAGCAGGAGTGGTTTTACGATGCAGTTTCTTACGCGCTGGACGCTATCTGGTACGGCTATTCTCTGATATCACTTGGCGATATTAAAGACGGAATATTTGCCGACAGCACTGTAATAAAACGCTGGCATGTAAGCCCTGAGCGCGAAGAGGTGACTAATTATATATACCATCCCACAGGCACAAGCTTTACGCAGGATGATATAGCCAACTGGCATCTATGGGTGAAGGCACCGGCTGATAGTGGCATCAGCAATTGCGGCTATGGCTTATTCAACAGCATTGCACTTTATGAGATCATCCTGCGGAACACGCTCGGCTACAATGCAGACTTTGTTGAGCTTTTTGCACAGCCCTACCGTATAGGCAGAACGACCAAGACCAACGAAGCGGAACGCGCCGAGCTGGAACTGGCCCTTCAGGCAATGGGTAGCAGCTCATACGCTATCATCGACCCGACAGACGATATACAATTTATCGAATCAAAGCTTTCCGGCACTGGTTGGCAATCTTACGACAACCTGGATAAGCGCTGCATGAAGATGATATCGAAGATTGGCTTGGGCCATGCCGATGCGCTGGATAGTGTGCCCGGTGAACTGGGCGCGGGTAAAGGAGCCGATAACCCCGTATATGCAGCGCTGAAAGACAAGCAGACCAAAGACGGGCGATTCATCGAAGGCATTGTGAATAACCAACTAATACCTAAGATGCGGGCGCTGGGCTTCAATATTCCGTCGGGCTATCGCTTTGGCTATACCAATGATGAGGAACAGGAAACCTTCCGCAGGCGTCAAGATGAGAGCAATAAAGCAACCGCCGATATAGCGCTGAGTATGAAACAAGCCGGGCTGCAAATGACCGCCAGGTATTTCGAAGAACGCACAGGTATCCCGACAGAAATGTCAACCAGCAATAACCAATAAAAACCAATACTCACCATGAAAAACACAACCATATGACCAGCCCACTGATAAACGCGTGTAAAAGCATTACCGACCGGGCAGAAATGATAAACGGCATAGATCATGTTGCCATTTGGAACAACCAGATACAAGGTGTTATAGATGGCACAGGAGATCCATTTCACCTTCCTGCACTGTTTGTCGAACTGCTTTTTGGCACACAGCATAACCTTGGTGTTAAGGTGACGCAAGCCGACTTGACATGGCGGCTGCATATAGCCCATGAACAGCTAATCAGCACCCCTGATCAGAGCTTTGTGGTGATGGAGCTACGCGACCAGGTAAAGAAGGCCTTCCTTGGCTACAAGCCAACTAACTGCGGAAGGCTGCAGTATGTGACTGAAGTGCCCGACACCAATCATGGCAATCTGTACCACTATACCATCGACTTTACCTGCAGCTTTATCGATACAAAAGGAAGTCCACTGGATCCCGATTCGGATGACTGGCTTATAAAAGAACCACCAACCTGCATAGAAATAAACATAGACAAAGAAAACCAACTATAAACCATGGCAAGAACAATTGCAGAAATTCAAGACCAGATGATAGCAGCCGTACAGGCCGATGCTGATCTGGCGGGCATTAACAGCCCATCAAAACGCGCGCTTTGGCGACTGTGGACCTATGTAGTAGCCGTTGCCATATCGGTATTTGAGCAAATGCTGGATATAGCCAGGGCTGATTTTGAAACCATCGTGAGTGAAGCACCTCCGGCTACATCAGCCTGGATAAGCAATAAGATGATGGAGTTCCAGTATGACGCTGTCAGTCCGCAAAATATCCAGTTGATCAATCTGGTGCCGAAGTATCCGGTAGTAGACGAAAGCCTGCGCATCATTACCCGTTGTGGTGTTAATCTGAGCGCGTATAACACAGTGCTGGTAAAAGTGGCTAAAGGCGCGCCGCTGGAAGCGCTCAGCGAAACAGAGCGCCTCGCGGCACAAGGCTACATTCGCAGCATAGGTATTGCAGGGATCGATTATGTAGTAATGTCGCTACCGCCGGATCGCTTGCTGATACAGGCCGATATATACATCAGTGGTGCTGTGCTGGGATATGTAGTAGGAGATATGCAGGTAGCTATAGCCAATTATCTGTCCGGTATCCCCTTCGATGGTGTTATGAAGATCGTGGACCTTATCGATACAATGAAAAGCTTGCCGGGCATCACAGACGTAGTATTAAAAAACGTTACCGCGCGCAGAGCTGCTGATGATATCGCCGTGAGTACATATATCGTCAAAGATAAAAGGCTGCTCGAATCTAAATGGCAGACACACGCAGGCTATATGATACCTGAAGACACTCCCGGACAAACGCTATCTGAAACATTAACCTATACGATACAGTAATGCCATACAATATCAACTATACGAGCCTTGTACATGATACTCTTCCGCCAGATAAGCGTACCACGCGGCATTCACGATGGCTGGTAGCATTGTTGTCGCCAATAGTATGGCTTAAAGAAGAGTTCTTCGGCTTATACATGCAGGGGGCAACATATGCTGCATTCGTTCCGCTGACCGTCTATAATAAGGGTACGCGCGTAATTTTCAACCGCGTGATATGGGAAAGCTTGATGGATAATAATAATAGATTGATCCCCTTTCCGGGATACTGGAAGCGGCTGTCAATACCCGTTATCGGCGCCGAGGAACGGGTCTGGTATAGTGGCCACACGATCGTTCTCGAGTGGGCGCTCAATAAGATGTTCAAAAGAACATTTCGCCAGCCACCAGCACAGTCAGATATCTATATTGTCACTAATCGTGTTGTGAACCTTCCTTTTTTTGTCAGCGATGGAGATGTACATAACAGCAGCTCCGTAGGGCTCGACGATTCAGTAGGATATGTGAAGGCGGAACAGATGGTGTATCCGGGCGAGGTATCACCGGCGGGCAATTTCACCATTCATGCACCGCAGGCGATGACCGGCACCGGAGATGCGCTAATACGATTTGCGAAACAGTACACACCGCAGGGGATATTTATTGAAGTAAAATTTGACAACTAACAACTATGAAAAGAATAGATACGAGTAACATAACCAATGAAATAAGAATGCCGGTAACAAAGGCGGTGTTTGACCATTTGCAGGGCGCTTCTGCCGAAGCAGCGAGTTTCCTAGCGTACTTTTTATTCGATACCCTACCTGTAGCGAACACGTTGTATATTTTACATGGTGGCATTGTAGACCGTACATATGCTAACCAGGGTGGCGGTATTTCTACCGTATCACAAGGTTTGGCCTATTGGAATGGCGAATTGTATGAAATTCCCAGCGGAGGATTCATAGATGCAGGCGCTTCAAACCATGACGTTCTCGTGTATCTTGATAACGCTCTTGCATACGGTGCTAATACTGTAAAATTTAGTGATAACGTGGACAGACCCGTTTTACAGCGCATGGTGATGAAATTTAGAGCAGCTATACCCGGCAGTATCAGCAGTGGCGATTACATATGTGAATACGATAATGTCGTACGGATGCATTCTCCCAGGCCTGTAGTAGAAAACTCGGCAAACTGGACCAATACCTATTATGTCAAATTTGATCGTAATTACAATACTTTTTTTTCTACAGTAGGCGGTTCTTTAAAAATGGCGTTTGATCTTGACCCTACCAAACTTTCAATAGGTGCAACAACACGGTTACATCTGACTTTTCCTGCAAGCGTTACTTCTGTTAGCTATATAACATCGGGTAATACCCATGTTCAGGAGGAAAATGGTACCCTCGCTTCTGTAACGCCAGGCGTTGCTACGACGATATACGTGACGTACCATGGCTTTGGTAATGGATGGCATCGCATCAGCGTAAATGTAGTACACTAATCACCATAGAACCTATACCACCATGAGTAAAAGAGACAAAATGTTCTACTACGTGAAGCCGCAATTGAGAGACCTGATACTTGGCTACGCCGAAAGGAATAACATGAACAAGAGCGAAGTTTGCAACCATTTTGCGAAGGAGTTTTTTGCACGGATGACGGGCGCAGAAAAGTCGCAGTTATTAGCATCTTCAAGGCAACAGCAAGCCGGCGACTGCTAATATTCTTAAGGTGCAGATTCTAATAACGGAACGCCGGGCAAGTACTGCCCGGCGTTACTCTTTTATGTTCTTTCCTTGCTTGGTAGAGATGCTGATTTGGCTGCTTGTTCCATCAGATCGCTGGCCATCACGACCGCCTCAACAAATGTTTCAGCTTTGATGTACGCAAACATGAGTCTGCCCTGTCCATCCTTTTCATAATAGACATCCGTATTCAGCGGTCTGTTCTGCGTATCCTCTTCGCAAGACACGATGGTATTGTTTGCAAATACTATTCTGTATATCGGCATCTAGCCACACCGTTTGCAGTAAATTTAGCGTTTTCTCACGAAATGTTGCGAACGTACACACTGGCAATTTATCATTGTCCAAACGTATAGTTGATGTAAAAGACGCTTTAGTATGATTGTTCCGGATGTGCTGTAAATATGTACAGCGTTGGATTTAGGACATTTACCCCTATTGTATTTTGAGCTGTGTACTATGTGTTACTTTTGTTTCAGGATGTTTGACGCAGAAGAAAATATGAGCAGCGGCCTGAGAAGGGAAGACCATTTCCGCTCGAGGTACGCAGGTAATATGCCTGTGGTCGGTGGCACTGTGGTAATAGCTTTTGCTTACGATCGTGCAACATCTTTTGTTATTGATTTCTTATTGAACGACGGTAGCAGGGCAGAATGGCAATATGCCTCCCGCGATGATCGTAATTTTGACATCAGCAGGATATCTGCTGTGCTAAATAAGGGGAATAACTAGATCCCCTTTCAATCTTATCATTCATATACTTTTTATAGGTGGTTTTAGATCCTGCACTTCTGTGCAGGATTTTTTCTTTTCAATTACTCCAACAAAGGGGGTGTGTAAAACTGTCCATCCCTGATAAACATCTGACCTTTACAACCAGATGCGATTCCAATATACTATAGACCAAACAGCAGATGAGCCGGTGATGCTCATCAACAAACACATCGGGCACGACGATGCCGATGGCGAAGGCATCATGGGCGCACAGTTCCAGGCCGAATTGCTAACGCTCGATACCATGGGCAAAAAACGCATACAGTTATGGATCAACAGTCCCGGCGGATCGGTAATGGATGGTATGAACATCCGTAGCGCCATCCTCCGCAGCAAGACGCCTGTGGATACATATTGCGTAGGTGTTGCTGCCAGCGAGGCTGCCAACATCTTCCAGGCGGGCCGCAAGCGTACCATGGCCGACTATGCCTTCATGATGATCCACAATCCCTTTCAGTCCGGGGCAGCCGAAGCAGATGCCGAAGCATTTCGATCGTTTCGCGATAGCATAGTAATAACGCTCAGCGCACGAAGCGGTAAAAGCAAAGAGGAAGTAATAAGCATGATGGAACAACAAGCATGGCTCAGCGCCAGCGAGTGCTTTCTACAAGGCTTTTGCGATGAGATAGAGGTGAGCCATGAGCAGGAACAGCCAACCGTGTTTCCGCAAACAAATATTAAAAGCGCCTGGTGTGCATACAACAATGCGCTCAACCAGGTATTAAATAAAGCAAAACCCTATAACATGCTAAGAATAGCAAATAAACTAATGCTGCCCAAAGATGCAAATGAGGACAGTATAATACGCGCCATAACGGCCATGGAAAACAGGGCGCAGGCCGCCGAAGCCCTGTTGGCCAATACAAAGACACAACTCTGCAAAGCGCAGGAAGAATTAGATGCAGCACAGCAAAATGTAAATGAGCTAAAGGAGCAACAAGCGATAACCGAAGTGTCCGGGTTCGCAAATAGTGGCCGTATCAAGAATGATGCATCAGTCATCAAACAATGGGCTGCAAAGTGGCTGACAGACCCTGAGGGTGTAAAGGCAATGCTGGAAGCACTGCCCCTTAATAAAACAGCCATCCGTATAAATGACGAAACGGAAATGCCTGCCAGTGTATACGGTGCTGCAGGTGTAATGATAAATATTGCTAATAAAAACAACCAATTGAAATAACAAATGGCACAAGGATTTGTAATGAACGATACCTCCTACGCCGGCGAAGCTGCCAGCAGCTTTATAGTAAAGGCAATAACCGGTAATGATACGGTGCAGGGTGGCAATGTATATGTGCGCGATGGGATAAAGAAGAAGTTTTCGATACCCCGCTGGAATGCCGAATACGAGGATTTTATACAAGACCGCACGGCAACGCCTACATCAAAGGGCGCCTTTACGATAGATGGTAAGGTATTGGACCCGCAGGATTATATGATCTATACCGAGTTCAATCCGCGCGATTTTGAACACCACTGGTATGCCGGACAACTCAACCCTACACTCATCGATCGCAGCCTGCCTGCTACGGTGGAGAGTGTAGTGATACAAGAAGTGCTGAAACGCCACGACAGATATATGAACAAAGCGCTTTGGAACAACTCCACAGCACTCAATACTATCTACAAATACTACGATGGATTCTTAAAGAAGGCAACTGACTCAAACGATACGATCAATGTTTCCACTCCGGTGACACTTACGACTAACAATGTGCAGGCAGAGTTTCAGCGCGGATACGAACTGGTGCCGATAGCCCTGCGCTTCGACGCGAATACAAAGATATTCTGCTCTTACACTACCTACGACCTGTACATGCAGTCGCAGATAGCACAGTCATACAAGGGAGACGACATTACGTCTGAAGGCAGGGATACCTTCCGTGGCCGTAAGGTAGTGCGCATAGCCGACTTTCCCGATAACTGCTTCTTTATTGCCAAGGCAATGGCTACACCGGAATCGAACCTGTGGATAGGACTAAACAGTGTAGATGATGCACGCCTCGAACTAAAGCAACTACAGGCTAACTCGGAACTCTGGTTCATAAAGATGAATATGAAAGTAGATGTGCAGATAGGCTGGAATAACGAAACGGTACTCTATAAGGCAAACGCATAAACAATAATTCATCAATGGCAAATACATCAAGATTTCCCGGCGGGTTCAATAACGACAATACCTCCAGGATCATCACCAACGAAGTACTGAACAGGACCTATGCAGCTTCTGTAGCTATCAATGCGAGAGAAGCGAATACATTGGTAAATGTAGGGCAGCTTACAGGTGCACTTTCGCTTACTATCGGCACAGGTAGTACATCATCAGCCCCGTATATTGGCGACGTAGTACGCTTTCTCTTTAGCGCCGATGGCACGGGCCGCGTGGTAACATTCTCCACCGGATTCCAAAGTGCAGGTAACCTCACCGTAGCAGCCAACAAATATGGCTCTGCATCGTTCATGTTCAACGGCGCTACATGGGTAGAGACCGGAAGAACCGTAACAGTGTAATTTTTAATTTTTTTATTACAAAACCTATAACTCTAAAACAATGGCATTAAACGACATTTCGTTTGTAAAAGGTGCAGGTGGATTGGGACGCGCATTACCCGGCGAAGATCATTATTCGGGTATGTTATTCTTCAACAGCACTTATCCTTCAGGCTTCAGCGCTAGTGCGCAGGTGAAAGCTATCACTTCTCTGGCAGCTGCCGAAGCGCTCGGTATTACCAATGACTTCAGCGATGAGACAAAAGCCGCTGCTGCGATCACGCTCACGGCCGTAGGTAGTAATGGCGATACGATTACTATATCTATAGCAGAGCCCTTGCCTGCCGGCGGAACCAAATCCGTAGTAGTAGCTACTTACGCCAAGACCAGTGCCGATACTACTCCGGCGCTATTGGCTACCAGCATAGCTGCCGCTATCAATGGCAATACCACAGCAGGCTACACGGCCTCTGCTGCTGCCGCTGTAGTTACCATCACAGCAAGGCCTGGATTGGGTATTTACCTCAATACAGCGACTACGCCTTTGTCCATCACCTTTACAGGTACTATGGCAGGCAATATTAGTACGCTCTTTGGCTCTGCTGTCCTTCCGGGTGTTTTGGGCGTTGCCTCTAAGAAAGCCCCGATGCATTACCACATTTCCGAATTTTTCCGCGTAGCCCCGCAAGGTATTCTGTATGTGGGCATATTCCCAGGGCCGCCTACTACCTATGCCGAACTGGCAACGATGCAAAACTATGCAGAAGGTAAGATCAGGCAGTTTGGTGTATACCGCGACACTACCTACACGGTAGGTGAGCTTACCAGCATACAGGCCGTATGTGCCGCGCTGGATGCGGAACATAAACCTGTGAGCTCGGTGTTGTATGCCGCAGATATGAAGGCGGTAACAGACCTTACAACATTAAGTAGCCTTGCTACAAGGGCCGATTCTAAATGCTCGGTGGTGATATCGCAGGATGGCGGCGGCCGCGGGGCTATGCTCTATCATGCTACAGGCAAGTCAATAACGAACCTGGGTGCGGCACTCGGCGCAGTAGCATTGGCAAAGGTGAGTGAGTCCATTGCCTGGATCAATAAGTTCAATATCAGCAGCGGTATCGAATGTGAAACCCTTGCCTTTGCGAATGGTAAGCAGTACAGCACAGTAGACAGCAATACCCTGAATGTGCTCAACAACTATCGCTACATGTTCCTGCGCAAGTTCGTTGGTATCTCCGGCTCTTACTTCAATGACTCGCATACAGCGGTTACACCTGCATCCGACTATGCTTATGTCGAGAACAACCGGACCATCGACAAAGCAATACGCGGCGTGTATGCAACATTGCTGCCCGACCTGAACGGTCCGCTGGTGATGAATAATGATGGTACGCTTAACGACAATACCATTGCAGCACTACAGGCCGATGCCCGCCCCAACCTGGACCAGATGGTACGCGACGGCGAGATAAGCGCGTACGCCGTAACAATTGACCCTGCACAAAATGTGCTCTCCACAAGCAAGCTTGTAATAGCCATCAAGCTGGTAGGTGTGGGCGTAGCAAGAAATATTACTGTAAACATTGGCTATACAATCTCTCTATAAACCATACTATGGCAACACCACTTATAAACGGAATTAATTATGACTGGGGAAGTGTTTCAGTCATCCTCTTCGGCACACCTGTAGTCGGTATCACTAAGATCACCTACAAGTCGAAACAAGATAAAGTAAACAACTACGGCGCCGGGGCAAGCCGGTGAGCCGTGGTTATGGAGCAGTCACCTACGAAGGCTCTCTGGAGATATATGTCGATGAATGGAAAAAGATCATAGCACAATCTCCCAATAGGGATCCATTGCAGATACCTACCTTCGACATCTCGGTAACCTTTGGCGGCGACGGTGTGGCCCCTGCAAAAGATACACTGCGCTCGGCAGAGTTCCTGGAAAACCCGCTGGAGGCAAAGCAGGGCGATACCAAGATGCTGGTAACTATCCCGCTTATCATTGCTGATATCGAACATTCGTAAACCACATAAATCCCGGAACAAATGAAAGATCAGATAGCGAATGAAGAGATAGTAGCGAGGGCTCAGGAGTTGTCGACCCTGTATAAGGTAAAGGTGCATCCCTTTGTATTTGTAGAGCCTGAAACACAGGAGCAGATCATAGGGTATATAAAAGAGCCAAGCAGGGTAGTAAAAGTGTATGCTATGGATAAAATGGTGTTGCAACCCGCAACTGCCGGTATGGATCTCCTGGAGGCCTGCCTGCTGAAAGCAGAAAGCGATCCGCGCATCTATAGCGAGGCACCTGAATATGATAAGTTTTACTTGGGAGCAGTATCCTTTGCTACCAATATGGTAACACTGTCTCAGAATCAGCTCAAAAAAAAATAGAAGGCTATAGAATAACAGAAAGTACCGGGGAGGAGCGTAAAGTAAGCGCAATGCTCCGGTACTTTTTCCATATAGACCCCGACGCACTTTCAGAAGAAGACTTCTGGAAGCGATGGTTTGAGCTGGAATATGTACTAAGACTAACAGGTCAAATAAAAGAATAATGACATTAGATCAATTTAATAGCGAAGAGCGCAAATTGGAGTACGAGATCACGCTGAATGGTCTTGAATTCCAGGATGGCATTCTGAAGATCGCCAGTTTGACACAAAAGTTTTCAGCAGAGATGAGCGCCGCCAGCCACACGGCAATACAAGTGGCAGATGCAGTAAATACAACAGGTGTTGCCGCCGAAAAAGCCGGCGATGCCATGGAGGAATCGAAAGATAAGATAGATGAGGCTGAGGAGGCGATGCACAAATTCATAAAAAGTGCGGCAACCGTCAGTTTTAAATTCTTGAAAAGCTCATTGGCTGTCTTCGACGAGTCACAACAGGCAATGGGAAAGCTGGAATTGTCACTGCGCAGTACCGGCTATGCAGCAGGTTTTTCGGCCAAAGAGCTGGAGGCACAGGCAAATTACCTGCAACAAAATACACTGTATACAGATGAAGCTGCAATGGGTGTACAGACGCTACTGGCAGGGTTCAAAGATATCAGCGGCGACAATTTCTCCGATGCGGTACCGGCCGTGCTGGATCTTGCAACTGCTATAGGTGGCGATCTCGAAGATACAGCTAGCGGTTTGGGTGGCGTTTTGGCAGATCCGGTACACAAACTCGGAGAACTCGAAAAGGCAGGCGTACGGTTCAGTGATTCGCAGAAGGATATGATAGCCTCGATGGTTAAGAATAATGACCTGGCAAGTGCGCAGCAAATAGTCCTTGGCCAGCTACGGGATACTTACGGTGGCGCTGCAGAAGCAGCGGCTAGTGCAGGTGCAGGCCCCTTCACAATGCTGCAAAATCAGGCGCGCGAGCTGAAGGAGGGAATAGGCGGCCTGGTAGAGTTCGGGTTGTCCCGGCTGGCTCCCGTGATTGAATTAGCAATGGAGCCACTGAAGTTTTTTTCCGGCGCTTTATATGAAGCCAACGAATGGGTGCGTGAAAATGAAACTGCTGCTACCTTTCTTGTAGCTGCCGTTGGTGCGCTTGCCCTGGCTATAGGTGGCGGCACGCTTGTAATGGAAGGCGCCACCATCGCAGCCAATGTACTTGCAGCAGCAGAGGCCGGGCTCAATGCTGTGATGAATGCAAATCCCATTGGCCTCATCGTTACAGGCCTCCTTGCTTTTGGTGCAGTGGTAGCCTACGCCTGGGAAAATGTAGGCTGGTTTCGCGGCGGTATACTGGGTGTGTTCTATGCGTTCGAAGCGCTAAGCGATTTCGTGTCTACGGTAGTCGTCGGCACATTGCAGGGGTTAGGCGATATGGTGAAAGGCATTTTTACCTTCGACACTGACCTTATCTCGTCCGGCTTCGATAAAGCTACCGATTCGTTTAAAGAAGGGGCACGTAAGATCGGTTCAGCATTCAAGCGTGGTATGGATGAAGGACAGTCAGAGGTAGATGCAAGGGCGAAAGAAAAGAAGGAGCAGCCAGCCGCGGCATTAGCTTTTCAACAGCAAACACGAAAACCCGGAGTAGAGGCGCCGATAACTAACATTGGCGGTATGGGTAATAGTGCGCAGGCTCCGGGCACATCTGCGGCAAACGCACCTGCAACCGGTAGTGCCGGAGCCAATCCGGCTGGAGGATGGCAGGGTAAGCCCCCCGCGGCTAACAGTGCATTTACGCCGGTGAGCGGAGTAGGGGTAGATAAAGTAGGAGGCAACACATCTTCGAGCATCAACATAACCATAAACGACGGCCTGGTAAAGGTGCTCAACTTTACTACCAACAACTACCAGGAAGGCATGACATCTTTAAGAGAACAAGTGGCGGAAGCGCTTACAGGCGCTATTCGCGACAGCCAAATAGTAGCAGTATGATGAAGCGATCAGATTATAAGATTGGCGAATCGGAGCCGGTCATTATTACCAATACCGATAATCCTTACAAGCAGGTAGATGCAGGTAATAAAGCCCCTTATTTTAATCCTGTGGGCAATCCCGATGATGTAGACCTTGAGATACAGGCCGGCTCCTATACGGGAGATGATAAAAAAACCTACAACTGGCCCGAGCTAAAGCTGACGGGGGCTTTGATAAACATCACACAGACTAAAAACATTGTAACTACATCGGTGGCAGGGCGCAGCGGCACGGTCAAGGAGTACATAGCCATGGGCGACTATGCCGTGGATATTGTAGCTACGGTGACCGCTCCTAACGGCGATTCAGCGCTTGATGAGATGGCAGCCCTGATAGCGATAAAAACGGCGCCCGTTTCATTGAAGGTCAACAGTGCATTCCTGCTGAAGTATGATATCTACAACCTGGTGATAAAAGACTTTAAAGTAGAGCAACAGGCAGGCAGGTATTCTACGCAGGTAGTAAAGATCAGCGCTATTAGTGATACACCCTATATCATAGAGCAAAATGTTAAGAGTAATAGTTAAGATACAGATAGAACAGCAAACTCCTAAAGGGTATGCCACGAAGCGCGATAAAAAGTTCGTCATCGACTTTGCACAAAACTACGAGGTAGTTAGCTCGTGGAAGAATATGACAGATACCGCCAAGATAAAGCTACCTAAAAACATGGTGATAAGGGATGTGAGCAAGCGTACGTTCAACCTGCGGGACTCTAATAAGCCGATAGGTGCATCGCTGGAAGATATACCGGCGGTATTTATGCGGGGCGACAAGATCACCATCGACCATGGGTACTGGGGGCTCAATGCCGACGGCGCTGAAAAACGATACATGACCGGCGAGGATGGTATTCCGAATTTATTTGAGGGGTATATCACGGGTATTAAGACCGCCGACCTCTTTGAAATGACCTGCGAGGACGGCATGTGGAAACTGAAACAAACAGGGGTGGCCAATAAGGTGTGGAAAGGCATAACAGCTAAGAAGATGCTGGAAGAAATGCTGGCCGGTACAGATTATAAGCTGCCCGCCGAAAAGGCTAACCGGAAGACGGTGCTGGAAGCTGCCAAATCGCTGAAGGGCGATATGGGTACGTACATCACACAAAATCACAACCTTGGTAAGGTACTGGAAGAACTGCGCTCGCGCGAGCACATCGAGGCATACCTGCGCGGCAACGAGCTGAGGGTTGGCATGCCTGTGTACTACGAAGAAGAAGCCCGCATGCACCAGTTCATATTCAGCGGGAAGCATGGCAATATAATCAGCCACAACCTGGAGTATAAGAATGAAGAAGACAAAGTATTCAGCGCAGTTGCGACCACTGTAAAGGAAATGGATGGCTCTGCGAACCACCGCGGCAAAACAAAGAAAAAAACGCAGAAGGCAGAATGTCTGGTAACACTACAGAACAGGCAGTTTACAGTAAAAACAATAAGCCCCGGCGAGGTGGTGCCAAAGGCCGATGGAGAGGTGAGGGTAAGCCTGCCCTATACGTCCGGGACGTCGGAAGAGCAAATGATCGCTTCGGCTAAGGAACTGCTGCGGCAGCAATGCTACACTGGCTTCGAGGGGCACTTCACTACATTCGGGATGCCCTTTGTGCGGCATGGCGACAATGTACAGCTAATAGACCCTTCGATGCCTGAGCGAAACGGCTCTTATAAAGTAAAAGCCGTCACTTACAAAGGTGGTACCTCGGGCCTGCGGCAAGAGATACACCTTGATAAAAAACTACCCGAAAAAACTAAATAATAATGAGCAACAGAGCAATAATAGATGCAGTAAAGGCTATGTCGGGTGCGAATAACCCGGCAGCCAGCCTGCATATTGGCACCGTAACTGCCGTAGATGAAGAGACATATACCTGCGCCTGCCGCCTGGAAACAGGCGGCGGTGTAGCTATGCCCGGCATAAAGCTAATGCCCAATCCCGATGATGGCGTCGTAGGCTTCCCCGCCATCGACAGCCAGGTACTCATCATCATGCAGTCGCCCGGCGACCCCTACGTGATCATGACCACAGAGCCGGACAAGCTGGACGGCATAGCCAACAAAGAGATATACCTGCACGTAGACAAGAGCACCGTGCAGTTGACACCGGACAAGATCGTATTGAACGATGGAAGTTACGGTGGGTTGGTGAAAGTGGAAGCGCTGGTGGAGAGGTTGAATAAGATTGAAGAAGATATTAATAAATTGAAGAAGGCATTTAAAGATTGGACTGTCAAACCGCAAGACGGTGGGGCAGCACTTCGCGAAAAAGTTGCTGGTATTGCAGCGGGTGCAGCAATACCAGGGTCATGGGCGGCTGATACACTAGTTACAACAACAGTAGGCCAAGTAGAGAATCTAAATGTATTGCATGGTAAAGATTAGATGTGCAAGACGCATATTTACTTAATCATGAACTGCTTTTTTAATTGGCCAATTTCATATGTATAGCTTCCACTCGGTAAATCCCCGCGATGAATTATTATTTTATCAGATTGATTGGTAACTGTCATTTGCTTAACAATAGTACCGGTAATATTGTATATGTTTAATACGGCGCTGGTTGTATTTTCTGGTAATGTATAATAGATAAATGCAGCTGTTTCAAATGGATTAGGAATTATGTTGGATTCTCCATCACTTCTTTGATCTGGCTTAAACCCCGATGGGCTTGAATATGTACCTGGCAAGCTGTAAACTTCTGTGGGCTGATAAGAGGGTATGCTTTTATGTATGAGCAGTTTCCACTTGTTATCAACAATCTTTACATCATACCATGCAACTTTATCAAAACTCTTAAGTAACAAACCATCTTCATTATAAATATGTACATCACTCCCAAACATGATTATGAATTCAATTTTGGAATCGATGTTAAATAAACCTTTAGATGCATATGTTGGTAGGAGGTATAACGACGTATTGATTTGGGTGGGTATCGTTTTGTACACACTATGGTCAGCATTGTAGATTATTACATTTTTAGTTGCATCCTCCACACCTAGATATTTTTGACCTTCACCTTCTATCGTTACAACTTGTGTTCTCCAATTATCAGTATATGTATGCTCCAAATTGATCTGCCCCCAACCCACATTAGCAATCAATATTGCGGCAATAGTCAGTAGTTTTTTCATATAGTGGTGGTTTATGCTAGTAAATGTAAGAAATATCTCAAGACGGGTTACAGGTAACAAAAAGCTCCGCAAATGCGGAGCTTTTCTCGCATTGTTATGGCCTGGTGCCTTTAAGGGCGGCCAAAGCCTTTCAGTATTTTTTTAGCGCCGTCTTTGGCTGTGTTCTTTGCGTCTTTTGCTGCATCTTTTTGCGCCGCATCCTGCTTCTTGCTTTCTTCCTGTTTACTTGCGGTGTTTTCTGGTGTTTGCCGGCTATCGTTCGTGGCACCTGTAGTATTGTTTGTTGCCGGTCCCTTTATGTGCAGCGTTGTTTCGTAATACTGGCCCGTGCTATTGCCACTTTTATCTTTGGCCGGTACAAACCTGGAGTCGTTCATGGCAAGCTTTATCCTGTCTAAAAACCCTTGGTTCTTGGGTGCGCATTCGCCTTGCAGCGTAGATGTCGGCCAGTCAATCGTGCCGTCGCCCTCAATAAACAGTTTTACCGCGACCCTGCAATCGACCGAACTCCTTTCGTTATCGCGCCAGCTAAATCTGGCATTTACAAATGAATCGAGGCTATAATTGACATATGCATTTGCCGATTGGTCTATCCGCTCTTTAACGTCGTAGTTTGGTATTTCGTACTGCACAAAATATTTATTCTTCGTTTGCACGATATATGTTTTACTGCCGTCGCTGATGTTGAACTCTTTTACCGGGCCATGCGTTATTTCTACTTTATACCGGTCCTTATCATAGCGGCTGTCCTTTGCGTTCCACATGTATTCCCACTTATATCCCATAGGGTTTATGTCGCTATGCACATTGTAAACGCTGAATACAACAGACCCCATTGTTTTAGATACGATACTGATGGCGTCCCCATTATAACAAAGGATCACCGTCTCGTTTTTGGTCTTTCTTACACCGTCGGTTTCTACTATTAGTTTTTGTTCAGTTATACAGTCCCGGTGTTGCGCATTGGCGGCTACGCTGCTCAGCAGCAACATAGTGGCGATAAAGAGTTTTTTCATATAGCGCTAATGTATAGAAAACATTGATGAACGTCAAGCCCTGTATTCGCATGCACCTCAAAAAAGGGGGTGTGCAAAAGGGCCGTTGCGCATAACATGTAGGAACTTGCACCTATGGTTACAGATTATTTACTAGACGACATGGGCGACCTGCTTTTCTCCAATGGCGACCTGGCCTCTGGCGACAGTGACGCCCGGCACATACGAGACACGATTTACGCATACCCCGGCTGGTGGAAAGAATTTCCCGCCGACGGCGTAGGCATACAGGGCTACCTCAACTCGGGCGGGCGCCAGCAGCAGCTGGTACGCGAAATAAAGATACAACTGCAAAGCGATGGCTACCAGGTGAGCCCCAGCCCGGTAATAGATACCAGTACAGGAAAAATGATAATCAACCCTAATGCAACAAGAATATAAGATATACAGAACGCTGTCGGAGCAGAGCGTATATGACATATGCCTCAACACATATGGCACCCTTGACCTGCTGAGCAAACTGATGACCGATAACGGCATATCGTCGGTATCTCGCAAGTTGCCCCAGGGTAGCAGCATCCGCTACGATGAGCGGTATGTGAATGATCAGAAGTTTGCAGCACAGGGCTATGTATTTGCAACAAGGGCTAGCCTGCCGGGCACATTCTTACTCGATCTTTACCCCTTAGCTACGGCAGCATACTCCACACGCCGCCTCAATAGCGATTACCCCGGCACTGCTTTTTGCCTGCGCCGGTCGCTCGATAATAGGGAGCAGGATATCGGCTTTGATGAAGATGGGCATCTAGATATAAAGTGTATGCAGCAGTTTCTGGCAGGTAGTGCAGGCTACATTACTACATGGTACGATCAAACGGGGAAAGGACAGCATTTTGCGCAGTCCGATAAAGACAAGCAGCCAATGCTGGTAGAGATAAGCCCTGGAAGGTATGCGCTGAAAAGCGACGGGTTGAATGACAGCATGCGCGCTACTATAGCTGCGGCTATTCAGCAAAACTTTACCTATGCGCTTATCGCAAATTTTATTGGCGGAACGGGCGAGCGTTGTCTGCTGCATGGCCGCGCTACCGATACCAACAGTATGCTCATCATGAGGATAGGCGGATCGGCCAGGCTTATTACCCAGGGCTATTTATATACGCATACCTGGGCCTTGAATAAGTATGAAGTGATAATAGCCATACGTACACCAACAGATGGCCTGCTGCGCCGGAATATGGTAAGCACTACAGCCACCACGAAGCTGGCAAATGCGTACGATATGAAACACCTGCGCATTTTTGGCGAGATGAGCCTTGACTTTGCTACCGCCCTAAATAACTGTGAAAGCATTGTGCCGGAGTTTATCATATGGAACCAGGACCATTCCATCAACGCACAGGGCATAAATGACAATATGAATAAATACTTCAAAATATACTAAAATGGGATACTCAATAACGACCGACGGGCTTAGCCCCTATAGACTTATATCTGCAGCCAACGACAATGCCTCTGTTATAAAACAGGGCACGGGCCAGTTGCACATGCTCACCGTAATAAACACGAGCGCAACGCTCTACTACCTGAAACTGTACGATAAGGCAGGCACACCCACAGCAAGCGATGTGCCCGTGCATACGTACCCGATACCTGCCGGCACCAGTGGCAATGGGTTTATTCTTTCTTCGGGCTCGTTTGGCGAGCAATACAATACTGGCATTGCTTTCAGAATAACATCGGGAGGCAGCGACGCCGACACCGGCGCATGTGCTGCAGGCGCTGTTTACCTCAACGCAAGATATAAATAGACCATGCTGCTAAAAGGAATCACAACAATCGGCGACACTACGCCGCTGCCACCACCACTACCAGTCTTTACGCCCATGCTGGATGCATACACTGGTAGTGTAAAGGCGGCATATAGCTTACGTAAGGTAAGTAGTGCTGCCAGCTATGCGATACGTGTACGTCGCTCAACAGACAATGCAGAGCAGGATATAGGTTTTGTTAACGAGCATCTGGATACGGCAAGCTTGCTGAGCTTTGCAGGTAGCGGCGATGCATATGTATCAGTGCTGTACGACCAGAGCGGAAATGGCATACACATGCTGCAAACCGCCAGCGCCAGCTGGCAGAAGAAGATCGTAAATGCGGGTGCATTGATAATGGCTAATAGCAGGCCGATGGGATTGTTTGATGGAGTGAATGACTACTATGCTTGTGCTGCGGGCAACGAAGCTTACTTCACCTTCATGCACGACGGCACGCTTTACAGCATCTATGCGATTACGCAATTCGGCTTCACCGCGGAAGCCGAAATGGCTTGTACCGTTATAGCTAATACAGCCGCAGCTTCATCTGGCAGGGGTATCTCTATTCGGTATGATGACCGTACCGTGCAAACGCGCAACCAGGCATTGCAGTTAACATTGGGTAACGGATCGTCATCTGTAGCAGCCTATTTGGCGCAAAACAATACAGGTATTGCTGGCGCCATTGCACAGATAACGTTCCATTTTGATCCATCAAATACCACGACTGCAAACAGGGCTGGGTACAGGGTAAATAGTAATACAATTAACACCGGCACAACAGGTGGCGCTGTGCTCAGCACTGCTGCACAAGTAGCTGCGACCCGCATCGGCACTATTACCACAGGCTCTAATGCTATGAATGGATACCTGCCCGAACTGATCATACTGGCAGGCGACCAGTCGGCCAACCGCACTGCAATTGAAAGCAATCAAAAAACATACTTCAATATTTCTTAAACACACATACTCATTCACCCACCGATAAACACCTATCACATGAACATCAAAGTATTTGAATTTGCTACCGAGGCCGCCGCCTTGCAGGCACAGACCATCGTCGACGCACTGATGGGATTCCCTGCCGCATCTACACCGCACGCAGTAGTGCCTTATAGCTGGGACTACTGGAAACCCGCACGCACCGGCCGCTGGTACATCGATATAGACAGCCGCCAGGTAGAGAACTGCGCATACAGCCTCGAAGCCATCACCGGCATCACCACCCAGGGCGGGTCGGTAGTGCTATCACTTAACAAACAAGACCCACCCGAAGAATAATATGGAACAGAACCCACACACAAACCCGCTGATGGGTACACTGTACCTGGCCGGGTCATGGATGCTCACCTTTTTCTCTTTTCTGTCGACCATAGATGTATCGACCGTAGCCGGTATGATGAGCTGCGCGGTATCGATGCTGGCTATATGGTACTATATACTGCAAATAAGAAAGCTGAAACGAGATGCTGAATAACTACTATAAACGCACGCCCAAAAAGCTGCTGAAACTGATGCTGGCCATCAAAGGCATATTGCTGGCCGCATCAGGTTCGGCCTACATGACCAATCATCCCGGCCTTGCCTTCTGGATGCTGGTAGGCGGCGCTGCGCTGGATGAGCTTACAAAACTTTTTACCGATGAAAACAATAATAGCAGCGGCACTGCTGCTGGCAACGTTCAGTAGCTGCTATACCGCGCAAAAAGCGGGCAGGCAGGTGCTGCGTGCGCAAACCACCTATCCGCTAACGCTCGCATCGCTTTGCGGGCAGTTGTACCCGCCCAAAGACTCAGTGCATACCGAACTACTGTATCTGCAAGGCGAGACACAATACATGCCCGGCGAGGTAAGATATGTGAACTGCGATAGTGGTAGCAACAAAGGCAATAACAAAGTGCACGTACCCTGCCCGCCAGCAAGACTTAGGGTAGATACAGTAAGAAACACAAGAATAAGTTACCTGGTGAACCGGGCGAGAGAAACTGAGCTGGCAGTAAGACTGACAACTGCGCAGGCTGACAATAAAAGGATGCATGCGCAAAAGAAAAGACTGATGTACTGGGCGTTTATAGCTACTGCAGCATCGCTCCTATTACTTACCCTATCGCTAAAACTAAGATAAATGAACATCACGTCGATACTATTAAAAGCAGTGGCCCCCGTTTCTACCAAAGCTGCTGACAGATTTGTGCCGTATATCAACAAATATGCAGCGCCCTATGGTGTGACAACGCCACTGCGTATGGCTATGTTTCTGGCACAGATACTGCACGAGAGCGGATGCCTGAAATATACCCGAGAGATATGGGGGCCTACAGATGCGCAAAAGCGCTACGAGCGCGATATGAACGAACGCTGGGCACGCGACCTGAAGCCTGCAGAGCGCAACTATAAAGCATTTCAGCTAGGTAATGAGCTTGCCGGTGATGGAAAAGCTTTTGCCGGACATGGTCTGATACAGGTAACGGGCAGGGCAAACCACGCCCGCTGCTCCTATGACTTGTTCGGTGACGACCGACTGACACGCACGCCTGATCTGCTCACAACTCCCGAAAATGCGGTGCTATCGGCCTATTGGTTTTGGAGCAGGAATAATCTGAGCATACTGGCAGATAGGGGCGATGTGCTGGCCTGTACCAAACGCATAAACGGCGGTACAAATGGGTTGATAGAACGACAACGATACTATGATAAGGCGATAATGTTTTTTAAGGGTTGATGAAAAAAATGAAGGCAGGAGTTTGAACCCTGCTTTCATTTTGTACTCGCTATTATGACTGTCGCAGTGTATCAAAGTAACGACTGTATAGATTTTATCAACCACACTATCAGAGCTACTTCCTGCATTAGGCCGACATTTGCATGTACAATAGATACAAATGGCAGGCAAAAGACTTCAGGACATACCACTTTCTGTGCTTGATCTGGCACCCATTACCGAGGGTAGCACCGCAGGGCAATCATTCAAGAACAGTCTTGCATTGGCACAACGTGCCGAGGCGCTGGGTTATAACCGCTACTGGCTGGCCGAGCATCATAATATGGATAGTGTGGCTAGTTCGGCTACGGTGCTGCTGATAGGCCATATAGCTGGCGGTACTAAAACCATACGTGTAGGCAGTGGTGGTATCATGCTGCCTAATCATGCGCCGCTCATAGTGGCAGAGCAGTTTGGTACGCTGGAGTCTTTGTACCCCGGCCGTATAGACCTTGGGCTGGGCCGCGCTCCCGGCACCGATCAGGCTACCGCTGCGGCACTTCGCCGCAATAGGATGGAGACCGTAGAAGACTTCCCGAATGATATAATGGCGCTGCAACGGTATTTTTCTGCTGAGAATAGTACTGCCAGGGTGCGCGCTATACCGGGCGAGGGCTTAGATATTCCTATCTGGATACTAGGTTCCAGTACTGATAGCGCAAGGTTGGCTGCCATGTTTGGTCTGCCTTATGCATTTGCCAGCCATTTCGCACCTACGCAGTTCTTGATGGCGCTGGATATATACCGCAAGAACTTCCGGCCATCTGCTTATCTCGATGCGCCTTATGCTATGGCTTGTGTTAATGTAATAGTAGGCGACACAACCGAAGAGGCAGAATACCTTTCTACTTCCTTCCTGCAACTGGCCAGAGGTATTGTAACAGGCCAGCGGAGGCCATTGCCGCCACCTGTGCCCAGTATGGACGGCCTATGGACCGGTCAGGAACAGGCTGCCGTATACCATATGATGCAATATGCCTTTATTGGCGATAAAGAAAAGGTGGCGCAAGGATTGACAGGATTCCAGGCGCATACGCAGCTCGACGAGATCATGGTGACCAGCCATATGTACGACATCAATAAGCGCATACGCAGCTACGAGCTACTGAAGGATGCGATCCTTGCAGCTGAATAAGTATTAATCCTCCGGATGATAATGTTTATATTTGGGAAGAGCTATTACCACACAAAGCTATGTTTACGCCCAAACGAATACTGATACTGTTACTTGCATCCATCGGGCTGACCATACTGCTGTACCTTATTGATAGCGACCCGCCGACAGATGACTGGAGTATGCGGCTTATCAACTGGGCTATCTGTTTCGGCATAGTGCTGGTATTTTACCTGATATACCAACTGGTGATGTGGCTGTTCGGGAAACTTACGCAGGATGACAGATAGCTGCGTGTACTGATATAACTATTTTATGAATTGCCACTGATAATCAGTGGCAGTTTTGTTTTTAGGCAACCAAGATTAAGAATTCTGGTCAAAAATTATTTGCTGAACTAAATAATTAGTTTAATATTGAACTAAATTATTAGTTCAATGAAGCGTCTTACCAAAGCCGAAGAGCAAATTATGATGGTCTTATGGGGGCTGGGCAGCGGCTTTCTAATGGAGCTGGTAGAGGCGATGCCAAAGCCGCAGCCACACAAAAACACCGTTGCTACTATACTGAAGATACTGGTGGAGAAAGAGTTTGTACGCATCGAAACCGTAGGGCGTTTTCATAAATATCATCCTACCGTGTCGAAAGATGTGTACAGTACCCGTACACTCACCAGTGTAGTAAAAGACTATTTCGAAGGTTCATTCAGTAGTGCTGTTTCGCTACTTGTCGAAAAGAAGAAAATGTCTATTGAAGACCTCGAGCTATTACTCAAACAACTAAAAAATAATGCAAAATGATAGCATCAATCTTAAGCTTCAGTTTGAAGTCGATGGCCTGTTCGGCAGTGTTTGCAGGTTACTATCTACTAGTGCTCCGCAATACACAGCTGCATCGTTTTAACAGAGCGTATCTGCTATTGACGGTATTACTTAGTGTGATTTTGCCATTCACGCATTTTGAATTGTTTAGCATAGCTCCTATAGCGGTGGCTGATTTTCCGGTGCTGGATATTAGTGGCAAGGGGGCAGATGAGGATCTCATGCAGCTGACGGCATCCCGCAGCTTTGATTGGCAGCAGTTTGCGGCAATGCTTTATTTCATCGTACCTACTATCATAGTGGTGAAAATCATTGCTAAATCTATTTGGATACATGGATTAAAAAGGAAAGGCCAACGGAGCCAACGCGATGGTTTTGTAATGGTAAGAACCGATGACCCGCGCGCGCCATTTTCCTTTATGAATACACTCTTCTGGCCGGTGCATATGCGCGAGGATAGCGCTGAAGGCGGCAACATCCTGATGCACGAGCTGGCGCATATAAGACAGCATCACACAATTGATAAGATATTAATGCAACTTATGCTGGCTGCGACCTGGCTCAACCCGTTCAACTGGCTGATGAAAAAAGAACTGTGGCTGCAACACGAGTTCCTGGCCGATAAGTACGCCATTAAGGATAGCGATGGCGAGACCTTTGCCAGAATGCTTTTATACAGTGTTACCAATACGCCCAATACTTCTATCGTCAACCCGTTCTTTCAGTCGCCTGTAAAAAGAAGGTTGTTGATGCTGACGCAGGGGAAGGGTAGCTACAGTTTTATGCGCCGTTTTCTGACAGTTCCTGTATTGGCTGCAACAGTACTGCTACTATCAGCAGATACTAAAGCACCCAATGTAGTACGTTCTCCTGAAAAGATCGTGTTGGTACTGGACGTTGGGCATGGGGGGATAGATGTCGGGGCCAAAGGTGCCCACGGGCATATCGAGAAAGACATAACACTTGCTATAAGTAAGAAGCTAGTGTCACTATCTGATGAGTATAACATACAGGTAGTTACATCCCGCGATGCAGATGTTTACCCGACGCTGCAAGACAGGGCGCAGATAGGTAATGCCGTAGATAACGCCATTTTCATTTCCCTTCACGTAAACGCCAGCACAGTTCCCGATAAACGAATCGACAGTTATATGCTGGGCATCAATACTAAAGGCGCCAGGTATGAGGAAAGCAAGCTACTAGCGTCAGCCTTGGCAAATAGGCTTCAGGCACAGAAGCTGGACGCCATGGTAGTAGAACGAAATAGTATATACGTAGTACGTGAAAGCAAACATCCTGCTTTGCTTATAGAATGCGGTAATATAGACGATGCCGACAACATGGCTATGTTGGACGACGAGACACGCCGCGAAACGCTTTGCCGGAATATATTAAACGGTATTGTAGATTACAGTTTGCGTGCGCAGAAAAAATAGGTTGATGCATGCCTTTAGATATAGATAGCCCACTGCTGTAGTGGGCTATCTAAGTTTATTTTAGTTGCGCATTAATTGAATGAGTGGCGAAACTCCATTGGCGACATATCCGTCTTCCGTTTGAATAGACTGCTGAAAGATTGGGCATGCTCAAAGCCCAGCGCGTAGGCAATTTCGCTTACAGACAGGTTGGTGGTCGAGAGCTTTTCTTTCGCTTTTTCAATCAGCTTCTCATGGATGTGCTGCTGAGTGTTTTGGCCAGTGTGTACACGTAGCAGATCGCTCAGATAGTTAGGCGACAGGTTCATTTGCTGCGCTACGTACTGTACCGTGAGCAGTCCATTGTGTTCGACGCCGCCCGAATTAAAGTAGTCATCTATCAGTTGCTCGAACTTTGCCAGTACCTGGTTGTTGTTGCTCTTGCGGGTGATGAACTGCCGTTCGTAAAACCGTTTGGAGTAGTTGAGCAACAATTCAATTTGCGACAGGATGATTTCCTGTGTATGCTTATCAATACGGCTGCACTCTTCGTATATCTTGTTTAGTATCGCAATCAGGTCATTTTCTTCCGCGGTCGAGAGATGCAAAGCCTCGTTGACTGCATAAGAGAAGAAGCCGTAACTGCCAATGCTCTGTGCCAACGGATGTCCAAGGAGAAAATCGGGGTGGAAAATGAGGAGATAGCCTGAACCACATTCCATGGTTTTAAGGTCAAGATACTGCACCTGGTTAGGCGCGGTAAAGCTTAGTACTCCTTTGTCATAGTCGTAATGCTGCTGCCCGTATTTTATTTTGCCTTTGGCATCTCTCTTTAGTGCAACACAATAGAACCTGTTCACAAATCCATTCCACACCTCATCTTCTAGGAAAATGCTCTCTGCAAGATTGATGACACTCACCAGCGGGTGGTGAGGCTCGGGAAGCGAAAGCAGTCGGTGGAACTGTGATAACGATTTGATGGTGTTCATTATACTTTATTTAGGTCGATTGTGCCTGGAGTAACGTTACATGAAGTTAATCAATAAGTCCCATGCTGAATTCATCGTATGGGTTGCCCGTATCGGTGCCCAGGGGTACGATGCTTTCCAGTTTTGCCAGATCTGCTTCGGCTAATAGTACCTCCGTGGCAGCTATGTTCTGCTCCATGTATTTTCTGCGTTTAGTGCCGGGTATAGGCACTATGCCCTTGCTCAATACCCAGGCAATTGCCAGCTGCGAGGAGCTGATATTCTTCTCCTGCGCCATGGCCTCAATGGCTGTAACAAGGTCGAGGTTCTTATAAAAATGCTCAGGCTGGAAGCGAGGTATAGCCCGGCGAAAATCATTTTCCAGCAGGTCGTCTATGCTGCGTATCTGCCCAGATAGAAAACCGCGGCCCAGTGGCGAATAGGCTACAAAACCAATTCCTAGCTCTGCCAGCGTCTTTAATACACCACGTTCTTCCACAGTACGCTCAAATAGTGAATACTCGCTCTGTACTGCGGTAATGGGATGTACTGCATGCGCCCTTCTAACTGTTTCTGATGATACCTCCGACAACCCGATGTAGCCTACCTTGCCTTCTTTAACCAGTTCACTCATAGCCTCGACTGTTTCCTCTATCGGTGTGCTCTTATCGAGGCGGTGCATGTAGTAGAGGTCTATATAGTCAGTGTTTAGGTTCTTCAGCGATCGCTCAATGGCTTTTTTCACATACTCTTTTTTACCATTGATAGCCCAGGTTACTTTGTTGTTGTCGTCTATCTCCCAGCCAAACTTTGTAGCTATAATGTACTTGTTGCGGTTCCCTTTAATGGCCTTAGCGATGAGCTGCTCATTCTTTAACGGCCCATAGAGGTCGGCAGTGTCCAGGAAGTTTCCGCCAAGCTCCAGCGACCTGTGTATCGTAGCAATGGCTTCGGTTTCATCTGCCTCACCATACATATGGGCGTCTTCAAAGCCTGTCATACCCATGCAACCCAATCCTATTACAGGTACACTTAACCCCTGGCTTCCTAATGCTGTTCTTTTTATTTCCATGTAGCGTATTTTATAAAGACAAATTTCGCCTTGCGTAGATATCTTACTGTATGTATATCCCCGATTGTTGTATGCAAATCAAGGATTAGGCGCTTCGCGATCACTTTGCCTTGCTACATATGCTGTTCATAGTCTTTCACGCAATTCTGTAGTTTTCCGTATATCCGTCTTTTCAGTGCCTCGGGCGCTATTACCCTGATGCCGTCGCCATAACCAAGTATCTCCTTCTCCAGTTCGAAATTGAGCTGCACTTTTAGCTGTATGACTATGCCTCGGTCGACACGCTCTATCACTTCCTGCGAATGATGTATAGGCTTCGTTTCGATGTAAGGTGCGTGCATGCTAGATACGAATAGTTTGACGTTCGCTGCCCTGGCAGTGGGGTTTACCGTCACACCTACTACATCTTTATAAAAGTCTTTAATTTGGATGCCACTTGTTTGCTTTGATGTTTTTGTGGATACTGTTACCTGCATCATGCGGTCAAGCGCCAGCGTTAGCACCTGCTCATTGTCATCGCGCGTTCCTATTGCAAACCACCTGTTCTTAAACTCCTTCAGCCACCAGGGATGGAACACAAATACTGAAGCCTCGCGAGCCTTGAATGACTGGTAGTTGAGCTCTATCATTTTCTTTTGCAGTATGGCATTGTAGATCGCGTCGAGGTGCTCTAGTCCCCTTAGCTGGTCGTTCTTCTCAAAGTCGATGACAGGTTCTATGTTATTAGTAGCTGCATACACATGGTTATCCAGCTTGTTCACTACATCGCTTAGTATATTAAAGTGCGAGAAACCCTTGA
This sequence comes from Sphingobacteriales bacterium, assembly GCA_004144175.1. Lineage (GTDB taxonomy): Bacteria > Bacteroidota > Bacteroidia > Chitinophagales > Chitinophagaceae > Polluticoccus. The sequence continues at coordinate 37,158 of SEFT01000007.1, forward strand.
ACTGCTTCAGCATCTCTACCGCTTCCATCATGCGGCCCAGGTCTTGCTCGTTTAGCGGTATGTTGGTAATACTGTATTCGGGGTCTTCATAGCAGTAGTACTTCTTGTCCACAATTATGATCGGTGCATTGTAGCCAAGCTTGTCACTTCTCATTAGTTGAATATCAGCCTGTATTGTGCGCTTGCTGATGCCTTTGGAAATACCTTCGTATTCGTACAGCGCTTCCGATACCCGCTCTATCAGCTTCTCCAGTGTCCATTTGCGCTGGCGGTTGCGCAGACAGGCATCTATGGCTTTATATCTTATAAGGGCATTGCGGTTTACAGGCATCTCAAAAAATATTTTCAGGAAAATTAGAAAAAATTTTTCCTGCGCAAAAAGACTGCGCACTTGCGTTTTTCCTTTGTATTGTCAATCGAAAACAACGACTATGAAAAAACTATCGCTGTCAGGTAAAGAAATAGTAGCACTCGGATACCCGGAGTCGCCAGCAATAGGGCTGCTGGTAAAGATAGCCCAGAAGCATTACCGTGCAGACCAAAAAGAAGAAGCGCTGGATATGTTTGGTAAGGTGCTTGCCAATCCTGCTACATATGCTGAAGATGAAGTATTTGCAAAGGTGGTGAAGGAATTACTTTACGATGCCAATGGAGACATCATACCCTTGAAAGAGTCAGGAAGCTATGCCATGTACGGCGAAGGGTTTATAGAGGATGGTGCTAAAGAACAAATGAATATAGCAATGAGCCTGCCCGTAACGGTGGCCGGCGCATTGATGCCCGATGCACACCAGGGCTATGGGCTGCCAATAGGGGGTGTGCTCGCTACAGAAAATGTAGTGATCCCCTACGGAGTGGGTGTAGACATCGGTTGCCGTATGTGCCTGAGCATATATGATATACCGGAGTCGCACTTCGCCGCTAATGAAGCCCAGTATAAGCGCGAACTGATAGCGCATACAAAGTTCAATGCAGGTGCTGGGTTCCATGGGCAGTACAAATCAGACCACGAAGTGCTGGATAGGAAGGAATTCAACATGATACCGTTCCTGAAGCCCTTGCAGGATAAAGCCTATTCGCAATTGGGTACATCAGGTGGTGGTAACCACTTTGTGGAATGGGGTATCATCCAGATGCTGGCTGATGATAATGAGCTGAATATACCAAAGGGTAAGTACCTGGCTTTGCTATCGCACTCCGGTTCGCGAGGGCTGGGCGCTACAACAGCAAACCATTATACCCGCCTGGCAAAAGATATTTGCAAGCTGCCGCGGCAGGCCGCTAACCTTGCCTACCTCGACCTTAACACGCAGGAAGGGCAGGAATACTGGCTTGCTATGAACCTTGCCGGCGATTTTGCCAGCGCCTGTCACGAGGTGATACATAATAAGCTGACCAAAGCAATAGGCGGGCAACTGCTGGCGCGTGTAGAGAACCACCACAACTTTGCGTGGAAGGAGCAATACGAGGGGCGCGAGGTGATCGTACACCGTAAAGGCGCCACGCCTGCAGGTAAGGGTGTGCTGGGTATCATACCCGGCTCTATGACCGCACCGGGCTTCCTGGTAAGGGGTAGAGGCGAAGCAGCGGCCATTAACTCTGCATCGCATGGTGCAGGTAGGCAAATGAGCCGCACTAAGGCTAACCAGAGCTTTACACGCCAGCAGATGAAGGAAATACTAAGAGAGCACAATGTGACCTTGATAGGCGGCGGGCTTGATGAAGCGCCGGGTGCATACAAAGACATAAACGCCGTAATGAATGCACAGAGCGAGTTGGTTGATATACTCGCAAGGTTTAGTCCGCGTATGGTACGTATGGCCGATGATGGTAGCCGAGAAGATTAGGTTGAGTAAACATTCCATAGTGCTGCTGGGCCCTTCGGGTATTTATGTGGGGTAAATAATAGGTGCAAGCATGGGCTTGCATCTATTTGCGTAGTTAGAATAAATGTTATATTCGTAGTGCCCTGATGTTACTAGGTGCCTCTATGCCTCCTTCTTACTACATATACCTTCTGACATTTCTAGGGTATCCCATTCTAAGCCTTGTTTTACACCACAATTTAAATTTGTGGAAATTTAGTGCGCATTGGAAATGGATATTCGGAGTTTTTGCCATTCACAATGTCTCTTATTACTATGGTTTGTCCATTAAATGCGATTATCCGGACTATATTATTTTCTCTCTTGAGTATTTGTTCTTCTGCTTAACGATTTTTTCCCTATCCAAGTCATCGAAAAGGATCCTTAGGATATCGCGAGTTCTTGGCATTTTTTTGATTGTCGTGGGGTTTCTTCAGGGGCTTGTAGGGACGATCTTGTTTATTGTTGTTGCACAGGATTTTGAAGCAGATAAGGTCTACTGTTTTAAATCGGGCGGAAACCACTACGTCACAAGAAGATATTCGTTCGGCTTTGCAACATTAGATGATACCAGATACAACTTTGACACATACCGCACCTACAAGTTCTTGCCGTTCTAAAATCAAATAAATCAGACTGTTCTTTTTGAGCGAAAGTGCGAACTTGATCTTGATGACCCTGGGTTTAAAATAGCGATAGAGAAGCATAAAAGTACTAGAATACTTAAGTTTTCGTCGGCCAAGGCAAAGGTGTATACCGTGAGATTAAAACAGTAACTTAGTCATAACGGCTATCATGTCTACGGCATATCATATTGTGCCCCTCTCTTCCATTTGTGCCTAATATAATATTCTCATAATTTAGAATTTCGTTCTAATTTTGTGCCTTATATAATATGCATTATCGATAATATTGATTATTTTGCATATTATAATATGCATTTTATGTTTGAGGCTGTCGGCATTAAGTCGGTCAAAGAAAAGATAGGTGTATTGGTAAAAGCCTTGCGAAGCAGAGACGGGTTGACGCAAGAGCAGCTGGCAGAGCAGTTGAACGTATCGAGGATAACAATACAGAACCTGGAGGCAGGAAAAAATCCTACTATCGATACTGTTTTAAAAGTATTGCAACACTTTGACCTTTTGGCTGGTTTCGATAATTACATTGGTGGGGAAATCGATAACAATAGCCACGAATCTCTCTACTAATCATGGCAAAGAATAAACTAATAACGCTGCATTGTTTTGATGAAGAGGTAGGGTTGCTCGGCTTCGACGAAAACCGGGGGGCATCTTCTTTTCAGTACAACGAAGCGTTTTTGTCGTCGGGCAAATACTCTCGATTATTCCCGTTCGTTTTTAAGAGAACGAAACAAACGCAGGTATTCGACAGGTATAATAATGGAACATTCCGCGGTCTGCCGCCGATGATAGCTGACTCGCTGCCCGATCTATTCGGGAACATTATTTTCAAAACATGGATGGAAAGCAGGGGTGGGGATGTGAATGCGATATTGGTGCTGGAACAGTTGGCCTATGTAGGTACGCGTGGTATGGGCGCACTCGAGTATCAACCCAGCAAGTCTGTATCTGCTAATGATACCATCGACATAGCAGAAATAACAGAAGTTGTAAGGCGGGTGCTCAATAGCAAAGGGCAGGCAAAAGGAAAACAGCTCGACCATACATCGCTGCTTAATATATTCAAAATAGGTACTTCTGCAGGCGGTATGCGGCCTAAAATACTGGTGTCGCAGCACAAGGAAACAGGTGCGATTATTCCCGGAGATATAATAATCGATGAAAGTTATCATCACTATTTGATAAAGCTCGGTATAGACGAGGATGTGAAGTACAGCCGCGAACTAGTGGAGTATTCTTACTACCAGGCAGCAGCCACCCATGCAGGTATCCATATGATGGGGTCGAGAATGATTGATGATAAACATTTTGCAACACTACGCTTCGACAGGCAGCAAGGGAAGAAGAAACATATACTGACCGTGACCGGTATGACTGGTCTAGATTACAAAGACCCGAAGATGTCCAGTTACGAAAATATCTTCGATCTGCTGATTCATCTAAAGTGTCCGCATAAGGATGTAGCTCAATTGTTCCGGCGGATGGTATTCAATCTTGTGTTCTGCAACCATGACGATCACCTGAAGAACCAAAGCCTCATCTATGATGAATTAAGTGATAGCTGGAGCCTTGCGCCTGCATACGACCTTACCTACTCCCTCAATCCTGAACTCAATATGAAGACTACATCACGTGCACTGTCCATAAATGGCAAGCGGGTGGGTATAGAGTTAAAGGATTTAAAACAGATAGCGGATAAGTACACCATAAAAAATCCCACGGGCATCATTGCAGAAATACAGGCTGCGGTGGAATACTGGAAAGACTGTGCTGCAACACTTGGCCTATCATCTAAAGTAGTGCAGAGCATCAGTAAGAATTTTGTGTATTTCGTCTGAAGATTTAGCTCAGCTGATAGGTGTTGGCTTGCGCATTTGCTTCTCTTATAGTATTATCTATCAAATTAGTTTTATCTCTAAATAGATAGTCCTACATTTTCGTAAATGCTTCACCTGCCAGTACTTGCAAACCTTATAAATTCTGCTAATTTTATGCGATTGATTATTTAAACATATTGTATGCCCAGACTCCCTATTGTTGGATTCACGTCGCTGATCTGCTCGTCGCTTGCTTTTTTTTCACCAGACTTACATGCGCAAAACGGCCTTAAAGATTCAAGAGAGCTTATTACAAAAGGTATAAAGCTATTCGACGAAAAGAAATATAAGGAAGCGCTCACCTATTTTTCACAAGTGCCTGAGGGTGATACAAACTTCTCCACTGCAAAGTACGAGGTGGCGCTAGCCTATCTTGCCGATAGCTCATTCGAACGCTCTAAACAGGTTTCATTGGAGGCGCTGAAACTGCCGGAGTCAGACAGGCGGCAGTTGCTTTATCTCGTTGCGCATGCCTACGACTATATGGGCAAGACCGATAGCGCAGTCTATTACTACGACAGCCTGGCCCGTACTTACCCTACTGATAATCTGGCTTACTATGAAAAGTCGGTAGTATACTTTCAAAAGCGCGATTTTGATAAAGCCTTACCGCTGTTGGAAAAAGCGCTGCTGATGAATCCGTACCATTATCGATCTCATGCTGTATTAGGAAGCATCTATATGCAGCAGGGCCGGTTTGCCGAAGCTTACATGGCCAGCGCCGCAGCACTACTTTTCGCCAACGATATTAATATTGCAAGGGGGGCCATAGGCACACTTAGCTCCATTACTAACCAAACCAAAGAGGTATCTGACTACTATGACCAGCGCGCTGAAGGTTTGGACCTGTACGCAGAAATTGACGAGATCATACACGCTAAGCTGGCATTAAATAGCGCCTATAAGGTTCCATCTGTAATGGGAGAAGACCAGGTAGTAAGGGTAGCTCATGCTATTATGGAGAAGCTGACTTATGACGAGAGCTCTAAGAACTTTGCCATGCATTATTACGTGCCGTTGTTTCGGGATATATACCGGAAGGAAATGTTCGATCCGTTTATACTGCTGCTGTTTTCGGGCTATGGCATAGATGTGGTGGAGAATTACGCCAAAAAACAGAAGAGGGATATATCTGAGGTCAGAGGCTTTGTATATCCCTATTGGGACGACATCGTGCAGACGCGTAAGCTCAATTATGCAAAGCGTGCCAATGCGCCTGTGAAGTACCTGTATAGCCAGAGTGAGAACTCATATACAGTAGGCAACCTGGTAAAGGGGAAGGAAGGGTTGGAATTTAAAGAAGGGAAAGTGTCATTTTATAGCGGAGGCTATCTCAAAGCCGAAGGTGACTTTAACAACGCAGGAAAGAAAGAAGGCGAGTGGAAATATTTCTACCACAATGGCATAGTAAGCCTGACGGAGCAGTACAAAAATGGTGTGATACAAGGCGAAGCACGCGAATACCGCACCAATGGCCATTTGAAGAGCGTTCATAAATATGATAATGATGGAACGCAAACGGAGGAACATGAATACACATATAATGGTATCCTGGACAACGTAACCAAGGTATTGGCAGATAAGGAACGCAGTGTAACCTACTACCATCTAAACGGGCGCAAACAGAATAAGCTAAAGATAAAAGACGGCTTGGTGATGGACGGGAATTATAAGTCGCACTACAGCAATGGCAGCCTGGAAAAAGAAATGGAAATAGTAGATGGTAAGCTGAATGGAGCGTATAAAGAATATTATGAAAATGGTAAGTTGAAAGAACAGGCTACCTACCGCAAGGGAGATAGAGATGGTATATACACTACCTATTACGAAAATGGACAGAAAGAATCGGAACTGAACTATACGCGTGGCAAGGCCGATGGTATCCTTACCAACTATGATGAAAAAGGAAAGGTTTCAGGAAAGGTTAGCTTCAAAGACGGAAAGCGTGATGGCCTTGATATAGTGATGACAGATGGAAGAGAGTTTTCCATCATCGACTATAAAAATAATATACCTGTAGGCTACAGATTTATTGGGCCGGACGGTAAAGAAATAAAGGAAGCATCTAAAAAGCTGTCGTCGCTGAAACTATATCATCCCAATGGCAACCTCAGATCTGATCTTCCGCTGAAAGATGGAAAGATACACGGGCAGGCCAAATATTACTTCAATACCGGTAAGCTGCGCGAGGTAGTTGCTTACGAAGACGATGAGAAGAACGGCACATCTACCGAATACTACAGGAGCGGCAAAACGCAGATGGTGTCGGAGTATGTGAAGGGCGAGCGTACAGGCTGGTACAAAGGTTACTATGGCAATGGCAAGTTATCGGGAGAGGGAGCGCTCATCGATGATAAGAAAGAAGGTGTATGGCGTTTTTACAATGTGGCGGGTAAGCTCGAACGCGAGGCCTTCTACCTGAACAATGAAGAAAATGGCCCTTCGAAACACTTCGATGGCGATGGCAAGCTCCGTTATATGGACTATTACGACAGAGGGCTGATCGTGCGGATGGAGCAATATGATGCTTCCGGCAAGATCATCCATCAGCAAATATATCCTTTAGGCACAGGCAAGTATTACTTTGTTTACCCTAACGGTAATATGTCGTTTGAGGCACAGATGAAGAATGGGAAATATGAAGGCGCCTATACATCTTATTATCCCGACAAAAGCGTAAAAGAAACAGGCTATTATGTGAACAACGAGCGCGATAGCCTTATGGTTAGTTACTTTCCTGGCGGACAGGAGCAGAGCAGAGGGTACTTTCGCAATGGTAAGAGAGAAGGCCGATGGGTGAGTTATGATTTTGATGGCAAGCTGGCGCGTGAAACCAACTACTTGCATGGCAATGAACATGGAAGAGATAAAATGTACCACCATGGAGAACTGCGTGCCGACTATAATATGGACGCAGACTATATGGATGAAGACCAGACATTCTATGGCGAAGAAAATAAAATAGCGCTGGTGTATAGCTATAAAGGTCACGACCTGGTAGGATATACATACACTGGGCAAGATGGTAAGTTGCAACCGTTAACACTGGTGAAAAATGGCACGGGCAAGGTAATAACGTATTACCCCAATGGTAAAAAGGCGGTTGAGTTAAATCTTGTAGACAATATGTACGATGGTAAGATGACCAACTACTACAGCAACGGCAACCTGGCTGAGGAAAAAACATACGTGGGCACTGAGTTGAATGGCGTTTTCAAACGTTTCTTCCCGAATGGAAAGCCCGCCTACGAAGCTACTTACAAAGATGATGCGCTGAACGGCGAGGAAAAGCTATATGGTGAGAACGGCAAACTGTTGATACATGCAAAACATGTAATGGGTGAGCAACATGGCGTACAGCTGTATAACGAACCAAGGACCGGCAAGAGCTATAAGCTTACATACGACCACGGTGAATTATTGACAATAGAAACGATCTAAAGTGAGAAAAGTAATGATCGTGCTGCTGCTGCTTGCAGCACACAGTGGCCGTAGCCAGGAGCAGGAAGCTATATGGGCGGAGAAATATAAGGGCGAGAACGCAGTGACGACCACCCACAAGCAGCACCTGGAGGTGAAGCTGGAAGAGGGGAGTGTGAAGGCGTATTTACAGGTGGAGAAAGAAATATTGTTGCTGACCGATATTGCACCGGGCATTCACCGCAGCGGCAGTGTGTATCACAATAGTTTTGGCAAGCTGAAGAATGTGGAGGGCTATACGCTGGTGCCCGGTAAAAAGGGCTATGAAAAACTGAAGGTGAAAGACTTTAAAGAAGTAAAGTCGAAATCGGCCGGCGTATTTTTTGATGATGACCGTGAAACAATACTGTCGTTTCCCGGGCTGGTAAAAGGAGCGAAGACAGTGCTGAAATATGAGCTGGAGTATACTGATCTCCACTTTCTCCCTTCGCACTACTTCCAGACTTATATGCCTACAATATGGTCAGGATTTAGTGTGACAGTGCCCAAAGATGTAAAGCTGAATTGGCAACTGCATGGACAGAATACCGGTAAGATAAAACAATCGGTAGAGGATAGTAAGAACAAGACTACCTATACCTGGGTAGCAGAACGTATAGGAAAATATAACTACTACGAAGATGCGCCGGATATGTCGTACTATCTGCCGCATCTGCTCGTGTACATCGATAGCTATAAGCCCGGCAAAGATGAAAGTCCAAAGAAGGTCTTCGGTACCGTTACAGATCTGCATAACTTCTACTATGGGTTCATCAAAGACCTGAATGCAAAACCGGATGAGCACCTGAAGAAGCTGGTGGCTGATATAACCAAAGATGCAGCCGGCGACCGCGCCAAAGCGGAAAAGATATACCAATGGGTGCAGAGCAATATCAAATATGTGGCGTTCGAAGATGGTATGGGCGGGTTTATACCAAGAGAGGCAAATGTAGTATGCCAGCGTAAGTACGGCGACTGTAAGGATATGTCAAGCGCACTGGTAGCCATGTGCAGGGAAGCGGGCCTCAAGGCACACTACACATGGATAGGTACGCGTGCCAAGCCCTATAAGTATCATGATACGCCGCTGCCGGTAACCGACAATCACATGATATGCGCAATAGATATAGATGGCCGGTTTATATTTATGGACGGTACAGACCAGCACATACCTTTTGGTGTGCCACCGTATGCGCTACAGGGCAAAGAGGCGCTGATACATATTGGTAAAGGCCAGTATAAGGTACTCCCGGTGCCTGTCATCTCCGGCCACGAAAATTTGGCGGTAGATTCAACTTATCTTTCCCTTACGGGTAAGGGGTTGGCAGGCCGTGTATCAATGAGCGTGAAGGGATATGGTGCCTGGCGGCTCGACGGAACAATGCAGTATCGCAGTGCGAAAGAAAGGGAGGATGTAGTAAAGGCGATTACTTCGCGTGGCTCTAATAAGTATATTCAGAAGGATTTTGATTACAATGTATCATCCGATAATACAGTACATGCCTATTCCTCTTTCGAGATACCTGACTATGCGCAGCAGGTGGGTAAAGAATGGTATATAAACCTTAACCTGCAGCGCTCCTACCAGGACCAATGGATAGACGTAAAGGACCGTACCGTACCGCAAGAGTACAGCTATAAGAACATGGACCGGCAAGTAGTGACGCTGGAAATTCCTAAGGGATACCATGTAAGCTATCTCCCTCCTTCATTCGAAAGCGGGTCGGACAAGTTGTGGAAGTGCAAGATGAGCTATGTGCAGGCCGGCAAACTCGTGCGCCTGATAAAGGAATTCGAAATGAATACGCTCTACATAGAGCCCGCACAGTTCGAAGAGAATAATAAGCTGGTAGAAGGTTTGAGAAAGCAGTACCAGGAATCGATCATACTTACAGCAGATTAAACCATTATATGAGAGCATTACTATTAAGCCTTGTTGCAGGTTGCGCCATCCTGTCTCCGGCCCGTGCGCAATATACCTTACCGGTGTCCTGGAGTGCCAGCCCCAAATTGCACCAGATACCAAAAGAATTCGTGAAGGAGTCTGCCGTGTTTGTGCTGGACAGCCGGCATATCCAATATCAGAATGAAGGCAATGTGACATATGTGTACCGGACCATGCACCGCATCGTAAAAGTGCTGGATGATAAAGGGATTCAAACCTTTAATAAAATAGAGATACCTGTAGGCAACAATCAGCTGGAACTGGTGCAGGCCCGTACCATACAGGCTGATGGCAAGGTGAAGGAAGTGCCAAAAGACAAAATTAAGCGAAGTAAGAATGAACAAGGACAGGAGTCATACATATTTGCTATGGAGGGCGTGGAAAAGAATGCCGAAGTAGAAATGATGTGGCGAGAGAAGAAAGGTTTTGCTGTGTTTGGCGGTGAGCAGCTGCAATATAGTATACCTGCCATGAAGGCCGAGTTTACGCTCGTAATACCCGAAGGTACGCGTTTCGAAACCAAGGGCTACAATGGATTCCCGACGGCAAAAGACAGTCTGATAGGAGATAAGCATTTTCACTATGCCGCAGCTACCAATGTACCGGGCGTAGAGGATGAGCCTTATAGTAACAAAGGCGCAGCTATGATGAATATAGACTATCGCTTGAGTTATATTGACAGGGAGAACCCTGATGTAAGGCAATTTACATGGAATGATCTCGCCAAGAGGCTGTACAATAACTACTACCAGATAACCGATAAAGACAGAAAGGTGGTGGAAAAATATCTGAGGTCAATAGGTGTATCGGACAAGGATAGCGAAGAGCAAAAGGTACGTAAGATAGAGGATGCGATGAAGACTAACATCATTATGAGTGATGACATTGCCGATGAATCTTATCTGAAATTCGATAAGATTGTAGACAAGAAAATGACAACTGAATCGGGCTTTACAGCGCTGTTCCTTGCCTGCCTGCAGGTGGCGGGTGTAGAGCATGAATACGGCCTTACATCCAATCGCTTTGTAGATCCGCTGGATGATAAGTTTGAAAACTGGAATTCACTGGACAATTCGATTGTCTATTTTCCCCGGCTTAAAAAATATCTGACGATAGCAGGTATATTTTTCCGGATGCCATTTATACCAACAGGCGCTACCGGCAATAAAGGCGTATTTCTTAAAACAGCCTCCCTTGGTGGGATGACCTCTGCCGTAGCCTCCATACGTAAGATACCTGTAATGCCGCTGGAAGCTTCTAATAACAACATCGATGCAAACATCAAATTTGACGCTGACATGAAGCCGGTGGTAGATCTGAAAGTATTATTTCAGGGCTACAATGCACTGAGTATACGGGAGGCGTTTGTGTATGGCGATAAGGATAAGGAGAAGGAGCTGGTGCAAGCGCTTGTATACGTAGCCGCGAAGCCGGAGGATGTAAAGTCATATAAAGTAGAGAATACAGCTTTTAGCAGCTATTACGATAATTTGCCGCTTAATGTGATAGCTACTGTTGAGTCGCCGCAATTGATGGAAAAGGCAGGGCCGAAATATCTGTTCAAACTTGGCGACGTGATAGGCCCCCAGTCGGAAATGTATCAGGAAAAAGAGCGCAAACTGCCGATAGACATGTCTTACCCCCATGGCCTGTACCGTACCATCACGCTCCATATTCCGGATGGATATAAAGTATCGAATCCTGATGCGGTAAAGATCAAAGCAGAGGGTGGTACATCGTCGGGCGGTCAAAGTATGGGTTTTATATCCGACTACAAGATTGAAGGCAAAAAAATGCTGATCACGATCAATGAATTTTACAGCCAGGTAAGTTATCCCCCAAGTGAGATAGAGGCAGTGAAGAAAGTGATCAATGCTGCTGCAGACTTTAATAAGGTAGTGCTGGTGCTGGAGAAGGGTTAAGCATGATGTTAGATTATCTATAAAAGGCTTGCAGGTTAAAAGAACCTGCAAGCCTTTTTATTACCTGCAAAGCTTAACGTCAATTCGGAATAGCTAGGGAATTGTATAGCGATGCGAAGGCAATAACTTACTTTGTAGTCCATAATAAACCCCATGAAGAAAATAACAGCTCTTGTACTTATTGTCATAGTGGCGTCTTTGATCGGCGGTGCATATGGCATCTTACACGATCAGCTTACGTATACCATATCGCCGGAGTATTATACTAAGTTTAAATTCTATCAATTCAGGCTGGCTGGCAACGGGAAAGAGGCGATATTCCCTCATCCAAGGCTACAGGTATCGGCAGTCGGCCTTATGGCCACCTGGTGGATGGGAGCATCTATAGGTTTGATACTGGGCATAGTGGGGCTATTGCATCAAAATGGTAGGCAGATGTTCTTAGTCACGGTGCGCGCATTTATCATTGCTGTTGTCGTTACTTTTTTAACCGGCCTTGTGGGGTTAGCATATGGTAAGCTCGTTCTTGAAAGCCATAAAGTAAATTGGTGGCTGCCCGACAATTTGATAGACAAGGACAGTTTTATTGCCGTAGGGTCTATGCACAACTTCAGCTATCTGGGAGGCATATTTGGTTTGATAGCAGCAATCATTTTCAGCATCATGCAGTGGAGACGGTATAGCTAAAATGCCGGCATCAATAAGCGCCGCTAGTATATACGCTAGCTCAACCTTTTCTGTGGTTTGTCAAGCTACAGCTATTAACGAAAAAGCCCCGCAATTGCGAGGCTTTTGTGATTCCGTTGGGACTCGAACCCAAGACCCATACATTAAAAGTGTATTGCTCTACCAACTGAGCTACAGAATCTTTCCTTATTCCCTTCCGGAACGGGACGCAAAGATAGAAAGAAGTTGATTTCTGCAAAAGGTTTTTTGAAGTTTTTTTAAAAATTGCTCAAATTTTATTGGTTGGAATATATTGAGGGCTGCTGGAATGGTTGCCTATAGCGGATTGTAGCTAAGTAGGTGGTCAAGGGCAAAGTTGTAAATAGCTAGAAAGAAAATTGCCGGCTAAGGATAAATCACCTTTTTGCCAGATAGGCGTGCTATCTGCTGCCCGATAAAAAGACGTGTATAGAAGTATAAGAACCTCATCACAAATGCAATCGCTTTCAAAATTCTATTAGGTATTTTACAACATTAAATTAATGTATTTTTACAAGAGCAGCAATTGTTTAGCTGCAAACCCCATGCCATCATAAGAAACAAGGTGTAACTGCCTGTAAGGCAACGAATAATTTACTGGTACCATATATGAAACGATTGTTAGGGGTTTTATCCCTGTTTATAGCTTTTTGCGGCGATGAAGCCAGCGCACAAGACCGTGTGATAGACCGTAATCCGGACAGACAAACACCCGGGCTGACGAGGATAGGGGAATCCCGGTCCTATTATACATACTATTATCAAAACGAAAAGGGTGGCCCAAAAGATAAAACGCGTGTAATTGCCGAAATACTCAGCGACTCTCTGATAACTACGCACCGCGTAGCGTTCACATTGGATAAATCGGCCGAGATTGTTCATTTGTCTCCGACGCAGGATCGCCAGTTGTTCCTGATAACGGTAGACCGGGCTAAAAGCACTCGCACCGGCGCATTTATCAATGCCCTGGGCGAGGTGGCGCAAAGCAAGGCAGAAGAGGGTTTAACAAACGGAGAACTTGCTCCCGAGGCCTATCCATTCGTATTCACTCCATCGGCTGATGATATTATGTTGGTCTTCCCGGAAGTCTCGAAACAGGGAGGGTACCGAATCAGATCTATCAATAAAGAATTTGTCGAAAAATGGGCGCTAGCGTATATACCTGAAAAGGGAAACTGGAAGATAGACCGCATAGCGCAGGTAGGGCCAACCCTGCTGATAGTGCAAAAGGAAACTGCTGAAGATGGTCTGATCACGTACAAAGTAAGGGGTATCGAACCTGGCTCGGGCAACATAATGTTTGATATGCCACTTACTGATGCCAACAAGGCGCTTTGGTATCCTACGTTCATTAGGTCAGATATGGGACGCATATCTATCGGAGGGTCGGTATTCAACGGTGGAAGAACAGATGTAAAGCAGCCGGATGGACTTTTCTTTATGACCATGTCTCTGATGGGTGATGTTCAGACCCGGGCAAGCATTGCCTGGAGCGATGTAAAAGCAAAAGGCGACAAAGAGATTTCAGCTCTTTTCGATGGCCGTTCTGTAATACTGCCGCGGGCAGCTTATTTTGCACCACCGCAGGCGCACGTAGTTGTAGCTGAGGTGTTGCTGCCATCAGCCGGCAATGCACAGCCGTATAGCACGCAATCGACCGATCTGATAGCGTTTTTTACCGACCGCGAAGGCAATTATCAGCATGCCGTGCGGATAAAGAAAGGCAGCCAGGACATAGCTTCCACTTATCCTGTAGTGGCAGCTTCAGATGCTATCAGGTTGCTTGATTCAACAGCCAGCCTTTCATACCAAGGGAGTATTATTAGTTCGGCGGGTAACGCAATTGTCGCTTACACAGACAAAATAAAAGATACTACGAGATTGATCTTCCAGCCGCTGGATGCTGATGATGCAAATAAGACTAGCAGTATAGCGCTGAGTTTTCCGGCAGCGGTAAAAGGTGGGAATAAAGCTGAAAAGATAACGCCTGCTAACATTATAATAGACCCTCAGGGGAAAGTAGTGTTTTACGGTTATAATGGACCAAGAATGCAAGTAGCATCGAGATCTATAACGATGAAGCAGGCAGCCCGTAGGGCGGGTGAGCGCCCAACTCCGCCTGCTAAGGATACTGACGCACCACAGCCCTTACCTGAGTCGCACAAAAATGCTAACAAGTAATAAATAGATAAAAAGCGCGCTGATCATCAGCGCGCTTTTTATCTATCAGGCATCTGTTCGGTTGCCCTTGTCTGTATCATTAGCGTTCTGCACTATAAAATACACTATCGCAGTAATAGTCAATAGTAGTGCAATCATTGGAACCAGCATAAAGAACAGTTTAGTTATACATTTTCACTAGGTTGGGGCTCAATCGGCTATGCATCGTGCATCCTGTGTTGTGGAAAGCTCTTTGTCTCAATCGATTCGCCTTTTACATATGGTATTGTTCTGGTTATTGCCGCCACACCTACTTCCAGCATACCAAATATCAGATGTGGCAAATACACATATTCCGCGAATCCAAATAGCCATGGAGAAGCTGCAAATATTGCCCCGAAAGCGGAATCAAGGATTAAGTGGACGTGCATTGGTATCACTTTCACCAGCCCCGTTTCATAATCGGTAAAGATGCTATAAATAAGCGCGGCAGTGCCGGCCATTACCGGCAGTATCGTCTCTAGCCCATCCTGCGCAAAGCCAAATAGCCATGGTGACATGATGAGCAGTATGCCAACGGCATAATCCAGAAATCCATGCAACTTGGTAGATAAAAACCTCATAACAACTGTTTTAGTCCGCATGAGGAAGTAATAACTCTATGCCTGCAAGTACTAAGATTGTACTAAAGCGTGCCCATGTATGCCAACAAAAAAAGAGCAATGAAGCTCCTTTAAGTTATACTTGGTTATGAGATGTCTTAATGTACATGGTGTTAGCTAACCGCTACAATAGCAATAACTTGTAAGCGATAAAAGCGATGGTACTGAAGGTAAGTACCATACCGATGATGCCCAGATAGTTCTGGTTGCGTTGATGGATTGTGTGGTTGAATGGAGTTTTCATACGCATAAATATTTTTACGCTGTTAATAAATGTGTGTGTCTCTCTTATGTATAATGATTTGCATGTGAGTGCTGTATAAAGCTATGAAAACTATTTTATTGCACCAAAAAAAATTAAATTTCTCAAAAAAATATTTGTAGCCACTGAAGCGGATCTCATACAAGGGTGCAGCATAGCCACGACAAATTGCCGCAGAAAGCATTGTGCTGTTATTCACAATAGCAGGCGCTTTATCCACAATTTAATATGTGCGATAAGTCCCAACCCTACGAGTAATAGACTTGACAGGGTATCTAGAAGTCGACGACTAGCTTGACGTTGATGAGGCGGGATGTAAGACGGTTAGGTACTGCAAAGGTGCCGCCGCTGGTTTGGTCCTGTATCCAGCTATACGATAAAGTATTCTGGATGCCCAGAAGGTTAAATACCTCTGCGCTAAACCAGATGTTGCGCATCTTGCTCCATACTTTGTGGTCCTGGTGTTTTTCACCGTTCAGGAGCAGTGCGGAGAAGCCTATGTCCACACGCTTATAGTCAGGTAGGCGCAGGGTGTCCCCGTAACGTTTCTGGTCGGGCGGGCCAAAGGGAAGCCCGGTAGCATACATCAGGTTCAGGTGCATTTTATAGTTCTTCCAGCGGGGCAGATAATCTTCGAAGTACATACCCAGCATAAAGCGCTGGTCGGTAGGGCGGGGTATATAGCCGGGGTATACCACACCGGTGATCAGTCCCGTATCGTTCCTTACAAAAGCGCTGTCGTTCAGTATGTCTTCAGAAGACTTCATAATGCCTATGCTGATCCAAGAGGTTGCATCTTTTACGATATCTCCATACAGACGTACCTCGCCACCGTAGGCATATCCTTTCGATATGTTTTGGCCAAAGTAACGGATGCGGACGTTGTCGTACTCATAAGGCACCTGGTCGTACAGCCCTTTATAATATACCTCGGTTGTGAACTTGAACGGACGTTCGTTCAGCTTGAAGTTATAGTCAGTACCGGCTACGACGTGATAAGATTTTTGTGCAAGTAATTTCTTATTTACGACACCATTCAGGTCGCGCATTTCGCGGTAGAAGGGTGGTTGCTGATACAGTCCACCTGCCACCTTAAATACTATATCTCTCTTCCATCTTGGCTTATAGGCAAATTGCGCTCTAGGACTTATCAGTAGTTCATTATTCAGCGTGCTATAGTTGAAGCGCACACCAACCGACATAGTAAGGCCAAGCGAATCATTAAAGTGGAAGTTGTCTTGTATAAAGCCGCTGTAGCGCATATAGTCGAATGTGGCAGCCGAGCGGTAGAAGCGGGTAAGCTCTAACTTCTCCTGAAATACAGGTTGTGTAAAGCGTGCCGAGTCACGGCGTGCCCACTCGTACAGCTTATCTTCAATGCGTGTACCATTGGCATCCAGGCCCCATTGCAGGAAGTGTTTGCGGCCATCGTAAGAGCCTCTGTGGCCTACATTGCCTACGTTTACCTTCAGGTAGTTGCGGGCATAGTCGTGTATCAGGCCGGTGCCGAGGAATACTTTCGTTTGGCCGAAAGTTTCTTTACCAAGGTCAGTCTCCACCTCGCCCAGCAGGTATTCACCTCTTATATCATAGGTCTCGCGCTCATCCGTCTGAAAGCCCGATGCCAGTAGTTTAAGCTTCAAACGTTCATTGGGGCGGTAGGTAGTTGATATACCTGCGAAGCGTGAATCGAATTGGTCGATCTCGCCGCCATCATAATCTACCGCCAGTTGAAATGCCTTATTGATAAGGCCGAAAGTACTCACCAGTGTATCGGGCACCAGGCGGAAACGGTTACGAGCGTAGTTGCCGATCAGTTCTATCTCCCACCTGCTGTTGAAGCGGTAGTTGATAAGCCCTTGCAGGTCGGTGAAGGATGGATTGTAAACGCCTTTGGTTGGTTGGGCTTGCAGCAGGTACTGGTTGCTCTTATGTCGCAAGCCTACCAGGTAGGTCAGCTTCTCGTTCTTAGATGCGCCCTCCATAGACAGGCTGGCACCCAGCAAACTGGCCATAGCACGCCCTCTGAACTCTTTGGGGCGCTTGTAGGTAACATCCAGCACGCTCGACATCTTGTCGCCGTATTTAGCCTGAAAGCCACCTACCGAAAAGTTGACGCCCGATACCAGGTCGGCATTTATGAAGCTCATGCCCTCTTGCTGTCCCGACCGGGTAAGGTAGGGGCGGTATATTTCGAAATCGTTTACATAAACGAGGTTCTCATCGTAGTTGCCCCCGCGTACGTTGTATTGCGAGGTCAGTTCATTATTGGTGCCGACGAATGTCTTGATCATAGCCTCCACCGCGCTACCAAAGCCGGTAGTAGGCAATAGGCCCGATTTGCTCATGTCGAGCTTAATATTACCTGCTTCATCGCGGCGGTCGGCGCTCTTGGTTACTACGTCCAGTGTAGTAGCGCTTTTTTTCAGCGTTATGTCGATCGTTCTTGTTTCGCCTTCGGTAAGGGTAAGAATTCTCTTTTCTGTTTCGTAGCCTATGATGCTGTACACGGCAATAATCTCTTGCCCCGCCGGTACTTCCAGCTCGTATGTGCCTTTGGCATCGGTATTAGTACCAACGGCAGTACCTTCAATACCTATCGACACAACATCCACGCCCTTTTGCCTATTATCGGTTACCGTACCCTTTAGCTTAGCTGTCTGGGCATGAACAAATACAAATGTGAGCAGGAATATAGCTACAAGGCCAACGATTTTCCGAAACATACTATCAACTAAAACGGTAAAAAGTTACGTTTATTTTCCTACCTGCTTCAGTCTTTTTATCATATCGGTAGGGTCGGGTGCCGAAAATACAGTATTGCCTGCGACCAATGTATCTACACCCGCGTTTACCAGAGCGCCGGCGTTGTCCAATGTCACGCCACCGTCAACTTCTATCAGCGTATTGCAACCTGCATCCGTTATCATCTTGCGCGCAGCTTTTACCTTATCCAGCGCCTGGGGTATGAATTTCTGTCCGCCAAAACCGGGGTTTACGCTCATGATGAGCACAAGGTCTATCTCTGTAATAATGTTCTCTAGCAAATGCACGGGTGTATGCGGGTTGAGCGCTACGCCCGCCTTCATGCCCAGCGCCTTGATAGCTTGCAGGCTGCGGTGCAGGTGCGGGCTGGCTTCGTAGTGTATGGTCAGTATATCGGCGCCTGCTTTCTTAAACTCTTCAAAATACTTCTCCGGCTCCAGTATCATCAGATGTACGTCGAAGGTCTTCTTCGCCATCTTCTTCATGGTACCGATGATAGACATACCATAGCTGATGTTGGGCACAAAACGGCCATCCATCACGTCGAGGTGAAACCAGTCGGCCTCGCTGTTGTTTACCATTTCAATATCCCGGCCCAGGTTCAGGAAGTCTGCAGAAAGTATAGAAGGCGCTATAATAGGCATTGCCGTATAAATATATTTGTGAAAATGAATGTGCGAAGATACAGATTTGGCAGTAGCCGATAAAGCAGCACACACATATTAAACAAACATCTACTCTGCAATGTAAAACCCTATCTTATGCGGATGATCTTTTACAATGGTGGTGCTTTCGATCTTCCGCATCAGCCAGTAGATAAGCATATCGCCACCTGCTGCCAGCGTAAAGATGATGCTGAACAGAAACAAACCTGTATGGCCGATGAACATAGCAACAACAAACGGCAGCAGTCCAAGCAGCACCAGTGGCATCATCAGCCCTATACGGTAGTGCCTTGCCTGCATGGCTTCGTTGCAGTGACAGTAGGGTGTCAGCATCTTCCAATGCACGCCAAACGATATAGACTTGTAACGCGATGGCGCAAAATAACCAAGGAACAATCCATGTATACCTTCATGCACCACAATGCCCACCAGCATCGCTATAACGAACCATAGAATGTTTATGCCCTTGAAGCCGGTGATAAGGCTCTTATCAAACTTGTGCACCAGTAAGTAAGGAATGATCATGAATATGGCGACCGGTATAAAGAAGAAGATAGCATACAGATTTGCCTTTTCAGCCGACATCGTATACTCTTTATCTGCCGGTATCACCGGGTTTTCTTTTTCCTGCATGGTCTTGTGTTCTTTGCTCAAACATAGTTTTCAGGCGGTTTAAGACCATAACCCTAAGCAGGGGATTCTTTACTGCTCTTCGTCGAAGTATATCTTGTAGTAGCTCTTGCCTACATGCGCATCGTAGCCTTTTTCTATCAGGTCCTTATCGCCATGTATGTATATGTGGAAGTTCTTATCCAGCTTCAGCACACTCTTAAAGACCCTGGCTTGTTTCTTTACTGCCGGTGTAGATATGCTGAAACTATCAGGTAGCTCCAGGTCGTTCATCTCCGAGTAAGTTTCCTCAAACCTGCGGAAGGAGCTGATCATACTTTCGTCAGCCATTACCTGTTTCGCAAAGGTCTCTTTGTTGAACTCGCCATTGCTGCGGAAGTACTCAACTGATTTATTCAACAGGTCTATCTGTTCGGTTTTGGTTATCTCGAAGTCCTGTGTCACTTGCTTTTCAATATACTCGCGCGTCAGGCTCAGGAATTGGTTGGTCTGATAATACTCGTCGGCCTGCGGCACTACGCCCAGGAAGGTCTCGTTCCAGTACACTGCATCCTCGCCACGGGTGCTATTGTATACCAGCACATCAAAGCCTTGCTCGGCATTACTGGCGAATACCAGGCAGCCCTTGTCAAACTTCGTCACCTCAACCCCTTCACGCATCTGGAAGTCAAAGTCATTCTCTACCTGTAGGTCCAGGAAGCGGCTCTTAGTTTCAGTTTTGAAGATGCCAATTGCATCCACATATTGGTTGCCGATGGAGCATTGCTCAAAGTAGCAAACATATAGTTCGCCAGGCTTTATCTTGGGGTGGGTGGAGCTTTCAAACAGATGGCGGCCTATGTTTACGCTGTTCTTCTGAAAGCTGTCGTTCTCGGCAAGGCATTCCAGGCAATAGTTATATACCTCGCTATAGTCTAGCGCTACGGGGTGGTTAAAGCGGTATTTATCCTTATCGGTCACGAACCGCGACATGAATGCTTCGGCCAGTATCTTCTTTTCGCGCTCGGCCAGTTCCAGTTTTGCATCCGATTTTATGAACTCACCGCCAGTGCCTTTATTGCCTATATAATGAACACTAATATCTCTTAGAACTACATTGCTCAGATCCATTGGCGCAAATTAGGCAATTGCTATTATCCTTTAATAATCAGCACCCACGGAAAATTATCTGCCAAACAAGCGGTATATTGCAGTATAAAGATTTTTGTAAATCTGTAAAACATATCTATGACAAAACATATACTCCCTTTGGTTGCTTTGCTGTTGCTGCAAACAACATCCGATGCCAATGCACAAAGTGCCAGAAACAATGCCCTGACCGAAGCCCGTGCCCATCGTTGGGATCTTCCACTGGCAGGAGGGTCGGCCGAGAAGAATACAGATATAGTACATTCGAGACTTGTGAAGAGCGCCTGGGGGCCTTTTGCCAATGGCGGTTTTATGTTCAAAGACTCGTCTGACTATCTGTACTCACATGATCTTGGCGAACATGTGCATATTGGTTGGATGTATGATACCATGATAACGGTAACCCGTTACCCGAATACAACACGTAACAGTGTACGTTCCCTGCATACGTTTGGTACTATGAACAGAATAACCGACCAGGAAACACAATGGTGGGATTCTACTAATAGTGCCTGGTTTGCGGTGGGCAAATTGCAGCATACCTATTCCGGTATCGATCTGCTATCGACTGTAAAGTCAGATTATGTGAACGGTGCCTGGACTCCAATTTTAAAGACGGAGTACTATACTAATTGGACCGCCAATACTAAAACTACATTGCTGCAAACTTGGGATGCTGCACAGAGTAAATGGGTATATGACCAAAGAGAAGTGACTATGTATAATAGCATGAATTGGGAGGACACCATAAAGAAGGAAAAGTTTGTAGGTAGTGCATGGGTAGCCGAAAAGATAACTGCATTTACCAATACTACCCGCCCCGGCACACTCATAGAGCGGTTTGTGAAGGTGGGTTCTGCATGGGTACCGGAGTACAAAGAAACGAATACCTACAACGGCAGCGGACATCGTACCGAAAGCGAATTCCAGACTTATAATCAACTGGCTGGTATCTGGAACGATCCGATGAAAGAAGAATACACGTACGACCTTCACCTCAACCCGACAGAGACCGTCACCTCCAACTGGGTATCTGGCGCGTACCAGAAAACTTCAAGAGAGGTGGCTAGTTATAATAAGTATGACCAGTTGCTGATAAGCACTATGTACACCTGGGATGCGAACTTTTCGCAGTGGATACATACGGCTGCCGATATAGAGCAGCGTAACTACTATAAGGAGTACGTGAACATGGCTGTGAGCGACACAAAGAGCATTGCGGATGTAAGTGTGTACCCCGTACCTGCAAGCAATATGCTGAATGTAGAAACTAAAGACAACCAGAGTTCAATAATAACTATCACAGATATGCTCGGTAAGGCGGTGAAAAACGTACAGGCGTCGAACGTGCCTGGTGGAGTGGTGGCGATAGATGTGCAGGATATGCCTGCCGGGGTTTATCTGCTTCGGGTCGATGGCAGCAGAGGTACTGCTACCAAAAGGATCAGTATCGTACGATAGTAAGCACAGTTTTGAGGGGTAGGAGAGGCCTCAGGATTTGTGTAACTTTGTAGTACCAGTATGGAACCAATTGAATTCAGAACGGATTTCGGGCATGTGTATGCTACTGTAGAATATGATGAAGAGCTTAATGCACTTGTAGATACCTGGACAGGTAAGTTTGACACGCAGGCCAACTTTAAAAAGGTGCTTACCGCTATTGTTGACTTGTTTGGGGACAGGTGCCAATAAATGGCTGGCAGACCTTACGGCAATGGAAGGGTCTTTTGATGAGTCCGGGCCATGGCTGGTAAATGAGCTAATGCCTCGTGCCATATCAAATGGGCTGGATTATGAAGCTCTGGTATTGCCCAAAAACCTATATGCTAAACTTGCTGCTGTAGATGCCATTACCCGCATACGGCATGTAGAGATAAAACGATTTGGAGAACTGGAAGAAGCCCGCGAATGGTTGATGGAAAAGACCAGATAGTAGGTGAACATAAAAAATAGCCGGTAGTCATCTACCGGCTATTTTTTATGTTTTCTAGCGTCGCTTACAGTCTGCGATCGCTTTTGTCTGGACCTTCTGTGATTCGTTCTTCGCCTTTTTCGCGGCCCAATTCCTGGTTGCCCTTACGGCCTTCTTCCAGTTCACGATCCAAACCTACTTCTTGTACATTTGGTTTCTGGTTCAGGTCTTTTTCCTGTTGTTCTTGTCCTTGCTGTCTTCCGTGTTCCTGATTGTACAGGTCTTTTTTCTCTTGTCTCATATTCACCAGTTTTGGTTTCCCTTATAGTATTTAAATAGCGTGCCACCTATATGACCTAAACTGTTAAGGTTCTGTAAATTACGAGCAAGCTATAGCCCGCTACAAGCAAAAATAATCAGTTCGCTGTGGCTTTCTTCCGCTTCATTAACACGGGGTTGAATATGTAATAATTGTTTTTTCTCTTTGCATCAGGAATCTCTAGTTCTTTACTTGTTGGCGGCAAAGAATATAGCTATTCCTGTTATTTAATGAGGTGAGCAACCTATAGCATTCGTATTTTGTGGAAGTGAATTTAAAAAGATCAGCAAGGTGTACACGGGATGAGAAGCATTGGCGCATGTTGCAGTTGCGTACAGCGCCCTATTTTATCATAGGGTTGTTTACGATAGCTATTTCGTGCCTACGTGCATCTGTACACCCTGAGTTTAGCTGGGGCGCGCACGCATTGGTCGGTCTTATGCAATTGCTGTCCCTCATTTGTGTGTGGAAGCTAGTGCAGACCATCAACTCGGTACTAGATAGATACATACCTTTTGCGCAGGGGCCTCTGGCACGTGTGCTGTTGCAGATAGCTATTACGATGCTCATATTAGGGCCTATAATGATTGCGGTTGCAGTATTGTGTAAGCCTTACTATCCATCCTATGTCAGCAAGCAGTTCATCGGTATAGCTGTCATTTTGTTTGTGGTCGTTATCGTGCTGTTTAATTTTGGTTTCTACGCGTTCCACTTTTTCAGCAACTGGCAAAACTCTATTGAGGATAATGCCAAACTAGAGATACAGGCCGCCGACCTGGAGCGCGAAAAATTCAACTTGCAGTATCACCAGCTACGCAACCAGGTAAATCCGCACTATCTATTTAATACCCTCACATCGCTTGACGGACTGATACATACCGACCCCGAGCTGGCTTCGCAATTCGTAAGGCATATGTCGAAGGTGTACCGCTATGTATTGCAGCATAAAGAAAGTGAGGTAGTGAGCCTTGATGAGGAACTGGAGTTTATAGGGCATTATATAGAGTTGCTACAGATACGCTACGCCGGGGGATTGAATATTGTACATGATATTTCGGAGGAGGCCCGCGATAAAGGCATCGTAATGGTGACGCTGCAAATGGTGCTCGACAATGCTATAAAGCACAATGTAGTGCAGGCTAGTGCTCCGCTCAATATCTCGATGGAAGACGAGGGGCGCTACCTGGTAATACGTAACAATAAGCAACTCCGTAAGCAAATAGAATCATCTAACGGGCAAGGCGTGCAGCAACTGAGGCAGCTATACGGGTACCTAACCAATCTGCCTGTAATAGTTGATGACAATGAACATTATTATCTGATCAAAATACCGTTGATATAATATGGGCGCGATGAATATACTGATGCTGGAAGACGAACCACTGGTAGCTGCCAGCCTCATAAAGCTGGTGAAACAGCTAGAGCCGGAGGCAACGATAGAAGGGCCTGTTGCCAGCGTAGCAGAAGCACAGGAGCTATTGAAGACCGCGAAGCCGGATCTTATTATATCAGATATTCAGTTGGCAGACGGTATTAGCCTTGACGTGTTTACCGACAGCAATATTTCCTGCCCTATTATTTTTACTACCGCCTATAATGAATACGCCATCCGTGCATTTAAGGTGAATAGCATAGACTACCTGCTAAAGCCGATAGACAAAAAAGAGCTGCAATCGGCGCTTGATAAGTTTCACCTTCTGCAGTCGAAGTTTGGTAATGATATATACCTGCAACAGATAAATGAACTGTTCAGCGACTTTAAGAACAGCAAAAAGTTTAAGGAGCGTTTTACTGTCCACCATGGCCGTAACATCATACTGGTGCAAAGTAGCGATGTAGCTTGTTTTACCAAAGAAGAGGTAATCTATCTTGTGCACAAAGACGGTAAAAAATACATTACGGACTTCCGCTCGCTCGATGAGATAGAAGAGCTGCTGGATCCTAAGCAATTTTGCCGCGCCAACCGCCAGTTCATCATTTCGCTTCCATACATAGAGTCTATGCGCAGCGACGAGACGGGCAAGATATCCGTTAAGATGAAACTCCAACAATGCCCTGAAGTGATCGTGAGCAAGGAGAAGGCATCGAGCTTCCGCAAATGGGTAGAGGGCTAGTCTCTATTTGTTTTGCACCGTAGGGATCTCCCTGTACCCATAAATATGCTCCGGTAGCGGGTATCCCAGGCTCTCCATAATGTGCTCCAGCATCGGCTCGTCTTCAGGCGTGTATTTCTTATTAATATTGAAACCATTGAAGCGAGCATAGGTCTGCCACTTTATAGCCGTTAATGGGTTTTTAAACTCCTTCAGCATTTCGTAGAGGTTCACACCCGTTTGCCTGCCTATTAGTTTCATCAGCAGCATACCTTGTGTCTCGTTCAGCTTTTTTATGTCGGCCTCAAACTTATCCTTAATGGCATCCTCCTTAGCGTGCACAAATGCTTTACGTTCTCTTTTGCCAACTGATGGGTCATTTATTTTGTTGTTCAGTTCGCTGAAGGTAGTAGTAGCTTCTTTCAGGTAGGGTAGTATCGTTTTTACATAGTACTTCATTTGGTTATACCTGTAGCGTACGGTATCATTCTGCCAGTTGCGCTCTCCGGTAACCTTTACTTCTTTCATTTGCACCGAGTACATAGTGTCTGCATCTGCCGCATTTTGCTGCGCATAAGAAGGCTGTGCTACAACAATAAGCAAGCTGATCAGTATATGGGTAAGTTTTTTCATGTTTGTGGTAGTATTGCAAGCTGCGTGCCAAACGCACATATGATTTGCAAATTTTATCCGCTCCAATTCAGCTTTCATACCGTCCCGGAGCCTTTCTAGCTTGTTCTGCATCAGTGTTTTGTAGGGAAAAATGTAATTTTATGGGTATGTATATAAGATCGCTGATCCTTATAGTGCTGATGGCTATTAGTAGCATAGCCATTGCGCAGGATATATATGAGGTGAGTACGGGCAGCATCAGTTTCAATTCTAAAGCGCCACAGGAACTGATCAATGCATCGTCGCCTCAATTGAAGGGGGTAGTGGATGCCCGGAAGAAGACCTTTGTTTTTAAGATAAATGTCGCCTCGTTCCAGGGCTTCAATAGTCCGCTTCAACAAGAGCACTTCAATGAAAACTACATGGAGACGAATAAGTTTCCCGAGGCATCCTATGCCGGAAAGATCATTGAGGACGTAAATCTGCTGGTAGACGGAACGTATGATGTACGGGTAAAAGGCAAACTCAAGATACACGGCCTGGAGCAGGAGCGTATCATTAATTCGCGCATTGTGGTAAAAAATGGAAAGATATCCATAGCTTCAGATTTCATCGTGTCGCTGGCCGATTATAGTATTAAGATACCAAGGGTAGTGTACGATAAACTGGCGCCGGATATTAACGTGACCATAGCCGCCACACTATTGCCAAAACATTAATTGAGCGCATGCGGAAACTGATACTGCTGCTTTTACTCTTCTTTTCGCTGCCCGCAATGGCTCAACAGCCCTTTGTGCGCGATCTCTGGCTCAATGAATCTAATACGTCGGTGAAGGTAAATGAGATGCTGGAGGATCCGTCCGGCTACATTTGGCTGGGTACGGATATAGGCCTCTTCCGGTTCAATGGCCATCGTTTTATGCCGGTGCCCGATAGCATCGAAAAGCCGGTAACAGCGCTTGCCTATGGCAATGGTACCGTATATGTAGGCTATAGCAATGGTGCGCTGGGGGCTGTTTCCGAAAATGTGGTAAAGCAAGTGACGATCAAAAGTGCCCGTCCGTCTACTACCATCAATAGCATATACACCGACAGGAGCAAGATCGTATGGCTGTGCACAGAAGAGGGCATATTCACCGTCATCAACAATATCGGGTTGCCGATAAATAGTAGCAATGGCCTGTCGGACAACTTTGTGTACCAGATGGCAGTGCTGCCCAACAAGCGTATAGTTGCAGCTACCGATATTGGTATAAACGAGATAGCGCTGGAGCAGAATAAGTTGCGTATAGAGTCCCTTACCGATGCCAACGGCTTGCCCGATAATATCGTCCGGATCATCAGGAATGTACCCGAACGGAAATGGTACTGGCTGGGGATGCAGCAAAAGGGCGTTGCATTTTACTGCCCCGACCAAAAGCTGGTGTGGCAGCCGCAATTTAGCCAGCCATGGGTATGGGGGCAGGTAAATGATGTACTGCCCGTAGAGAAGGATAGGGCATGGGCTTGCACCGAAGAGGGGTATCTACTGGAGCTTACTGTAAGGGACAGCACGCATATTGACATAAAGCCCATGCACCTGGGCGATAAAAAACCTAAGAAACTGGTAAGGGGAAGGTCGGGTATACTGTGGGTGGCAACTAATCACGGCATATCGGTGGTGTCTGATGAATATATGGCCTACATACCGATGGGGGCACCTTATAAGCTGAGCGAGATCCGAGCGATGGTGGGCGATAAAAATAACTACGTCTGGTTTTCGGAAAATAATCGCCTGTACCGGCTAAACCTGAATGCCACTTTGAAGCAGCCTGAGAAGATGTCTGTGTTGCCAAAAGACATTACATGCTTGTATGCCGATAATGAAATGCGCGTATGGATAGGCACACTGGGCCAAGGCATATGGTACCGAGACCCTAACGGCGCGTTAACTCATGTGACGGAATTGCCCGGCCTGGCAAATGAAAGTATCCTTGATATTGCCGGTACAGATGACCGCCTGTGGATATCAGGCCTTAATGGAGTAGTGGAGTTATCTTATCCCAGTACATATACAAAGCAAATGACATTGCTGCGTAAGCACAGTCGCGACGGCGGTATCGGTAGTGATTATGTTTATCAAATATTTCCGGACCGTAAGGGGCGTATATGGATGGCTACCGATGGTGCAGGCGTGCGCATGTACGACGAGGGCCGCTATAAAAAGTGGGATTCCAGCAATGGGTTTAATAGTAAGGTTGTATACAGCATCACGCAGGATGGTTTTGGTAATATATGGGTGGTATCGCTGTACAATGGCCTGTATCGCTACGATGGAAACCGCTGGCAGCAGATAAGCCGTGAGCATGGCCTCGAAGATGTAAACATATCGACCATAGCAGCTAATGCTACGGGGCAGGTGATTGCCGTACATGCCAAGGGTATAGATGCCTGGTACCCGTTTAGTAATCAGTTTCGTAACTATAATAAACGACAGGGCTTTAATATCGATAGTAACTCGGCTGTGCTGAAGCTAGCCGCAAAAGATACCGCAGGCAACGTCTATATACCCTACGAGCAAGGTTGGATCATATTCAAAAACGTTAGGCATCAGTTCGATATCAGACCAGTAGTAAGGATGTCGTCCGTTAGTGTGTACTTTAAACAAATGCCAGCCGGAAAGAAGGATTTTGACTACGATCAGAACCACATTAGCTTTCAATTCGATGGTATCAGCTTTGCCAACCCCGAAAGGCTCCGCTACCGTTACAAGCTCGAAGGCTACAACGATAGCTGGATAACGACGAATGATGAATCAGTAACCTTTCCGCAGCTTACTACGGGTACTTATAAGTTTCGTGTTCAAGGCTCACTCAACAATACCTTCAGCCGGTTTGGCGAGGCCAGTTATTCATTTACTATCGCTAAGCCATTCTGGGCGCGTGTTTGGTTTATTATGTTAGTTGGTGCCGCTATACTTGGCGCTGCATACATGTTCATAACCACACGTGAACGCAATCTTCGGAAAGTTTCTTCATTGCAGCGCGAGCGAATGGTTTTTGAATATGAGCATCTTAAAAGCCAGGTGAATCCGCACTTCCTGTTCAATAGCCTGAATACATTGGCCAATCTCATTGATGAGAATTCCGATGCGGCTATCGACTACACGGTGCGACTGTCCGATCTCTATCGTAATATGTTATCGTACCGTGATAAAGACCTGATATTGCTGGCCGAAGAGTGGGAGATATTAGAAAACTACCTGTATATCCAGAAAAGCAGGTTTGGTGATGCATTGCAATTGCAGGTGACCATGTCCGAAGGTATTAAGCACTCCAAAAAAATAGTTCCGCTGGCGCTACAGCTGCTTGTCGAAAATGCGATAAAGCACAATATAGTATCGAAGGCAAAACCGCTTACCATAAAAATAGTAGCTACTGACAATAGTATAACCATCGGTAACCCCATACAGCCCAAGCTAAGCAAAGAAAAAGGTGCGGGACTGGGCCTTATGAACATCCGTAAACGCTACAGCCTGCTATCTAAAAAGCAAATTTACTTTGGAGCAATAAATAACGAATTTGTAGTAAAATTACCCTTGATATGAACATCGTAATACTCGAAGACGAACAACCGGCTTATAAAAGGTTTAGTAAGCTTGTAGAAGAGACAATACCTAACGCTAATATAGTAGCGCACCATGAAAGCGTACAAGAAGCCAAGACCTGGTTCGAAGAAAACCCATCACCTGATGTTGTGTTCATGGATATACATCTGGCAGATGGATCGGCATTCGACCTGATGAAGATGGTAAAGATAGATGCGCCTATTATTTTCACCACGGCCTACGATCAGTATGCGATAGAAGCGTTTAAAAGTGCCAGTATCGACTACTTGCTGAAGCCAGTGAAGAAGGAAGACCTGGCCGGGGCCATGCAAAAGCTGGATGATTTCAGAGCCATGTTCAAGGTGTCGGGCGAAGCACTGATACAGAATTTTACCAATACGGAGTATAAAAAACGTTTCCTGATACGGTTTGGGGAACACATCAAGACCATATCGGTCGACGAACTGGCCTATTGCTATAGCGAGAACAAGGCCACCTTTGCCCGAACATTCGAGGGGCGTACTTACCCTATGGATCATAACCTGGACGCACTGGAGCAAATGCTGGATCCCAGGGATTTTTTTCGGATAAACAGGCAGTATCTCATAAACCTGACCTCGATAGATGAAATGAAAACCTACAGTAAAGCGCGAGTAATAGTAACGCTGAAACCTGCTGTAAAAGAGCCTCCTATTGTGAGTTCAGAGCGATCGGCTGATTTTAAGCTGTGGCTGGCAGGAGAATTGCCTATCAAATAATAAGGACAAATCAAGTATTAAACACAATCGCGTATTCGTCATTTTAATTTCCCGCTTCGTCAAAAAGCTAACATGTACTGACAGATATGCTTCCTATTTTTACCTCAGAATAGAACGTTATTATGAAGCGCAGCTTGAAATGGATATTGATCGTATTGGTGGTATTAGGTGTATTAGGCGGGGTGGTAGGTTATCGCATGTATAATAAGGCGCCCGAGAAAGTAGAAGATATAAAAGGCACCGAAGTAAGTGCCGATGTGCTGATAAATGAGTACGCTGAGGACGAAACGGCTGCAAATGGTAAGTATCTGAATAAGGCGCTGGAGGTAAAAGGCAGCGTTGCCGAAGTGACGAAAAATCAGGATGGTGCCGTAGTGGTTACCATTGCCGGTACTAATGATGCAATGTCTATCCAGTGTACAATGAGAGATAAAGAAGTAAACCTGGAAAAAGGGAAAGCGGTAACCGTTAAAGGTTTTTGCTCGGGCAATACGATGTTCGATGTACTGCTTACCGGCTGCGTTGTGAAATAGTAAAATCCACGATAAATATTTTAGGAAGGATATGAGAAGGATAGCAGCATATAGCTGGGCGATAGTGCTATGTATGGCCGTATTGGCAGCCTGTAAACATAAAGAAACCGTTAAGCCCTCACCGGTAAACACCGGTAACAACAACAACGGTGGAGGTAATGGTAATGGCGGCGGCGGAAACGGTGGAGGTGGCGGAAATCAGAATCCCATAGATACCGGAGTGTGTTTTAAAAGAGATATACTCCCGATATTTATATCGAACTGCGCGAAGAGTGGCTGCCACGATGCTGCCAGCAGGCAGGACGGCTTCCAGTTTACCGACTATAATAGTATCGTAAGCAAAGAATTTGTTGCCGGTAATGCCGATGCCACGGAGCTGTATGAAAAAATAACGGAAGACAAGCCAGAGAAACGCATGCCGCTGTTTCCTAACCCTCCATTAACAGCTAATCAAATATATTTGATCCGCAGATGGATAAATGAAGGGGCAAAGAATAGTGACTGTAGTAGCGGTGGGTGCGACAGTACAAACTTTGCGTACAATACAGCTATAAAGCCACTGACGGAGAAGTATTGCAAAGGTTGCCATAATGCTGTCTCCCTTTCAGGTGGCCTTTCGTTCGATACCTACGATGGCATAAAGACTGTAGCGCAGAACGGTAAATTGCTGACTGCCATTAAGCACCAGCCGGGTGCATCGGCCATGCCTAAAGGTGGTAACAAACTATCGGACTGCGAGATATACCAGGTAGAGAAGTGGATCGCAAATGGTGCGCAGAACAACTAGATTATAATAAATGTTAACTTGCCTCGTATTAAACTATTGATCATAAAATAAGTCGAACTATAATATTATATGAAGAAACTAATGCTGATACTAAGTGTGGCTTGTCTGGCGGGGTGTTATAGCGATAGTAAAGAAGAACTGGCAATAACGCCTACACAGGGGCCATCAGGAAGCGGCTGCGATACGGCTAATGTAACATTTGCAGCTAAAGTAAAGCCGATTCTCACCGCAAGCTGTGCAACTGCCGGTTGCCACAATGCCACTACAAAAGCGAAGAACTATGATCTTTCTACCTATGATGGTGCAAAAGCTTCTGTAAATGAGGGCCGCTTATTGGGGGCCATAAAACATGCAACAGGCTTTCAGCCTATGCCGCAAGGTGGCAACAAATTGGATGATTGCAGTATAGCAATCGTAGAAAAATGGGTGAACCTTGGTGCTAAGAACGATTAAAAAACAAACAATAAATATAGACAGATGAAAAAACTAATGATTGCAGCGCTGGTATTGTGCAGTACTGGAAACTTATTTGCGCAGAAGTACATGACCCGTACAGGTAAAGTGACTTTCTTTTCCTCTACGCCGGTAGAAAATATAGAAGCCTTTAACAACGAAGTGGCAAGTGTGGTAGATGCAAAAACAGGAGATGTAGTATTTCAGGTGCCTATCAAAAGTTTTAAGTTTGAGAAAGCCCTGATGCAGGACCACTTCAACGAAAACTACATGGAAAGCGACAAGTTTCCTAAAGCGGAGTTCAAGGGTAAGATAGCTGACCTGAGCGGTGTAAATTTTGCAAAAGACGGTACTTATAATGTAAAGATCAATGGTAAACTTACGATACATGGAGTAACCAAAGATGTAAGTATGCCGGGCACTATCGTAGTAAAGGGTAGCAGCATTACAGCTAGTTCAAAATTTAATGTAGCCACTGCTGACTATAACATCAATGTACCGAAAGTGGTAGAAGGTAAAATAGCAAAGCAGATCGAAGTGACTGTTAATACAGTTCTGAATCAGAAATAATAACTTTAGCCCCATAATACACATCTTACACACACTACATTTTTATGCGAATTATTCCGGCTATTATGTTTTCACTGCTTGTGTGTGCTGCCTCGCCGGCAGTAGCTCAGGTAGAAAAAGGGTCTAAAGAGGAGAAAGCGGCTAGTGAAGAGAGTTCGGATGACCTGATGTCGCTGCTGGACGAAGAGGAGACGGCAGCCCCTAAAGGCAAAGAGTATACTACGGCAACCTTTAAAACTACCCGTGTCATCAATGGACACTCGGTAGAGAATACAGGCAAAGGCGTGCTCGACTTTCGAGTGTCTCACCGGTTTGGTGAGCTGAATGACGGGGCGCGTGAGTTCTTCGGCCTTGATAATGCCAATACACGTATTGGTTTCGATTATGGAGTTACCGATTGGCTGTCCGTAGGCATAGGCCGCAGCTCTTTCGATAAAGAATATGATGGCTTTGCCAAAGCACGCATTCTGCGCCAGACCGATAATGGCAGTATGCCTTTTACGCTGAGCTACGTAGGAGCAATGTCAATCCACGACTTGCCCAAGCCTTCGGCTTCTTACGAATGGCATTACAGCCATCGCATGTACTATGCAAACCAATTGTTGATAGCGCGCAAATTCAGCCCGGCATTCTCTATGCAATTGATGCCTACGCATATACATTGGAACCTCGTAGATTCGGCATCTGACCCGAACGATATGTTTGCGCTGGGTGCAGGCGGAAGGCTGAAGCTGTCAAACCGCATTACGCTGAACGCTGAGTATTACTATGTTCTTGGCGACAAACTGGATGGCGCCCGTAACTCGCTATCTGTAGGTGTCGATATAGAGACCGGTGGTCACGTATTTCAGCTGATGCTGACCAACTCCATAGCTATGACCGAGCGTCATTTTATAGCCGGCCAAAGCAACTCTGACTGGACGGATGGCGGCATACACTTCGGGTTCAATATCTCAAGGGTATTCACAGTAGTGCGTCCTAAAGAGTTCAGGAATTCGAGGAATAAGATTTGGTAGTAATGAATGATATTCTTCTAAGTAAATGGCCCGGCAAAATGCCGGGCCATTTACTTTAAACAGGCTTTGCATCAATTACGGCTTCACAATTTTCGCCTTTTGAGATAGTATTTGTTTGCCGTTTTGGG
Organism: Sphingobacteriales bacterium; assembly: GCA_004144175.1. GTDB lineage: Bacteria > Bacteroidota > Bacteroidia > Chitinophagales > Chitinophagaceae > Polluticoccus. The sequence continues at coordinate 70,612 of SEFT01000007.1, forward strand.
AAACGATGAGCATAGCGGGCGGGGTGTCCTTTTCTCCCATTATGATGATCTCGCAATCGTATGTATAGGCTCCGTTCACAAACTGGTACTTGTAGTTCCCGCCACTGCCATCTGGTATGAATTCGCCCTTATCTATCACTAAGTCAGGCTTGCTGCTCATTTTTCGTTTTGCCGGCCACGATGCATAGCGGTAGTTGCCATTGCCCATGTCGTCTACCCGTATGCGGTATTTGCTCGTCTCAAGCATTACGACCGGCGCGGCAAATGTTCTTAGAGAAGGGTGCAGTGTCTTCTTCTCTTTGGCTATTAGTTGCACTCTTTTCTTTGTCTCTGTTTCCGACTGATTGTTCACCGCAATAAGCTTACCGTCGTAGTCGAGCCATACAGTACCATTCGACAGCATGATGCCTCGCCAGCCCACGGTACTCCAGTCTTTGCCCGGTTCAGAGTTTGATATGGCTTTTACCAGCGCAGCATCAAACAACTCATTGTAGCGTTTCAGAAACTCGTTCTTGCTTTTTATCTCAGGCAGCGGATACTCGCGTCGCAGGGGATACGAAACAATGTTTGCCACCTGATCTTTTTGTTGCTTCTTGACATAGCTAATGAACCGTGACACAAGTTTCATTTCCTCTTCATTCATTTCCTGCGAAGAGGCAGGCATGTTGCTAACTGCCAGTATCAGCAACAGTATCAGTTTTTTCATTGTCGGAGTATATGTTTGCTTAAAGAAAAAGGGTTGTGCATTTGCACAACCCTCTATAATTCAAAAAAATGATACCAATTAGGCAACCAGTGTATCCAGCACCTGGTTCATGTTACGTACTGCATCAGCAGATTTGTTGAACAGTTCCTGCTCTTCTGCGTTCAGTTTGTAATCGATGATCTTTTCCCAACCGTTGCGGCCTATTACTACAGGTACGCCCAGGCATATATCGTTCTGGCCATACTCGCCTTCCAGCGATACGCAGCAAGGGAATACTTTCTTTTCGTTGCGGATGATGCTCTCTACCAGTGCAGCTCCAGCAGCACCAGGTGCATACCATGCCGATGTGCCCAGCAGTTTGGTCAGCGTAGCGCCGCCTACCATTGTGTCAGCAGATACTTGTTTCAGCTCTGCTTCGCCCAGCAGGTTGCTTACCAGCGTACCATTCAGGGTAGCAAGGCGTGTCAGCGGTATCATGGTAGTATCGCCATGGCCGCCTATTACTGTAGCATGCAGGTCGTTGGGTGAGCAATCCAGCGCTTGCTGCAGGTAGCACTTAAAGCGTGCGCTATCCAGTATGCCGCCCATACCTATTACGCGGTGCTTAGGCAGGCCTGTAGCTTTTAGCGTAAGGTAGGTCATTGTATCCATTGGGTTAGAGATAACCACCAGGATAGTGTTTGGAGAGTATTTCAGCAGGTTTTTGCTTACTTCTTCTACTATTTTAGCATTAGTACCGATCAGCTCTTCACGAGTCATACCCGGCTTGCGGGGAATGCCTGAAGTGATCACGCATACGTCAGAATTTGCAGTTTTGCTGTAGTCGTTAGTGCTGCCTATTACACGCGTATCAAAGCCCAGCAACGAAGCTGTCTGCATGATGTCCAGTGCTTTACCTTCGGCAAAACCTTCTTTAATGTCTACGAGCACCAGCTCTTCTACCAGTTCTTTACGGGCAATGTTGTCGGCACATGTAGCGCCTACGGCACCGGCACCCACTACGGTTACTTTCATTTTATATTGCTTTTGTTGAGTTAAAAGATTGGCAAATATAAGGCGTTGCTATGATTTGTAGATAGGGTAGGCATGGCGCATTTCAATAATCTTCGTACAGTTTCGATATTATTTAGATGTATTTGCGAGCTATAAAAGCGATAGGCGGCACATGTGCCGCCTATCGCTTTTATATCGTGTATTTCGTTAAACGTCCAGTCTTCCTTCTACGCCGTCGTCGGCAGTTTTGCCGGTAATGGCGCCGGCAACTATCTTCAGGAACGAGACCATTTTACCGTTCTTGGTATCCCAGTAGTAGGCATCATCCGGTCTTACCCTGATGATAGAGATATTCGGATCGTCCTTTCCTTCGTGGAACCATGTTTTGATCAATGGGTTCCAGAGCTCTTCTACCTTTTGGCGGTCATAGAATACATCGGCATGGCCATATACTACCATGTAAGTCGATGATGAATTGTCGGCATATATCAACTGTACCTGGTCATCCTGTTTTATTTCTTCATTTTTGTTGCTGCCTTTAGCGCTCAGGAACCAGATATTTCCCTCCTCGTCTACCTCGCGGGTAGCCATAGGCCTGGTCTCGAACAATACGCCCATGGCGCTGGTGCAAAACATACAGGTCTTGATGCCTTCTGCTATCTCTTTTATCTTATCAATTGCTTCCTGGTTTCTCAGGTTTTTTAGTCCACCCATGTTTTGGTTGTTTATAAGCCCGGTCAAAAAACACATGCCAGTTTAGTGATTTACATCGTTTGTTTAAGGTGGTAATATTGATCCATGCCTAACCTTGCACATTACGATATTGTGCTGCTGTAGATGGCAAAGAAAAAGGGGCCTGTATCACAGGCCCCTTCCGGATAAAGTATAATGATTTCGCAATCTTAGCGCGCAATCGTGAATTGTGTTACAGATTTCTCTGACTCGCCCTGGATGTTCAGGAAGTAGTTGCCTGCGGGTATTTCACCTACCGGTACCGATTTGTGGTATTCAGCAGTAGCTGTTTCTGCCCACTGGCGTATCAGTCTGCCGTTTGCATCAACGATAGACACTTTAAACGTTTGCGGTTGTTTCCAGTTCATGTTGATGTTCAATACACTGGCAGCAGGTACCGGGTAAACCTTTACAGCATTCGCTACAGCTTGTGCAGCATCTTTTACATCCAGCGTATATGTCTGGTAGTGGTAGCGTGCATAAGTATCGCCGGCCAGGTTCTCCCAGAAGCCACCAATGTTCCAGCGCTGCCTCATCTCTGTGGTCATTTGCCCGCGGTTGTTGTAAGCGCGGTTATAACGGTGCATATTGCGGAACAGGTTGGTAGTCGTGTTCCATACCTGATTGATCTGCATAGTATTATTGTGACTGGTGTCATGCGTATAAACGCTCATAGAATCATTCAGCCAGTTGTTAGCAGACATATCCCAGGTTTGGTTCAGCCTGGTTTCTATATCATTTCTGCTGGTATAGGTATTCGTCAACTTCGACCAATTGATCCAGCTGTTAAAGTTTGGATTCCAATAAGTATAAATGTCTGTCAGAATGTTTTTATTAGCATCGTAAGTATACAGCCTGCGGTAAGAGTTGATCCAGGCATTAGTAAAACCCTCCCACATTTGCTGCATGTCAGCTTCCATATTACCACCTGCATAGCTGTATATATTTCTGCTTACATTCGTCCACGAGCCTACACCATCCCAGCCAAATGTAGTTGCTATCAGCAGGTCGCCGTTAATGTCATAGTCATTTACGATCATAGTTGTGTTCGCCCATGTACCCATGCCCATATCCCATGTTTGTGTTATGGTTGTATCCAGAGTGTTGTCTCCGTTGTAGAAGTACAGCATCTTCGATGTATTGTTCCAATCCATAGCGCTGGTACTCCATTCCTGCATAGTATGCGTTTCCAGGTTACCCATGTCGTTATAGGTATACAGGTGATTGTTTACATTTACCCACGAGCTGCTCGGCAGGTTGTAAGATTCTATCAGGCTTGTCAGTACACGACTCTGTGCGTCGTAAGTCTGCGATGTCCGGGTATAGGGTCTGTAGCTGCCGGTACCAGGATTGAACAACATGTTCGTCCTTCTGTCAAACTTCATTTCATGTTCCAGGTCGCCCCCGCGGTCATTGGTATAGGTAATGTAGGATGAATCCCTCAATACAAATAATGCGTTGTTGTGTTCAGAGGTCGCCGTTGCTATCAATCTGGATGCAGTAGCAGGTTGTGCCATAGCCTGTGTACCATATACCAGGGCTGATGCCATGAGTAGATGTCTTAATTGCATACTATTATGTTTAGTTTTTTGAGCTAAAATCGTATAAATGTAATAAGATATAATTGTAAAGTCAATACCCTTTCCGGGAGTATCAGCCTTTTATAAACTGGCAGACTTTCCGGTCTATATGGTCGGCCACAAGGCAAGATTCCGGAAATGGTGCATTGTATTGGTTTATTGGTTTTTATTTAATGTCAGTTTGAATGTTTTGCTGCCTTTAGAGCTGTGTACATATACAAGATACAGGCCGGCTGGCAAGTGTTCGGGCATTGTTATTTTCCAGTCGACCGATCCATTTGTTACAGGAATAGTGCTTTCATATACTGCCTGCCCTACACTGTTCACCACTTTTACCGCTGCGCGCTCATCATCCCACAATCCACCCATTTTCCCGGTTATCGTAAAGCTTCCGCTGGTAGGGTTGGGGTATAGATCGATGTTATCCCAAAGAGGCAAGACATCTACAACGCCTGTAACTCTTTTTGCATAGACCACATTGCTGGTTGTATCCCTGGGCATTGCACACCATTCACTGCTAGTGACCCTCGCCCATACAGAGTCACCTTCAAACCACCGGGTATCTATGATGATAGAATCGGATACGCCCAATATCACGCCGCCATTCTTTATCCACTGAAACGTAGGCTTTGCACCGGCGTTTTGCGTACGTGCATGGTAGATCATGTCGGTTCCTGCTAATACGCCGTACACAGTTACTGATGGTATAGAGAGGGGCGTTACCGACATGAGTATATTATTGCTGTTTACCTGCGAGTCGAGCGGGCAGGTGGCATTACTTGTTAGCAGGCAAGTCACCGTGTCCTGGTTGGCCGATGATGAGGTTATGAAGGTGTCGGCTATGGCGCCCGCAATAGTTACTCCGTTTTTTTGCCATTCGTATTGCGGGGCTGGACCACCATTGGTTATCGCGGTTCTGAATATTACCGTACTACCCGCACAGATGCTATCGTCGGGTATAGCCGATATAGTGATGGTGGCAGTAAGTAGCGGATGCACTTTCATTTTGATGCCGTTGCTAAGGGCCTGCGATGTAATAGCGCAAATTGCATTAGTTGTAAGTGTGCAGCTTACAATGTCATTGTCTGCTAATGCAATAGTTGAGAATGAGTCTTTGTCAGTGCCCGATAAAATTCCGTTTACAGCCCATTGGTACGAAGGCAGCGTTCCTCCATTTACCGGCACGGCAATAAATAGGGCGTTTGATCCCGCACAAATGGTGTCATGATGTATCTCTGAAATGCTAACGGATGGCGAAAGTATTGGCCTTACGCGCATATTGATACTATTACTAGTATCTGTAGGTGAAGACGGACAAACTGCGTTTGTCGTCATAATGCACTTGATCATATCTCCATGCGCCAGCGCATTGCTGGTATAGCTGCTTCCTGTGCCAACATTTACACCATTTTTGGTCCAGATATAGGTTGGTGCAGTACCTCCGTTGGTAGGGGTTACGCTAAACGTTACATTGGTACCGTTACAGATAGAGTCTCCGGGACTTGCTGTGACCAGTGCATCGGGCGTGAGAATTGGGTTTACCGTCATGGTCACCGGATTACTGCCGGCGGTATCAGCCGTACGGCATGTTTCGCTGGTGGTCAGTACGCAGCGTACTATGTCGCCATTAGCCAATGTGCTGCTGCTGAATGCACTACTATTGGTGCCGGTATTTGTTCCGTTTATTTTCCATTGATAAGCGGGTGTGGCTCCTCCGTTGTCAGGTGTCGCCGTAAACGTCACACTTGTGCTTGCGCAAATCGCGCCAGTCGGGTTAGGTGTTATTGTAACCGCTGGTATGAGCAGCGGATTTACAATCATCGTAATGTTGTTGCTGGCAACTGTAGGTACGGAAGGGCAGACGGCATTTGTCGTCAACACGCAGCTGATGACGTCGCCATTAGCCAGTGTCGACGTGTTAAATGTGGCACTGCTAGTGCCAACGGTTACATTATTCTTTTTCCATTGGTATGCAGGCGTGGTGCCTCCATTGGTTGGTGTAGCCGTAAAAGTCACCGATGTGCCGCTGCAAATGGTACTTCCGCTGCCCGATGCGATGGCCACAGATGGCGTCAATATCGGGTTCACAGTCATTGCGATGAAATTGCTGGTGTCCTGCATTTTAGTAACACATGCTTCACTGCTTGTAAGTATGCATGTGATCACATCTGCAGTTGTAAGTGCAGATGTCTTGTATGCCGCGTCATTTGTGCCAACATTCACGCCATTCTTTTTCCACTGGTAAGAGGGGGTGTTACCTCCGTATACGATGGTAGCTGTAAATGAATCCGCTGCACCAGCGCAGATATTGGCTCCATTACCCGATGCAATAGAAATATCAGGAGTCAGTAGCGGATTTACGGTTATTACCATAGAATCGCTTGTGGCAGTAGTGGTGTTTGCGCAGGGATTGTTGGTCGTAATGGTACACGTTACAACGTCGCCGGTAGTGAGGGTGCCGGTGCTGTAGGTATTGGCATTTGTTCCTGTGTTTACGCCATTCTTTTTCCATTGATAGCTTGTGGTGGTGCCTGCTTTCATTGCTGTAGCAGTAAACGTAATAGAGCTTCCTGAGCAAATAACATTGCCCGGGTTAGCTGTAATTTGCACTGTTGTCGTATCCGGAGCTAAGGTCATCTTCTTAACAGTGGCTTTTTGGCCACGGTTTCCGTCCATGTACACAACATAAGGTATCCCTTTACTACCGATAGTCATGGAAAGAGCGGAAGCAGTACCTGCTGAAAAGCCTGCCGCCCCAACCGTTCCCCAATTACTGCCATCAAACTTCTTCACTGTTGCTTTGCCTCCATTATTTACATCGTAGAATGATAGATATGGGTTTCCAGCGGCGTCCAACTCCAGCGAGTTATAGGCAGTAGCGCCGGGTGAACCCAATGGAGAGCCGACAAATTGCCATGTAGTTCCTGTGTGCCGGATGACGATTGGCATATATGCCCAGGAGCCCTGTTGGAAGCTGATATAGGGCTTGCCTGTACGGTCCAGAGCGAGCCTTATGTCGTGAACGTCATATGCGCTGATCCCGCTTGTTCCGAATGAATTCCAGCCCGAACTACTGTATTTAATAACATCCAGCCAGCCGGATGCATCCCTATATGCGAGGTATAGATTTCCGAAACTGTCGGCTGCAAGCGAGGTATGCGTGCCGCTTATAATTCCTTTTGACCCTAATGTCGTCCAGCTACTGCCCGAAAATTTGCGAACGGTAACGCGGCCGGCAGGAGTTACTGTGTGATCGGTGTAAGATATATATGGCGTTCCCATAGCGTCTATTGCTAAACAAGTAGCGTTTGCATTGCCGGCCGAAGCTCCGGTACCGCCGACAAGAGCCCAGCTCGTGCCGTTAAACTTCATCACGCTGGCCCGTTCTATGCGGCCCGCATCCTCAAACCCTACATAGGGAATATTATAATTACGGTCGAAGGCAATTTGCGGTGTGCTTACCTGCCCAGCGGAGAACCCTGCCGACCCGACCGTAACCCAACCACTGCCATTATATTTCATTACGGTTGCTTTATAGCTGTTGTTTACATCGCTAAAAACAATATAGGGAACTCCGCTGGTGTCTATCGCGATATCCGTATTACTCACCGCACCAGTTGTAAAGCCTGACACACCTACTGTGTCCCAGCCGGCACTGTTAATGGCTGCGTCATTGCAGTCCAGGTTATTAAGGACGTATCCTGTTGGTTTGTTGACATTCGTTTGATATACCGATGGGTTTCCAAATCCATCGCCATCAGCATCCTGGTACCAGTTGTACAGTGGATGTACGAAGATGGTGATGCTGTCGCAGGCAGATGAAATGGCACAGCTTCCTTCCCCACGTACATAATAGCTTGTGGCTGATATAGGACTTACCGTTATTGAACTTCCTGTTCCTATATAAGTACCGCCGCAGCTGCCGCTATACCATTTCCATCCCGCTGCATTATTGAGCGATCCGGTGAGCGATAATATGATGCTGTTCCCGGCCACTATAAATCTGGCAGGTGCTGATATTGTCGGTTTAGTAGGATTAGCAACCGGTACAAACTTTTTAACTCTGATCTCAGGGGTGGTCCACCCGCCCGAGTAGCAAAAGAAAGGAGATCCTTTTTTGTCAACAGCGATTGATGAATAGTATGTAGCGCCCGAGGTGAACTGTGTGGTTCCAACCGCAGCCCAACTGGTTCCATCAAATTTTTTCACGGTGCCTTTTGGTACACCAGATGTATTAGTTTCCGTATATCCGACGTAAGGATTTCCGGCAGCGTCAATTTGCATAGACAGGTATCCGATTGTGGTGTTGGATGCATTTAACGGGCTTCCAAGTGTTTGCCAGGTACTGCCGTTATACTTTACTACGCTGGCCCTATGCAGATTGTTTCCATTTACATAAACGATATAAGGGGTGCCTGCTTTATCGAGTGCTAGCTGAATGTCATAACTATTGTTACCTGTAAAGCTCCAGCCTATAGGGGTCCAGCCCGTTCCATTAAACTTCTTTACGTTTGTGCCACCAGTGCTGTCGCGATACGCAACAAATACGTTCCCAAAGCTGTCGACTGCGATAGATGGCATGGTCGAAGAATAGTCGATCCACCCGAAGTGCGGAGTACCTACTGTTGCCCAATTAGTGCCATCAATTTTTTTAACTGTTATATACGAACGGGTAAATGTCGAGTCCGTCTCCACATATGAGAAATATGGCACGCCGTATGGGTCTACGACAAGATCGGTGCCACCAGCCATACCGGCAGACACGCCGGTATCTCCTAATAAGATCCAATCAGAGCCATCAAATTTCATGACTATTGCCTGGTCTGTTCTATCCATATCCGTAAAGCCGACGTAGGGAATATTTCGGTAGCGGTCAAAATCGATTTTTGCGGTGGCAACCTGCCCTGTGGTAAATCCGGCAGAACCAACCATTACCCAGTTAGAACCATTGTACCTTCTTACACTGGCTGCATACGGCGGGTCGTTTTCTGTGAATACTACATATGGTAATCCATTTGTGTCAACTGCAATATCAAGCACAGATCCCGTGCTGTCAAAGTCGGATGTACCTATATCGCCCCAAACACCCGATGTACTGTTGCTGTCATTGCAGTCAAGATCGTTTAATACATACCCGACTGGTTTAGTAGCACTTGCTTGAGATACATTGGGGTTGCCCCAGGTGTCATTATCATAATCACGGTACCAACGTAATTGGGCAGTTGTGTTCTGAGTTGATATCGTAATGATAAATACAGCGAGTGCAAAGAAAAGAGCACATCTTTTGCCAAAACTGCCTGAGGCAGTCCTTGTAGGGTTGTTCATTAAGAGGTTTTATAAAGATGGAGTGAAGTGCCAAAAATACAATAATGTGTTTGAAATGTATAGTGAAGATATCGATGGGCAGCATTATCAGAAGCAGCAAACACATTGTGTTGAGATACATATACGATGCAACGCATTCCAAACAATTAACTACTTTTGCGCCAAGTTTCTTATACATATGAACGCATCTAAACGTGTTTACGACAACATACTGCAAACAATCGGCAATACGCCGCTTATCAAACTGAACAAGGTAGTATCCGACCTGCCTTGTACGGTATATGCTAAAGTCGACTTCTTTAACCCCGGCAACTCTATTAAAGACCGCATGGCGCTGAAGATGCTCGAAGTGGCCGAGCAGGAAGGCAAGATAAAGCCGGGCGGTACCATCATTGAGGGTACATCGGGTAACACGGGCATGGGCCTTGCGCTGGCGGCTATCATCAAAGGCTACAAATGCGTATTTGCCACTACCGACAAGCAATCGAAAGAAAAAGTAGATATACTGAAGGCCGTAGGTGCCGAGGTGATCGTATGCCCTACCAACGTAGAGCCGGAAGACCCTCGTTCTTACTACCAGGTGGCCCGCCGCCTGCAGCGCGAGATACCTAATAGCTGGTACGTAAACCAGTACGACAACCTGGCTAACCGCCAGGCACACTACGAGCAGACAGGCCCTGAGATATGGGAGCAAACAGAAGGCAAAATAACGCACTTGGTAGTGGCCGCAGGTACGGGCGGTACCATAGTAGGCACCAGCATGTACCTGAAGGAAAAGAACCCGAATGTGCAGGCATGGGCTATTGATACCTACGGGTCGCTGCTGAAGAAGTGGTTTGAGACCGGTGAGCTGGATATGGGCGAGGTATATCCTTATATTTCTGAAGGTTTTGGTGAAGACTTCCTGCCGCAAAACTATATACGCGAAACAATAGACCTGTTCGAGAAAGTAACAGATAAAGACGGTGCGGTAATGGCCCGCCGTATAGCTAAAGAAGAAGGCATCTTCGCAGGATACTCTGCAGGATCGGTAGTGGCAGGACTGCGCCAGCTGAAAGATAAGCTGAAGCCTACGGACGTAGTGGTGGTGATCTTCCACGACCATGGCAGCCGCTACATAGGCAAGATATACAATGACGAGTGGATGCTGGACCGTGGCTTCCTGGATGTAGAAACGGTGAAAGACCTGATAGGTGGCTTGGGCCGCCGCAGGTTGGTTACCATCGACGAAGATGCTAAGGTGAGCGATGCGCTGGGCCTAATGAAGAAGTATGATATAGAACAGATACCCGTGATGAAGAGCGGCGAGATGACAGGTGCCGTTACGCAAAGTGGCCTGTTCAAAAAGCTGATAGAAAACGCTGATGTGCGGGACAACAGCATAGCCGATGTAAAAGAAGGCGCATTGCCGGTGGTAGAAATGACGCTGGCACTGGAGAAGCTGTCATACTATATAAACAAAGAAAATGGTGCTGTGCTTACTAAAGACGACAGCGGCGAGTATCACATTCTTACCAAGTACGATATACTTAACGCACTGAGCAAAGGATGAGTGAATCTGCAATAAAAAGATGGTGGAACAAGCCGCCCGCGTTATTTCCGTGGGTGGCTTTGTTTCATTTATTCATTACCGGCCACGCCATATATACGTTTATCGGCGAGCCTTTGGAGGCCTGGGCTTATCCGCTGTCGTTTGTATTATATACCATCCTATGGTTCTTTGTGTGCGGTTTGCATCGCTGGGCTGCCTGGGGCTATATTGCGCTTACTTCTGTCAACCTGCTGCTGCACTACTACCTGGTAAATTCAGGCGGATGGTATGCCTTTAGCGGGGCTATGAGCCTGATAGATGTGTTGTTCTCCTTTTTTATCCTTGTATTCTACAGGCGTTTTTCATGAGGCGTAGTTTTACCGATATGATGGGCAGGGTGGTGGATATACCATTTCCACCCAAACGCATTATATCCGTAGTGCCCTCGCAAACGGAGTTGCTTTACGATCTGGGGCTGGATGAGGAAGTGGTAGGTGTCACGAAGTTTTGCGTACACCCCGAGCGCTGGTTCCGCAGCAAGACAAGGATTGGCGGCACCAAGCAATTGAACCTCGATAAGATACGCGAGCTGCAGCCCGACCTCATTATCGCCAATAAAGAGGAAAATACTAAAGAGCAGATAGAGGCACTGGCAGCCGAATACCCCGTATGGATAAGCGATATACATACACTGGACGAAGCTTTGCGAATGATAACGGGGGTGGGAGAGATAACAGGCAAAGTACAGGCCGCGGAAAACATTATAGCACAGGTACAGCAAGGTTTCGGCGCATTGTCTAAAGCAAGCCAGGCCAGGCGGGTGGCTTATTTCATCTGGTACCGCCCATGGATGAGCGTAGGCACCGATACCTTCATCAGTAATATGATAGAAACCATTGGCTGGCAAAATGTATTTGCAGACAAGCAACGCTACCCCGAAGTTGATCTAAGTGAGTTGGTAGCTGCAAATCCTGAACTAGTACTCCTTTCCTCCGAACCATTCCCCTTCAAAGAAAAGCACATACAGGAAATAAAAGCCGTACTGCCCGATGCCATCGTGCTATTAGTCGATGGCGAGCTGTTCAGCTGGTATGGCAGCCGGATGCTGAAGGCGGGCGAGTATTTTAATGAACTGATATAAGAGACAATCCTTTATTCATTCAGAGCGTCGATGATATTTATTCCTTTTTCAGTCATATACACAAGCTTCCTGTCAACAAAGAATAATTGGCTTGTCGCGAGATGGCCATAGTATTTGCCATTTTTTACTAATGTTGTTCCTCTGTTGTCGCTCAATGCATGCATCAGCAAGTAGCCGTTGATGTCTTTATGGAGTGTGTAAAAGCTTGTCTTGTGCAAGGAATCTTGAAAGCGAAATTGATCATCGAATCTAAGGATGTAATCTCCTGGCCCCGAGATGAACGTATTACCCGGGTATAGCTCGTTAACGCTTGAATAGCTTTTTTTTAATGATAAGTATTGTCGATCAGTTTCAAAAATTGTAGCATGTGCATCGGTAATCAGTTTATCGTCGATACTGATTTCCTGTAGGAGTTTGTGGTTGCCGGTATGTATCTGTAGCAGCTTGTTGTTCAGCAATACGAATGCTGTATCATTTCGCTCTGAAATGTCTTTGAAGCTGGCCTTAAGATCGTATTTGAACTTCGATTTTACAGATCCCGTTTCTTTGCCCAGCATGAGTATAAGTGGTATGTCGGGCAGTTCGCTGTTCTTGTTTTTCTTTTGTGGTGCATCTGCGCCGCCTGCCCTTGTTACCCAAAGTTCATCGCCAATAGATATCAGCGTCGATTTTGCGTTGATGCCTTCAGGTGCATCTATCTCCCATTTTATGTTTTCCCCTTCCATGCAGGCAATCTTTCTGTCCGTTACTATATAGCCCTTATCTTTATCAATCAGTAAGTTAGTAGGCATGTATATTCGCTGAGATACAGGCTTGCCCGGCCCTGCCGACTGGAAACCTCCTACAGCCGCGTAAGCAATAACACCGCCTACGAGGCCACCTACCATAAAAGCGCCATTTACAGCCGCCTGCTTGTCTGCGTTCATATTGAAATTCGGATTCTGGTCATATTTCCATCCTCTGCTTGTTCTTATATCCAGTTTATGCAGCGTTTGCGGCGTCACGATCATCATGGTGGTGTCATTGGCCATAAAGTGCTCTGTCCATCCTCTTTCAATTTCCAGATTCCTGCTCCATACCTCGTTCCCGGTATGCAGGTCGTAGCCTACCCCTGCATTGGTGATGCCAATGTGATTTTTGACATCTGCATGGATGAGTGACGGTTTTCGCTCCCAACGCATTGTGCCGTCATCATTACTAAGGCCCCTGCTGGTGTTATTCGAAAACTGTTCAACAATTACTTCTTCTGTAATAATATAACTTTGAGCCCCTGATTTTTTCGACCACCTGACACTGGCATCTCTTAGGTCGACGTAGTATATCCACCTTTTTCTGGTTTTTGTTTGTTCGGTTATTACAATAGCATAACCATCTACTGTATCAATATTGTGTGCAACGATCTTTTCGCTAAAGCTATACTGTTTCGCAGGTATAGGTTTTTGATCGGCATAATATCCCGCAACGGTATCCGTTATAGTTATGTCTTTCGTTTGGGCCTGTGCGCTGAGACTATATGAATAGAATATTGCTATTAAAAAGTATTGGTATTTCATGTGTTTATAAGATGGGCGAATATACAATAGGCGTTTTTAATCTGTCATCACACTTATCCTATATATTTGTCGCTGCCCAAATGCAACTTGTATAGATGAGGATAACCAGAAGTATGTCAAATTACAGGTTTATTATCCTGCTGGTGTTGTTGCATGCTCTGTTCTTTGCGATGGCTCTATACTTCAAGCGTATCTACAATGGCGATTCGCATGAGTATATCTATATGGCGCTTAATGTAAAGGAGCACTTCTGGTTCTATGCGGGCAATCCTGCACTGCCGGTTACCGAAGAGTATATGACTATACGCGCCCCTGGCTATCCTTTATTCCTGCTGCTTGTCTATCTCTTTTCGGTTAATAACTGGACGGTGCTGGTATTGCAGAATATCATTTCCATGATCAATATCTACTATCTGCGCAATACCATCCGCAGGATAGGGTATACCCGCAAGTACGACTTTCTGCTGATCGCATTGATCGCGCTTTTTCCCTCACAGTTCATCAATGCCAATACTATTGCGCCCGATATACTGTTGCAGACCTGTGTGTTGGTGTACTTCCGGCACTTTGTGCTGATGGTGCGCTACAAGAAATGGGAACATGCCGGTTGGATGACCTGGGGGCTAGTGGCAGGGCTGTTCGTAAAGCCGGTGCTGTACCCATTTGTCTTCTGCCACCTTGCTATCATGCTATACATGTACCGGTACCTGAGAGGTAGCCGGTTGATACCTACTATAAACGGTATATTGCCCATCGCCTGTATCTCGTTATATATGCTGTGGAACTACCAGCGTACCGATAAGCTGCACTTCACCAGCAATCAGTCGTTCAATGCCATCTACTATTATTACTTCTATTACAACGATACCTATGGCCGCGAAAAGGCCGACCAGTTCCTGAAGCAGGAGCGCGATAAAATAGAGGCGATGCCAAAATTTGCCGACCGGTACGACTATGCCAACCAACGCGGATTGCAGTTGTTGAAAGAGAATTTTGCACCCTACATGAGCTACCATATAAGGCAAGGCCTGCGCATGTTCATAGACCCCGGCAAGGGCGAGCTGGATATGTTCACCGGCAGCCTTACGCTGGGTAAGCTATACGACAGCAAAGCGCAGGATGGCTTTTGGGTGACTATAAAGAAGGATGGCTGGGACGGCCTCGAAGCCTATGCCGAGCGCAATCCATCTTTCCCGATCGCCATGGTGATACTGGCGTTTAATATCATTCGTCTTGTAGGGCTTATGCTGTTTGCGTTTGCGTCAAAGATCAATAAGCGCATCCGCATGTTTACATTCCTGTTCCTGACGTACTTTGCCTTCACCACAGGTGCTATTGCGCATACCCGCTACCTGGTGCCGGTGTCGCTCATTGTAATAGGCTGCTCGGTGATGGGCTACCAGCTAAGCTTGCAACGCCTGAAGAATAAGGCTATTATTGCAAAATATAAGCGCTGATCGTTGCAAATAAAGACACTGATAAGGCCACTGCCGGTAAGCATCATCTTGCTGTGTATCGCAGTGGCAGTTCTGTATCCATACTGCAGCGGTTATATTGACCCCGACGCTACCGCCTATCTTACCATTGCCCGCCGATATGCGACGGGCGACTGGGCAAGAGCAGTCAATGGTTACTGGAGCCCATGGGCTTGTTGGCTCACAGCGTTGGTCAGCAAAGTAGGGTTCGGCTATTTTGATGCCGCACTGCTGGTAAATACCGTTGGTGCTATCGCGATCGTGTACATCAGCTATTCTTTGTTCCAGCTGTTCTATGTAAAGTGGGTACTACAGCTAGCCCTGGGGTGTAGTCTTTCTCTGTTTCTGGCCTACGCAGTATACAAGCAAAGCTTTGCAGATATATGGGCTTGTTTCTTTATGCTATCGGTGCTGCGTATCATGCTCATCGGTGGTTTTTTTAGCCGTCCTGCTCTATGGATATTAATTGGAGTACTAGGGGCACTGGCCTATTATGCAAAAGCTTATTACTTTCCATTCTTCATCTTGCACACGTTTGTAGTAGGTTATTACATTCGCCGCACCACGCCTATGCAGGATGGTAAGCAATGGCTGAAAATGGCTTTCACGGCCGTAAGCATGATGGTCATTTGCGCAATGCCCTGGATATGGGTATTGCACAGCAAATATGGCATCTGGACCACCGGCACTGCCGGCTCGCTCAATACATCCTGGTATCTCGTAGGCCATCCTTATTGGAAGGAAGGCTTTAGCGGACTTTTAGCACCTACTTACAGCGATTCTCACTACTATTGGGAAGAACCGTACCTGGCAAATGGCGCTACACCGCACTTCTGGGATTCCGGTAGTCTGTTCCTGCTGCAGATAGTAAGGGCAGGGTACAACGTGTTGAAATTTGTAAACAGCATGAACGCCCTTTCGTGCTTTATGATGGCGATATGGGTGGCTTCAGCGGTTGTAGTTACTACAAAGAGGTGGGATAATGTAATAGATGGAAAGATCAGGGTAATTTGTGTTTCTGTTTTACTATTTCCGCTTGGCTTTTTGCTTATCAACTACGAACCACGTTACCTCTGGTATATGGTACCCCTGAGCATGGTGCTAGGCGGGGTATTGCTTCAACGCATAATGCTATCTATTGATAGAGCCGGTGTCCGTACTCTTATGGTAGTTGTATTTGCTATGAGCTATATCGTCTGGCCGGTATGGGATGTCCGGTCAATGAGCACTGATATGGAGGAAGAACGAATAGCCACATGGCTACGGCATACAGGGGTGAAATCTTTCGCTGGCAACGAGCAAAATGCTAAAAACACACCTGTGCTTGCCAGGTTGGCGTTGCGGTCCAACAGTCAGTACTACCATGCCCCGCAGCCATTAGCAAGCCACAATCTGTTAAGAGAGATCCGAAGGTATAATATCGGTTATTACCTTTTCATTGGCGATAACCTGGATATAGTTGAGTTGAAAGACGAATCAGGGAAGGCATTCCCTGTAGTACTGAATGGTAAAGGGTTAAAGGTCTTCCGCATTACCGCACCATAAATTTTTTGAATCCCTATATAATCCATATGCCATAATCCTTACCTTTGCACGACTTTTTTAAAATCTAAACCATATATGGCTTCGAAAAAAATACAGGAACTCCTTGCCGACAAAGCAGAGTACTATCTGGACCACACGAGCAAAACTATTGACAAATCAACCCTTTTCATACCATCTGCAGATACTGTTGATCAAGTATGGTCTGCGTCTAACCGCAACATCCAGACGATCCGCAGCATTCAAACGCTGATGGGCAATGGCCGCCTGGCCAACACCGGTTATGTATCTATTCTTCCTGTTGACCAGGGTATAGAGCATAGCGCCGGTGCTTCTTTTGCTCCGAATCCTATTTATTTCGATCCTGAAAATATCGTGAAACTGGCGATCGAGGGTGGTTGCAACGCAGTTGCTTCTACTTATGGCGTACTGGGTGCCGTAGCACGCAAGTATGCACACAAGATTCCTTTCATCGTAAAGATCAACCACAACGAATTTATCTCTTACCCTAACCGTTTCGACCAGATCATGTTCGGCAGCATCCGCGATGCATGGAACATGGGCGCTACGGCTGTAGGTGCTACTATCTATTTCGGTTCAGACGAAAGCGCTCGCCAAATCGTTGAAGTAGCTAAAGCATTTGAATACGCACACGAACTGGGTATGGCTACAGTACTGTGGTGCTACCTGCGCAACCCTTCATTCAAAAAGGATGGCGTAGACTACCATACTGCTGCTGACCTTACTGCACAGGCTAACCACCTGGGCGTGACTATCCAGGCCGACATCATCAAGCAAAAACTGCCTACCAACAATGGCGGTTACACTGCTCTTAACTTCGGTAAAACACACAAGGGCGTTTACGAGAAACTGTCTTCTGATCACCCGATCGATCTTTGCCGCTACCAGGTAGCTAACTGCTACATGGGCCGCGTAGGTCTCATCAACTCAGGTGGTGAGTCGAAAGGTGCATCTGATATGGCAGAAGCAGTAATGACAGCTGTAGTGAACAAACGTGCCGGCGGTATGGGGCTTATCAGTGGCCGTAAAGCATTCCAGAAGCCAATGAATGAAGGCGTTGATCTGCTGAACACCATTCAGGATGTGTACCTGGATAAGGATATCACAATAGCCTAGTATCTTCTAAGTATATATGTTCAAAGATGCTCTCCTGTAGGAGGGCATCTTTTTTTGTGCCCGATTTATCTGCCTTTTATCCCATTTCGTTTATCTGAATGCCCGCTACATTAATTTTTGCTTAAAATATTTATGTCGGTTTGATATCTTGGTAGTGTGTATGTATGAATTTTTTATTTAAGGTATAATAAATCCCCTTTTTGATATGCGAAGAAATCTACGGAAACTCCTACAAGTGCTTACTTATTGTGGTGTAGCTGCATTAGCACCTATGTCTGCTGATGCGCAGACCTATTGCACTCCAACATCCACATCTATTTATGGTGACTATATCAGCTCATTTTCTACTACGGGCGCGGTAGGCAACATTACCAACAATGGTACCAGCGGCAGTTCCTATGTCTACTATCCCAGTCAAACAATGACAGCGATACTCGGTACTACCATCAATTTCTCAGTTTCGTTTACGTACACGCAGTACATCAATATCTGGATCGATCTGAACCAAAACGGCTCATTTGCTGATGCAGGGGAAAACCTACGTACCTCCACATCTAAAATGACTTCATCGCCGGGTACCGGCACATTTACCATCCCACTTACCGGAATGGCAGGTAATACCCGCATGAGGGTGCAGGCCGACTATAGTACGGCAAACCCCGGCCCATGCGGCGGCGGCTGGGGCGAGACAGAAGACTACAACGTAACGCTGATAAGCCCATGTGCAGGGCTACCCGGTGCAAACCCTATTACGGTAAACCCCATATTCGCGAGAAGCGCCAATGCTACCTGGACTGCTGTTACCGGCTCTGCGGGTTACGAGTATATCGTAAAAACGAATGCAACTACGCCTACAGGTGCAGGTACGCCCGTAACCGCCAACTCGGCAAATCTTGTCAATCTGAATCCTGCAACACAGTACTGGCTGTTCGTGCGCAATAAGTGTAATGCTACCGATGCGTCTATGTGGTCGGTTAAGTCGTTTATGACCTCTAACTGCTCGGCGCCGCAGGTGAGTTTCGCTAATATCAAACACAATAGTGCATTGGCATTGTGGAGCAGCATCAATATTGCAACAAAATACGAGTACATATGCAATACCGATCCTAATGCCCCGGCAGTTTCAGCTACGGGCACTACTACTACAACCAACAATGTGCTGCTGCAAAACCTGGAGCCGGAAACCGCGTACTATATGCATGTGCGTACGCATTGCACGGGTAATGAGATGTCGAGCTGGGATACATACCAATTCACTACTATGAAAGAGTGTGTACCGCCTGTTGTAACGCCGATCCCGTCGAGCCTTGATAACATTGAAGTAACATGGCAGCCTGTAGAGACAGCTGTGGCGTACGAATATGCTGTTAACTCCATGGAGACACCGCCTTCGCTGGGTACTACTGAATATGATAATTCGGTAACCGTAAACCTGCCTGCCGATAAGAAGCCGTACTATTTCCATATACGCAGCAAGTGTATCAGCATTTATACAGCCTCAGAGTGGACTACAATACAGCTGCGCGAAGGCGAGGCCACTGCTGTAAACAATGTGAATGATAACGGGGCGCGGGTACAGGCTTATCCAAACCCTGTCAGTGACGTTATTACGATACAGGTAGATGGCGTTAGCCAGCTGCGTGGAACTGTACTGATCACAGACATATCGGGTAAAATTATGGCTACTACAGATGTTACAGATAAGAAAACAAACATCAGCATGTCTGGTTTTGCTCCGGGCATCTACCTGGTAAAATATTTCAATGGACTACAAGCCCAAACATTCAGGGTTAATAAGTTGTAGTTAATCAATAAGTTAGGAGTTTTAGCAGGCTGGCCATATTACGGCCAGTCTGCTATTGTTATTATTTTTTTTACCATAGGGTGACTTTTTTAGAAAAAAGTTAATATTTTTAAGCATTGACTTTTTACTAAAGTGTTAACCTTATGATAAAATCCTTACGCAATTTATTGTCCTTTGCAAGCATAGGACTCGCGGCTCTGGCGCCGTCTATTGCAAAAGCCCAGACTTACTGTGCTACCAATCACAGCTATGGCTGCTACTACGCCATGAATTCGTTTAGCACCAGTGGTGGTACTACTAATATTTCTAATACGAGTATTCCTTGTTCGAGCTCGTGGGGGCCAACTAACCCCAATACAATGTACACGAGCGGCTCGCATACAGGCCTTATTGGTTCTACCGTAAACTACTCTGTCAATGTAAACTACTACTGGGGCATGTACACTGCCATTTGGGTAGATTGGAATGCTGACGGCGACTTTTCGGATGCGGGCGAATCGGTGCATTCTATGTACCACTACTATAGCTATGGCACCAGCGGTTCATTTACGGTACCATCAACGGCAAATGTGGGCCCTACAAGGATGAGGGTAATGTCAAGCATGTACAACTCGCCAAGCCCTTGCTGGAGCGGTTACGACTATGGTAATACCGTAGACTATACGTTCAACGTAACAAGCCCGTGCGCTTCTGTACCTTCTGTCACTACCACTGCATATTCTAAATCGGCAGTGTTTAACTGGCCTGCAGTGGCAGGTTCGGTGTCTTACGACTACAGGGTAACACAATCGCCTAACCCATCGAGCCCCGATGTAGGCAATGGCAACACTTCATCAACTACAGCTACCGTAGCAGGCCTTACGCCAAGCACCAATTACTACATCCACCTGAAGAATAAATGTGCTGTTTATCCTTCCAGCTGGGCAAGCTATCCGTTCACTACCAGCGCTTGCGCGCCACCACTGCCTAGCTTCTCAAATGTAGATCACAACTCGGCACTGGTATTGTGGAGCAGCGTAAGCATCGCAAGCAGGTATGAGTATATTGTAAACACGGATCCTTCTGAGCCGGATCTTACTGCTACGCTGAATTCTACAAATGCAAGTTCGGTGAAGCTTACAGGCCTCGACCCTGAAACTACCTATTATCTTCATATCAGGTCGGTATGCGGTACCACAACATCGGAGTGGGATATGGCCAGCTTTACTACTATGGACGAATGTATAGCGCCAACTGTGAACCTGATACCATCGAGCCCCAACGATATGGAGGTGACATGGCAGCCTACACCTACGGCAATAGCATATGAGTATGCCGTAAACTCCAGCGCTACGCCACCGTCACTGGGTACTACAGAATACGACAATTCGGTAACAGTAAACCTGCCTGCCGATAAGAAGCAATACTACTTCCACATCCGCAGCAAGTGCATCAGCATCTTCAACTCATCTGAGTGGAGCTCGATGCTGCTGCGCGAAGGCGACCCTACAGCGGTTAGCAATGTGAATGGCGATGGCTTGCTGGTACAGGCTTACCCTAACCCGGTAAACGACATCGTTACCGTACAGGTAGATGGCGATAAAGCTGTTAGTGGCACAGTAACGATAACTGATGTAACAGGTAAGCTGATATCAGCAACCACCGTTACCGAATCAAAGACCAACATTAGCATGAAAGGCCTGGCTGCAGGTGTGTATATGGTAAAATATACTGATGGTGCACAGTCTCAGACTTTCCGCATAAATAAACTGTAAGTATTGAATATCAATCAATTAAAAAGCACCGCCAATGCGGTGCTTTTTAATTTTACGAAAGACCGTAAACTGCCTGTATATGCCATCGATAATTTTTGTATATTGCTATAACATGATTTAAATTTAAAATGTAAATTCCGTCTATCTAAAACCTTTAAAGTATCAGTATGAAAATTCAGCCTCTACGTAAACTTGCCCTTTTCTTTACAGCATTAGTAGCCCTCGCTAATAGTGCAAAAGCCCAGACCGGGCCACCGCCTACTTACAACTTTTATGCTTATAATGAGACATTCAATTACCTCACATCTGGAACAGTGATATCAAGCCTTTCAGGACAAGATGATCTTACAGCGACGTCTATCCCTATTGGCTTCAACTTTTTGTACGCAGGCTCCAACTACAGCCAACTCAGCGTAAATACAAATGGCTGGATATCTTTCAATAACTTTTCGACAACGCACAACAATGACAATCCGAATCTGGCTAACCTGAATAGCTTTGGACCATGTTTGCTGCCACTGTGGGAAGATATCAGCAATTTATACGGTACGCTGTCATACGCTACATCTGGTACAGCACCTAATAGGGTATTTACTCTTGAATATAAAAACGCTATATGGGATTATCTGGGTAGCAGTCCTTGTATCACTTTCCAGGTTAGGTTATATGAGGGTGGAGTTATCAAATATCATTACAAGCAGGAGAGTGGATCTGTAAATATTGGTACCAGTGGTGGATGCTCAATAGGCATTGGTGCTTCTTCCAGCAGTTGGCAGTTCCTAGATAATTCATCGACTGCGCCAACTACCACATCTTCGTCTTATACCTCATCCAATTACCAAATAACTACCCGCCCAGCCACAGGCCAGGTATATCAGTTTGGCGACTTCCCTTGTGCTGCTGCGCCCGTGCCTTCAATTAGTTCTAAAACATCTACATCGGCCACTATCACATGGGCGGCCATGTTGCCATCGGTCAACTATGAGTATGCATTCAATACAACGGGTACACCGCCGGCTACCGGCACGCCTACTACGGCTACCAGCTATAGCCAGTCGGGCCTTACACCTGCCACTATGTACTATTTTCACATACGCAACAAGTGTACACCCACTACCTACACCATATGGCAAACCATACCCGTAGAAACCTACCCACCATGTACCAAGCCGGTGGGGCTTACGATCAAGAACCTATACCTCGATTCGGCTACGGTGGTTTGGAGGAAATTGTGGAATGCCACGGGCTATGAGTATGTGGTAAATACAGACCGGACGGACCCTAACAGCACAACCACAACTTATACAACGCCCGATACTACCTTTGGCGCCAAGAACCTGCAGGAAGGCGTAAAGTACTATGTGCATATCAAGATAAAATGCCTCGGGGGCGAGTCTTCTGCATGGTCTGTCGATTCGTTCACTACGCCGGTAAAATGCCGCCCGCCGCACCTGACGGTAGACTACCAGCATATAGACCGCGCAATAGTGTACTGGAACCTGGTGCCAAGCGCATGGGCCTACGAGTACGAGATATCGCAATCGCCAACGCCGATGGGCAAGGGTACCGAGATAAAGAACAACAGCTTCCTGGCCTTCCCGATGAAGCCGGGCGAAGTGTACTACTTCCATGCGCGCAGCAAATGCCTCGACCAGAATGTGCGCGACATCTCCGAATGGGGTACTACATCTTTCAAAACATTCCCGCTATCGGTAAGCGACAACCGCACAGATGGCTTTGCGCTGAAGGTGTATCCTAACCCTGCTAAAGACATGGTGACGCTTGAGGTGAGTGATATACCCGATGCGGATGCACGCATATATGTGTATGACATAGCCGGTAAGCAGATGGCTGCCATACCTGTGGATGGCAAGAAGGTTCACCAGGTGCAGCTCGGCTCCTATGCCCCGGGTGTGTACACCATAAAGTACACCGACAAGGCACATACCGAGACAACGCGGATAACCAGGCAATAGATAAAAAACAACAAATATGAAAAAAGCCTGCCTTGTAGCAGGCTTTTTTCATATTAATATGCATTTCTGCCAACGTATGCTATCTTTTTTCTGTCTGTATAGCAGGAGGCAGACCCTGATTTTGTCATTAGCCCTGCGCTGGTATCAAATAAGTAACCCCTTGTATTAGGAATTCTAAAAAAGAATTACGAATTTAGAAACTCGAATTTTGTTAAAAAGTTTTAAATTATATCTATGCGTATTTTTTACAAACCCCTTACTTTAAAATCGCTGTTGGCACCCGTTATGGCTATGGGTATGGCACTGGCAAGTGTGTCTGATGCTGTTGCTCAGATAGTAACGATAGGTACACCCGGAGGGTCAGGCGTAACGTCTACCAGCGGTTATCCTAACCCCCGCCCTGACCAGCATCTTGGTACAAGGCAGCAATACCTATACCGTGCATCTGAGCTGAGAGCTGCGGGAATGAGGGCCGGGAACATTACAGAGATCGGCTTTTATATGAATGGTGGATTGTCGAGAAATATCGGTACATATAGAATTGGCGGTGGTACCACAACACTTACTGCACTTACCACTGCTTGGGTAGTACCTTCAACTCCAACCTATTGGGCTTATGAAACAATTAGCCCTGCCATGGGTACTCCCGCTACTACCGGCTGGCATATGACGACCTTCGATCCCACAAAGCCAATTAAATGGAATGGTACCGATAATTTAATTATTGAAATATGCACTGAACAGCAGGATGGCCTTACTAATACCAACCCTGTTGTTTCCGTTATGTCGCCGGGTTTTAATGCATCGAATTCTGCAGGTGGCGCTGCTGCCGGTGCATGTGGTAGTACATCGCTTACAACGCAAGGTACCCCAACGCTGAGACCAATCACCAGGTTCAATCACGTGCCTGAGTGTATCGTGCCTGATAGCATTAACATCGATAATATCACAGCCTTTGAGGCCGACCTGAGCTGGCCTGCTTCGCGATCAGGCGCTCCTTTTGTTCGTGCATACAACTGGATATACTGGCAAAAAGGTAGCCCGATGCCATCCACATTCAACGGCACTGTTCCGTCGATGCTGAACCACGACCTGGAATTTCTTACTCCTGAAACATGTTACTATGTAAGATTGCAGGCCGATTGTCAATTTACCGGCGCTGCTACCGATACTTCGGTATGGATACTGGACTCATTCTGTACCATTGCAGACTGCGTACCACCGGCTGTTACCATCGACAGGATCACCTCAACATCGGCAGTAGCCAGCTGGCCTCCCGTACCTACCGCGTACGATTATGAATATGCAGTAAGCATACTGGAAACACCGCCTACATCGGGTACCAAAACCACATCTACATCGGTACAGCTGATGGGCCTCATCGGCAGCCAGGTGTACAATGTATTTGTAAGGGCATATTGCTCAGAAACACCTACGTCGCGCTGGACAAGAGTACCATTCCAGGCATTGAAGGGCCTCGGTTTCGATGATGTGGCCAATGGCTTCTCGCTGTCAGCCTTCCCCAACCCGGTGAAGGATGTAATGACCATACAGGTGATAAACCCTGCTGAAAATGCAAGCGTAATGGTAACCGACCTGACAGGTACGCTGGTGCAGAACCTGGCGATCGTAGGCGATAAGGCAGAGATAAACATGAGCGGCCTGAATGCAGGCATCTACCTGGTAAAATATACCGACCGCCTGCAAAGCAAAATGATCAAGATCACAAAAGAGTAATCTTTATAAATAACGCATAGCAAAAAGGCTGCACGGAAAAACCTGCAGCCTTTTTTGTGTCTCGCCTGTAATGGCTGCAATATTAATCTGTACCAGTCATCCTTGTCGAAACGGAACTTGAATGGTATTATGTCATCCCCCTAAAGCAAAAAGGGCTTGCAGCACAGCTGCAAGCCCTTTTAATATTTAACAGAATCCGCCCTATCTGATACCGAATGCTTTCTTTACTTTGCTTACGTAGTCCAGCTTCTCCCACGTAAACAGCTCTACCTTTACATTCTTCATCTTGCCATCGGCCGAGCGGAATGATTTGGTCACTGTTTGTGGTTCGCGGCCCATGTGTCCATAAGCAGCACACTCGCTATACATAGGCTGGCGCAGTTTCAGGCGCTGCTCTATAAAGTAAGGGCGCATATCAAATACCTGGCTTACCATGGTAGATATTTCACCATCGTTCATATCCACTTTAGCAGTGCCATAGGTATTTACGTAGATGCCCATTGGCTCGGCTACGCCAATAGCGTATGATACCTGTACCAGCACTTCGTCGCATACACCGGCAGCTACCAGGTTTTTGGCTATGTGGCGGGTAGCGTATGCAGCAGAGCGGTCTACCTTGCTCGGGTCTTTGCCCGAGAATGCGCCACCACCGTGTGCGCCTTTACCACCATAAGTATCTACGATGATCTTACGGCCTGTAAGGCCTGTATCGCCATGCGGTCCACCAATAACGAACTTACCGGTAGGGTTCACGTGGTATTTAATGTTGTTGTTGAACAGGCGCTTGTACTGAGGATAAACCTTAATAACGCGCGGTATCAGTATGCTGATCACATCTTTCTTAATGCGCTCCTGCATAGCTTTCTCTTCAGCAAAGTCGTCGTGCTGTGTAGAGATAACGATGGTATCGATGCGTACCGGCTTGTTATCGTCGCTGTACTCCAGTGTCACCTGGCTTTTAGCATCGGGGCGCAGGTATTTCATTTGCTTGCCTTCGCGGCGTATAGCAGCCAGCTCGCGCAGCAGCAGGTGTGCCATATCCAGCGCCAGCGGCATATAGTTGGCTGTTTCGTTGGTAGCGTAGCCAAACATCATACCCTGGTCGCCCGCGCCTTGCTCCTCTTTCTTCTTCTTATCTACACCCTGGTTAATGTCCGGCGACTGCTCGTGTATAGCCGAAAGCACACCGCAGGAGTGGGCTTCAAACATATACTCGCTCTTCGTGTAGCCGATCTTCGCGATCACATCGCGCGCTATGGTCTGCACATCTATATAGGTGTTGCATTTTACCTCTCCGGCAAGCACTACCTGGCCGGTCGTTACCAGTGTTTCGCAAGCGATCTTAGCCTCGGCGTCCCAGGCCAGAAAATTATCAACAAGAGCGTCCGATATCTGGTCCGCTACTTTATCAGGATGTCCTTCAGAAACAGATTCTGAGGTAAATAAGTAAGGCATGTTGTGTTATCGTTATTATTTTATGGGTTGTAAAATAAGAATAAAACTTTGTTATTCAACAGTTACCGATTTTGCAAGGTTCCTTGGCTGGTCTACGTTGCAGCCGCGCATGATGGCTATATGGTAAGACAGCAGCTGTAGGGGAACGATGGTTACCAGCGGCGAAAGCACTTCTTCCGTCTCCGGTACTTCTATAATGTGGTCGGCCAGTTCGCGTATCTGCGTATCGCCCTTGTTCACTACCGCAATGATCTTTCCTTTACGTGCCTTCACCTCTTGTACGTTCGATACAATCTTCTCGTACGCACTCTGGTTAGTAGCCAGGAACACTACCGGCATGTTCTCATCTATCAGCGCGATAGGGCCGTGCTTCATCTCAGCAGCAGGGTAGCCCTCGGCGTGTATGTACGATATTTCTTTCAGCTTCAGGGCGCCTTCTAGTGCCACCGGGAAGTTGTAACCACGGCCCAGGTACAGGAAGTTAGTAGCATCTTTGTAGATGGCAGCAATTTCTTTGATCTGCTCGTCCAGCTTCAAAACTTCTTCTATTTTCTTTGGTATATTCTCCAGCTCTACCAGTATCTCGCGAAACTTCGACATTGGCAACGTGCCTTTTTGCTGTGCTATCTGCAGCGCCAGCAGCGTCAGTATAGTTATCTGTGTAGAGAATGCTTTGGTAGACGCTACACCTATCTCAGGGCCTGCGTGTGTATAAGAACCTGCATGTGATATGCGTGCTATAGACGAACCGATAACGTTGCAGATACCATAGATCAACGAGCCTTTATCCTTAGCCAGCTCGATAGCAGCCAGTGTATCGGCAGTTTCGCCCGACTGAGAGATAGCCAGGATCACATCCGACTCGTTTATTACCGGGTTGCGGTAGCGAAATTCTGATCCGTATTCTACCTCTACGTTTACACGTGCCAGGTCTTCTATCAGGTATTCTCCGATCAGGCCCGAGTGCCATGAGGTACCACATGCCAGTACAACAAAGCGTTTAGCATTGTCAATACGGTTGATGTATTCTGACAGTCCGCCCAGCTTTATCCAGCCTTCGCCTTGCGCGCTCATACGGCCACGCAAGCAGTCTTCTATCACCTTTGGCTGCTCGTATATCTCTTTTAGCATGAAGTGCTCAAAGCCGCCTTTTTCAATAGCTTCCAGGCTCAGCTCTAGCTTTTGTATAGCAGGAGACTTGCTCACATTACCCAGGGTCTTTACCGTATAAGAACCATCACGGTTGATGCAAGCATACTCCTGGTCGTCGAGGTATATTACATTCTTTGTGTACTCGATGATAGGCGACGCATCTGATGCGATATAGAACTCATCTTCGCCAATGCCTATTACCAGCGGGCTGCCTTTACGGGCGGCTATTAGTTGATCGGGGTTTTCTTTATCCAGCACTACTATTGCGTAAGCGCCTATTACTTCGTTCAGCGCAGTGCGTACTGCATCTTCCAGCGACAGGTTGTCTTGCTTTCTTACTTCTTCTATCAGGTTTACAAGTAC
The DNA here is from genome assembly GCA_004144175.1 of Sphingobacteriales bacterium. GTDB lineage: Bacteria > Bacteroidota > Bacteroidia > Chitinophagales > Chitinophagaceae > Polluticoccus. The sequence goes on from SEFT01000007.1 coordinate 98,568, forward strand.
TTCCGTATCCGTATCCGATTTGAACTCGTAACCACGCCTTTGAAGCTCTTTCTTCAGCGGGCTGTAATTCTCGATGATGCCGTTGTGGATGATAGCCAGGCTACCCGACTGTGAGAGGTGCGGGTGTGCGTTACGGTCGCTAGGCTCGCCGTGCGTTGCCCAGCGGGTATGCCCTATGCCTATGTTAGCATGCAATTCTTTACCATCTGTTATCTTTTCCAGTTCGGTAACCTTGCCGGCCTTTTTATAAACATTGATGTCGCCGTTTAGTAAAACAATACCTGCGCTGTCATAGCCGCGGTACTCAAGTCTTTTCAGGCCTTTGATTAGAATAGGAAATGCTTCCTTTGGACCTATATAGCCAACGATGCCGCACATAAGAATTTATATTATTGAGGTTTTGAATAAAAAATTTTGAGTTGAGTTTTCAGTGATTGCTCAGGATATTGTCTTCCTCCGGCTACCAGTCTGTAAGCACCCGGGAATCCTTTCGCGCCAACTATACGCAAATGTAACATATCCCATTTATTTACAATGGCAGTTTGCACGGTATTTCCAAGATTGATACGATAACGCACAAATTTTAGCCCGTTAAACGAGAAAATCTCTCTATCACCGCCCAGGGTTCCTGAGGCTTCGTTTGCCAGTGCAATGGTGCCGTCGGCAGCTATTACATACGGTACCAGGCGGGTAGGGGGCACAAAGCTGGTATCATCGTCATAATTTCCGGCAGTTACCTGGCTTATTTCCAGTATGGCGCTGTTCACCACACTTACGTCTATGTCTTTCAGGTTGTTTATCTTAATGCTGATAGCAGCACCGGGTTCGTTTTGCAGGTATAGTTTGTCCTGTGCGTCGTTAGCGGGCTTGATCTTAGCATTCAGTTCGTCGTTATCCCTGGTAATGTAGTTGTAATGTGCGCATTCGCCGCGTACAAAGTTGAAGAATACCGAACGCACGCTGTCTGTCTTGTAAAAGAATTGGATAGCAGCCCGCTCATAGTCATTTATACCATCAAGGTAAAAATAAGGCAGTAACCTGCTGTTGGTATTGCCCGGCTTTACGTAGATGCCCCTCAATAGCTTTACAAACTCGCCGTTGGTAGTAGCGTTCTTTGCCTGGTCGCGTAGCTCTGTAAACCATTGGCCGTTTATATTGAGCGGTATGCGAAGGTGCGGTGAGCGATTAGCGCCCAGTACCGGCACAGTTTCGCTAAGCATCTTAGGATTGAAAGAAAACGGCTGGCTTATCTGCTCATTGGTTTCTTTCACCTGATTGCTATAGTAAGTGGCGCTTTTATCAAGCGCTTCACTTGTGCGGTGTACTGTAAACGTCTGCTGCGAGTTTTGATCGCTCGCATCGCCCCAGCTAAACCTTGTATAAGGTAATATGAGTACCGCCGAATCGATGGTATTTGAAAAGCTGAATTGATTGGATGGCGGCAGCACTTGGAAATATATGCCTGCTGTGGTGCGTCCAAGTATAGGATCTACCACCGTACCGGCACCATGTACCACCGGCTGATTGGCAATGTTCGCACTTGTATTCAGTGTGTCGATGATCTCCGTAGTGGTGATCATGTTCAGGCCATCAGTATTAAATACACGGAAGCTGTCTTGCCCCGGTACGAGGTCAGGTTTTATTACGGTATCCTCTTTACAGCCCGTAGCAGTAATAGCAATAGCAAGGGCTACCAAGGAAGTGAGGCCTGTTACAGTTTGTTTCAAAATCGGTCGCAATTTCAACGAAAGTGATAAAAGAAATACTAAGACTCTGTTAAGCTTTTATAAAGTTCCAGTAGTGGAGTTACATCTTCTTTCCAGCTTTCATCGTACTTCACTACCTTTTTGTAGCGGCTTGTTTTTATGTCGTCAGCTATCAGCGGCTCTATCGCAGCGTCGCCATGTACCACTACATCCGCACATTTGGATGCGCCCAGTGTCAGCGACAGGTTAGCGCCATCCTTGAAGGTATCCAGGTCTTTCTCTTTTATCTCATTGCTGATAAGCGCCTTCTTTACAAAGTTGTTGTTCAGGTGCTCGGTAAACTGGTCTGACTGCGCAGTATAGATAACCTTTGAATAACCAAATACAGGCTCCTTTTTATAAGCGGTTTTCAGGTAAAGTGGTATTAATGATGTCATCCATCCGTGGCAGTGTATCACGTGCGGAGGCCATCCAAACTTCTTAACTGTTTCCAGTGCGCTCTTACAGAAGAATATCATACGCTCGCCGTTATCTTCAAAAAAGTTGCCGGCTTCGTCGTTAAATATGGTCTTACGCTTGAAGTAATCATCATTATCCATGAAGTATACTTGCAGGCGTGCATTAGGCAAAGATGCAACCTTGATGATAAGCGGGTAGTCATCCTTATCAATGATTACATTGATACCCGAAAGCCTTACAACCTCGTGCAGGCGGTGACGGCGCTCGTTGATATTACCGAAACGCGGCATGATCACACGTACTTCCAGCCCCGAGTCGAACGACTTTACAGCAAGTTTGTTGAGTATGTGTGCGAAATCTGTAAATTCAATATATGGAGAGAGTTCGTTAGCAATGATTAATACACGTTTTTTGTCTGCAGACATGCCGTTGGAATGATTAAAAAATCAGGAAAAATTGAACCTTATTGTAAAATTGTCTGCAAAATTACGAAAATATTAAATTCCAAACTTTTACTTTGCGTGTCAGAGGCTAAATTAACGGCATGGTCATATTCAAAACGGTAGCTGATATACAGGCATATATAGCAAAACAGAAGGCGGAAAAGAAGAAGATCGGCTTCGTGCCAACTATGGGCGCATTGCACAAAGGCCACATATCGCTCGTAGAAAAAGCGAAGCAGGACGGAGCTTTCGTAGTAGCCAGCATTTTCATTAATCCTACCCAGTTCAACGATAAAGAAGACTTTGATAAATACCCCGTAACTACAGGGCAGGATATCTTGATGCTGACGGAAGCAGGTTGCGATGTGCTGTTACTGCCATCTGTTGCCGAAATGTACCCTGAAGGGTCTGCTAATATGCAGTCTTACAATTTTGGTTATCTGGAAACCATGCTGGAAGGCGCTCATCGCCCCGGTCACTTTAAAGGAGTGGGGCAGATCGTAGCCCGCCTGCTGGATATCGTAAAGCCTGATGCCATGTATATGGGCCAAAAGGACTACCAGCAATGCATGGTGGTAACAAACCTGTTGAGCCAACTGTATCGCGAACAAGCGCCGGAAATGGTCATCTGTCCCACAACCCGCGAGCAGGATGGCCTGGCTATGAGCTCGCGCAACCGCAGGCTTACCGAGCCACAGCGTGCATTGGCTGGCAGGCTATACCAGTGCCTGGTATCTATACAGGCAAAGCAGAGCGATAAGTTCAGCATCGTGCAGAAAGAGTGCAATGACTTGCTAATGGAGAAAGGCTTCGATCCCGATTATATAGCGCTTGCCGATGCAAACAACCTCACTTTATTGGAAGAATACGAACCAAACAGGAAAATGGTAGCACTGATAGCGGCAAAGCTGGGCAATGTACGGTTGATAGACAATATGATCATCAACCCGGATAGCAACTAGTGCTATCTGCGTCTGCGCCCATCTTTAATATCGTCCTCGGTTCTGTCCTCATAACCCGGCGCATCGCGCGGGTCATCAAATTTCTTGATATACATTGTGGCTGACATGCTAAGGCTAGGGTTATACTTCGATGTCGCAGTAAATTTTACTTTATCGAAAGAGCGTTGTTTCGGAGCTATCCATTCCATTCCTTTCATCATACCATTATCGCTGGTTACGGTTATCAGGCTGGTATCAACCGGTAGTATCTGTCCGTTCGTAAAAGTGCCTTCTACATTTACATAGTAGTTCAGGATCGGTTTAATGCTATCTGTGTAAAGGTTGAACCGCATGTCGCCGAGTATGGGTATGCTCAGGCTTACCGACACTGTTTTGCCATCTGTTGTCAGCTCAAAGCGTGCACGCCCATTATTTCTATATACTTGTTCCCGGTCTATCATAAATGAATATCCGTTTTTACCGCTACCAGCCGGCCTTCCATCAACGCAGCGCAGTTGATACCTGCGGGTCGGTATTTCCTTATATCCCGAGCCGCTCTTTGCTTCAGCAAATACGGTCACAGGTGCGTTGAGTTCAGGCATCACAAAACCATCGATGCTGATACGATAGTCTTGCGCAAATGACATAGACGTATAAAGCAAACCTAGCAATAGCAATAAAATATTCCGGAACATAAGCAAGATGAAACAAAAAGTGTTCCTTATTTCGGGAACACTTCAGGGTATTATGTTAAGATTAATGCACTATTCTACCTTGCTGATCTTCAACATGTTGGTAGGCAGGTGTTGTTGCACGGGCATACTGCCGGTATTTATCACCACATCGCCCGGTTGCAGCAGGTTCTTATTCTTAAGGAAGCTGATCTGATCATTAATGATTTGGTCGGGGCTGTCTTCTTTGTCGTAGTAAAACGCCTGCACACCCCAGCTAAGGCTCAGCTGGTTTACAAGCGTTTGCGTTTTTGTGAATATATACAGCGGAGACCTTGGGCGAAAGCTCGAAAGCATGAAGCCTGTATAGCCCGATTGGGTCATACCCACAAGTGCATTTGCGTTCACGTCTTTGGCTATCTCACAAGCATTGTAGCAAAGCGCGTCGCTCAGGAACGATGGAGAGTGTGGCTGCGGCACCAGGTTGCGATTATAAACCATCTCTTCTTTCTCCACCTCTTCAATGATCTTCACCATTGTCTCAATTACAAGGTCAGGGTATTGGCCCATAGCAGTCTCGCCGCTTAGCATTACGGCATCAGCGCCTTCCAACACGGCATTGGCCACGTCCGTTATCTCGCTACGGTTGGGCCTGGTGCGGTCTATCATGCTTTCCATCATCTGGGTAGCAATGATCACCGGCTTGGCGCGGTGTATACATTTCCGGATGATGTTTTTTTGTATCATCGGTATCTGCTCCAGCGGCAGTTCTACACCCAGGTCGCCGCGCGCTACCATTACCGCATCCGATGCCAGGATGATCTCACGCAAATGCACAAGCGCTTCCGGCTTTTCGATCTTTGAGATGATCTTGGCGCTGCTGTTCTTCTGCTGTATCAGTTTGCGTAGCTGGTTTACATCTTCCGGCCTTCTTACAAAAGAGAGGGCTATCCAGTCTATCTTCTGGCTGATGATAAAGTCAAGGTCGTTGAGGTCTTTTTCTGAGAGTGAGGGGAGCGAAATGGCAGTGTCGGGCAGGTTTACGCCTTTCTTGGGGAGCAGTACGCCGGGCGTAAGCACTTGTACCCGTACACAGTTATCTTGTGTTATCTCGGTTACCAGTACTTCCATTTTGCCATCATCCAGCAATATCTTTTCACCTATCCGCACGTCTTTATAAAAGTTGGGGTAGGACAGGTAGATGCCTTTTTTGGTACCCAGGCATTTTTCATTGGTGAAGATAAATTCGTCGCCTTTGTGCAACACCAGCGAGCCGCCTTCTATATCGCCTACCCGCAGCTTAGGGCCTTGCAGGTCGGCCAGGATGGCTATGTTGAACGGGAAATCTTCGTTTATATGGTGTATATGTTCTATTACTTTTTGGTGCTCGGCATGGGTGCCGTGCGAAAAGTTGAGACGAAATACATTTACGCCGGCCTCCACAAGTTTCAATAATTTCTCATAAGTATTACTGGCCGGTCCTACAGTCGCAATGATCTTGGTTTTGTGCAGCATATTTTGTTTAAGTCGTTCTAATGGATCAAATATCTGTTGTTTTGCTAATATAGTTGTTATGGTCTGTATCAATAAACTGCTAAAAAATTACGCCCTGCTAATGTAGCGATTATTAATAACGGGCAGCAATATGTCTGTTTATCCCCAAAGGCTGTATATCAGGGCAGTTTACTTTTGTGTTTTAGACATAGTTGTCGTACTTTTGCGCCCAGTTTTATCATTCATCTCTTTATAATATGTCGGGACAACTCAAAGAAGTTCGCAGCCGTATAAAATCAGTAACCTCTACACAGCAGATAACCAAAGCTATGAAGATGGTAAGTGCCGCTAAGCTACGCCGTGCGCAGGATTCCATTCTTCAGATGCGCCCGTATGCGCAAAAGCTGCAGGAAATGCTGAGCAATATCGTGAGCAGCATATCATCAGATATGGAAATGCCATTGGCTGAAGAGCGTGCTCCTGAGCGTGTCCTGCTGATACCTATCACCAGCGATCGCGGATTGTGCGGTGCTTACAATACCAACGTAATAAAACTTACCCGCCAGACAATAGCTGAAAAATACAACGAACAATACAACCGCGGCAACGTTACCATTATGCCGATTGGTAAGAAAGGTTACGAGTACTTTTCGCGCTACGGTTATAAAGTAGTGGACCAGTACTGGACGCTGTTCTCTAACCTGAACTTCGATAACGTACGTGCTGCTGCGGTATATGCGCAAAAGGCGTTCCTCAATAAAGAGTTTGATCGCGTTGAGATCGTGTACAGCCAGTTCAAGAACGCAGCTACACAGCGCTTCGTGAGCGAGCCATACCTGCCTATACCAAGGGTGGAGAAAACAGAAGGCAGCAAGAATGTAGATTTCATATTCGAGCCATCTAAAGAAACATTGATAACAGAGCTGATGCCGAAGATCCTGAATACACAGGTGTACAAAGCAGTGCTGGATGCCAACGCATCGGAGCATGGTGCGCGTATGACTGCGATGGACAAAGCAAGCGAGAATGCCAACGAAATGCTGCGCTCTCTGAAGATCAGCTACAACCGTGCACGCCAAGCGGCCATCACTACCGAGCTTACCGAGATCGTGAGTGGCGCTGCTGCATTGCAAGGATAATTATAAAGAAACGAACACACATACAACAAACCGCTGCATAACAAGTGCAGCGGTTTTCTTATTTTTATAAAAATTTAAGGCTATGGTCAGAAGGTTACTTCTGTTTATTCTTGCTGTATCGGCATTTCAGGTATCGGCGCAAACTACCGGTAGGGTTACAAAATATAAGGCAACGGTGGCAAGCGATGTAGTGCTTACCGAACTGGAAGATAAGTATGGTGCACAGGTAGCAAATCTTGAAGCGCCCAACCCGGACGCCAACTTTGAAAAGCGCAGGCTTCGCGAGATAAAAGCGGAGATGAGCAAAAGATATCCGCATAAGGCCGGCCATAGCCTGTCTTCAGCCCGCAAGACGACAGCGGCTACGCCACCGGTGGTTTCTATCGGCTTTATTTCCGATTCCCTGCCGGGCATCCCTCCTGACAATGATATGTGTGTATCTGACAGGGATAGTGGTATTGCCGTGATGAACAGCCGTATGGCATTCCTCGATACCAGGACCGGTTACATGGTAAAGCGGTATGCACTTAAAAGCTTCTCGAATGCTTATGGCGCCGGATTGACCTCTCCCAACGATTACCGCTACGATCCTAAGGTGATATACGATCCGGAGGCCGACAGATACATTTGCGTGATGCTAAACTCCACAAATGAATTAAACTACATAGTAGTAGGTTTTTCCGGCAGCAATTCTCCTTCTGCCAAGTGGACGTTCTATAAGTTTTATGGCAACTACAAAGGCGATACCAGCTGGTTCGATTATCCTGCCATAGCCATCACGAAAGATGAGTTCTTTCTTACGGGCAATAAGATAAAATACAACGCAAGCTGGCAAAGCGGCTTTGTAGAGACGGTGATATACCAGATAAACAAGGCAGATGGTTATGCTGCTAAGGCAACGCTCGACTACCAGGTATGGGACAGTATTGGCTACAATGGCAAGAACATTCGTAACCTTTTCCCGGTGAAGTCAGGCTCGTACCTTACAGGACCTGAGCAATACTTTCTGTCGAACAGGAATTTTGATACGCTAAATGATACCGTATTCATTGTAAAAGTACCCGGCACCATTGCAAGCGGCAACCAGAATCTGACGTTGACGCCGATGATCTCCCCCGTATCATATGGTGTACCGCCTAATGGACGTCAGCCTGATACTTCGGTAGTACTGGCTACCAATGATGGCCGTATATTGGGTGCATATGCTTTAGGTGACGAGATACAGTTTGTAAGTGCATCTATCGATACATCGAATGGTGCATCAGGTATTTTTCATGGTAAGATATCCAACTACAAAACCTCACCATTCATCAGCCATGCAAAGATATTTTCGGTGGATACACTTGATTTTGGATACCCGAATATTTCTTCAACTTTTGCTCCCTGGCACAGTGGTCTTAACTCTATTATTTCATTCAATTATACGGGGCCTAATACCTTCCCAGGGTTAGCGGCTATCAGCTACGATGGTACGGATTATTCGCAGCTGGTCAAGATCAAAACAGGTGATAACAGTATTAAAGTACTGGGTGGCAAAGAGCAGCGTTGGGGCGATTATACAGGCTCGCAGCTCGACTATAAAAACTATGGCGCTGTATGGGTGGTAGGTATCTACGGCCGCAGCGATAATGATTATGGCAACTGGATGGCCAAGCTGAATGGTCCGTTCGTAGGCGTTAATAATGTTGCTGCTGCTGAAAAGCAAAGCCGCGTATATCCTAACCCCGCTTTTCAGTTCCTGCATTTCGAGTTCAACAATCCCGAGCAGCAGGCGCTGAGCTTCTTTATTTACGATGTTCAGGGCAAAGTGGTAGATAAAATGCTGCAACAGATGTGTAAGAAAGGGCAGACCCGTATTCAATTTAATGTTGCATCGCTGCCGGCGGGCACTTATTACCTGAAAGCTGCAAATGACAAAGGAACGATCGTAATGACCGAACAGTTTTTGCGCAACTAGGTACAGGTAATAACTTCGTTGTCGCTATGATGCAGTTGTTTTTTAATCTGGGCCTTGCTTTTCGCGATATCAGGGCCAATCGTCTGCGTTCTACGCTTACGGTCTGTATCATCGGGCTTGGCATCATGGCACTGGTAGGCATTCTCACAGCTACTGAAGTAATGAAGGACGGTGTGTCCTCCAACTTCAGCAGCATGGGGGCTAATACTATACAGATAACCGGCGACGTGATAAAGAAGAAGCGTCGCCATGGGGGCATGAACGTAAGCACCAGCCAGGGCAAAGACATACGCTACGAAGAAGCAAAGGCATTTAAAGAAAGGTTTCATATACCATCCACGGTAGGCATATCTATGACGGCCAGCAGCATTGCCACGGTCCGGTTTGCCTCTCAAAAAACCAACCCCAATGTTGCCGTAATGGGTGTGGACGATGCTTACCTCAATATATCTGATACTAAATTGGATGCAGGGCGTAATTTCTCTCCGTACGAGCAGCTATCGTGCAGCCATGTATGTATACTGGGCAATGGCATCGCCTGGAAGCTTTTTGGAAAAAGGTATAAGCAAGCGATAGGGCAGGTAGTATCCGTGGGCGATATCAAATACACCGTAATAGGTATAGCCGAAAGCAAAGGCGGCAGCATGGTAATGAATGCCGACAATACTACGCTTGTGCCACTAAGCAATGCAAGGGCCGTATATGGCGGCACCAGCAGGTATATGATCAGTGTGATGGTAAAAGATATAGCCAGCAAGAGCATTGCCGCACAGGAAGCAGAAGGTGTTTTTCGCGTCATTAGGAAAGTGCCCGTGGGTACGGATAGTGACTTTACCATAAACGAGAATGATAGCCTTACCGAAATGCTGTTGGATAGCATCAAATACATTAGCTGGGCAGCAGTGATCATCGGCATTATAACGCTGCTGGGTTCCGTCATCGGACTTATGAACATCATGCTGGTGTCAGTCGCCGAACGTACCCGCGAGATAGGTATCAGCAAGGCGCTAGGTGCCAAATCATCTACTATCAAACAACAATTCCTCACCGAGTCAATTCTCATTAGCCTGATGGGGGGCGTGCTGGGCGTGCTACTTGGTATGCTGGTAGGCAATCTTCTGGGCTTTGCTTTCGATACAGGTTTTGTGATACCCTGGCTCTGGATAAGCCTGGGCGTAGGGCTGTGTGCCGTGGTGGGCGTTATATCGGGTATATATCCTGCTATAAAGGCATCTAAGCTCGATCCGATCGTTGCCTTGAGGCATGAATAGCCTGTTATAGAAAAATCGGTACTTTAGCTGTGTTAATAAGACGCTATGACTGAACTGAAGGGGCTGGTATACAAGTCGACAGGCAGCTGGTACAGTGTACGGGCCGAAGACGGTGTATTCTGGAATGCTAGGATAAAGGGTAAACTAAAGATAGATGACGAGATATCATCGACCAATCCGGTAGCGGTAGGCGATAATGTCATCTTTGAGGTAGAGAACGACGATACAAAGGTCGGCACCATTAAAGAGATCGTAGCGCGTACCAATCATATCGTACGGGTATCGCCGCACAACAAACACCAAAAGCATATCGTATCGGCCAACCTCGATGCTGCGCTCATCATGGCTACCATAACCGAGCCGCGCACCTCTATGGGTTTCGTAGACAGGTTCCTGATAACGGCGGAGGCATACCATGTGCCGGGTATTGTAGTCATCAACAAGATGGATGTACTAAAGCCAAAACATCAGCAGTTGTTCCAGCATTGGAAGGACGTGTACGAAGGCGCAGGCTATGAAGTATATCCGATCGTTGCAAGGCAACCTGAAACCATTGAAGCCTTAAAGGATCGCCTGAAAGACAAGACAACACTTTTCAGCGGACACTCCGGCGTAGGCAAAAGTACCCTCATCAATCAACTGATACCCGGTAAAGAGCTGCGTACGCAGGAAGTATCGGGCTACAGCGGCAAGGGGCAGCACACTACTACATTTGCAGAGATGTTTGACCTGCTGGATGGTGGTAAGATCATCGACACACCAGGCGTGAAAGAGTTTGGACTGATAGACCTGGAGCAGGAAGAGCTTTCACACTACTTTCCCGAGATGAGGGCTGTACTGCACGATTGTAAATTCAACAACTGCCTGCATATAAACGAACCCGGATGCGCCGTGAAACAAGCCGTAGCAACTAAGAAGATATCAGAGGACAGGTATATCAACTACATGACGATACTGGATACAATCGAGAAGAAGTGGGGCTAATATTGCATCAACAACAATAGCAATTTTATTATGATCATATACAACGTAACGATAAAAGTAGATCATTCGATAACTGAAGAATGGCTGCATTGGATGAAGACCGAACACATTCCCGACCTGATGAAGACGGGGTTATTCATCGACCACCGCCTGTGCCGCCTGCTGGAGCAGGACGAAGCCGATGGCCGTACCTACACCGTGCAGTACTTCTGCGATAGCCTGGAGCACTACCAAAACTATATAAATGAACACGCACAAAAAATGCGCGATAAGGGCGTGAAGAAATTTGGCAGTAAGTTCATAGCCTTCCGCACCGTAATGGAGGTAGAGCCTGCTTAAATCTATTTTTTTTGCTGAAACCTGCCACAGGAAAGGCTTGTAGGATATAAAAATAATTTTCAGGTATTTGGAAGTGCGGTAAAGCTGAGTATATTTGCTTATTCACTAATACAAACACACACACAAGCTATGAACAAAGCAGACTTGATTGACAAAATCGCTAAAGATTCGGGTATTACAAAGACCCAGGCTAATGAGGCGCTTGATTCGTTTACAAATGCAGTTGTTGGTTCGCTAAAGAAGGGTGATCGTGTAACGCTCGTAGGTTTTGGTACCTTTTCGGTATCGGAACGCTCGGCTCGCAATGGCCGCAACCCCCAAACGGGTGAAGTGATCAAAATAAAAGCGCGTAAAGTGCCCAAGTTCAAGGCAGGAAAAGAGTTCTCAACCAAGATAGGTACAGGCAAAAAATAGGGATATCTAAAACATTATAGAAAAAGCAGGGAACTTATTCCTGCTTTTTTTATTTTTGCAGTCTAAATAAATTTCAATCATGGGTAGAGGCGACAAACGCACAAAGCGCGGCAAGATATCAAGCGGATCATTTGGCAAAAGCCGTCCGGCTCGTATCGCAAAGAAACAAGCTGCAAGCACAGAGAAAAAAGCATAAGCTATTCGCCGCTCACCGAGCGGCTTTTCTTTGCGCCATACTTAACCTTTTAGCTTTTTTTCTTATGCTTAATTGCGCTAATTTCGCGCTGCATTTTGCAGCTCGGCTGCATGTACAATAAAACAATCAAGATGTTTCATACTAAAGATATCAGCAACAGCAGCTTCCTGGTAACAGGTGGCGCCGGGTTCATCGGTTCGCACATTACCGAGTATTTATTAAAGCACGGTGCAGGAAAGGTTCGTGTACTCGACAACCTCTCTACGGGTTTTCAGCGCAACATCGACCTGTTTACCGATAATCCGAATTTCGAGTTCATCAAAGGCGATATCCGCGATTATGAGACTTGTAAGAAAGCTTGCGAGGGTATCGACTATGTAACGCATCAGGCGGCGCTAGGTTCGGTTCCGCGCTCTATCGTCGATCCGGTTACCAGCAACGAAGTGAACGTAAGCGGCTTCCTCAATATGATGACGGCGGCAAAAGATGCAAAAGTGAAGACCTTCGTGTATGCATCTTCTTCATCCGTATATGGTGATGAGCCTAACCTGCCTAAGCGCGAAGAGAAAGTAGGCAACCCGCTATCTCCTTATGCAGTTACCAAAAAAACCAATGAGCTGTATGCCGATGTGTTTGCAAAACTGTATGGTATGAAGGTAGTCGGCTTCAGATACTTCAACGTATTTGGGCCAAGACAAGATCCTGATGGTCCTTATGCTGCAGTTATTCCATTGTTCGTAAGCGGTATCATTAACCAAAAGCCGGTTTATATCAATGGCGATGGTGAGCAAACAAGGGACTTTACTTTTGTGGACAATGCAGTACAGGCAAACGTGCGCGGTATGCTCACCGATAACGAAGCTGCATTTGGTGAGGTATATAACGTAGCGGTAGGGGAGAACTTCTCAGTGAACCTGCTGTACAACCTGGTGAAAGAAAACCTGGGCCTGCAACATGAGCCTACTTATCGCGACCCGCGTGCCGGCGATATCCGCAACTCATTGGCCGATATCAGCAAGGCGGAGAACCTGCTCGGCTACAATCCAACCCAGAGATTCAAGGATGGATTGAAGCTGACAGTAGAATTTTTTGAGCAGATATACGCAAGCTAATTATTCCATATCAAGGTCCTTCAGCAAGATCGTTAGCGCATTATGCGTTAGCGGCTTGCTGAAGAAATGCCTTACTGTGCTGTAATTATTTGCCTGTAGCTTGTCTTGTTCGTTAATGGTAGATGAGTAGATGTATAGCTTATACTTGTCTTTAACACCATCCGCTAACCTTTCAAATTCCTCCACAAAGTTGAAGCCGCTCATCAGCGGCATTTGTATATCCACCAGTATCACGTGGCGCTCAAAGCCATCACTAGGGTTCCTGATAAATTCAAATGCCTCGTTGGCGTAAATGAAGGGCTTTACGGCAATTTCAGGATCTATTTTTTTGATCATCTTTTCTGCTATATAGCAGTTCAGCTTATTGTCGTCTATTATAATAAATTCTGTACTCTTCATAACGCCTATTGTTTGTTAGGAATGGTAATGGTAAATGTACTGCCTTCGCCCAGCTGCGATTGGTAATCGATCGTTCCCTCGAGCGCAACTATCGCTTGCTTCACATTGTGCAGGCCAAGTGTTACGCTATGCACATCATTTGTCTCGGGCTTTTCGAAGATATCTTCCAGATGTGTTTCCGGCAGGCCTATACCATTGTCTTTTACCAAAATGGTAAGGTTCTTTTTGTCAACCGATACCTTTAGTTCTACCTGTCTATCTTCGCTATCGCGGTTGTAGTACTTAAATGCGTTCGATAGCAGGTTGTTTATGATCAGGTTCAGCAGTATCTCGCTCGATATGATCGCTTCCTTCTGATCTACACTGGTAGTGAAGTTGATATTATTCACCGTGGCTTCTATCTCATAGATGTCCTGCACATTTTTTATAATGTCGGTCATCCATACTTCTTTGAATTCGATCTCCCCACGCTTCAGGCGATGGTGGTCGTGCGTGTTCTCGATAAAGCTATCGAGCTGCAACATAGCCTGTCCTATCATTTCTATCAGCTCGGCCGCATCAGGCGGCATGTCGTCCACATTTTTGGCTATCTCTACAAGGCTCACTACGCTCAGGATGGGGTCGCGCAGGCCATGCGTTACGCTGTAAGAAAACTCGTCGAGCGCAGCATATGCCTGTTGCAACTCCTCGTTCTTTACAGAGAGCAGCGAGTTGGTCATATGGAATTTATAACCCTCTTCTATCGCAGCGCGTATATAGTCTTCGGTCCATGGCTTCTTGATGTACCGGAAGATATTGCCGCGGTTGATGGCGTCAATAACCGACTCTACATCTGTGTAGCCTGTTATCAGCATCCTTACCGGTTTAGGGTATTGTTTTCGCACTTGTTCCAGGAAGTCAACACCTGTTTTCACGGGCATACGCTGATCGCACAGGATCACATGTATATCCGGATGCTGACTTAGATACGTAAAAGCTTCTGTGGTTGTCTGGGCAATGAGTATCTTATAGTCGAACCTGAAAGAAGCTTTAAAGCTGCTCAGGTTATTGATCTCGTCGTCCACATACAGCACCTTTACATTCTTGCTCATAAGCGGCTGTTTAATTGTGTTTTTGCTATTTGTAAATTAGTTAAGTGAGGTTCCGGACGCGAATCCGGTTTATTATCTTTTTAAAAGCGTATTATAGTACTCTCCCATATCTCTCACCAACCTTTGGTACGAGAAACGGCTATTGACAAAATTCCTTCCGTCCTTACCAAACTGCTCGCGCAGTGCTTCATCCTGCACCAGGTGCGTTATGGCATCAGCCAACTGTATTTCGTTACCCGGCTCCGTCACATATCCGGTAGTTCCGTTTACTACTACGTCCGACACACCGCCTACGTTTGTAGACACAACGGGCTTACCTGCAGCCTGGGCTTCGATAAGCGATAGCGGAGTACCTTCATTATGCGAGGTAAGCACTACAATATCCAACCCTGCCAGCACCAGGCTTATGTCTGATTGCCAGGAGGTGCATATGGCAGTGGCTTTCCGCTGCGACTCTGGATAGTAAGCATAGTCGATTCTATGCAGTCCGAAATCTGTTTCCAACTGAGGGCGCATATCGCCATCGCCTACTATAATGAACCGTACTTTTTTGCCTGTTTGCGCATACACCTTGGCAGCTGCATTTACAAACAGTGTATGGTTCTTAATAGGCACAATGCGGCCTACGATACCAATAGCTATTTCATCGTCTTCGATAAAGTATTGCTGTCGGAATCGTATTCTCTTTTCTTCCTGGTCGGTCTGTATCAGGTCCAGGTCGAGGCCAAGCGGAATGATCTTGATCTTATCTTCGGGACAGATCTTATATATGTTAGCCAGTTCGTCTTTCTGACTGGGACTGATAGCTATAATGCCGGTAGAGCGCTTTGCCAGGTATCTTTCTATGAGGATGAAAGAGTCTGTCTGAAATTTGCTGAAATAACTGTGAAATACGTGGCCGTGAAAGGTATGCACGATAGCAGGCACCTTACATGCCTCGGCTGCTTTACGGCCTATAACGCCCGACTTTGCCGCATGGGTATGCACAATGTCGGGTTTGAATTTCTCAATTATTGCCTTTACTTTCTGATATGCCTTACCATCGTTCACCGGGTTGATGTTTCTTTTCATTTCCGGTACTACGATAGGCTCTATACCCAGTTTCTCCGTAAGGTGAACCGCATCCTGCTCATGATCGTCTTTACCGCCAATTACCAGTTGCGTTTCAAACTCGGGTGCCAGGTATTTTGTCAGATATGTAGCATTAATAGCCGGTCCCCCGATGATTAAACGATTGAGTATGCGAAGAACACGTGGCATATGGTACTAAGAGGAGATCTTTTCAGGTGACAATTATAATGATTTAGCTATAAAACGCATAGCAATAACGGGAATAAAATTAGATGACCATTTTGTTAACTGCGTTTTCATCACAAATAAAACATTTACTGATAATATTTTTTCCACCAGTATTGGAACACTATAAGCGCCCAAACCACCGCGTGGCTGTCCTCCGGGTTGTTGCTTTGCAGCTTTTTCTTCAGGTTTTCAATAGCGTTTACATCAAAGATGCCCTGTGCCTCTACAAAGCTTTTGCTAAGCAGGTCGTCATTGATCAATCCCCACAGCTCTTTGCGCAGCCAGCCCAGCAATGGTATCTCAAATCCGTGTTTGGGGCGGTTATATAGCTCGGCGGGCAGCATCGGGCGGAAGGCATCCTGTACGATGCGTTTTTTCATTTGCCCATTGATCTTGTACTCCGCAGGTATGCTGAATGCAAAATCTACTACTTTATAGTCGAGGAACGGGCTGCGTACTTCCAGGCTGTTGGCCATGCTCATCATGTCTACCTTCACCAGCATGTCTCCGGTCAGTACCAGGTTCATATCGGCAAGCAGCACCTCGTTGAAGTCGTCCGACTTGATGCTGGAAATAAAGCCTTGTTTGTCTTTGTCGAAGCGGCTTTGATCAACCTTTGCAGCAATTTCAGGCCGCAGCATCTTGAACACTTGCTTCGGTGTGCTGATAGATGCCCAGCGCCAGTAGCGTTCTTTTGCCGATAGGTTGGCCCCCTCGGCAAAGCGGTGCATCTGCCTGAAGATGTTCGTTATTTTATTATTACGGCTACGCGGCAATGCCGACCATAAAGGCAATCCCGCCTTTACCACCGTATTGACCATCGAATGCTGCCTTATTTTCCATTCGGCCATGTGCTTGTTATAGCCCGAGAACATCTCGTCAGCACCGTCACCACTCAATGCTACCGTTACATGCTTGCGTGTATGCTTGCAAAGAATGTACATAGGTATGGCCGATGAGTCGGCAAACGGTTCGTCAAGGTAGTCCAGCACCTCATACACATGCTCCAAGAAGTCGTTATTGGCGAGCGAGAACACCGTATGGTTGGTCTTATACCTGCCTGCTACAAGTTTTGCATACTGCGTTTCGTCGAAGAAGGGGTTGTCTTTGTAACCGATTGAAAAGGTATTCAGGTTTTTGGTATGCCTGCTGGCAAGTGCCACCGTTACTGACGAGTCGATGCCACCGCTCAGGAAAGCACCCAGTGGTACGTCGGCTATCATACGCTCTTGTATAGAGCCATCAAGTAGGTCTACCAGTTTCTTCTGTGCTTCGTCATACGTGTACTGGCCATACTTTTCCTGGTGTAGCTCCAGCTTGTAGTAGGGCTTTATCTCCTTGATGCCCGTTTTGTCTACGGTCATGTAATGACCGGGCATCAGCCTGGCAGCGCCTTTCAGCATGCTGTGCGGCTGTGGTATGTAGTTGAGTTGCAGGTATTCGAACAGTGTATTGTAGTCGATCTCTTTAGGTATGTCAAATGCCAGCAGCGCTTTCATTTCCGAAGCAAATGCCAGGTATTTGCCATCTGTATAATAGTACAGTGGTTTTTTGCCATAGCGGTCGCGGGCTACTATTAGCTGATCGGTCTGCGTATCGTAAAAGCCAAAGGCAAAGAACCCGCTGAGCCATTGCAGGCACTCTACGCCATATTCTACCAACAGGTATAGCAGCACTTCCGTATCAGAACTGGTCTTGGGTCCGCCTATCCTTTGCCACACAGGCTGCAGATATTTTTCTGAAAGTTGCTGATAGTTGAATATCTCGCCATTGAATGCAAGTACATAGCGTGTTGAACTATCGTACATTGGTTGGCTGGCAGCGTTAGACACATCGATGATCGATAGCCGCCTGTGACCCAGTGCAACGTTATCTCCGCAATAAATATTTCCACTATCGGGTCCCCTGAGCAATAGTTTATCAGTGGATTGTCCTATTTTTGTAAGTTTAGAAGTGGTGTTTTTTTCTAATGCATAAAGGCCACTGATTCCGCACATGTAGAAATATGTGTTTAATTAATTTGAAGTAAGACTCTTGTAATCAATGCAATTTATAACATTCTTAGACTACTTGCTGCTGCCATTTGTTATCGGCGTAGTTTATATGATAGCAATCAGGATCAGGGACGAGAAATATCCTCCCGGGCACCCCTGGCGAGCGTTCTTTATGAGTGGTCTTACGGTAAAGATAATGGGCGGCATTATGATCGGGCTTATTTACCAATACTACTATGGTGGAGGTGATACAGCCAACTACTTCTTCCACGCACGTGTTATCAACAGCTCTTTTACCGACTCACCCATCAAGTGGATTAACCTTGTATTAAATATACCGGAATGGTACGATGGCCGCTATACCGAGTACACCGCCAAGATGTACTGGTACCAGGCGCACTCCGAGTATATGGTATGCTCCATTACTTCTTTCATTAGTTTCTTCCTGTTTACTACTTACCTGCCTACAGCGGTCATATTTGCCGTGCTTTCGTTTAGCGGTATATGGGCCATGTTCCGCACGTTCTCGGCACAGTACCCGGTTATTACAAAGCCGCTGGCTATTTGTTTCTTATTTATACCTAGTGTGGTGCTATGGGGGTCGGGCATATTTAAAGATACCCTCTGCCTGGGCAGTATGGGATGGATGACCTATGGCATCTTCCGGATCCTCATTATGCGCGATTTCAGCTTTAAGAATATCATACTTGTAGTCATCAGTTTCTACCTCATTGCTGTTATTAAAATATACATCCTTATAGCCTTTATACCGGCACTGGTACTCTGGACCATGTTCTACTACCTGCAACGCGTGCCCAGCAAGTTTGCCCGGTTCTCTATCAGGCTGGCTTTGCTGCCTATCGCACTGGTAGGGTTTATGTTCGCCAGCAAAAAGTTTGAAAAGGAACTGGGTAAGTATTCGCTCGATAATGTGGCAAAGACCGCCACGGTAACTGCCGACTGGATAGGCACCATGACGGCTGCGGGTGAGGAGAGTATCGGTTACGATCTGGGCCCGCTCGACCCCTCGCCGCAGGGGATGCTCAAAAAATTCTTCCCCGCTGTGAACGTTACGCTTTTCCGCCCGTATATATGGGAGACCCGGAAGGTGATACAGGTAATATCGGCACTGGAGGCGGTGGCATTTCTGCTCATCACCATAAGGGTACTACTTTCAGTGGGGCCTATAAAGGTGTGGAAGAGTATTGTGAAAGATCCGAACCTGCAGTTTGCACTCATCTTTGTACTGGTGTTTGCCTTTGCGGTAGGTATCTCGTCCTTCAACTTCGGTTCGCTATCGCGCTATCGCATACCCTGCCTGCCATTTTATGCCATGGCGCTCATCTTGGTATTTTACAAGCATAACCCGCCGGATAAGAAGATATTGCCGGTATAATAGCAGCTAGCTGAAAAGGCTGATGAACTTGTCTTTTTGAGACTGGATGCTGTAAGAAGATACGATCTTCTTGCGGCCTTCGGCACCCATACTGCGCCTGAGTTGCAGGTCGGTAATGAGTTTGCGGAGCCCTTCTTTCCACTCGCTGGCATTACTAGCCAGATAGCTGTTGATGCCATGATCTACGATCTCGCTATTAACGCCCACGGGGCTGGCTATCGCCGGTATGCCCAGCGACATATACTGTATCAGCTTAAAGCCGCACTTACCCTCACTCCATTTATCCGCTGTAAGCGGCATTACACCTACATCCATCTTTAGCAGGTCGGCCACTTCCGTGCTTTCGCTCCAAGGCACAAATTGGTAATTCTTGAGCGGTAATTGCGGGTCACGATTGGCAATGAGCAGGAAGTTGAAATCCAGCTCCTGTTGCAGTTCCTGCAATACAGGCAGAATCTCATCGAGATAGAAAAGGGTAGAGTGGCTACCCGTCCAGCCAACGGTTACCTTGCCTTCTTCATGATCTTTTACTTTATTGTGGAATAGCTCCGTATCTACGCAGGTAGGCACCAGTACCACATTATCGTTATGCTGGCGGGCATAGTCGCAGAGGTATTTGTTGCCGCCCGATACTTTGTACGACCATTTACAATTGTACTTCGTTTTCCAGAATGCCTTCACCATCGATACTACCTTGTTTTCGGCAGTGGTATTTGGTATCCATATGGCATCGTCAAAGTCAAATATCATCTTCTTCCACCACAGGCGTGCAGCCATCCACTCAAAGATGGGAGGGCCTAGTGGTGCAGCTTCACGGTGCACGAACACATAGTCATATCCATGCACATCAAACAAAAGCGTTTTAATTCTCTTCAGGTACCCCTTTACCACACCCCAGGCTTTCTGTGGTGCCGAGCCGCCTTTGTACAGCACATTCCATGTAGCCTCGTCTATGAAAGACGCAATATGGTATTCTATACCTGCATCTTTCAAATACCGTTCAAACAACTCCACACGGAAACGCTGCGATGGCGCATGCCTCACCGGGTACGGACAAAGAAATAAAACCTTTACGTTCTTGGTCAACTATTACAATGTTTACGGTTGTTTCAATAGCTGTTTGTAAACAGCTTCGTAGCTATTGATGCCTTGCCCCAGGCTATAGAAATCATCTGCACCTTTTCTTATTTCAGCAGCATCATACGTAGTGCCAAGCATCTTATCCAGCGCAGCGCTGAAAGTGCTTTCAGTAAAGTCATTTACCGCAATGCCTGAATGGTATTTGTCTACTACAAAGGCCGTATCGCCCACGCCACTGTTGCAAAGCACAGGCGTACCCATCGCCATGATCTCACCCTGCTTGGTAGGCGATGATGCCGTCTTGGAAAAGCATGGCTTTATGAAGAAGATACTCAGGTCCATCAGGCCGATGTAATACGGCACTTCCTTGCGGGTAGCGGCTGTAATGCGTATGGCTGCTTCAGGTACGCCTAATCTTTTTACCGCTGACAATACCATCTCCGCAGGTTCTGTCGTTACGAAAAGCATCACGGCATCGGGCTTCTTTTGCAGCAGCACTTTAAAGCACATCAGCATTTCATCCAGCATATACCAGGTGCCAATAGAGCCCACATAGCCTATAACAAACTGCCCTTTATTTATTTGCAGCTTCTGGTACAGCAGGTCTTTCTGCCTATCAACTATCGTACTCCTGTCGAACAGTGATGTATCTACGCAGCAGGGTATTACCATTATGGGTACCGGCTGCCTGTTGACATGCTTCCAGGAGTGTATCACCTGCTTACCTGCATAGGTAAGCGATATAGTATGGTCGGCCTGCTCCAGGTATTGTTTTTCTTTCTTTTTAAAGAACTTGTATATCGTATTATATAGCGGATTGCCCCTGTTCCAGAGCCCGCCATCCACACGCTCATCGGCCCAGAAGCCCCGCATATCGAACAGGAATTTTGTACCGAATTTGCGCTTCATGTTTTGCCCCACCATAGCCGATATATAGCTGCGGCAATGCACTATGTCGAAGCGCTTATCGGCATGCAACGCATAGGCACGTTTATGCAAATGGCGTATGTCCTTGATAGTAGATATAATGGGCGGCTTAGACGTATACGGTATGGGCTGCCAGTCGATATTGGCGAGCGCACATATCTTTTGTATCACTTCTTTATGCTGCTCATATCGCTCCGGTTTTTCGCAGCTGATAAGCGTTATGCTGTATCCGCGTTTCGATAAGCCTGATAAATAAGGCAACACCTGCGACTGACCCAATGGGTCGGTCATGCCATCGTAAGAAATATAAAGGACGTTGGGCAAAGCAATACCTGTTTTTAATTTATTTATGTATGCGTATACGGCTCATCTTACCGATCAGCATCTTCCGCCTCATCTGCAACAACTGATAAAAAGGGAAGATCTTATACTCGTTTATAGCGTCCGAGACCTTTGATTGCAGCGAGCCTGTTTCCATATAGTCGATGGTGCTTTTTGCCAAGGCCAGGTGTGCTGGTTGCGGGTACACGCAATACACTTCTGGCAGTGCACCGCCTTTCGAGAAATCTGTCCAGCTGTCAGCGCCATGGCGTATCGGCAGTACAAACTCCATCATCTTCTTACACAGGTCGTGGGATATCACATAGCCCGCAGCAGAGTTAAGCCCGTTCAGGTTTTGCATCCTGTATAGCTCAAAACCCCAGCCGAGGTGTGTGCCCGTATCTTTCAGGTCCATCTGCTCCCAAGATGTATAGTATAGCAGGGTAAACTTATTCTGCTTCATTACCGGCTTCAGGTTCTCCAGCACACTGGCAAAGTTCTTATCTACCACGATATCATCTTCCAGTATGCAGGCTCCTTCCAGCCCTTCATCTACCACCTTCTTATAAATGTGATAGTGTGAGAGGCATGCCCCTATGGTGCCGCGCGTAAGCCATTTAGGATGCTTGCGCACCCTTTCCATGTCGCAGTATTTTTCCATCTCCTCGTCGGTCAGTTTGCTGCCTTCTACTGCTTCAAACAACTCGAACGGAACGCCACGATCCTGCAGGTGTTTTACAACTCTCTTTCTACGGTCTTCCGAGCGCTTCAGATTGATAACAAAAACTTTCATAAGATATTAGTAGCTGCGGCATCCGATGAGGGGTAAGGGTAACGCAATTTTAGATCGTACAAATTTATGTTTATTTTATAATAGATTGAGCTATTGTGAGTTAGCTGACAATCTTAATATTCATCATCTTTTCACTCATCATTTTCCGCCGTTGCTTCAGCAGCTGGTAGAAGGGGAATATCTTATTCTTATCTACAAAATCGGCAACCTTTGAGGTCATTGACTTAGCTTCCAGGTATTCGATAGAGCTTTTAGCATGTGTATTATTAAGCGGCTGCGGAAAGATGCAGGTTACTTCATCCATTACCCCCAGGCGTTTGAACTCCGCCCAGTTATCAGGTCCCATCCGTATGGGCAGCACCACATTCACTAGGCGTTTACACGCTTCCTGCGATACTATATATCCTGCGCTTGAATTAAGCCCTTCGTAGTTCCTTATCTTGTACAGCCCAAACTCACCGGACAGCGAGCGGTTCAGTGTTTCCAGCTCTATTTTGTTCCAAGATGTGTAGTAAAGCAGCGTAAGTTTTTTGTCCTGTATCACCGAGCTGTCAATTGCATTCAGCAGCTTATCGAAGTTCTTATCAACGATAATGTCGTCCTCAATAATACATGCCGAAGGTAGGTTGAGCTCTATGATGCGCTTGAAGATGAAGTAGTGTGACAAGCAAGCTCCAATGGTACCACGGTTCAGCCATTTGGCGTGCTTCTCCAGCGCGTCCATGTCACAATACTTTTGTATCTCTTCTTCCGATAACAGAGCGCCTTCTATTGCATCAAATATCTCAAAGTCCACACCACGCTGGGTGAGGTGGGCAATCATATGTTTTCTCCTGTCGGCCGAGCGGGCCAGACTGACAACAAATACTTTCATTTCTAGTTGTTTTTACTCAGCCACCAATGCAGCACAATCAATAGCCATACACGCCCGTAGGCATGGTCAGCGCCGGCTTCAAATTGTTGCAGCAATGACCTTACTACTTCAGGCTTCACTACGCCATGCGCTGCCACCGTTTCTTCGCTCAGGTAGTTCTCTATAAGGTAGTGCAGCGGCCCTTGCAGCCATTCCCTGAGTGGTATGGCAAAGCCACGTTTGGGTCGCTCGAAATGAGCGCGGGGCACCAGGTCGTACAGCACTTTTTTCATAAGGTACTTGGTGCCGTATTCTTTATTCACCTTTAGGTCGTAGTCGATATTCAGCGCCAGTTCTATCAGCCTTATATCCAGCAGCGGTACCCGCGATTCCAGCGAGTACTTCATACTGGCCCTGTCTACCTTTACCAGCAGGTCATCTTTCAGGTAGTGCTTCAGGTCCCAGAGGGCCTGCTTTTCAGCGGCATTGCCATTGCTTACTTGCAGCTTGTTTATCCAGCCAAAGTCGAATGACGGATTGACCAGCATTTGCTGTAGCTCCTGCTCGCCAAACATATACTGCTCCTGCGAGAATATATGTGTATGTATGCGCTGCTTCGATGGATAATTGAACAAAGCACCACCGCGGCGCAGCCTGTTGTTCATCATCTGCGTAGCGGCATACAGCGGCTTGCGGAATGTTTGCACCAGCGGGTTGTCAAGCCTGTTGGCCCATGTATACATGCCATAACCCTGAAACAGCTCATCACCGCCATCGCCCGAAAGTGTAACTGTGACATGCTGCCTTGCCAGGCGCGATACCAGCATAGTAGGGAATGCCGAAGAGTCGGCAAATGGCTCATCATATACATCCAGTAACGATGGTACTAATTCCAGCACATCATTTACCGATACTTTAAATGTATGATGATTGGTGCCCAGATGGTCGGCTACTGCGGCAGCGTATTTCGACTCATCATATTTAGCTTCGTTAAAGCCGATGCTGAAGGTATTGACCTTCTGGTTCGATAGCTTGCTGGCAACCGCTGTAACCAGGCTCGAATCAATACCACCACTCAGGAATGTACCCAGCGGCACATCGCTCACCATCTGGCTTTCTACCGATTCAAATAATGTCTTGCGGTATCGCTCCAGCGCCGTCTTTTCATCTCTTATCGGGTTCTTCAGAAAATGATCTTCCGGCCTCCAGTATGGTTTAATGTCCAGGTTCCCGTTGCTGATATCCAGCGTAGCCGTGTGTGCTGCGGGGAATTTATGAACGTCCTTATATATCGTAAGCGGCTCGGGTATGAAGCCCAGGTGTAGAAAATAAGGGACGGCTGTGTGATTGATGCTGAGTTTCAGGTTTTCGCTCTTCACATAGTTAGCGATCACCTTCAGTTCTGATGCAAAAACAAAGTCCTTATCCGTTTTATAATAAAACAGCGGCTTAATGCCTATCTGGTCGCGGCTGATGTATAGCTTTTGTTCCTGCTTGTCGTGTATCACAACCGAGAACATACCATTGAGCCATGCGAATGATTCAGCCCCGTATTTTGCAAACAGCTCTAGTATTACTTCGGTATCGCTATGGGTTTTCCATTGCTGCCCCGGTAGCTTGGCGCGTAGTTCGTTGAAGTTATATACCTCGCCATTGTATACCATCACGTACCTGCCATCGGCAGAGTACATAGGCTGGTTGGCTACGCTGGAGAGGTCGATGATGCTAAGCCTGCGATGCCCGAAAAATATGCGGCCTGTATCATCGGTATAATATCCGCCACTGTCAGGTCCGCGATGTTCCATTACATCAGTAGCGCACTGTAGCGCTTCGCGATGAATGGTTGTTTTAGAAAAGGCTCCTGCTATTCCGCACATGTTTTTATCCTATTGTTACTTTCTTGATGATAGCTAAGGTTCGTCTCGATTGTATTTCTTTAAAGTCTGTCCTGGCAGCTTTTAAAAGATAGCGCAACGCACTTCTCTTTTTGCCGCTCATAGCCAGGTGTAGCGACGTATAGGTAAGCATATGGGCATACAGCGCGTTAATGGCATCCTTGCCATATTCCGCACTGAATACTTCATCTTCTGTCAGCTTCTTCTTCAGGTGCTCGGCACGGTATACCAGTTTGTCTTCGGGGAAGCTCAGTACACTGCGTGTATCATGCTCCAGCATAGAGGCCGTAACGGTATTGGAAAAGAAGATAGGATAGCGAGCCGATAGTTGCAGCCAAAGCAGCCAGTCTTCCGTACCGGCAAAGTTCCGGTCTTCTTCAAATCTCAGGTCTTGCAGCACTTCCTTCTTTACAAACACACCTATGCAGCTCAGGAAGTTTCCTTTCAACAGTTCCTCGTTGGCGGTATCAGCTGCTATATGCTTTGCATGCACCAGCACCTTACCCGATGCTTTCTCTTTTATTTCGTAAGCCTGTGCGTAGCATTCCGGCCAGCTCTTTTGTTTCAGGTATTCGTAGGCATATTGCAGATGCCCGGTGTAGGCGAGGTCGTCAGAGTCTATAAATGTGATATAGGTACCCTGCGCCCGCTCTATGCCATAGTTCCTGGCTGCCCCTCTTTCTCCGTTTTGCTTCACAAAGTATTTTACCCGGTCATCCCTTTTTACCCAGCGCTCCATCACTTCTTTAGTATTGTCCGTACTGCCATCGTCTATTACCAGTATCTCAAATCCAGCATAGGTTTGCGATAGCAGGCTTTGCAGGGTGTCGCCAATCAGCTTGGCCCTGTTGTACGTAGGTACTATTACACTAAAAAAGACGGCGGGGTCGTTATCCATTTGTCAGGCAAGTTATAGTCTTAAAGATAGCTGTTAGCTAGGGTTTAGTTTATCAATTCTACATTATTTAATCTGTTCCTTTCTTCGCGTGTCCTGCGCTCGGTAAAGAACTGGTAGAGTACGGGTATCTTATGCAATATGGTCCAGTTGATCATATCGTAAACCATCGCTTTCTTTCCCCTTGTCGACTGGAATATTTCCTGCCTTACCGGGTAGGGGAATGCCAGCCATATATCCTTCATCGATCCCTTCCCTTTATAGTACCACCAGCTGTCGGCAACATCCGTTACCGGGAATATCACTTTGGCATGTTGTGCCGCCACTTTTTTCGACATGATATAAGCCGCGGCAAAGTAGATCTGCTCTATTGGTTTTACGGCCTGTATCAGGTTAGTGTTACCATCTAGCGGCTTTATCTTTTTGAACTGCTGCTTTGTATGCAACGAGCCTGAAAGCAACACTGCTTCCTCGCCCGTCATAGCCTGTATGCTGTTATTTACGATCTCGTTGAAATTCTTCGGCAGCAACACATCGTCTTCCAGTATCACCGCATAGTCCGCGTTATTTTGCTTTATAAAGTGCTCCAGCGCCATTTTGTGGCTGATGGCGCAGGCAATCTCCGTAGGGCGCAGTGGTCTTACCAGGTTTTCTTGGTCCAGCTGCGCTTCCAGCCAGTCGGTACCCAGTTTGCTACCATCAAGGGCGGCGATGAATTCGTAATTAGTGATGCCCAGTTTTTTAAATTGCTGTAGCATGAACTGTTTACGCACTACCGCTCTTTCCAGGTTTATTATATATATCTTCCAGGTAGGACTGCCGGCCATTGATCTGATATTGAAATACTAAAAGTATGGTTAGTGCAAATTATATATTTTATTCGTTGTATAAGCTGGTAAGTTGGCCCAGCATATTTCCGAGCGCAAAAGCTTCAACGCTCTTTTTGCCATTGGTAAAGAGCTTTTTCTGTAGCTCGGGGTCGGTAAGCAACCGGTGCATGGCTTTATAGATAGCATCAGAGCTCTGGTGCGGCACTACCAACGCATTTTCGCCGTCGACGATAAAGTCAGGCGCAATACCAGATAGCGTGAATATAGAAGGCACACCAGCCGCCAATGCTTCCACGTATATCTGCCCGAATGCTTCGGAATGTTCATCTATCGGGGTATGCACAAATACATCCATCAGGTGGTACGTCGACATGATCTCCGGCTCAAACTTTACCTTTCTATAGCTATGCTCCGGCAGCTCTGCCAGCATACCATCCAGCACCTGCTCATAGTCGCCCGATGCGTTGAACAAAAGCAGCGTAGCCCTGGGGTAGTTCTCTACCAGTTGCTTAAAGGCGGGGATGATGTATTGTACACCCTTCCACTCGGTAAAGCGGGATATCACACCTATTACCGGCCCATTGCCCCGCAACTCGTATTTCGATTCTACAGCTTCAACTTTCTCCGGTACTATCTTACTGAACTCTTCCAGTATAAACCCATGTGGTATCAGGCGTATCTTGCTTTCGGGCGCTTGCTCCCAATCGGTCAGTATCGTTTTTACGATGCCCGAAATAGCCACTATATGAGTAGCCAGTTTATTGCTGTACTTATCCCATACAATACCTTTGGGAAAGTATATATGATGCAGCGATGAATGGTGCCTTGTGTAGATGCGCTTCTTAACACCCGCCAGCTTTGCCGCTGCCAGCCCCAGTATAGTAGCCTGTTGCAGGTGGCAATGCACTGCATCGGGCTTCGTCTTACGCAGGTAGCTGTATATGCTGAAGAAGGCGCCGGGCCAGTCCTTCTTGCCCGCACATTTTATATGTTCTACCTGGTAGCGGTTGCTACGCAGAAACTCTTCGATATTGGAATCGCCGGGATTCAATATTAAAAAGCTGATGTCAAAACGGTTCTTATCGATATAGTCTGCTATCCACTCAAAGGCTACTGACCTTTGAATGTCGGAGATGATATAGACGATCTTTTTCTTCAATGGAAATGCTTTAGTTGCCTTGCCTCAAAATGGTATTAGTTGGAAGAATAGAGGGGGTTTCTGTAGATGCTGAAATATTCATTGCTGTATATAGGGGCTGCGGTAACACCCTGTGGGGTAGTGCCGGCCTTGTATAGCAGCATCTCTATTTCTTTTGCCTTTGCTATGTAGTCTTCCTTATGTATGTAGCAGTCAAGGTTCAGTTTATTGATCTTGTAGGTGTAGATCACATAAGTATCCATCAGCGGCTCATCTATGTAGATGGAGAAGACATAATGGTTCAATAGAAACTCATCGGCCTGCTGCGCCTTGATCGCATAATCATCCTGATGCAGGATAGCCCTGTAGCTTACGAGGCTGAGTAACAACGCCAGTACTGCGCCCGCCAGGCGGACTGCAACCTTCCGCTTATGCCCATAAAGGAATGGCTCCAGTACCAATCCTAGTGAGATAAGTACAGGAATAATAAGATATATCCAGGTACGTGTAAACGGTATAACCGAATGTAAAATAGGTATGATCAACGCAAAGCCAACGATCCAGGCATTAAAGTAAGCCAGCAGCTTACGCTCCGATTTGAAGCAGGCCAGCACTGTGATGGCTAGGGCCGGCACGGTAGCAAATGGAAAGTTGAAGAGGTATTCGAACGTTTGGTTGTAGTGCGGCAATAGCTTCATCAGCACAGCACCCCTGCCGATGGGCGTCACATAGCTATTAGAGAAAACCGATGCCGGGCCGGATATCAGGAAGACCGGCATGTATAGTATAAGAACGGCCACCGTTGTCACGGCCATACCAACGATAGAAGATATGATGATCTTGCGCTGCTGCTTTTTTATGGCAACAATGAGCAGAAATAGGTTCAGGGTAATGTACGGATAGAGAAAGGAAGGCATTGTATAGAAACCCAGTATGCTGGCAATGGAAAAGTAAAACAGGTTCCGTTTTACGTTCTTTTCCGACTCGAGCAACCGTAATACCATGAAGTAAGCAACGGTAAAGAACATCAGCAGCAGCGAGTACCCCCTTGCCGTAAATCCGTAATAGAGTACCGGCACCAGGAATGAGAAAACAAACGTCAGCAGTACGGCTATCTTCTCATTGGTAAGGCGACGGGTAAATATATAGAACAGAAATACCAGGAAGGTATTGGCAATAACCGAAGGCAGCCTCAGCGCAATGGTCTCGTGTATGGGTATGGCGCTGAATATATTGGTAAGTATAGAATGGAATATATGGTTGTTGGGGGCAGGGTAGTAAGACATGGAAGATACAATACCCCTGCTGGTAAAGTTGATATAGGTCCAGGCTTCGTCATAGGTGATGGTGAACATCACCGCCAGGTAACCCTTTACCACAAGGTTTATCAGCAGTATGCCCATCAGTATCAAAAACTCGTTCGGGCTGTATTGCAGTAGCTGCTCCAGTATCAGGGTATATGTATTCCGTATCCACCGGGCCGAAAGTACGATAGCCTCGTAAATTCCCTTCTGAAACAGCAGCATGGTGACGCCCATGAATATACCCAACAGCGGCAGAAACCGCATTAGGTTGAACTTCTTGAGCGTTAGCAGGCTTGCTATTTTATCGGTCTTATTATAACCGCTGAAGATGCTGATGTAACGTATACACTCCTCGTACGAAAGTGTAAGAAAAAGAATGAATGTAATGATGAAGGCAATAACAATGACCCAACTTATTAGTCTGTAACCTTTCATTTGATGCGAATAGTGCTATAATAGAGGATGATCATTGCCCGCCGCCTTAAAGCATGACAACTCCGCTAAAATAATACTTATGCGCATTATACCAAATGAATTGGGGTAAGGGTTAACAGTCTGTTAGCCAATGGGCACCATTGGCTTGTCATAGTTTTATATTCCGGCATATAGGTATATCTTGCTTTGGTTTTTCTATAAGGGCATGCAGTTATCCATTATTATCATCAATTTTAATACATTCAAACTCACCTGCGAGTGTATCGACTCGATAAAGGAGCACACGCCCGGCCTGAGTTACGAGATAATAGTAGTAGATAACGCCCCTAAGGCCGACTATCAGCAAGATTTCCTTTCCCTGTACCCCGATCTGGTATATATAAAGTCGCAGGAGAATATCGGGTTCGGACGGGCCAATAACCTGGGCATGGATGTAGCGAAGGGCGACTATTTCCTGCTCATCAACTCCGATACGGTAGTGGTGGGCAACTGCATCAACCAGTGTTACGACTTTATGGAGCAGCCAACGTCGCAGCATATAGGTGTAGTGGGCTGCAAGTTGCTGAATGAAGATGGGTCATACCAACCGTCTTTCTACCCATACGTACACGACACCATCTGGAATTACTTCATTACTAATAATCCGATCCTCTACAAATTGTTGAAGGTGTCGGACAAGTACCGTGAAACAGATGAGACCATACAGGTGGGCGATATATCGGGCGCGTATATGTTTATGCGTGCAGATGTGGTGAAAAAGGTAAAAGGCTTCGATCCGGATTTCTTTCTGTACTGTGAGGAGACCGAATGGTGCCGTTCGCGCATAGCAAAGCACTACGATATATATTATTACCCCGAACCTAAAACCGTACACTACGGCGGTAAAAGCGCCCCCCGGGAGCCCATGTACATCCAATCCAAGCTATCGCTGGCGCTGGTATGGTACAAGAAAGGCTGGGGTAGCTACCTGCTGTACTTCCTGGCTACCTATGCCAATTTGTTTTTCTACGCTCTCACCTATTACCTCACCAGCGCCGAAAACAGGGCACCGGCAAAACAATACATCCGCGGCCACCTGAAGATATTCCCATACCTGTTTAGCGATGTCATAAAATATCCGCGTGGCTATAATTGCCGCAAAGAGCACCTGGTGTACGGGGGTGCGCGCGAGATATTCTTCGGTAAGAAAAAATAAAGCTAGAATATAGAATTAGCCGTAAGCATCAGGTCATACATCTTGAACCTGACTTTCCTTGGTATGAAGCCCAGCATTTCCCTGTCGGCCAGGTGCGCCCACATCTTCAGCGAGAAGATGTAAAAAAAAGGTTTTTTATATGGGGCAATACTATGGGTGTTCCTGCCAAAGATCTCCGCAGCTTTGGGATTCAACTGTATCAGGTGCTCGCGGGCCTTGCCGTATTCTTTGGTGCGCTTAAAGTATTTGGCAAAGGTGCCTTGCAGTATATGGCCAACGTGTATTTTATCGTCAAGGTATATTTTATGGCCCGCGTCTATCAACCTCAGTGCCAGGTCGAAATCCTCGGCATCTCTTAGCTGCGCATTAAATCCATTGATAGAATCAAATACGCTTTTCTTAATAGAAAAGTTATTGGCTGTAATGTATATCACCTCGCCCGATGACTTGTAGAACGACTCCTGGTTCCATTTATCGTTCAGGTAGGCGCTGAAGTGCTCAAATTCTTTAGTAGAGTCCACATTATGTGGTTCCAGTATGCCTACTACCGTATCGTGCTCCTGCTGTGCGGCAATATGTTTAGCTATGGTGTCTTCGTAAAGGATGATGTCGTCGTCGAGGAAAATGAGAATATTGGTCTTTGCGGCTGCCGCACCAGTATTGCGGGTGCCTGCCCGGCCTTTGTTCTGCTGTACGATCACCTTGAAATCCTGCAAACCCCAGTCGCGCCCTTTGGCTATTTGCTCCGAGTCGTCTTTAGAGCCGTCTATTACCAGTATGGTCTCAAAATCTTTCACCGTCTGCTTGGCAAGGCCTTGCAGCAGATCGGGAAATTTATCTCTTCCATTATATGTAGGTATAACAACGGACGCTCTCATTCAATTTTCTATTTAAGTATTGCCATGCAGCAACGATCGCAATTTTTTTATCAGCACAACTTTTAGCGGCGAAAAGTTTTTCTTCAGGAAAAGGTCACCGTTCTCTATCATCATTTTGCTCTTCTTACCTCCGCTGCCTTCCATTATATGTACCACCTCGGTATCGGCACAAAAGTGTACCTCGTAGCCCAGGCGGTGTATGTCGAGGCTCCACTGTATGTCTTCGTTATACATAAAGTAGGTTTCATCCAGCTTATTGCCCGGCATATGCTTCAGCAGTTCGCTCCTGAAGAAGTAGTAAGCACCCCATACCCAGTCGGCAGTCGTATTCTCCTTATGGTCGAAGAACGCACCGAGCAGAAACTTGCCCGCGCTGGCTTTTGACATGAACTTTTGCAAACGCAGCAGCTCCGCCAATTCATACTTCACTGAAGGGAAGCGCTGCGCTACCGACTGATGCCTGCCATCGGGGTACACTAGCCTGGCCGATACTACACCAGCCTTCGGGCGGGCTTCCATATATTTATAGGTCACCAGTAGAGAATTTTCTTTCAGGTAGGTATCGCTGTTCAGCAGTAGTATATACTTACCCGTGGCTACGGCAATGCCCAGGTTATTACCCCCGGCAAAGCCAAGGTTCTCTTTACTCAGTTTCAGCTTAGCTTCGGGGAACTTTGCCCTGAATTCATCAGCCGGAAACCCGTTTGGCGAAGCATTGTCAACCAGTATCACCTCAAATTGAAGACCCGACGTATGCTTGTATACCGATTCGATACAGTCAACGATAAGCCCGTACGTGTTGTAGTTTACAATGATCACCGATACATCCATGCCCGATATTATTTAAGTCCTATTTTGCTGAGTACAGAACGGATGCGCGACCGCCATATAGAGTTATCCTTACGCAGCTTGTCTTGGTCTATATAGAATGGCGCTTTCTTTCTCAGGGTCTTCAACAGTGCATTTATGTCTTTACCCTCAATGTATTCAAGCTCCGTCCACTTGCCCGCTACTACGGGGTGGAAGTCGTTCAACTCGCTGTGATTGCTGCCATTCAACTGCTGCCATTTACTGTAGTAGCTCATCACATCAAAGTCTTCCTTGTGGCCCCAGTTGCTTATCTTTTGCAGTATCTCGTCTTCGCCCCGCGCCCACGACTGGTGCAGTATCACAAAGTCGGTCTTGATATTAAAATAGCTGTTCCTGCGGCCGTACTCATAGTGCGGGTGCATGGTAGCTACGGGTATGAACTCAATATTTTCTTGCTTCGATTCCTTTATGAACAGGTAGCCATCCGGTGTCTGTTTGTACATCGTGTACCAGGGGCAGGTAATGTTTACAGGGCGGCTGTAGTTGGCCTTTTGCAGGTAGGCTACAAAGCCTGCAAAGTCAACGAAGTACTCGTCGGTATCCAGCTGTATATGCCAGCCGCCTTCGCCCATGCGCTCGGCCATCTTGTTGCGCTGCCTTACCTCGTTTTGCATCGGGGCCAGGTCGCGCAGGTGGAAGTCGTCTTCGTAGATGTCTATTTTCTTTGCCGTATCGATGCCCTTTACAAAAGCATAGAATGCCGCGCTGTCGAAATGAAAAGCCTGTCCGGCCCAGCTGATCCGGTCTTTGTCAACCGCCAGCACTATTTTATCGGCATGCTCATATACCAGCGGCAGGGATATCTTCAGATATTCCCAGTCGTACGCTACGCAAAAGGCGATCTTTATCGGTATATGCCTGCTCATTTTCCGGTCACTTGTCTTTTTAGATGGTACAGTACGTCTTTAAGGAAGGTCTTGTCGCCCATCGGCTGTTTTATCAGCGCTTTCATGGCCCACTTGTACCCCTCCCTGTATTTATTCTCGTTAAAGGTCTGTATGGCGTTATCCCTCAGTGTCAATACATGCTCTTCGAAATAGTGAGGCAGTATATCTATCCAGTTCTTTACAATAGCAATCTTTTTATCCAGCGGCTGTTTAGCCCATTCTGTATTCAGCTCTGTGCCCAAGAACTCGTCTATGATCTGTTTTTTTATCCGGTACCAGTAATGATACACTACAGCATCGCAGGGCTTCAGGTCCGTTCTGGTTTGCAGCAGTATCGAGAACGCATATTGCTCGGCAGCATGGTTCTTCGTGCCGGGGTATGTTTGCTCCGTCAGCGCATATACATCGGGCAGCCAAGCCGCATGCGAGCGGTGTAGCAGCATCACACCGGCATTCCACGACGAAAGGTCAGGCGTTACGTTCATCTCCGTTCCATCCGCCAGCTTCAGCGGCCCGCGGCTTATTACATCCAGGTAGGCATGGAAGGTTTCGCCTGCAGGCAGCGGCATATCTTTAATGCTTTCAAACTTATACTCCCACAAGTGCATATAGCTCTTGGCAGGCGATAGTGTTTGCATCAGCGGGGTAGGGTCGGCTATGAAGAAGG
This sequence comes from Sphingobacteriales bacterium, assembly GCA_004144175.1. GTDB lineage: Bacteria > Bacteroidota > Bacteroidia > Chitinophagales > Chitinophagaceae > Polluticoccus. The sequence goes on from SEFT01000007.1 coordinate 132,841, forward strand.
TATCCGAATCGGTATAGAGCAGATCGCCATCCATCGTATCAAAAGCCTCTTCTATCAGCGCTATCTTCATGCGGTGGAGGAAGTCGATCGCTCCACGCATTTGCTTTACTTTCTCCGCTGTCAGCAACGAGTATCTTACCGGCAGCCCATCCAGATATGCCTTAAAGTAGTCTGGGTTATCCGTAAACACCATCACCTGCGTTTCGTTCACGGGCTGAGATGTATGGGCATAAAAGCTCAGTATCGTCAGTATCGCACGTTTCAATTCACTTTCGCGGCCGAAGGACTGTATTACGAGATTCGTCATTGCTGCTTATTTACTTTATTGCCTATTTGCTAGTGTTATTTACGCGCTACGGCCCGCCACAGCGTTTGTATGCCGGGGTGGTCGAAATAAAATTCCAGCGCGCGCAGCTTTAGCAAGGGCACTATCTTACTTGAATTATAGTCGGTGTATTTCTGCTTATTCTCCGCAGGCGATATCTGCAGATAATGATGATACAGATCGCGATAGCGATTGCGGCAAAGAGTGTTCCAAGGCCGCTGCAGCGTGAAGTGTAATACTACCTTGTCTTTTATAAAACTATCCAGTTGGTCTTTGCGTATATCCTGCGGTATGCACGAGTACATGGTATTGTATTTCCAGTCCAGCTTTTTCCAGTTGTTCTTCAGTACGGCATTCAGTGCATCCTGGTCCACGAACTGTATCTTCTCAGGATAGTCGGCCAGGAACTGCATCGCCTTTTCCGATATCTGCTGTTCTTTCCACTTATCTATATCCATCAGCAGCATACCCGAGTTGAAGTAATTGCCATCTTCCGTTATTCCGAGTTGCGGGGCTGTTTTTACGTAGTTGTCATATACAGCGCCTACAGGGTAGGGGTCTATGTTCTGATTGTATAGTTCCGAAAGGTCATTCACCACCAGCACATCGGTATCTATATACAGCAGTCTCTTTACATCGGGTGATATTACAAACGGGAAGAACAGCCTGTAATACACAGCCGCCGTCCATTTGCTTACCAGTACGAATTTTGATACGAACTGCTGGTCTATTTCATAGAAGTGTATATCGCCATTGTGTTGCTGTATCAGCGTTCTTATATCCTGCTGCGCCTTGTCCGTCACTCCTGTTATGATCGCATGTACCACGATCTTGTTCTTCCTGTTATGCTCGAGTATAGACATGAGCAGGGCATAGAAAGGACTCAGGTAATTCTGGTCGAAAGCTATGGCGAGGTGGATGGTCATAAAGCCTCTGATTATTTCAGCGTTTTGATGTCCACGGTGCCGGGCAGTAGTACACGTCCCCATTTCAGCGATGGCGTATTCAGGAAGGTGCTCATTTCATTGTTGTATATATCAAATTCAATGGCATTCTCCGATAGTGCCATCCAGGTAAGGAATGGCTGGGTAAAGTACAGGTCTATCTTATACTTGCCCGATACCAGGTCGGGCAGCTGTATCTTATACTCCATGCTGTAGTCGCCCGGCTCCAGCACAGGCGGCTCATTATGTACAAAGTTGGAATAGCTGGCCATAAAGAAGTCGTCCTTCTTTATATGCACGTCCAGCTCGTATTGTGTCTTTATCTTCAGCGTCATCTCCACCTTAATGAGCAACTCCCTTCCCTCAAACTGGAAGGCGTTGTTGGTTGAGCCATTAATGCTGAGGCTATGTATTTTGATGTTCTCCGTAAAGTACTTGATGCTTTCTGTTATCAGCCCTTCTTTGAAGTGGGTACGTGCATACAGGTCGATGATATCGTCGATCGATCCCGTACCTACCAGCTTACCATGTTGCAGCAGCACACCGTTTTGGCATATAGCCTTCAGCGATGGCAGGTTGTGACTTACGAACAGTACGGTACGCCCGTCCTTTTCACTCACATCTTTCATACGGCCCAGGCACTTGTTCTGGAATTCGCTATCACCTACCGCAAGCACCTCATCTACGATAAGTATCTCCGGCTCCAGGAAACCCGCTACCGCAAATGCCAGGCGTACATACATACCGCTGCTGTAGCGTTTTACAGGTGTGTCTATATATCGCTCTACGCCTGCAAAATCTACGATGGCATCAAACTTGGAACGGATCTCTGCCTTGGTCATGCCTAAAAGCGCACCGTTAAGGAATATATTTTCACGACCTGTAAGCTCCGGGTGAAAGCCCGTACCTACTTCCAGTAGTGATGCTATACGGCCTTTCAGTTTTATCTTCCCTTCGGATGGCTGCGTTACTTTCGATAGTATTTTCAGCAGGGTCGACTTGCCCGCACCATTGCGGCCAATGATGCCTACCACCTCACCCGGCGATACGTCGAAGCTAACGCCCCTCAGTGCCCATACATAGTCGCTATCGCCTTTTTGTGTGCGGTCGTTGCTTTCTCCTACTTTGGCAAACGGGTCTTCTTTCCCTCTCATCCTTGCCCACCAGCGGTGCAGGTCGTGGCTAATGGTGCCGGTACCTACCTCGCCAAGCTTATAAAGCTTGCCAATATTCTCTATTTTAATAACAGGCGATGCCATCTATTGTATATATACTGTTGGGTAATGATTGTGTGGTTGTCTTATTCGTCTGCGTACTACACCGTATCCATAAAGCTTCTCTCCACCTTATTGAATATGACGATACCCGCCAGCAGCGTGATGATCATAAACACGGCACTATACGTAAGCGACAAGATGCTGAATGTGCCGGAGCCAAGGAATGCGTAACGGAATGTCTCGATGATCGGCGTCATCGGGTTAGCCGCGATCAGCCATCTGTATTTAGCATCGATGCTCGATAGCGGATATATCACTGGTGTAGCATACATCAGTAGCTGCACACCGAAGGTAAGCAGGAACACCAGGTCGCGATACTTGGTTGTCATCGAAGAGATGATCATACCCAGCCCTAAACCCAAGCCACCCATAATAATGATAAGGAAGGGCAGCAGCAGTATGGCACCATTCGGATGAATATTGGCACCTGTAACAACGTAGAATAGCCAGAACAGAATGAACAGCACCAGTTGTATACCCAGCTTCACCAGGTTCGATATGATGATAGACAAGGGCATTACAAGCCTTGGGAAGTACACCTTGCCGAATATAGAAGCGTTGTCGCGCAGTACGGTAGCCGTGCGGTTCAGGCACTCGCCAAAGTAGTTCCATAGCGTGATGCCTGCCATGTAGAACAACATCATAGGCATGCCGTCTGTTGAAAGGCCCGCTACGCGCCCGAATATGAATGTAAAAGTAAGCGTGGTAAGTACCGGCTGCAGAAAGAACCAGACCGGCCCCAGTACTGTTTGCTTATACGTGGCCACAAAGTCGCGCCTTACCAGCAGCATCAAAAGGTCACGGTAGTTCCATACGGCTTTTGCAGGTATATGAAGCGAACTTGTTTTGGGCTCAATTACTTCCGACCAGTTGTCCTGGGCTGCTATGCTCTCTGATTGTAACATTTGCAAGCTAAAATATATAAATTATGGTGTAAGCTAAACGGTTGCAGCTTTATTATTTTATAAAGCTCCGTCAGCAATTCTCCTATATGTCCTTGGGTACTGTCTGTAAAATAAGAAGTTGGCTATAAAGAGCCAACTTCTGTTATTGTTACTTCGATTTTTCTATATGTTAGAAGCTTCTCTCCTGTTACGCTTCCTCAATAGCTGGGCTATCGATGGTTTGTACTGCGGCTCTTCCAGTATGATCTGCTCATACTTCTTATTCGGGTTGCTGAAGTAACCAAATTTCAGCAGATACTCTACGCTGTTGAATACGATAACGGGCGTATGAACTTTGTTCTCTATGTTCACCAGGTCGGCTATGGCTTTCACATCGCTCTTCATCGTTACATCCTGGCGTACCACGAACATATTGATACCTGCATGTTTCGACAACACTACCGCATCCGATACGATATTGATAGGCGCTGTATCTACGATCACCACATCGAACATCTCTTGCAGTTTGGTCAACAGTCCCTGTGTAGACGGATAGGTGAGCAGGTCTCCGGGGTTAGGCGGCACCTGTCCGCAGTTGATCACATATAGGTTCGAGTGGATGCCTGATGGTTTAATGATATACTGAAGCTCGATGGTACCTTCCAGGTATTCGCTCAATCCGTTGGTATTAGAGATATTCAGGATGTCGGCCATTCTCGGGCGGCGCAGGTCAAACTCTACTACGATCACACGCTTAGTGCTCAGGGCCATAATGATACCCATGTTCAGCGCTACGAATGTCTTACCCTCACCACTCTCCGACGATGTAACGGTTATTACACGCTTATCATCCGTAAAGTCAATAAAATCGAGGTTGGAGCGCAAAATACGGAATTGCTCTGCTATACCGGACCTTACGCTCGGGCGTACCGCGATGTTGGTATCGCCACCTGCATTCTCATCCCACTTCTCTTTAGTGATCACACCCACGATCGGAATATCGGTAATAGCCGTGATATCATCTTCGTGCAATATCTTAGGATTCAGCAGTTCTTTTATCAGTAGTATTACAGCCGGCAGTATCAATCCCAGCAGGAACGCCAGCATATAGATGTTGCGGGCTATCGGGCTGATAGGCGTGCTGCCTGCAAACGGTGCTACCAGTACTTTAGATTTACCTGTAGCGTTGTAGTACGTTATCTCGTTCTCGATTCCTTTCTCAAACAGCTTCAGGTACATATTCTGAAGGATGTCATAACCTCTTCTGATCTCTGTTATCTCCCTGTCGGCATCGGCAATGTCCCTTGCTACGTTCTGCGTTTTTGTTTCGGTAGTGGTGGTTACTTCGATGTCGTTGTTGATATCTTCAGATATACGCGCCAGTACGTCCAGTATACGTCTTTTCAGGGCTTCCAGCTCTATCAGCGTACGTTGCAGGAAGGGGTTGGCATTACCCAGCTCCTGTACCTGCTCTTCGGTACCCAGCCTTTTTACCAGTTGGTTGTAGTCGTTCACCAGTCCTTCCAGGATGTCATCTTCAATACCTATTGGTACTACGATCTCATACCTGTCCATATTCAAAAGCAGGTTCCTCAGGTTGATGAGTGCCTTCTTTTTATTGTACAGGTCATCCAGCGTTTTCTGTGCCGCTTTTTTCTCGGTCACTACCGTTGTGGCTTGCGCCTCGGGGTTCATGATGTTGTTCTTCAGCTTCACCGCTTCTACCGCAGAGTCAATACCACGCAGGTCCTTCATCAGGTCGTGCTTGTTCTTGTCGATGAAGTCACGAGCCTTCTGTGCGTTCACATCGATACCATACCTCTTGCTTCTGAAGTAGGCTGTCAGCAGGTGCGACATGATGTCTACGCCTCTTTCAGGTATGTTATCTTCATACAGCAGGTCCAGCACGCTGGTACGTCCGTCTGCCGATTTTATTTCCACTTCGTTCAGTATGCTCTGCGCAGTAGCTACACGGTTGCGAACAGCTACGCGTATATCATTCAGCAGGTAGTTCTCTTCTGATGGTACCAGGTTGTAAGCATATTCAATTTTGAAGCGTCCGTATGGCCTGGTGATCCAGGTATCATACATTACACTCCTCGTGCGCTGGCCTTCTGTCAGGTTGAAGCGTCCATCGGTAGTGTACTTCAGCGAGAATTGCGTAAAATCTCCCAGGAAACCCGCTGTATCGAAAACGATCTTGATCGGGCAGTCCCTGTACAACTCTTTTTCGTGCAGCTTGTACAGCGTAAAGTAATTGACGTTCAGGTTCAGCGAATCTACCACTTCCTGCATCAGGTCTTCCGAGCGCAGCGCGTTGATCTCATTATATAGGTCTACGTTGTTCGGCTCTTTACTGCCCTCGGTAATATTCAGCTTCGAAAGCATGTCCGTATGCACCATCTTCTCGCCCTGGTCTATCAGCAGCGCACCCTTTACCAGGTACAGGGGCTTGGCCATCAGCAGGTAGATGTAGGCTACGATCAACGCCAGCAAAAGCGATAGCACGAACCAGTACCAGTAGTGCAGTACAGTGCCCACATAGCGCTTGATATTGAAACCCAAACCGCCTCCCGACTTGACAGGAGCAGCCGCCGGAGCGCTGGCCCCAGGCTGATACGGATGTTGTTGTTGAATCGGATCCATGAAGGAGAGTACTTTTTATTATTTATTATTTATAAGTATAATGGCGTATACCGCAAAGAACGTTGTAACAATGGTACCTATGAGCGGCAGGTAAAAGTTCGTAAAGTCGTTGTTATTACCCTGACGCACTGAGCGGTTCGATTCTACCACAATGATGTCATTCGACTTCAGTACGAAGAACGGGTTGGTAAAGGCATTACGGCTGTTCAGGTCTATACGGGCAAACTTACGTACGCCATTCTGCTCACGTATTACCATCACATTATCCTTACGGCCCGTTACGAGGATGTCGCCCGCAGCAGCTACTGCTTCCAGTACGTTCATCCTGTGGTTGGGGGCAATTACCACACCCGGCCACCTTACTTCACCCATCACCGTTACCTTATAGTTAATGATACGAACCTCAACTACCGGGTCTTTAATGTATTCCGAACGCAGGCGTTGTGCCAGCAGTGTTTTTATCTCGCGGAGGGTGAGGCCCGCCACTTTAAGCTTGCCCAGCACCGGATAGTCGATAAGGCCTTCCGGGTCTACTAGGTAGCCCTTGGTGCCGCCACCGCCACCTTCGCCACCACGGCCAATGGTAGGGATGAGGGTATATTCCAGGCCCCCGTCCGAAAAGATCGTTACCGGGTTCTTCTCTGTGAAGTTACTGATACTTGTTACGTTGATAGCCAGGATGTCATCCGGCTGCACCACGCTCTGTACATATGGCGGAATGTCGGTGATCAGTACTGAGGTATCGGTAGTCGAGTTCTTCGAAAAGTATAGTGTCTGTTTTCTTACCGTACAGGCACTTATTGACAATAAGATCAAAGCAAACAAGGCAATTTTGGCCGTGCGCATATAGTTATATGTGTATTTTAAGCTATAAAATTCCTAAGAAAATCACCGTTGAAAGAATTTGCACTCTCGTTTTGCAAATTGTTAACAACAAACCAGTTACATCTTTCAGCTATATATCTGTGTATATCGCAAAGATAGCCACCTGAAATTTTCATTATATTTTGATATAAAAAGGTGTCTAAAAGGTAACAATGCTGCATTACACTTTCCTCACTCCTCGCCTCAAAAATCATCTGTGTTGCCGCATATCGGGCTCCTATATCTGCACTCGGAAAATTGTGGGGTAAAGCTACCGGTTTCCCGAGACAATGTGGTAGCTTATGGGGTAAAGGGTTGGATTTATGGGGCGAGGCGCGACTTGCTCCAGCCTGAGTCCGTTTTTATAAATAATATGCGGTCGTGCATACGGCTGCTGCGCCCTTGCCAGAATTCTATGCGTTCGGGCACTATGCGATAACCACCCCAATGCGGAGGGCGGGGGATAGTTTCGCCAAATTTGGATTGATATAATTTGTAGTTGTTGTCCAGTATCTCGCGGCCGGGTATCTGCTGGCTTTGCGGCGAGGCCCAAGCCCCAAGGCGGCTGCCTGCGGGGCGGGAGTTAAAGTAAATACCGCTTTCAGCTTCGGATATCTTCTCAATGCGGCCTTCTACGCGCACCTGGCGCTCCAGCTCTTTCCAGAAGAATACGGTAGCTACCTGGTCGTTGGCCGCTATATCGTGGCCTTTGGCGCTGCTGTAGTTGGTATAGAATACAAAACCGGCAGCTTCCAGCCCTTTTAGCAGGACGATGCGGACATGTGGCTTGTTGTAGGCATCGACAGTGGCAAGCGCCATGGCGTTCACCTCGTCGGCTTTTGCGGCTTCGGCTTCGGCAAACCATTTGGCAAAAAACGCCAGCGGATCGTCGCCCGCTGTCGCTTCATCCAGTTCGGCCAGCTGGTAATCCTTACGGATCGCCGCAATATCTATCGGTTCCGAAGCCAAGGAGGGAATTTATTTTTTGCTACCCAGGTACTTAGCCATCACGTAGATCAGCTCTATCAGCATCAGGAAGATGAAGATGTAGCACATGGTCATACCAAGGCCATATTGTACTGTATCGTAAAAAGCGCCCAGAATTATTGGTTTCAGCATAATTGTGAATTATTGAATGCGCTGCAAGATACAAAGAAGCGCCACAAATTCATAACCTATGGATTTCCCTTTTTTGTGATTATTTTTCGTGCTGATAAGGCTTATACCATGTTTTTGCGGCACATACCATTTCTTAAAGCGGTACTTCTGTACGCCTTTACTGCTTTTGGCGGTCCGCAGGGGCATCTTGGTATGATGATGCGGACCTTTGTGCAAAAACGGCACGACGTTACTGAGAAGGAGTTGTTTGAATACAACGCCTTTTGCCAAATGCTGCCTGGCCCGTCATCTACCCAAACGGTCATGCTGATAGCCCTGAAGAGGGGCGGCGTCCCACTGGCACTGGTAACGCTGCTGCTCTGGATATTGCCGGCGGCATTTATTATGGGGCTGCTGTCGTTTGTGGTGCATTACTTCAATGTAAAGGACATCCAGACCAACCTGTTTAGTTATATACAGCCTATGTCGGTAGGGTTTATTGCCTATGCGGCTACGCGTATGCTGCAAACCAATGTGCGCCACATTGCCACATGGGCCATCATGGCGGGCAGTGTCATCGCTACTATATTAATAAGGTCGCCCTGGGTATTTCCGTCGTTGCTGTTGGTGGCGGGTACTGTCAGCAATTTCAGTAACAAACGTATCCCCGAACCGCTGGAGAAGCCGAAGCCTATACGCTGGGTCAACCTGTGGCTGTTTGCGCTCCTGTTTATAGCGGCGGGTGTGCTCAGTGAGGCGGCGCGTATCAATCAATGGCCCAACAGGCGCATATTCAACCTGTTTGAAAACTTCTATCGTTTTGGCGCCATCGTATTTGGGGGAGGGCAGGTGCTGATGCCGATGATGCTGTTCCAATTTGTGAATCGTCCGATTTTCCTGCACCGCCAGCCGATGATAACAGGCGAAGAATTGCTGACAGGCTATGGTGTGGTGCAGGCCATGCCCGGCCCTGTGTTCTCTATCGTGTCTTTCGTAGGGGGTATGGTGATGGCGGGGTATGGGCCCATGTGGCAGGTGCTAGGCTGCCTGGTTGCTACCATAGCGGTATTCCTGCCCAGTACCTTATTATTGTTTTTCCTCTTTCCGGTTTATCAAAACCTGCGGCAGCACGTCATCATCTACCGCGCGCTCGAAGGCTTTAATGCGGCTATTGTAGGTATCGTATGGGCATCAGGTTTTGTATTGTTCCAGTCGATGCCCTTTGCATGGGTGAATGTAGTGGTGGCCGCTATTACGTTCTGTGTATTGTACTTCACCCGCATACCGGCACCGCTGGTGGTGCTGGCCTGGCTGCTGTTGGGTTTATCTGTCAGCTAGTCATTATTCTTTTTCTTTCAGCAGGATGCCTATGTCGGCGATCAGCGCACCTACCGAAGCAGGCTTGGTACCATCATACTGTCCACGTATTCTGCCGTCGCGGTCTACCAGCACAAATTTATCGGTATGTATAAAGTCGCTGGCTATATCTACGCCCGTAGTATCGTCGGTAGCCGATACCAGGTAGCTGTATCGGGCCATGTCATATAGCTCTTTCTTGTCGCCTGTCAGGAATTTCCACTGTTCGGGATTGGCCTCAAAACGCAGGCTATATTCCTTCATGGCCTGTACGGTATCTTTCTTAGGGTCTACGGTATGCGACAGTATCATGAAATCGCTGTTACCCTTGTATGCATTATACACGCGGGTCATGTTCTCATTCATCTTAGGGCAAATGCCTTTGCAGGTAGTGAAGAAGTATTCGGTAACATATACTTTTCCTTTTACATCGTTCAGCGTAAGCGTCTTTCCATCCTGGTCGGTAAAGCTAAAATCCGTCACCTTCTGTCCCGGGTTACCCAGTACCGGCAGCTTCTTTACCTTCACGCGTGTCTCTTTATAGAAGTACCCCATGAATACCGCGCTCAATAGAATAAAGAACGTAACAAGGATGATCACCGTCTTTTTATTGCTCATAAACAGTCATTTGCGCTGCAAAGGTAGGGCAGAAAGAAAAACGGCAGGCATATCTTTTGGGATAATACCTGCCGCTATATATAGATAAGGCACCGTACTCTATGTATACCACATAAAGATCCAGAATGCCAATACTATTGCTATCGACGTTAGCAAGACTGTAGTCAATATGCCCAAAAAGATGCGCCAGTGGCTTTGTGCTTTATTGCTCATACCTATACCACCACATTTATCATCTTGCCTTTCACGTAGATGAACTTCTTGGGTGCTTTGCCTTCCAGCCATTTTTGTACGGTGGCGTCGGCCAGTACTTCTTTCTCTATTACCGATTGGGCGGTATCCAGTGCAAATTCCATTTCTACACGGGTCTTGCCGTTTACTGCTACGGGATACTTTTTAGTATTCTCTATAATGTGGCGCTCTTCGTAACGCGGGAAGGATGCATCCAGTACGGTCGTGTCATTACCCAGGCTATGCCATAGCTCTTCGGCCAGGTGTGGTGCAAATGGAGTGATGATCACAGCCAGCGGCTCCAGTATCTCGCGCTTGTGGCAGTTGGCTGCCGATAGCTCGTTCACGCATATCATGAATTGGCTCACGGCCGTGTTGAATGAGAAACGCTCAATGTCTTCGCTTATCTTTTTAATGGTTTTGTGCAGGGTACGCAGCTCTGCATCGGTGGCTGTTTCGTTGGTTACCTGCAGGCCGGTTTGCTCGTCGAAGTATAAGCGCCACAGCTTTTTAAGGAAGCGGTGCACACCTTCGATGCCCTTTGTATCCCATGGTTTACTTACCTCGATAGGCCCAAGGAACATCTCGTACATACGGAAGCTATCCGCACCGTACTTTTCTACGATGTCGTCGGGGTTAACGACGTTGTACCAGCGCTTGCTCATCTTCTCTACTTCTGATGCGCAAACAAATCGGCCGCCTGTGGCTACCATTGGTTTTCCATTCTCGTCGATAAACACAGACTTTTCATACTCCGGCCTCCATTTTTTGAAGCCCTCTATATCCAGTTCGTCTTTGTCATTTACCAGCGATATATCTATGTGCAGTGCCTGGCTGGGTATCTCTCCTTCAAACAAGGCACTCTCACCTTCTTTATAGCGGTTCTGCTCCCGCAGGAAGAAAATTTCTTCCTCGTCGCATGTATCGTCCTTGATCTTTGCCAGCACACTCTTCGACACAAACGTCCCGGTCTTCACCATCCGGTATGCCATCTTCGATACGCCCTGTATCATGCCCTGGTTTATCAGGCGCTTGAATGGCTCGTCGAAAGATATATGCCCCAGGTCGTACATCACTTTGGTCCACATACGGCTGTAGAGCAGGTGGCCTACGGCGTGTTCGGTACCGCCAATATATATATCTACCTCGCGCCAGTAGTTGGTCGCTTTTTTACTTGCAAATTCTGCTTCATTATGCGGATCCATAAAGCGCAGGAAATACCAGCTGCTGCCCGCATACCCCGGCATCGTATTGGTCTCGCGCATGCCCGATTCGGTCTGCACCCAATCAGTAACATTTGCCAGCGGACCTTGTCCTTCAGGCCCCGGTTTGTAGTGCTCTACCATAGGAAGCTCTACCGGCAGGTGTTTCAGCGAACGCTCTATCTCGGGTATCGGCTCGTCTATAGCGTACGGTATATCGGCTATGTATATAACCGGGAACGGCTCGCCCCAGTAGCGCTGGCGGCTGAAGCCTGCATCGCGCAGTTTATAATTGATCTTTGGCGTACCTACGCCCGAATCTTCGATGGCCCGTAGTGCTACACCTGTAGCCTTCATGATGTCCATCCCGTTTAGGAAGTTGCTGTTTTCCAGCTTGCCTGACTTTTCAGAATAGGCGCCTTCGCCGGTGTAGCTCTTGCCAAATATGTTGGTAATAGGTATGTCGAAATGTTTTGCAAAGGCATGGTCGCGATCGTCGCCACTAGGCACAGCCATAATGGCCCCTGTACCGTAACCTGCCAGTACGTATTCTGATATCCAAACGGGCACCTGCTTGTGAGTAAACGGATGTATCACGTATGCACCCGTAAAGCATCCTGAAACATTCTTAACCTCCGACATGCGCTCGCGCTCCGAGCGGCTCTGCACATATTCGCGGTAGTCATCTACGGCCTCTTGCTGTTCTTCGGTCACGATCTCGTCCACCATCTCGTGCTCGGGTGCCATTACCATGAAGTCGACACCGAAGATGGTATCGGGGCGGGTCGTAAATACGGTTATTTGCTTGTCATGGAAACCCTCTACATCGAAGCTTATCTGCGCACCGCTGCTTTTGCCTATCCAGTTGCGCTGCATTTCTTTCATCGCATCGGTCCAGTCCAGCTTATCCAGGCTATCCAGCAGGCGGTCAGCATACTCGGTTATCCGCAGGAACCACTGGCGCATCTTCTTGCGCACCACGGGGTGGCCGCCTCTTTCCGATACACCATTTACCACCTCGTCATTAGCCAGTACGGTACCCAGCGCTTCGCACCACCATACCTCTGCATAGTCGAGGTAGGCCAGGCGATAGTGCATAAGGGCTTCGCGTTTTTCCGTTTCGGTCTTCGCCTTCCATGTTTTGGCATCGAAGCGGAAGGTGCTGTCATCGGGGCTTGGGTTCTTGGTATTACCCTCGCGCTCGAAGAGGGCTATCAGGTCGCTGATGGGGCGTGCTTTATTTTGCTTGCGGTCGAACCAGCTATGGAACAACTCGAGGAATATCCATTGCGTCCATTTGTAGTAGGACGGATCGGATGTGCGCACCTCGCGGTCCCAGTCGTAGCAGAAGCCGATATTGTCCAACTGCTCGCGATAGCGGGCAATATTTTTCTCAGTAGTAACGGCAGGATGTTGCCCGGTTTCAATGGCATATTGCTCGGCAGGCAGGCCAAAAGCGTCGAAGCCCATCGGGTGCAGCACGTTAAAGCCCTTCTGTCGCTTGTAGCGGGCATAGATATCGGATGCGATATACCCCAGCGGATGACCTACGTGAAGGCCTGCCCCGCTTGGGTAAGGAAACATATCCAGTATGTAAAACTTAGGCTTGTTGCTGTCGTTATTTACTTTGTAGGCTTTGTGCTCGTTCCAATACTTCTTCCACTTCTGCTCAATTTGCCTGAAACCGTATTCCATAATTGCGTTATATATATAAAACGGATGCCAAAAATACGAAACGGAATGTCAAATATTTTGGAGAAATAAAGCGTCGTTTCCCGCACCCGATAAGTGCTCTAAATCGAAGATAAAAACAGGCTGAAATGAGGTTAGTTTTTTACCATCGGCTGACGATAATCGAAGTAGACCGTCCTTTCAAACCGGAACATGTTGATAGGCCCATCGAAGAAATAGAGTGTAGTATAGCCCCTGTTCTCAAAACCCACCTTTGGCTTTTTGCCTTTCTTGTACATCTGCACCGGCATCATTACTACCGTATTGGTTTGCAGGTTCAGGCGCTGCATCCTGTCGAGGTATAATATCACGGCGCCATTCTCTGTTTGCTCGGTGTACAGCAGCTTCTTATTGCTATCGGCATCCACGCACTTTATTTTGTAGCCGTTTATCTCGCCGGGCAGGTCGGTTACATGTTTTGTTTTTAATACATAAATGGTTTTGGTGTTGGGCTTCATCAGGTCTGCTGAAAGATGGGCATAGGCAGTATCTTTCTTTGTGAACAGGTCGAGCGAATAGGCATAACACTCGCGGGGCATAGAGCTCTCGATAATGGGCCCATGCTGGGCAAAGCAGATATGTGACAGGAGCAGAAAAACTACGACAAGTCCTTTCATTCCAGCAATTTAATCAAGATTTCCGGCTTTATAACTTTGCCGTACTTTTAGGCCATGCTAAGTTATTGGGAACAGGCAAGTTTTTTACAGTACGACCATATTATCATCGGCTCGGGCATCGTAGGCCTCAGCGCAGCCATCGAGATCAAAGACCGTTTTCCATCGGCCAGTGTACTGGTGCTGGAGCGGGGACTGCTGCCCACTGGCGCCAGCAGCCGCAACGCGGGTTTTGCCTGTATGGGCAGCCTCATCGAGCTGCTGGACAAAGAACAATACGCTACCGATGAAGAGATACTAGGCCTGTTCGACCACCGCAAGCGCGGGCTGGAAAGGCTGCGGGCAAGGCTGGGCGACAGCAATATAGGCTATGCAGCCCACGGCAGCTATGAGTTGATAAGCACTGACGAGGAGCATATGCTCAGCGAGATGGAGCGACTGAATGAATTGCTGATGCCCATAACGCAAAAGCCGGCCTACAAACTGGCCAACGACAAGATCGGGCAATTCGGCTTCTCCAAAGACTATACAAAAGCGCTGGTAGAAAACACCTGCGAAGGGGAGCTGAACACGGGCAAGATGCTGCGGGCGCTCATCAACTACGCCCTGCACAAAGGGATAGAAATAAAGACCGGTGCGAACGTAGCGCAGTACGAGGAAGATGAAAACCATGTATCCGTACATATCAATGACACGTTCCGCAACGAGGTACTGGTACTGCAATGCCGCAGCCTGAGCATCTGCACCAACGCCTTTACCAAACAACTACTGCCCGATGCAGATGTGATACCCGGCAGGGGCCAGGTACTGATAACCCAACCCATACCGGGGCTGAAGTTTCAGGGAGTATATCATTTTGACAAAGGTTATTATTACTTCCGCGAGCTGGATGGCAGGGTGCTGCTGGGCGGCGGCCGTAACCTCGATTTTGAAGGCGAGGCCACAACCGACTTTGCACTAAACGAAAGCATACATATAGCCCTAGAACAAAAGCTGCGCGACATCATCATCCCCGGAGTCCACTTTATGATAGAACAGCGCTGGACGGGTATCATGGCCTTCGGCAAAACCAAGTACCCAATAGTAAAAGCATTCTCAAAACGCGTGTACGGCGCCTTCCGCATGGGTGGCATGGGCGTAGCGCTAGGTAGTGAGACGGCGATGCAATTGGCGGATATGGTGTATGGGGATTGGGGGTAGGTAGACGTATTTAAAGAGTCAGGCGGAAACACCTGACTCCACAAGAATAATTACACAAGATGAAAGTTATTGTTACGGTTATTTGTTTGAGTTTTTTGTATGGCTGTATCGGTGGCGGCACACTGGGCGGTTTTGAAACAAGGATATTTCCTACGTCAAAGAAGAAATTAGTACGAGCGATTGATACTTTTTTTATTGGGTATCCAGAATATAAACTCCCTCAAAAGTGGGTGTCATTTAATGATTGGAATGCACGAGGGTACGATTTTCTGGATGGTAGGATATTTTATTTTAAAACGGACCCGGAAGAAGTTTATTATATAACAATGTATGGCGATGGAAACGATTCTGTTCAAGCTGATACAACAAAAACTGGGATATCAATTAGAGCTTATAGAAATAAAAATATTGGTTGGACAAGTGAAAGTGATTGTTCTCGTAAGGAGAAACAAAGAGTTCAGAAACGATTCGATGAAGAAATTGTTTCAAGGATTGATAGTATTCTTGGCTTGAAGCATGCAAAAGAATAAAATGTGTCTAACGGGTAATTTACAAGTTAACCTTCGTTCGATATTATAAAATCTCCATTCAGCGTTATCACAGACCAAAATTAAACTCCTCCAATACCTTCACTACCTCCCCTATCGGCAACCCCATTACATTATAATAGTCGCCATTTATTTTTTCGATGCCTACCATGCCTATCCATTCCTGTATAGCATAGGCACCGGCTTTGTCGTAGGGTTTGTAGTTGGTTACAAAGTGTACGATCTGCTCATGGGTCAGCGGGCGGAAGTGTACTTCTGTGGTTACAGAAAAAGCATGTTGCTTTTCGCCGCGTTGCATGCACACGCCCGTCACTACCTGGTGTACGCGGCCCGATAGCTTAGTAAGTATCTCTATGGCATTTTGCTCGTCGGTAGGTTTGCCCAGTATCTCATCGTCCAGTAATACGACCGTATCTGCTGCTACGATGATGGCATCCGTAGCACGCTCGCTGATGGCTGCGGCTTTCTTCTTCGCCAAAAATTCAGGCACCAGGTGACCTGCCATGCCCGGCGGATTCGTTTCGTCTACATCGGCTATGATGATGTCAAATTCCAGTTCGGCGGCTTCCATCAACTGTTTCCTCCGTGGCGACTGTGATGCCAAAACGATCTTGTGCATGTGCTTCTATGTAATAAATAATGAGTGATACAATACCCGCCACCATGATGAACTTCAGCCTGCGGCTGGCGGTAGCGTAGTGTTGCTGTGTAGCGGTTTTATGCAGTGTGAGCAGCCATAGTACCATCGGCACTACCAGCGCCAGCAAGGTATAGCTACCCAGGAACCACCAGCGCTCCAGCAGTAGTTTGATGCCTGCATTGATAAGCGGTATAAGCGCAACGACACCTAAGCCCTGCGTGAACCATACAGACCTTTGCAGCCCCCACTTGATAGGCATGGTGACGCAGCCCTGCTCGGCATCGCCCTTAAAGTCTTCCATGTCCTTTACTATCTCGCGCATCCAGGTGAGCATAAAGGCAAAGAAGGTATAGATGCCCAGCACCCATACGGGGTTAGGCATCACACCATCTGCAGTATGTATAAATGGCCTGCGCAATACATATGCATGCAGAGACGGCTCGTAAATGATCAGCGTAATAATAGTAAGCGCCGTAAGCATTGCTACCACCACATTGCCCGATACAAACTGCCGCTTGAAATGCGTAGAATAAAACCACAGCAGCAACGTACAACTCAACTGCAACAGCAACCAGCTATACCTGCCGCCTTGCCGCACCAGCACCACTGCCAGGAACAGCCCGAAAATATTAAATACCGTATGCAGTATAATGGCCGACTTGATAGGTATGCGTTTCTCGAGTACCATTTTATGCGGCCTGTTTATCATATCTATCTTGATGTCGAAGTAGTCGTTGATGATATAGCCTGCGGCGGCTATGAGTATGGTCGATAGAGAGAGTATCAGGAAGTTCTCGGTCGTCAGCAGCAGCCTTGTATCGGCATCTGCTGCGGGCAATATAACACAAGCCCACGCCAATAGCTGTGTGAGAAATATGATGAGCAGGTTTTGCCATCGTATGAGTCGGAGCAAAGGCATGGGCTGTATGTACCGGTTATACCCGGCTATTGTATGACTAGTTTTTTCTCCAGGTCGATGGGTCTACACGCCATTGTTCCAGTGTCTCTTTCTCGTCGGCCTGTATCAGCTTTTGGTCGCTGGCCAGTTCCATCAGCGCCTGGTAGTTGCTGATGGTGCGCAGTGGCACCATCGCCTGCTCAAACGCATCTGCCGCCGCCTGGAAGCCGTAGGTAAACAATGCGCACATGCCTATTACCTGCGCGCCCTGCTCGCGTATGGCATCTACTGCCTGCAGGCTGCTTTTACCGGTCGATACCAGGTCTTCTATCACCACTACTTTCTGGCCCGGCTCCAGTACGCCTTCTATCTGGTTGCCCATGCCGTGTTCTTTGGGTTTGCTGCGCACGTATATGAATGGCAGCTTCAGCAGGTCGGCAGCCATTACGCCATGCGGTATGCCCGCAGTAGCCACACCTGCTATTACATCGGCATCGGGAAAATGCTCGAGCACCATATTTGCCAGCTCACTTTTTACAAAATCGCGTACATGCGGGTAAGACAGTACTTTACGGTTGTCGCAATATATAGGTGAGTTCCATCCTGACGCCCAAACATATGGCTTTTGCAGGTTGAGTTGCAAAGCTTTAATTTGCAGCAGCTTTTCGGCAAAATGTTTCTGTGTGCTCATATCGCTCAAACCTACGTCAAATAAGCAAGTTTACAAACTGTAGCAATGAATACAAGCCGTAAGATATATTATAATAATAAGCCGCTGATCCTTACGGGTAGCGGTAAAGAATATATAGAACAAAACGCCATAGCTAAGGGTTACCTGGCATTTACAGGTGCGTTTCCGCGTAACTTCCGCCAAGCCTTTCAGCACCTGGACAAGCCCGGCACGCTGGGTGCCATGATAGAGGACGTATCGGACGAGGCGCTGATGAACGAGTTGCATAAACTGTACGCACCCATAGATGCAGGCGGCGGCGTAGTGACCAATGAAGACGGCGCCATACTGATGATATACCGCCGCGGCAAGTGGGACCTGCCCAAAGGAAAGCTCGACGATGGCGAAGATTTGGACGGCTGCGCTATACGCGAGGTAAGCGAAGAAACAGGATTGCAAAAGCTGAAGCTGGGAGAGAAGATAGCAGACACCTATCATGTGTACTCTCAGTACGGCGAGAACCTGCTGAAGCACACTGCATGGTACCGTATGAGCGGTACGCTGGCCGACGAATTGCTGCCGCAAAAAGAAGAAAACATCATGGAGGCTAAGTGGATACCGGAACGGGAGCTGGGCAATGTTGTATATAAATCTTACGAAGCTATACGAGAAGTACTGCAAAAGGCAGGATACAAATGGTAGTATAAAAGAAGAAGCGGCTCCCAAGAGAGCCGCTTCTTCTTTGTATGCTGATGTCTTTATTTTATTACCTGTATCTTCTGTGTTTGTATCAATCCATTGTTGTTGATACGCGTCATGTATAGCCCTGTAGCGAAGTTGGATAAGGAAATCTCGTTATCGCCATCCTTCAGGCTACCACTGTAAGCAACCTTCCCCGTCATATCTACTATCACTACCGATGCATTGTTACCTGTTTCGCTGAGGGCGATGTGCAGGCGGTCGGTAGCGGGGTTAGGGTATATTTTCGCTTCAGCCAGTTCGGTGTTCATGTCTTTAATGCCCAATGCAGGCATTTTCACGGTTATCTTATGAAGTGCGCCCAATACACGTGCATGCAGCAGGTCATTAGTAATGCTATCCTGGTTGCTCAGTACCGTAATATATACAC
The DNA here is from genome assembly GCA_004144175.1 of Sphingobacteriales bacterium. Taxonomy (GTDB): domain Bacteria; phylum Bacteroidota; class Bacteroidia; order Chitinophagales; family Chitinophagaceae; genus Polluticoccus. Next base: position 151,716 of record SEFT01000007.1, read on the forward strand.
CACCTACGGAGTCATACAGGTTCTCGTTGAGGAACGCGAAGCAGGTACCACCATGACTATATATAGACCGTCCGTTCAATGAAGATTTCATCAGGCCCAGGCCATAACCCTGCGTGGGAGCCAGCGGGTACATATCTTTCATCATTGCCAGCGATCCTGCGTTTATTATCTGCCCGCTCATCAGCGCATGCCAAAATTTTACATTGTCTTCCGCTGTCGATACATAGGCACCCGCACCGGTAGCCATGCTCAGGAAGGCGGTATTGGTATAGCCGATCTCTGTGTACATATCGGCCAGTTTGCCGGTCACATTAGCCGACCATCCATGCGGTATCACACCGGTAGGCTGCTCTTGCGGAAACAGGAAAGTTTTTTGCAGGTTTTGCGGGGTTAGTATCAGGTCGCGCAATGCCTGCTCCAGCGGCTTGTTGGCTATTTTGCTCACAATGATGCCTGCCAGCAGGTAGTTGGTATTGCAGTATTTCCATGTTGCGCCGGGCGCCGCTACAGCCGTATCTATGAACTGGTACATATCCTCGGGCTGCCATACTTTGTTGTAGTCGGCATTCATCGCTACAAAGAAGGCCGTATCGTTCGTATAGTCAGCAAGGCCGCTGGTGTGTATCAGCAGTTGCTTTACGGTTATCTGCCCGTTTACATATTTGTGCGTTATCCAGGTGCCAATGGTGTCTTCAAGTTTTATTTTACCATCTTCCTGTAGCTTCAGAATGGCGGCCGATACAAAGGTTTTGGTATTGCTGCCTATCGGCAATATCATGTCTGATGTGATAGGCGTACCCGCATGAGACTCGCCATAAGTGCCGGTCCATATGCCCTCGCCGGGGCGGTATATAGCTGCCGATACACCTTTTATCTTGTTCTTCTTACACACACTATCCAGCACATGCTGGAATGCATTGGTATATACAGGCGATATCTGGGCAAAGCTTGCAACCGATATCAGTATCGACAGGACTAACAGTAATGTTCTTTTCATAACGTGGTTTTTAACGGATGGAATTCAGAGTTCAAAAAAAGCCTAAGTATCGGCCTATGGCAATTTTATTCGATAAAAATAGGGTTGTTTTCGACCAAATGGAAGTGAGTGGTTCGTCTAGAGCTTTCTGTTTTATGTAGGCAGTAGAATGGTTGCACTAAATGTTGTACATTTTGTAATGTAGTAAAGACTGCAACGCCCATATTTAAACCTAGAGTATTAACATGCACCTGAAAAAACTACTGTTACTGGTTTTTCTGCTATTATCTGGATGCAGCCATAACGAAATATTGTCCAGCTACAAATTTTCCGAAATTGAGATTGTCCTCAATGATATATATAAGCTGAAAATCATAACTAAACGTGACTCGTCCGATACCTATCTGGAACAACGAATATCTTTCTTAAGGAACCAAACTATCCTAAATAGTAGCGCGGCAAAAGACTTAATGCGTTTCCCTTTGAACGGTAAAATACACCAGGCAGCTAGCATCGAAATTAAACGAGTACCGTATTATCTTTTATATATGAATGCTGCTAATGGAGAACCTGAGTACTATGCGTTGATAGATACTATAGGCAACCTTTCAGGATATAATAAGTGTTATGCAGATACTTGTAGTGTAAGTATAACAGCAAAAGACGTTGACTCAGCTGCAATATTCAACTATTTCCGCGACGACAAAATGGGGGTTGAGTTCAAAGATGTTTTCTGATGTTTCGACGGTGATTATAGTATTACAGATTTTTTCTCCCCAGCCATATTATTGCCCTGCTAATGGCCTGAATAAAGTTCTCCCTTTCAGTTGAATGTGGAAATCCCAAAGGGGGTGTATATACATACCTTCCAAACTAAAATCCCTCAACTTTACACAAACTTCTCTCGCATGATACATCAACATTCAAGAGCTATAACGTCATCTGTAATAATGGCAGAAAATGCCGCAGTTTTAGGGCAGCGCAGCACCAGCGTGGCGGCAGCACAACAGCTGCCTGACACCAGCGTAACGGCAGCTGAAGAGCAGCATAGCAGCAGCTTTACAGCACCGTGTGTGAATATTAAAAGCGCATTAAACAAACGCAATGCCGATACTAAAAGCTCTTTTTTGAAGTATCGACAATTTGCTCAATTTGGTTGCAGGGAACGTACTACGGATATGGCAGAATGTCATTATTTTCCAAGTCCATTCGTCTAAAAAAACACAGATTATGTCGATAGTGTTATAAACAATCAGATTTAAAAATGCTTCTTTGCATCGTATGAATATTACCCGTCATAGTATATCTGTAGCACTGCGCAGCCGTGTAGCGCGCAACATATACATGTGGGCACTCATACTCTGGAATGTCCTTACCATCAACTCAGGCAACCAAGAGGCATTTCATTACAATGTGATACAGTCGCCATGGTACCCATGGATCATGGTGGCAGGTGTAGTATGCAGTGCAGTACTGCTTTATGCCAATAATCTGTACCTCGTACCGCGCTTCCTTGCGCGGAGGAAGTATCTGGCTTATATAGCACTGGTGCTTCCGCTGACGGTACTGGTGACGCTTGCGTATGTGCTGTTCCTGAAGCTTGCCAATGAAGACATTAATATAGACCACCTGCAGCATGTAGGGCTGGTATCGTCGCCAGTATCAAACGTATGGACCCTGCCGGAGATCATTGCTGATATGAACATGTACCTGAGCGGGTACATGCTATGGGTATTTATCTTCACCATGGCTTGGTACATGAACGACTACTACCGCCAACAAAAGCTCTTCGCTGCCACCGAGAAGAAGCGGGTAGAGGCAGAGCTGAACTTCCTGAAAAGCCAGATCAATCCACACTTCCTCTTCAATACCCTGAACAACCTGTATGGGCTCACACTGAAGAAAGCAGACAATGCACCTGATGTGATACTGAAGCTCTCATCTATCCTGCGCTACCTGCTCTACGATTCCAACATACCTCAGGTATCATTTGAGAAAGAGAAAGAAGTGATGCAGGCATACATAGATATAGAGCTGCTGCGCCTGCCCGAGAATAAGAACTTCCATTTCTACATCGTTTCCGATGGCGACTATAACGTACCACCGCTACTATGGCTGCCGGTGCTGGAGAATATCTTTAAGCATGGGACCCGCTACATTACCGATAGCTATTTTATCGATTATCGTTTTACTTTAGAACAACAAAAGCTGACCGTTTATGGCCGTAACAATTACAAGGCGATCAACGGAAACGGCAATGGTAAAGTAGGGGGTATAGGCCTGGAGAACCTGCGTAAGCGCCTGCAACTGCTATACCCCGAAAAGCATAAAATAGAAACGGTGAAAGACGATACTGCCTATACCATACAAGTACAAATTGACCTGATATGAGTAATGACCTGCTGCGCATAATGATAGTAGATGATGAACCCATAGCGCGGGACATCATGGAGACCTATATCTCTAAAGTACCCACGCTGCGACTGGCGGGGTCGTGCAGCAATGCCATCGAAGCGTTCCAGATGCTGAACAAGCAACAGATAGATATCATGCTGCTCGACATCAATATGCCGGAGATAACCGGGATAGAATTTCTGAAGACCATCAAGTATCCGCCCAAAGTCATTTTCACCACGGCCTATGCCGAATATGCCATTGAGAGCTACGAACTGGATGCGGTAGACTACTTGCTAAAACCCGTACCATTCGACCGTTTCCTCAAGGCCATCAATAAGGCTACTGCCACGATAAATGCACCCGCAAAGCCTGCACAGGCACAGGAAGCGCCGTCGGCAGCGTTGGCTTCAGATAAGCTGATGTTTGTAAAGTCGGGTGGTAAGCTGATAAAGATAGACCTCTCGAAACTATGGTTTGTAGAGGGCCTGAAAGACTACATAGCCCTATGGACAGAACAGGGAAAGATCATAGTACATAGCACCATGAAACATATAGAAGAGCACCTGGACAAGCATCAGAATTTTGCCCGCGTGCATAAGTCCTATATCGTTAATCTCGACTACATTGACGAGGTGGATGGCAATACCATACGCATCAAAACACAGTCGGTAATGATAGGCAACACTTATCGCGACGATGTCTACAGCATCTTAAACCGGTATAAATTCTTGTAGCAAAACACCTGAGGTATAAAGACAAAAATTATCTTTACGCCCGTGATAGAAAACGTAGCAATCCGTAAAACACTGTTTTTCATCGTAGTAGCTCTGTGCTTTACGCCATTGATCACACCTCCGCTGGCATTGTTCCTGGGGCTGATATTTGCGCAGTTCATCGGGCATCCGTACCTGCACCTCAACAAGAAGATCACGACCAACCTGCTGCAGTTTTCGGTAGTAGGCCTCGGCTTCGGCATGAATCTGCAAACTGCCATGAAGGCCGGTAGTGAAGGGCTGGCCTTTACCATAGCGTCCATAGCCGGTACTTTAATACTGGGCGCATTACTGGGTAGATGGCTGAATATAGAGCGTAAGACATCGCACCTCATATCTTCGGGTACGGCCATTTGCGGTGGCAGCGCTATTGCTGCCGTTGGCCCTGTACTGCAAGCAGAAGAAGAGCATATGTCGGTTGCGCTGGGTATCGTATTTATCCTCAATTCCATAGCGCTGTTTCTTTTTCCACCTATAGGCCATATGCTGCATCTTACACAGCACCAGTTTGGCCTGTGGGCGGCGATAGCTATACATGATACCAGCTCGGTAGTAGGTGCAGCTACCTCCTACGGCGAAGAGGCCCTGAGTATAGCTACGGCCGTAAAGCTCACCCGCGCGCTATGGATCATACCCCTGGCCCTGGGTACGGCACTGGTATTTAAGAGCGGCCAGCAGAAGATCAAGTGGCCCTATTTTATTGGCTATTTTGTCATTGCAACTGCCATCAATACCTATGTACCCGTGGTGCAGGAGATAGCGCCCTATGTCGTTAAGCTGGCAAGGGCAGGGCTTACGGCCACCTTATTCCTGATAGGTGCGGGCCTGTCTAAAAAGGTGCTGCGAAGTGTAGGAGTAAAGCCTTTCATACAAGGGGTTATATTGTGGATCGTGATATCCGTGAGCGCGTTATGCTCTGTCATGTATTTTGCGCATTAATAGGGGCCGAAAGCTGCACCAGACTTTAACGTTACAAAATACTATCATTAACAAAGCTGAAACAATAGCGGCCGTAATTTTACACCGTAAATATGATGCAGATGATGGCGAAGCTTACACCGGTAAGACATGTGAGGAATATCAAAAATGCGGCTCACCTTATACAAAACCGCAAGACACTTTGGGCTATGCTCCGCGATGTGATAAGGGGGCGCTACAAGATGTCGATGCTAACGAACCTGGCGGTGCTGCTTGGTATCGTATACATCCTGTTTCCTTTTGACTTCATCCCCGATTTTCTACCCATCCTTGGCTGGGCCGATGACGGTGCGATAATCTTCTTTGTCATCAAAAGGCTGCAGGCAGAGACCCAGCGTTACAACCGCTTCAAGGTAATGGAGCGCAGAGGTTTCTAGGCTTCAGTGCCGCATGTTAGTACTTTACTTCCGGAGGAATAAACAGGCTTACATTGCCATTGTTCCTGATGACATCCCGCACAAGGGTGGAGGATATGGTAGAGTACTCGGGCGAGCAGGTTAAAAACAATGTTTCTATATCGGGCGATAGCATTCTGTTCATGTCTGCTATCGCTTTTTCATATTCAAAATCGCTTACGTAGCGAATGCCGCGTAGTATGTATTGTGCGCCTATCTGCTTGCAATAATCGATGGTGAGGCCGGTATAGCCGGTAGCCACTATCCGCTCGTCATCCTTGAATATTTCCCTAATCCATTCACACCTTTGCTCTACGGTAAACATCGGCTGTTTAGAAGAGTTGGTGCCGATGCCTATTACCAGCTTATCGAACAGCGATAATGCGCGTTGTATGATATCGACATGCCCTTTGGTAATGGGGTCAAATGTTCCGGGGAAAAGGCATATTCTTTCCATCGTTATTACTCAGGTTGTGTGAAGAATGAAAATACAGTAGTACCGTAGTTCTTAGTACGGGTAAAGGCCGGATGCTGCTGGTAGTTGTTGCGTGGCGAGTGTTCCATTATGAGAAGGCCGCCGGGTAGCAACATATTCCGCTCAAACACCAGCTGCGGTATGTCGTCCATGTTGGGCAGCGCGTAAGGCGGGTCGGCAAATATCAGGTCGTACCGGTCCACATTCTGCTTCATGAACTTAAAGACATTGCCGCGGATGATGTTGAACTTATCCTTTATACCCAGCTCAGTAGCTATCTTCCTTATAAAGTTAATATTGGTCGGGTCGCGCTCTATGAGTGTTAGTTCGGCAGCGCCGCGCGAGGCCAGCTCGTAGCTGATGCTGCCCGTGCCGGCAAACAGGTCGCAGGTTTTGGCGTCTTCAATATCTATCATGTTTTGCAGCATGTTGAAGAGCGCCTCTTTGGCTACATCGGTAGTAGGCCGGGCGGGTGTGCTGGTGGGCGGGCTAAACCTGCGGCCACTGAACATACCTCCTACAATGCGCATGTATATAGCTGTTGTAACAAATACACCGTTGCCATCCAGTTGCGGTTGCCCGGTATGCTGCTATCACCTTCCTTCAGCTTCGGGAAGTACTGTGTGAGGTAGTTGATCGTTTCCGTTATGTCTGGCCCGCCTGCGGCAGTTTGCAGCAGCACATTCTCTCTTTCGAGGTTGTGCAGCTTTAGCGCCAAGTTCAGGTGGTAGGCAATGTCCTCGGGTGTTTCGTAACGGAAGCTCTGGTGCCATTGCAGCTTGCCACCCTTGTACAAAGTAGCCGAGGCCTCATCTCTGATGATGCAACATTCTATCCTGTCGCCGGCAGTACTTTGCCTTTTGAACTGGTAATAGTCTATTGGCAATACTTTGCGGCCCGGCAGGTAACGCCCTACGAGGCTCTTTATAGCAGCAGGCCATGCACCTACATAGTAGGCATTATCGCTCTGCAATGAATAAGATGATACTGTTTCGCTATTCTCTATGAAGTACATGCTTTTGAGCCAGGTAGCTGCTGCAGTTTCATCAAACAGCGGCGCAGGCACCAGCATATTCTGCTCGTTGGCTACAAATACCGCCACTACCTTTTTGGTATTTGATACCAGCGGATTGTGTATGAACTGATGCTCAAAGAAGTCGAGTATCCAGGGGGTATGGGTCTTGCCATAGTCGCTGCTGCTGGCGGTTAGCAGGGTGCCGTTGGCATCAAACCCTGCTGCCACGAAAGCCCGCGGCATCAACACAAGGATCACCCTGGCCACCTGGCCTATAAGGTTCCCGTCATCCTGTATATTATATACCTGGCTGTTAGTGCTATTAGTAACGTCCGACATAGAGAAAAGCACACAATTATAGAATAAATTTGCGACAATTGCACAAATGGGCGGTCAAGCCAATATGATGCGTGTATGATGATCATATCGTTAAGCCCGTGTTCTGTTTTTCTTCATTTGTGATCGTATGGTTTAAAAACTGTTTGTGAGTTTATCAGTATCCAATAAAAGCATCATCCGACTGGCGGCCCCTATCTCTTTATCGCTGGTCATCCCGCAGGTCAACTTCCTGACCAATACCGCCTTCCTAGGCAGGCTGGGCGAGCAGGAGTTGGGTGTCAATGGCATAGCGGGTATCTTTTACCTGGTGCTGTCGATGATAGGCTATGGCCTGAGCAACGGCATACAGGTACAGATGGCACGCAGGGCAGGCGAGGGCGATACCGACGGGCTGGCCAAGACCTTTATGAACGGCGCCATGCTGGTACTGGGCTTCTCGCTGCTGCTGATGATGCTATCGCTGTGGCTGGCGCCTGTCATATTTGGGCTAAGCCTGCATGATGGCAACAATGCCCACCTGAGCGTCAAGTTCCTGTATATCAGGGCTTGGGGCCTGCCGTTCCTGATGCTGACACAGCTGGCCAATGCCTTTTTCATCAGTACCTCCCGGTCGCGGTTCCTTATCTATGGGTCGCTGGCGGGTACGCTGGTCAATATCGGCTTCGACTACCTGCTTATCTTCGGTACGCATGGCTTCCCGAAGATGGGGCTGGGTGGCGCGGCCCTGGCGTCGGTGATGGCCGAGATGGCGTACTGCGCGGTGATGTATGGCATCTTTTACTTTAGGAAGATATACCGCGAATACCCTATCAGGCGGCATATATATATGGATATGCCCCTTGCCAAACGTATGCTCAAGGTATCTTCCCCGCTCATTGTTCAGTACCTGTTTGCCATAGGCGGCTGGCAGATATTCTTCATCTATGTAGAGCACCTGGGCCAGCGCGAGCTGGCTACCTCACAGATACTCCGCAGCATCTTTGGTATTGTGGGCATCAGTACCTGGGCCTTCGCCTCTACCTGCAATACCATGGTGAGCAACATCATAGGCCAGGGCAAGTCGCGCGAGGTGGTGCCGCTCATTATACGGGTGGCTACCATTAGCTTCATCACTACGCTTTGCATCTGCACGCTGCTGCTGGTATTTTCCGATGCCTTCATATCCCTGTACCGGCCTGACCCCGACCTGATCGCCTTTGCCCGGCCCAGCCTTCGTGTCATCGTTACGGCAACGCTTATCATGTCGCTGGCTACGGTGATGTTCAATGGCGTGGTAGGCACCGGCAATACGGTAATGAACCTGGCAATCGAGGTGACATGCGTAATGTTATACCTGGTGTATTGCTACTTCATTATAGAAAAGAGCAGGATGCCCCTGCACTGGGCATGGGGCTCCGAATTCGTTTATTGGATAAGCCTGCTGGTCATCTGCCTTATCTACCTGCGGTCGGGGCGCTGGCGGGGCAAGAGGATATAGGCTTGCTTATGCTGCCTGCTTGGCTATCTCGGCCATTTCTATACCACCGTGGCTCTCGTCGTAGGTACACTCTCCGTTCTTTATCAGCAGCACCTGTGGCGACTCATGATGCACGCCATAGATCTCTGCTACCCTGTTGGATATATTACGATAACGGATGAGGTCGAGGTAGTAGAACTTAACCGCTCCCGGCGCTTCTTCGCGCTCCAGCCTCATCTTGGCCATAGCGCTGATGGAGCAGCGGGTGCTGTGCTTAAATATGACTACAGGCTGGTCGTTGCTTTCCAGTCTTATATGCTCCAGTTGTGTTTCTTCTGTCAGGTGTATCCAGTTCATAGCTGCAAAATTATAACCTATGTTAGTGTATCCTTGATAATAAATTTCTATGCCATCTTAACCTTGCATTTTCCGCCTATTTGTTCTTTGCCGCAATAGCCTTTATTTTCGCCCATTAATTCATTGTTATTTTATGAAACACGCATATATATTTCCGGGTCAGGGTGCACAGTTTTCGGGCATGGGCAAGAACCTGTACGAGGGCAACACACTGGCCAAAGAATACTTTGAGCAGGCCAATGAGATACTGGGTTTCCGTATAACCGATACCATGTTCAGTGGTTCGGATGAGGACCTGAAGCAGACCAAGGTAACACAACCCGCTATCTTCCTGCATTCGGTGATACTGTTTGAAACCACCCCCAATCTGAAACCTGATATGGTTGCTGGCCACTCATTGGGTGAGTTCTCGGCGTTGGTAGCCAACCGCGTACTTTCGTTTGAGGACGGCCTGCGCCTGGTGGCCAAGCGTGCTATGGCCATGCAGCGTGCCTGCGAGATCAACCCATCGACCATGGCAGCGGTACTGGGCCTTGATGATGCCAAGGTAGAAGAAGTACTGCAAGGCATCAACGACGTAGTAGTGGCAGCTAACTACAACTGCCCCGGCCAGCTGGTGATCAGCGGCAGCAACAGCGGCATCACCAAAGCCTGCGAAGCCCTGAAGGCTGCGGGAGCCAAACGCGCACTGGTACTGCAAGTAGGCGGCGCCTTCCACTCGCCGCTGATGGAGCCTGCCAAGGAAGAGCTGCAAGCGGCTATTATGAATACTACCTTTAACAACCCTACGTGCCCTGTGTACCAGAATGTGGATGCACACCCGTACATAGACCCGGCAATGATCAAGCAGAACCTGATAAACCAGCTGACCGCACCTGTACGCTGGACACAGACCGTGCAGAAGATGGTAGAGAACGGCGCTACACACTTTACCGAAGTAGGACCGGGTAATGTGCTGCAAGGTTTGGTAAAGAAGATAGCCAAAGAAGCAGTGACCAACGGCATTAACTAATACAACGTTTAATAAGCTTTCTGCGAAGGCCGTGCTGCTGTGCAGTGCGGCCTTCGTATGTTATGCCATATTGCCATGCGGGTTGCTTTTTCTTACGCTCCTAAAGGCGGCATCATTGCTTTGCGTTAGAAAAATGGTTTGGATGGTGGTATGGGCTTCTTTTGCTCTTCGCTTGATGTTCGGCTACGCTGCTGTAAAGGTGCTGTTATGCTGCTGTTGTGCTGTCGTTGCGGTGCTGCTACGGTGCTGCCGTGTTGTTGCCCCGCTGCCGTTGTGCTGCTGTTGTGCTGTTGCGGCGCTGCTGTATTTTCTGCCATTTTTGCTGCATTGCGGGCCATAAGGCCGGCTGGCGGTTGTTTTTCTGCACTGGCCGACCAGCGTATGGGTGATGGCGGTGTGCTGCACTTAGTGTCATCAGCGCTGTTGTCTGACAAAGCCTCGTTGCCCGGTTGCTCCGGTTCTTTCTTCTTCCGCGGTTTGCAGTAAGTGAGGGCGGTGGAAAGATGAAAGTCGTCGATGATAAACAGGTCGTAGTGTGCGATCATTTCCTGCAGCAGATTTTGGAATAGCCTTTGCTCCATACCTGCCAGCGATGCCAGGCGGCGTATGGTTTTGTCGGTATAGGGTATGCGCCTGTCGTCTTGCCGGTAGATGTATTCTACGACTATCCAATAGACGCCGTAGCCCATAGCGCCATGGTCGGCGAGGAGGGTGGCCATGCGGTCGTCGTGACGGGTATTGAGGGGATGGCGGAAGCCGGTAAGTTTGCTCATGCGATAGGTTGGTTTTAACAAGTAAAGTTGAGGGATAAAAAATAAAGAGTTGCCGATGTACACCTCCTTATTTGCGTATCTGTTTGCGTTAGTCACTATCAATAAAAAGAGGTAGCCAATGAAGCAGAGCAGTAAATATGTTAAGCAGTTGCAACGTTGCTCCGATAGTTAGCTGAATAAACAAATTGTTATTACATTTAATGCAAATGTCCCTCTATTATGCAGCGTATAACACCCTTTAGACTGCTGGCACTGGTGTGTGCCTTTTGCAGCTTTACGCACGTGTATGCCAACCCGGCGGAATCTTCCCCTAACAGCAAATTCTCGAAAAGTAACTCACTGGTGTTTATAGAGAACAATGGCCAGGTCACAGACCAGTTTCACAAGCAGCGCGGCGACATAGACTTTAAACTGAGTGCCTCCGGTATGAACATCTACATTGGTGATGGCCAGGTACACTACCAGTGGAGCAAAACCACGCGTGCAGAGGGCACCGGCAAAAAGTCCAGGCCCCAGAGATCGCGCGAGATGCTGTTCGAAAGGCCTAAGCGTGAAAAGATGCCTCTGCCCACCTGCGAAACATACCGGCTGGATGTAGTGTTGGCAGGAGCAAACTCCGGCGCTAAATTGATAATGCAAGAGGAGCAGGAGTATTATGAGCACTATTACGGTGGCGATTTTGAAGGCAAGGTGAGCTCTTACAGGAAAGCCATTTACAAAGACATATACCCCAATATCGACTGGGTGCTGTACATACGGGACAATCAGCTGAAGTATGACTTTATAGTACATGCAGGTGGCAACCCTGCCGATATAAAGTTGAAGTACAATGGCGCAACTTCGCTGGCCATAAAGGACGGGGCGTTTACAGCTACCACACCATTTGGCAGCATTACCGAGCAGGCGCCCTATACCTACGACGCACTTACAAAGGCAAAGCTTTCTTCCTCATTTATACTGAAGGAGCAAACACTTTCTTTTGCTGTGAACGGAAAGTGTAAAGGGGACATGATCATCGACCCGGCACTGGTATGGGCTACCTATTATGGTGGCGGCGAAGACGATAATGTGACGGGTATCAAGTCGGACTCGGCAGGGCGCGTTTACGCAGCAGGGCATACTTTGAGCAGTTCAAATATTGCTACAACAGGCGCTTTCTTGACAACATGGGGGATGAATACTAACTCTTATGGTTTTATCGCGGCCTTCCGGGAGAATGGACTACGCCGGTGGGCAACATACTATGGGAATAACGTTTTTACGTCGTTTTACAATGTAGAGATAGACCCTTCGGGTAATGTTTACGCTGCAGGAGAAACAGACGACAACAGTGGTCTTGCCACTGCTGGCGCATTCAAAACTACCATAAGCAGGGCGAACGCGAGTGACGACAATTTACTGGCCAAGTTTGACAGTACGGGTTCAAGAATTTGGTGTACTTATTTTGGCGGAGATTGGGAAGAAGGGATACCGCATATAGCCTGCGATAATGCAGGGAATGTATACCTGGGAGGAAATACGAATTCCGATTCGTTAATAGCGAGCGGCTCAACAGTATTCCGCCCTACATCTACCTGGGCAGATGGCCTCGACTGTTATCTTGCTAAGTTCAACTCTTCGGGCGCACGGCTCTGGTCTACCTACTTTGGCGGCAATGGTTACGATCAGATAAATGATATGGAATGTGACGTTGCCGGCAATGTGTACTTTATAGGGATTTCATCCAGCACGGGGTTAGCTTCCAGCGGAGCATGGTCTACGAGTGGCACTGCGTTCCTGTCAAAATTCAATGGTTCGGGCGGCAGGGTATGGACCACCTATCTTGAACCAAGTACTGCCACCGGCATGATCTATGCCAATGGTATGACCCTTGATAGCAAGGCCAATATCTATATCACAGGTTGTACCGGTGGCCACGGGTTGGCTACTACGGGCCTCGACACAACACTAAGTGGCTGGGATGGATACCTGGCAAAATTTGACTCTTCGGGCGTACGGAAGTGGGGTACTTATGTGGGCGGTAACGACGCCCTGACATTTACTGCATTTTTTGCCGGCGATGCTGAGGAGTTGTTTGATGTGCACGTAAGTCCTATCGGGAACATCTACACCATAGGAATTAACGGCAGTACAGATAATGCTACTGCAGGCGCATGGAAAAGCGCGCCGACAAGCAATACCGATATCGATGTGATGTTCTCGGAATTTGACAGCACGGGCAAGCGATTGTGGACAACCCTGTGGGGCGGCCCTCGTGAAGAGGTGCTGTGGATAGATCCGTATGACTATAATGACCCGTACGACTGGGGGCCTACGGATGTGCTATCTCCTGGTCCCGGCGGTAAGCTATTCTTCTGCGGTAAAACGGAGAGCACTACCGATATTGCTACTACGGGAGCACATCAGACAACAAACCAAAGTGCCACGTCGATGGGCGAGTTTGATGGCTTTTTAGGATGTTTTGTGATTGATACCATGGTCTATCTTAATCCTGCTGATACAGCAATGTGTACCGGCCAGGCACTTACGCTTTCGTATAATGTGAGCCTGCCGTTTAACACAGGAAATACGTTTACGGTGCAGCTATCGAACGCCAGCGGCAGCTTCGCCAGCCCTACGACCATTGGTACAGTAAGCAGCGCTTACGGAGGAAATGTATCGTGGACCGTGCCGTCGGCGATGACGCCCGGTAGCTACAAGATGCGGGTAGTGGCAAGCTCGCCATCGCGCATATCTCCCGAGGTGAGTATTAGTGTATATCCGCCTGTTTCGGTAAGTGCTGGGTTTGATACAGCTGTGTGTGCGGGAGATACAATCAAGTTAAATGCATCATCTTCATCGGCAGGTACTATCAGCTATACATGGTCGGGGCCATCATCTTATTCGGCCATCGGTAAAAGTGTAAAAAGAGCATCGGCAGCAACAGCTATGGCAGGCAATTACATTGTAACCGCAACACGTGGCTGCACCGCCAGGGATACCGTTGGTGTTACGGTAGGTGCTGCTACTGCTCCTGCTGTACCGGATGCCAGCTACACTGCGCCGCTATGTGTAGGCGATACGCTTCGCCTTTCGGCAACGGTGGTGGCGGGTGCCAGCTATACCTGGACGGGGCCCAATAGCTTTACCGCATCTACGCGCCAACCAGAGAAAAGGATAACGCAGCTGTCAGACAGCGGGTTTTATATAGTGCGGGCAAATGCGGGAGGATGCTCATCGGCCCCTGATACCATTAAAGTAAAGATCAATAAGGTGTCGCTTGATGTAACGGTAAGCCCGAATGATACGATATGTGAGGGTACTGCTGTAGTGTTTACAGCGGCAACGCAAACAGGGACTGCTACTCCGGCATGTCAATGGTACAAGAACGCATTGCTGGTGTCAGGTGTTGCGACTAATACCTATTCGGCACCTGCGCTGACTCCTAATGATAGTATTATCTATTGTAGTATGACGGTGAGCAATGTTTGTGCTCATGCGGTAACGCTAAACGATACCGTAAAGATGCTGGTGAAACCAATGCCTGTAGTTACAGCCGGCTCGAATAGCCCTGCATGCGAAGGTGATACTTTGAAGCTTGTCAGTAACTCTATTGTAGCAGGCAGCATAGGGTATAGCTGGGCCGGGCCGGGCGCTTATGCAAGCGCTGTACAGAGCCATGTAAGGCTTGCTGCGACCACGTATATGAGCGGCGACTATATCGTAACAACATCGCTCAACGGCTGTAGCCATAAGGATACTGTTACGGTACTGGTGAACCCAACGCCTGCTACGCCTGATGCCAGCTACACTGCTCCGCTATGCGTAGGCGATACATTACGCCTGTCGTCGACTGTAGTAACAGGTGCAACATATAACTGGACAGGGCCTAACAGCTTTAATGCTTCGGTGCGCCAGCCCCTGAAGCAGATAACGCAGCTGGCAGATAGCGGTTACTATGTAGTAAAGGCTATAATAGCCGGCTGCATATCTCTGCCGGATACGGTAAAAGTGAAAATCAATACCCTGTTTCTGGACGTATTGGTGAGTCCTGATGATACTATTTGTGAGGGTACAGCCGTAACCTTTACCGCTACATTGCCAAATGTATCAGCTGCTCCTTCGTGCCTGTGGTATAATGGTGTCACGCCGGTAGCGGGTACTGCACCAAATGTGTATAGTACGAGCGGATTGCTGCCAGGTGTATCGACTATTTATGCCAATACACGGGTAGCGAACGTATGCGCTGATACGGTATCGGTAACCGATACGGTGCGGATGATGGTGAAGGCGCTGCCTGTGGTGATGGCATCGAACGATACGCTGGTGTGTTATGATGATACGCTGCGCCTGACGGCTAATGATATAACAGGGGCTACCTACAGCTGGAGCGGCCCTAATGCATTTACATCTACGCTGCAGCATCCGTCGAAAGGTGGTATGCAGATTGCAGACTCGGGAAGCTATATAGTAGTTGCAACACTGGATGGCTGCAGCTCAATGCCAGACACTGCATGGATAGGCGTTATGCCACAATTGAGCCTGGATGTGCAACTGGTTGCTTACCCTGGTACGGGCGTGCGCGATACCGATACGGTTACGTTGGAGGCGACACTACCGAATGGCGGTATATTGATGACTTACAACTGGTATAAGAACGGTGTCCTTGTGGCTACTACTACAAGCGATTCTTTCCGCACTACGGGGCTTACTGACGGCGATACGATGGTTGTGGTAGCTACTACGGCTTATCCTTGTGCGATTGTAAATACAGCTATGGATACGGTTGCGTTCTATTTCCCGGCCAGTGCCGGTGTTGTGACCAAAAGCAGTGGGCTACGGTTATATCCAAACCCCAATAAAGGAAGCTTTGTAGTGCAGGGTATAACTACTGAAGCCATAGACGTGGCGATCGTTAATGCGATAGGGCAGGTGGTACACAAAGACAAGATGAATGTTACATCGGGAACTATCAACATTAAAGCCCAGCTACCGGTAGGCCACTACCTGCTGAAACTGAATGGAGCTGATGGCGCTGATGTGCTGAAGTTTGTAGTGCTGGAATAGGGGCTGAGGTTGAACAATTAATAATCGATATTATATGGCTACAATCGACCCGACAGTACTAGCGCTAATGCTTATCGAAAAAGATTTTTCAAATTCGTATGCTCTTTGTAAAGTTTTATCTCGGCCATTTGGATTCATAAACTGTAGTGAAGTAACTAATCGGCTGTTAACAGAAGGAAAAGTAATTATTAGTGATCACAATAATGGGAATACAATTTTCAAAGTTTCCGATCTGGGTAACAATGCCATTTTAGCGGGCAGTGAAACATTGATCGCGGAGTTAAAAAAAGAATATCCTGATTATTTGGACTTTATCGAGCATTTGCAGCAATAAAAAAACGGCCTCATTGTGAGGCCGTTTTTTACTAAGCAATTTCTATTTCTACTATCGCAGGTCCACCACTTCAACACCGGGATACTTCTTGGCATCGAAGGTGAATTGTGCGTCGGTAACGGCTGCGTTGGGGGTAAAGGCGCTAATGTCGTATTGATATTTGTTGCCACTCTTTTCCCAGATGTTGCCGCCTGCTATGGTGCTGGTTGCTTTGTCCACCGCCAGCTCTACCTTGGTAAAAGGTTTGTTCTTGGCGATTGGCGTCAGTTCTATGATGTCGCAGTTCTTATTGTTTACTTTGCGTGTGCCTGCATATTTGTAGCTATATTCTTTATCATAAAAGTTGGTAAAGAACTTAGCGGGAGATATGCCCTGGTCGTTGGGGTTGAAGGTAGCTACCTGCACTTCGTTGGCGTCTTTCAGGTAGGTCCATACAGTCTTGTTGTCGTTGATGATCTCCTGCCCTGGTAAGGTTACACGGTATTTCTGTCCTTTCAGCACGATGGTGCCTTTCTTGGTGTCTTTCAGCTTGCCATTGGCAGCAGCCAGGTGCAGTGCAAAATCGGCCTTCAGCGATTTCAGCGCCGTCATTTTTTTGCTCACTGCATCCAGTATCGCTTTAGCCTTAGCATCGTTCTGCGCGTTTGCAATACCTGCAAAGTTGCAGATCAAAACAGCGCATAAAAGAAGGGTCTTTCTCATTGTATGTTTCCGATAAAAATTTAAAAGTTTAGTTATCCCTTGGTTTAGACAAAATTAGAACGAAGAAGTTTAATACAGGGTGCTTAAAAACTGATCGAGCTCTGCCTCTGTCTTATACAGCACATCGCGCGGCTTGCTGCCCATGGCAGGGCCTACGATACCTGCGGCCTCCAACTGGTCCATAATGCGGCCTGCACGGTTGTAGCCCAGGTTGTAGCGGCGTTGCAGCATAGATGTAGAGCCCGACTGCGTAGAGACAACAGTACGCGCGCAGTCTTCAAAAAGTTTATCGCGATTGGTAAGGTCTACCGTCTTGTCTTTCTCTACATCATCGCCCTCATACTCCGGCAGTTCAAATGCAGAAGGGTAGCCGCGCTGGTTGCCTATGAACTCGACTATATTCTCTACCTCCGGTGTATCGCAGAAGGCGCATTGCAAACGCAACAGCTCGCTGCCGTGCGATACCAGCATGTCACCGCGGCCTATCAGCTGCTCAGCACCACCTGCATCGAGGATGGTACGGGAATCGACCTTGGCCGATACCTTGAACGCAATACGGGCAGGGAAGTTGGCCTTGATGGTACCTGTAATAACGTTTACCGAAGGGCGCTGCGTAGCGATGATAAGGTGTATGCCGATGGCACGCGCCAACTGCGCCAGACGCGCAATAGGCATCTCCACCTCTTTACCCGCAGTCATGATCAGGTCGGCAAACTCGTCGATCACCAGTACGATGAACGGCAGGAATTTATGTCCGCGTTCCGGATTCAACCTGCGCTTGATAAATTTTTCGTTGTACTCTTTGATGTTCCTTGCGCCTGCTTCTTTCAGCAGCTCGTAGCGGTTGTCCATCTCAATACACAGCGCATTGAGGGTGTTGATCACCTTCTTGGTATCGGTAATGATGGCTTCTTCTTCATCTGGAAGCTTAGCCAGGAAGTGTTTTTCGATAACCCTGTAGATAGAAAGCTCCACTTTCTTAGGGTCTACCATTACAAACTTGAGCTGCGAAGGATGTTTCTTATACAGCAGCGATACCAGTATAGCGTTGATACCAACAGACTTACCCTGGCCCGTAGCACCCGCTACCAGCAAGTGCGGCATGGTGGCCAGGTCCACTATGTAGTTCTCATTATCTATCTTCTTACCCAGTGCTATGGGCAGGCTCATTTTTGAGTTTGCAAACTTCTCGCTGGCCAGTAATGCGCGCATCGATACGATCTGCTTATTGGCATTAGGCACCTCGATACCAATGGTGCCGCGGCCCGGTATAGGTGCTATTATACGGATGCCGAGCGCCGCCAGGTTAAGGGCGATATCATCTTCCAGATTGCGGATCTTGGAGATACGCACACCTTCAGCCGGTACTATCTCATACAGGGTAACGGTAGGGCCTACGGTAGCGCTGATACGCTGTATCTCAATACCGAAGCTGCGCAGTGTTTGGAGGATCTGGTTCTTGTTCTTTTCCAGTTCTTCTTTATCCAGCTGTATGGTCTCCTGCGAGCGGTCTTCGAGCAGATCGAGCGTAGGGAATTTGTAATTAGGTAGGTCCAGCTCGGGCGCATAAGGCTCGTTGTCTTCGATGCTTATATGCGCGCCATGCGCAATAACTGCTGCGGGCTCTTCTTCCTGCTTTACTACCTCGAAAGAAAGTTCCAAGTCGTCTGAAGCAGGCTGGGGTTCTGTTTTAGTTATGGGCAGGTCTCTGGTTGTTTCTTCTTCAATCTCTTCTTCAGCTACAGGTTCGTCTATTACTGCTGCTTCCTGCACCGGCTCATCTTCCCTTATGTCTATATCGAACGGAATATCATCTTCTTTATCTTCTTCATCCATGTCATCGTCGCTCAGTACCGGCGTCATAAGCGGCGCCGCGTTGGCCATTACCTTAGGCGTTTCCTTTTCGGTAATGCTCAAAGGAGAAAGCACTTCGCCTGTTTCTTCATCTACTACTATCGGCTTGAGTGGCGCTGCACCTTTATTTTCCGATGGCTTCATTGCCTCCATTTCAGGCTCAGGGTCCGGGGTATAGGCTTGTTCGTATTGTTTTTCTGCTTCGTCTTCCTTGTCTGTGTCTTTAGTTGGTACAGGGGCAGGTGCCGTCGTGTTGGCGCCAGCTACTACAGGGGTGGGAGTGAGCGTTGCCACTACCAGTTTGGCTGTGTTTCTGGCACGGCGCAGTGCCGGGCTTATATCCAGCGCAAATACCGCAAACACCAGTACCGCGGCTACGGCTATCAGCGTAAGGCCTGTACCTGCATAGCCTATCAGGCCGTTGAGGTAGGCTATAGCCTCGTTGCCCAGCGCACCGCCATATGGGAATGCTGCATGAGGCATTGCATACGCCAAAAACGGCGCTACTATAAGTAGTATAACTGCTATCCAGCGCAGGTAGCGCATTACCGGCAGCCGGCGTACGCCATATATCAGGTTGAGCCCAATAGCCGCGAGGCCTATGCTGATGGCCAGCGCTGCCAGGCCCACGCCCTGGTACACCATCATATGTGCTACAGCGGCCCCCATGCGGCCACCCCAGTTCTCTACAACCGTAGTTTCGTCGGAGAGGAAATGGAACAGTCTTCCATTGGATAAAAACTTATCCTGATCGGCCTGCCATGTAAAGCAATAGCTGATGACGGAAAAGCTGATGAAAATGCCGATAAGCAGAAATGCGATGCCAAACCCTAAGCGGAAACGGCGACGGCGGCTGATTCCGGATGGTGGCGCAGGTACTGTTTTGGGCGTATTGTTCTTAGTAGTTTGTTTCTTCGGAGCGGCCATTGATGTCAGAAGTGGCAAAGTTACAATTTGCAGTATGTTCTCTCAAGATGTTTTTTAATAGTATATCTGACAATTTCAGGTCTGCATTTTATGGTTGTTTTATCCCTCGGTTAATTAAAAAGTATCAAAGCAGATGCCACAAAAGTAGCCTAAACTATATAAATGTGAAATATTTGTGAAAACGGATATCTGAACTAAAAATGTGTCTTAGCAGGCAAACCTTTTCGCCAACCTCACCGTCTTTTTAATTACAAAGCAAAAAAACAGCAGCGGAAGATAGTGGGCCTTGGAGTACGGTAAAAAAGACAATTGTAAGACGATAGACGATTCAAATTTTAAAGACGGGGCATTGCATCTTTAAAATATTTACGTATTTTCAACCGTTGGGAATGACTTAAAATGTTGATACCGGAGGGTTTGTATCGGCTTTTGGGGAGCTCCTGCAGAGGTGATCGTGAAGAAGGGTTTTTTAGTGAAAGTGCTTATCCGCCTGCGTTTTAAACAATTGTAAACAAGCAAGAAAAATATAGAATAACACCCTTTAAGGTAAGTATATCATGATCAGGAAAAATACAATTGGCCGCGCAAGTCTTATAGCAGCATTTGCGTTTTGCGTGCAAACATCATTTGCACAAGATGTACACTTTACACAGTTCAATGCAGCTCCGTTAACGATCAACCCGGCCTTTACCGGCAACTTTAGCGGACAATGGCGCGCTTCAGGTATTTACAGAGATCAGTGGCGTGGTGTAGGTGGCTTCCAGACATATGCTATGTCTTTTGATGCACCTATCGTAAATGACCTTTCGCATGACGATTATCTGGCTGCGGGTGTACAGCTGTATAACGACCGTGCAGGTGATGCCAATCTTTCTAACATCTCGGCATTGGCTTCTATCGCTTACCACAAATTCCTCGGTGGTGGCAGCGAAGATCCTAACAAAGCCCTTTCTGTAGGCTTCCAGGGTGGTTATACGCAAAAGAGCATCGACCTTACCAAGCTATACTTCCAGGACGAATTCAATAACCAGGATTTTCAGCAAGGTACTTCGGGCGAATATCCGAACCTGAACAATAAAGTAAACTATTTTACTGTGAATGCCGGCATTAGCTGGGCACATAGTGTAGGTAGCCGTTTCAGCTATGTGCTGGGTGTGGGTGCTAATAACCTGAACCAACCACAGGAGTCTTTCAAGAGAAAGCGAAACGCTGATGCTGGCCTGGGTATGCGCTACACAGGACAAGTAGGCGCTAAAGCTTTCCTGAGCGACAGGTTCAGCCTTCGCCCTGCAGTGTTGTACCAACAACAAGCTTCTGCTACCGAGATCGTGGCAGGTAATGAATTTCATTATATCCTCGGTAACCCTGAGTACAGCTCTTTCACCTCTGCGGTGTTCGTAGGTGGCTGGGTTCGTCCGGGCGATGCTTTTATGGCAACTGCCGGTCTTGAGTTCAAAGGTTTCCGTATTGGCTTCAGCTACGACCGTGTATCTTCTGACCTGAAGAACGCAACAAGCGGTGGTTTTGAAATAGCGCTGACCTACCTTGCACCGGATCCGCTTGACTTTGCACGTCGCCTGGTTTATCCTTGCTCTCGTTTCTAATTAAGATAAAAAAAATTTAAAGAAAGGGCTAAAATATTTTTTCTAGCCCTTTCTTTTTTTTAAAGCTATTTATATATTTATACCCATTAACAACGCTCACGCACATGAGAAAAAATTGGCTGCTCTTTGTTCTGGCTACTATTCTTATTTCGCTACAACTGGATGCTACTGCACAACAGCAGCGCCAGGACAAGTACAGGAATAAAGCAAATGACCCGATAGCAAAGCTCCCGTACTACAAGAAGCTACGTTACGCTGATGATGTGTACCGTAAAGGTGACTATTTCACAGCTATTGTATATTATCAGCAACTGAAACAGGAACAGGATCGTAATCCGTACCTGATGTATCAGCTTGCCACATGTTACTACATGACGCGTGACTACGTGCCTGCTGCAAACCACTATGCAGAAGCATACGCTACCGCACCAAGGCTATATCCTGAAGCTGTGTACTTTCAAGCTATTATGCTGAAGATGCAGGGCCGTTACGATGATGCTATCGTAGCGTTCAATAAATTCATCGAGGACAACCCGAAGACTTATAAGAAGATGAAGCTTCGTGCTAAACTTCATATCAAGGGTGCCAACATGGCGATGAACTCGATGAAAAATCCGGAGTCTGTTACTGTGTTAAATGCCGGTCCTAACGTAAACAGTGCTTATACAGAAGCAGCGCCTTATCCGCTTGGAGACTCTGCGCTTCTGTTCTCTACTATGCGTCAGAACACTCCGGGCGACATCAGCAAAATGAACCGCGACGAGTATATGTCACGTATGATGGTTTCTGCAAAACAGAAATACACAGACAAGGCTGACTCTTTCCAGTGGGCGCTGAAATTTGACGATGGTAATTTCAACTCTGACAGAGTTCACGTAAGCAATGGCGTGTTCAGCCCGGGTGGAGATCGTTTCTACTTCACTAAGTGCTCTGAAGAGGATTCGATGAAAGTAGTATGCCGCATCTTTGTTTCTAAATTCGAAAAATCTAAATGGGGTGAGCCTCAGCTGGTGCCGGAAGGTGTGAACGAAGAAGGTTCTAATACACAACCTTTCGTAGCCAAGGTTGGTAAGAAAGAAGTACTTTTTTTCTCATCTAACCGTAAGCTGCAAAGCCGTGGCGGATACGATATCTGGTATTCTGTGATCGATCCTAAGAACCTGACATACCGTCGTCCTCAGAACGTAGGTAAGCAGATCAATACCGAAGGAAACGAAATGACTCCTTTCTACGACGATAAAGATGGCAAACTGTACTTCTCTTCTGATGGCTGGGAAACATTTGGTGGTATGGATATCTTCTCGGCAGTAGGTGGCCCGTCTCGTTATACCAACCTGACCAACCTGGGTTATCCGATCAACAGCCCTGCGGACGAAATGTATTTCATCAAAGACCGCGTAGGTAAAGGCGATGCTTACATCGTATCAAACCGTATCGGTTCGATAGCGCTGAAGAACCCAACATGTTGCGATGACATCTGGCGTGTACAGTACGAGCCGGTACTGAAAGTAATAGGTAAAGTTGTAAACAGAAGGACCAATGAGCTGATGAGCGAAGTTGTGGTGAAGATGACAGACCAGACAGGCGATGCCAGAACATTCGATTCAAAAGACGGTAACTTTGGTTTCAATATGATGCGCGGTAAGGCTTATGTATTTACCGGAGACAAGCAAGGTTTTGCCTCTACACGTGCTACTATCAGCACTATGGATGTAAGACGCGAAGACCCGAATGATGAAGCATCGATCACGATCTATATGGATGAGATCACAAACGAATACCGTTTCCGCGTAAGCAACGTATTCTACGATTTCGATAAAGCAACACTGCGTCCTGAGTCAGTAGCCTCTCTGGATTCTCTGGTAGCTTTCATGAAAGACAATAACTCTCTGAGCGTTGAGATCTATTCTTTTGCTGATGCTAAAGGTTCTGATAAATACAACAGATCACTGTCAGAAAAACGTGCTGAGTCAGTAATGGCTTACCTGGAAAATGCAGGCATCGAAAGAAGCCGCATGATCACAAAAGGTTTCGGTGAATCAATGCCGGTAGCTGCTAACGACAGGAATGGTAAAGACAATCCCGTAGGCCGCCAGCTGAACCGTCGTACTGAGTTCCGTATCGTAACAGATGTGCCTACACGCCGTGTACTGTACAACAGCGCTAAGCCAGGCTCGATGGACGATCAGGCTAAGAACCTGATGATCGATGAAAACTCAAATGCGGACAGTGAAAGCGATCCTGAATCAGATGCTATATCAAATCCGGGTAGCAGAGTGAATCCACAATAAGAGATCATAACAGACAATTATAGAAAGACCGCACAGTGTGCGGTCTTTTCGTTTTTAAGTAGAAGCAACAGTATGGAATACAGGCAGGTAACATTTAGCCCCACAGACGAGTCTCTTAATGCAATTTTGATAGCAGAGCTGGCAGAAGAGTCGTTTGAGGGGTTTGAAGAGCAGGAAAGCGCATTGATCGCGTTTATAGACGAGGGACAGTATAAGGAAGATGTGGTAGCAGCAATAGCTTTGCAGCATGAGTTGCAATATGAAGTGAAGAACATACCCCAGCAAAACTGGAATGCCGAATGGGAAGCGAATTTTCAGCCCGTCGTGGTTCAGGATTTCTGCACTATCCGGGCCGATTTTCATCAGCTGGATATCCGTACACCATATGAGATCATCATCACGCCGAAGATGTCATTTGGTACGGGGCATCACTCCACCACGCAGCTGATGATACAAATGATGAAAGACCTGCCACTGGATGGCGCGAAAGTGCTCGACTTCGGTACGGGCACTGGTATACTGGCCATACTGGCCGAAAAGCTGGGTGCAGCTGAAGTGACAGCCATAGACAACGATGAATGGTCCTATACCAACACCGAGGAAAACATTGAACGTAATAATGCATCAACAATACAGGTGCAGCTAGGCTCACTGGAGATTGTAGCAGGGCAGCAGTATGACATCATCCTAGCTAACATCAACCGACATATACTGCTTGCCTATATGCAGCAGCTACAGCAGGCGGTAAGCGCAGGTGGCAAGGTACTTATGAGTGGACTACTGACGGAAGACCGCGAAATAATAGTGCAGGCAGCTGGTGATGCAGGTTTGAAGCTGGAAAGTGAGGATATGCTGAACAACTGGATCACGCTACTGTTTTTAAAGCTTTGAGTGTTATAGTATTATGTTATATTAGCATAGAGTTTATTAGGTTATACGGTCGCGAAGGGTTATTTTTGTCCACTTTCATTAGCAGTTTATTATATAATGGGTATTGCAATATTAATTATTCTGGCTTACTTGATCGGTTCCATACCTACTGCCGTATGGGTAAGCAAAAAGGTATATGGTATTGATATCCGTGAACACGGAAGCGGTAATGCAGGTGCCACCAATACCTTTCGCATACTGGGCAGCAAGGCCGGATCGGCCGTGATGGTAGTAGATATGCTGAAGGGTTTTCTCGCAGTAAAGCTCTCCATACTTTCGGCCTATGCCTGGACGAGCGAACCGTTTGTGAACCTGCAGGTTGGCTTAGGACTGGCAGCGGTGGTGGGGCACATCTTCCCCATATGGGCCGACTTCCGCGGAGGTAAAGGTATTGCTACACTGTTCGGTATGATACTCGGCATACAGCCGCTGGTGGCAGTTAGCCTGGTGGGCGTATTCCTGCTTATGCTGTTTCTTACCCGCTATGTATCGCTTAGCTCCATCAGTGCCAGTATAGCATTCCCGTTGTTGATCCTGTTTATCTTCCGCGAGCCCGAGCTGAGCTATCAGCTTTTTGCCATAGCTACGGCATGCCTCGTTGTGCTTACACATCACAAGAATATCAACCGTTTAGTGAACGGTAACGAAAGCAAAGTGCCTCTTTTCCGCAAGCGCAAACAGCGCAGCAGCGAGGACTAATTGCAGATGTTGGTACAAAACTTGTCTTCCTGATTTGTAAAAACGACTACAAAATGAAGAAAGTATTGTATGCACTCTCCTTTTTTGTTGCATCCTACACATTATACTCCTGCTACAGCAATCCTGTAACAGGCCGCCGCACCATCAATCTTGTTGACGAAACATCGATGAGGCAGATGGCTTCTACCGAGTACCGGAGTTTCCTGTCTACGAACAGGCCCGTGTCGGGCACACGCGATGCCGAAATGGTACAACGCGTGGGCAGCCGCATAGCTAATGCGGTAAATGCCTACCTGGCCAGCAAAGGACAGAGCAGCCTCGTAAGCGGCTATCAGTGGGAATTCAACCTCGTGAATAGCAACCAGGCCAATGCATGGTGTATGCCGGGCGGTAAGGTGGCTGTATACACGGGCATCATGCCAATAGCGCAGAACGAGGCGGGCGTAGCCGTGATAATGGGCCACGAGATAGCCCACGCCATAGCACAGCACAGCAACGAGCGTATGAGCCAGCAAATGGCAGCGC
This sequence comes from Sphingobacteriales bacterium, assembly GCA_004144175.1. Classification (GTDB taxonomy): domain Bacteria; phylum Bacteroidota; class Bacteroidia; order Chitinophagales; family Chitinophagaceae; genus Polluticoccus. Next base: position 177,574 of record SEFT01000007.1, read on the forward strand.
AAGGCATAGGCGAGGCGCTAAACGTAGCTATGTCTACCAAATCGTCAGCTACACAGCAGGTATTTGGTAGCCTCTTCGGTGTAGGTGCACAGGTAAAGCTGTTGCAATATGGCCGCAACCAGGAGAGTGAAGCTGACCAAATGGGTCTTATCTTTATGGCGATGGCCGGGTATAATCCTAACGAGGCGATCAACTTTTGGCAGCGTATGTCGGCACAGGCAAGTGGCAGCAAACCGCCCGAGTTCCTGAGCACGCACCCGAGCGATGCACGCCGCATAAGCCAGATAAAAGGTTGGATACCGTCGGCTATGCAGCATTACAAACCACAATAGTATTGTATCAGGCACCGCTTTATAAACGAATACTGAGTTACATTATTCCGGTACGTATCCGGGAGGGTTCCAGTGAAGACAATCCTTCACTGGAACTTTTTTTATTCAGGGGCGATTATCAGCTGGCTACGCCTGATGCCGTATATTCGGATGGCAGGCGATACCGCCCGCTGGTAGCTGCTTTCCGGGAAATAAAGGACGACTTTCCGGGAGTGAAAAAAGTATTGCTGCTGGGTACAGGGCTGGGCAGCGGGGTTGAGATACTCAGGGGCAAGGGTTACTATCCCGAGTTTGTGTTGGTAGAGAAAGACAGCACCATACTAAGCTGGGCGATAGAACTACTTACATTGGATAAGCGGCAACAAGCCATTCGAACGGTATGCGCTGATGCCAAAGACTACATGGATAGTAACAGCGAAGTTTTTGACCTGGTGGTGGTAGATATATTCAACAGCCGCGTAGTGCCCGAGTTTGTGACCGGTACCGACTTCCTGAAAAATTGCCGCCGGAGCATGGGCCCCGGCGGAAAGCTTATCTTAAATTATATCATCAATAACGAAAAGGAGTGGGACGGAATGCTTGCCCGTTTCCGTTCTGTCTTTGCCAGCTACGATATTGTAAGCTTCGGCATCAACCGCGTGATCATTGCTAGAGCTTAGCAGTCTGTATACGCAGTACCTTCCTGTTCTTCTTCTGCACACGCATCTTCTCCGGCACTAGTGTCAGTATCTCATCCATCAGGCTTTGCAGCAGCGTCAGGCGTACGAAGTAGTCGTTTGTTATCAGGCTCACCTCGCGTACCGGCTCGGGGTCTTCAAAATACCTTACCCTGTCTTGCTGGTCTTCATTGAAATCAAGCGTTGCCAGTTCGGGCAGTACGGTAAGGCCCTTGTTACGATCTACCATCTTGCGCAGCATCTCTACATTGCTCGACTCGTAGCGGTACGGGCGCTCTGCCTGTATGCGTTGCACATGCTCGCTGCACAGGTTGATGATCTGGTTGCGCATGCAATGGCCTTCATTCAGCATCCATATACGCTCCAGATGTACATCGTCCGGCGATATCAGGCGTTTCTTCAGCGCAGGCTCATCTTCGGAGAAGTAGGCCACGAACGGCTCATAAAACAGCGGATATTCTTTGATTCCGTTTCTTTCCAGCGGAGTGCTTACCAGTGCGGCATCTATCTCATTATTGCCCAGTGCCTTGATGATGTCGTCGGTCTCCATTTCGTTTACCTGTAGCTTCACATCAGGATACTTACCTGAATAGCTTTCCAGTAAGCCCGGTAATATATACGGCGCAATAGTTGGAATGACGGCAAACTTAAATACGCCGCTGAGGCTATTCTGTTGCTTCTGTATCAGTTCGTGTACCTTCTCTATTTCCGACAGGGCTATTCTTGCCTGCTCTACTATATCTACACCCATAGCAGTAATGGCAATGGGGTGCTTGTTGCGGTCAAACAGCTTGATTCCCAGTTCTTCCTCCAGCTTCTGTATCTGCATGCTGAGTGTAGGTTGGGTCACAAAACATTTTTCGGCAGCGGCTACAAAGCTTTTGTAGGTAGCTACGGCCACTACATATTCTAGTTGTGTTATGGTCATATAAGGCCTTATTATACCATACAAACGTACAGCATAAAGTTGACAAAGGGTAGAGGGATGCGGTGCAAGCGGAAGACTTTAACAACATGCCCCCGGAATACTGCATCTAAAAGCCCTGCATGTTAAAATGCATACATTTGCAGCGCAAAATTCCGCCGGCATGAGTATACCTGCCAAACTGAAACTGAAAGACGATGCGCCACTATGGCTTATCAACGCACCCGATCAGGTAGCGAAGCTTTTTACGGCTTTTGATAGCAAGACGACGCTACCCAAAAAGCAAGCTGTAGCGCAGGTAATACTGTTTGCTGCTGATAAGGCCGGCCTGGAGCAACATTTTACAGGCATAGAGGGCAAACTGCTGCCCGATGCGCTGCTGTGGTTAGCATATCCTAAAAAGAGCGGCAAGATCAAGTCGGACATGACAAGAGATGCCGGCTGGGATGTCGTCTTTGCGGCAGGCTATGAGCCTGTGATGCAGATAGCGATAGACGAAGATTGGTCGGCACTGCGTTTCCGTCCATCGGGTGACATTAAGGATAGATACGGGACATACCTATGGAGCAGCGGCAGGCAGAGGGGATAGATTACGTGAACAAAACTACAACACTGCCGGCTGATGTGCTGAAGGCTATGAAGCCACATCAGGGGCTCAATAAAGTCTTTGAATCAATGACATTTTCGCACCGTAAAGAATACCTGCTGGAGGTAGTAAGCGCTAAGAAACCCGAGACCAGGGAGCGCCGCATAAACAAGATGATAGAAAAGCTGCTGACTTACAGAGCGGAAAAAGAAAATAAAAACAAATAAGATGAGCTATAAAGAAGTACCATCAGGATCGGTATTGCAGTACATAAAAGAACATTTTGAGGGCAGGGTGGTAACCGACTCCAGATCGCCGGCGGGCAACTGGCTGCAGTTTACGCTGGAAAGTATAGAGAAAGGCAAAGCTACCATATCGCTGGAGGTGCGTCATGACATGACCAACCCCTATGGCAATATACATGGCGGTATGATGTCGCTGCTGATAGACGAAGTAATAGGCTGGGGTGTACTGAGCCTCGATACCGACAACTTCTATACCTCGCTCAACCTGAATGTTGACTTCCTGTATGCCATACCTGAAGGGCAGCGTTTGCGCGCTACGTCGGAGGTAATAAGGGCAGGTAAAAAGATCATTCATATGGAGTGCAAAGTGTACGATATGCAGGAACGCCTACTGGCCAAAGCTACCAGCAATTTGATAGCTACCGGCATGCGGCCTACAGATGGCACATCGAGAGTGGCTAACTAGCTAGTAAGTAAATAACTTAATAACAATAAAAAGGGGGCGATGCGCCCCCTTTCTTTATAAACTATTTTTCCGGTTAAGGTTATTCTACAACCAGCTTTTGCGTTTGCTGTGTATTAGCTGAAGAAACGTTGATGAAATACAATCCCTTATTCAGCTGGCTAAGATCGATCACCGTTTCGCCTTGTGCTTTTACAGTATTGTTGTATACTGTTTTGCCTGCGATGTCGGTGATAATGATAGCTGCATCAGTAGTGCTATTGCTGTTCCACTGAATAGCGGTTTTGTTTTTAGCAGGGTTAGGGTAGATGATGAAAGCTACACCTTCCGCTACGTTCATCACACTGGCCGGTACTGGTTTGATGGTCTTTTTGTTGTTAGACACCAGGAACCACATGTTCTCTACTTTAGTCTTCGTGCTGCTGATCTGGAAAGGTACAGAAGAAGTAGCCGCATAACCAAGCAGCTCAGGCTGTATGGTATATGTACCTTCCGGTACACCCGAGAATGAGTAGTCCCCATTAGCATCGGTAGTAGCATATTTTGCCACCTTGCCGCTTGCCATATCTATAAGGAACACCTCTATACCTTGCGCTCCTGAACCGGTACCCTTGTTGGCGCCCATACTAATACTGCCGCCTACGAAGCCTGGCCCTCCGGTAACAGTACCCGTCAGCATACTTATGTTGCTGGTAGTAACGCCTCCATAGTGATTTATAACTGTTGCGCTACTCCAGCTAAGGCTCGATGTGCTGTAAGTAGGTACGTAACCCGGACCACTTGTTGGGCCATTGGTTAAAGCTGCCTTAACGAGATACTTGCCTGGCGCCACATTCGGGAAGGTATAATGAGTAAGGTTCCAACCTGTGGTAGATGATATTGTCAGGGAATCGATAGCGGTCAGTGTGTTGGCTGCCGAATCGTGCACGATGAGCCAAACCTTATAGTCAGGCATAGAAGGTGCAATGGTGCTGTCTTTCCATATAAGGCCCTCTATCTGGTTGTACGTTGTGTTCACGGTCACACTATCGAAAGTTGTGTCGGCGCAAAGTCCGTTCCATCCGGTTATCAGTTGCACAACATAAGTGCCTGCCGCGCTGTAGACGTGTGTGGGGTTTTTCACCGCAGACCCGTTGCCATCGCCAAAGTCCCATGCATAAGTAGTACTACCTGTGCTTGAAGTGTTGCCGAATGTCACCTGTAGGCCATTAGTGCTGTGCCAGAAGCTGGCAGTTTTACCGGCACAACCGGTAGTGCTGCCGTTTGGAAAAACAGTTGTTGTAAATGTATCGGTACAACCCGAGCCGACGCTGTAAAGTGTTACCGTTTTGGGATTGCCATTTGCGTAGGTATGCACTACCGGGTTTCCGGTTCCGGTACTGCCATCGCCGTAGTTCCACAAGAAGCTGCCCCCCGAAGCGGAACCATAGATAGCAAATGTAATCTGGCCGGGAGTAGTAGAGGAGGAGTCGCTAAAGCCGCTCACCGTTCCATTGCAGTAAGCCACTACAATCGTTTGTGATGTAGAGTCGTAACACCCGCCCGTGCCACCTATGGAAGAGTCAACTTTTGCAAGGTAATACTTAACGACATAAGTACCGGGGCTTCCGTAATTGTGATAAGTAGTGGACGGTGATGTGCCTGGGTAGGATTGGCTGCCATCTCCCCAATTAATCATGTGCTGATGAATGAGCGGCCAGGTAACATTGGTGGTGGTGATATTCGCCTTTACACGAAGCGGCTGATTGGTGAGTTTAGCTGAAGTGACTGAAAAGACAGGGGCGGGAATGCATTGCGCTACTGCAAGGTTGGTGATAAAGAGGAAGGCAATAAAGGTAAAGAGTTGTTTCATTTGTAGTTGTTTAAGGTGAAGAAGAAGTGATACGTTTTAGATAAGACAAGTCATATGCTTGAATAGGTTGGATGAAACAGGTGCCTTTTTGCTGTTGTAGTAAAAAAGAAAGGGGCGTAATGCCCCTTTCTCCACAAACCATTTTTTAGTTAAAGGTTATTCTACAACCAGCTTTTGTGTTTGCTGTGTGTTAGCTGAAGAAACGTTGATAAAATACAATCCCTTATTCAGCTGGCTAAGGTCGATCACTGTTTCGCCTTGTGCCTTTACAGTATTGTTGTACACTGTTTTGCCTGCGATGTCGGTGACGATGATAGCTGCATCAGCAGTGCTGTTGCTGTTCCACTGGATAGCGGTTTTGTTTTTAGCAGGGTTAGGGTAGATGGTGAAAGCTACACCCTCTGCTACATTCATAACGCTGGCCGGTACCGGTTTAATGGTCTTTTTGCTGTTTGACACCAGGAACCACATGTTCTCAACCTTAGTCTTCGTGCTGCTGATCTGGAAAGGTACGGAAGAGGTAGACATATAACCAAGCAGTTCAGGCTGTATGGTATACGTACCTTCCGGTACGCTAGAGAACGAGTAGTCCCCATTAGCATCGGTAGTAGCATATTTCACTACTTTGCCGTTGGTCGCGTCTTTCAGGTATACATCGATGCCGGGCATTCCCGAACCTGTACCCTTATTAGCGCCTGCGCTAATGCTGCCGCCTACGAAGCCGGGGCCACTTGTAACTGTGCCGGTTAGCATGGATATGTTGTGCCATTGGCTCATGCCCCCTGTGTGGTTGATGGTGGTAGCTGAGCTCCAGCTAAGGCTGCTGGTGCAGTAGGTCGGTACGTAACTTGTGCCACTTGTAGGGCCATTAGTGAGCGCTGCCTTTACAAGATACTTGCCTGGGGCAACGTTGGTGAACATGTAATCATCCCAACCCCAGTTAGCACCTGTGATGTTCAGCGAGTCAACAGCGGTGAGTGTGTTGGCTGCAGAGTCGTGTACAATGAGCCATACTTTGTAAGTAGGTACCAGCGGGGCTATCGTGCTGTCTTTGATAATATAACCTCTGATGAAGTTGTTCATAGTGGTGTTTACAGTTACGCTGTCAGATGTCGTGTCGGCGCAGAGGCTATCCCACGAATTGATCAGTTTTACTACATACCAGCCCGCTGCTGCATAGGTATGCGTAGGATGTTTCGCTGTTGACGTGTTACCATCTCCGAAATCCCAATGGTGTGTTTGTGTACCGCCTGATGTTGAGGTATTATTGAACATTACCTGCAGGCCATTTACCGTGCGGGTAAAGTTGGCAAACTTGCTGGAGCAACCAACGCCACCACCCAGTGGATAAACTGTTCTGGTAAATGTGTCTGTACATCCTGAACCAATGCTATACAAAGTAACCGTATAAGGATTACCTGTAGCGTAGGTATGTGTCACCTGAGCTCCGGTACCACCAGAACTATCACCATAATCCCACACCATACTACCACCAGACATAACGCCATTAATAGTGAATTTCCTTTGGCCTGAAGTTCCGGTAGATGAATCCGTAAAACCTTTTACCGTGTTGTTGCAATAAGCTACAGTAATAGATTGTGAAGTAGAATCATAACAGCCTGGGCCAGGAGTAAGGGAGGAGTCAACTTTGTACAGGTAGTATTTCACCAGGTAAGTACCAGGGCTTGAATACGTATGGTAGGTAGTAGATGGTGATGTAGACGTGTAGGAATTACTGCCATCGCCCCAGTATATAAGATGCTGGTGTACCAATGGCCACGAAACACTGCCGGTAGTGATATCAGCTTTTACGCGAAGAGGCTGGTTGGCCAATTTCGCAGCCGTGACGGAGAACACAGGGGCGGGCGTACATTGTGCTATTGCCGCCTGCGTGATAAACAGGGAGGCAATAAAAGTAAAGAGTTGCTTCATAAGATTTAAAAGTTTGAGGGTGAAAAGAAAAATGGTTTGTAGATATTAAGACAACCCCTTATGTAAACAGGTTGGTACAAAAAAACCTGCTTTTTAACTAAAAGCAGGCTTTCGGATGACAATTATATGATTGTTACAATTTGGTGACAAAACCAGGTTGTTTTGTCATTTTTACTTCTTGCTTCACGGGTGCTTTAGCTGCTTCTGCAGTTTTAGTGTCAAACATATCTGCAAGGGTAGGTGCCAGTACCAGCGCTACAATAGACATCAGCTTGATAAGGATGTTCATTGAAGGCCCTGAGGTATCTTTAAAAGGATCACCTACTGTATCACCCGTTACAGAAGCCTTGTGCGGCTCTGATTTCTTGTAATAGGTCTGGCCATTGATCTCTACGCCTTTCTCAAATGATTTCTTGGCGTTGTCCCAGGCACCACCGGCATTGTTCTGAAACATACCCATAAGTACGCCGCTTACGGTAGCACCTGCCAGCATTCCGCCAAGTGCTTCAGGGCCAGCCAGGAAACCAACGATAATAGGAGAAAGCAATGCGATAGCGCCCGGTGCGATCATCTTCTTGATAGATGCCTCTGTAGAGATGGCTACGCAACGCTCGTACTGAGGTTTGCCTTTACCTTCCATAATGCCCGGTATCTCGCGGAACTGGCGGCGAACTTCTTCCACCATTGCCATAGCTGCCTGGCCTACTGCACGTATAGCCAGCGATGAGAATACAAATGGTATCATACCACCTACAAACAGCATCGCAAGCACCTCTGCCTTATAGATATCGATACCGCTGATGCCAACCACACCCACATAAGCAGCGAACAGCGCCAGCGATGTAAGGGCAGCGGAGGCAATCGCAAAGCCTTTACCTGTTGCAGCGGTAGTGTTACCAACCGCATCCAGTGTATCTGTTTTTTCACGTACTTCTTTAGGCAGCTCGCACATTTCGGCAATACCGCCTGCGTTATCCGCAATTGGGCCGAAGGCATCGATAGCGAGTTGCATAGCCGTAGTAGCCATCATACCGGCAGCAGCAATAGCCACACCGTAAAGGCCGGCCATAGCGTAAGAACCCCAGATACCCCCTGCAAGTACCAATATAGGCAGGAAGGTGCTCTCCATACCAATAGCCAGACCACCGATAACGTTGGTAGCATGGCCGGTAGCCGACTGGCGTATGATGCTCATTACCGGGCGTTTGCCCATAGCCGTATAATATTCTGTGATGATGCTCATCAGCGTACCTACTACAAGACCTATAATAATAGCCCAGAATACATCCATATTGCTGAACTCCCTGCCACGTAGTTCCATCGAATCAGGCAGGATATACATGGTAAGGAAGTAACAAGCTATGGCCGTAAGTACAATCGAGCCCCAGTTACCCAGGTTCAGTGCATTTTGTACAGCAGAGGTGCTGATGCCCGCGCTATCAGATATGCGTACGAACAACGTACCGATCATAGATAATATGATACCGACACCTGCAATAAGCATTGGCAATAGTATTGGCCCAAAACCATTAAAAGCATCTGCCGATATCGTCTCCTGGCCCAGTACCATGGTTGCCAGTACAGTAGCCACATAAGAGCCGAAAAGATCGGCGCCCATACCTGCTACGTCGCCTACGTTGTCGCCCACGTTGTCGGCAATGGTAGCCGGGTTACGCGGATCATCTTCGGGGATACCCGCCTCTACCTTACCTACCAGGTCGGCGCCTACGTCGGCAGCCTTGGTATAAATACCGCCACCCACACGTGCAAAAAGAGCGATGCTCTCCGCACCCAGCGAGAAGCCGGTGAGTATCTCGATAGCGCGCTGTACCGATGCGTCGGTAGCCAGCACCCCGTCTGGTACAAATGATTTCCACAAAATGATGAACAGGCCACCCAGACCCAGAACCGCGAGGCCGGCAACACCCATACCCATAACGGCACCGCCGCCAAAAGAAACAGAAAGTGCCTTGCTAAGGCTGGTACGTGCGGCATTGGTTGTGCGCACGTTAGCCTTGGTAGCTATACGCATTCCTATGAAACCCGCCAGCGCAGAAAACACAGCACCCAGTACAAAAGTACCCGCGATGATCGGGTGAGAATTTTCGTGCTGAGAACCCATATAGCCCAACAGCAACGCAGCTATAATAACGTAATAGGTAAGTATCTTATATTCAGCCTTCAGGAAGGCCATGGCCCCCTCGGCAATGTAAGTAGATATTTCCTTCATCCTTTCGTTCCCGGCATCCTGCTTGCTTACCCATGCTCCTTTCATCATGGTGTAGAGCAGCGCAACGATACCAAAGACCGGCACTAAATAGAGTAGACTCGATAGACTCATAATATTATTTAAGATTAAAAATTGAAGTGAGACAAATATAATCGTTTGCATTATAAAAACATAAGTTTTATGAGGGTACAATAGGGGAGACTGGAACAGTTTTTGTTTTATATATAGTGATTGATATTAATTAGGATTTTTCGAACTGCATCAAACGAAAGACAGTGATGACCAGGCAGACAATATGGGCAGATTATAAGAAGCTTTCGGACGAAGAGCTGGTACATAGGTACGCGCATAAGCATGAGCAGGCAGCAGTCAATTGCTTGTTTGAGCGGTATGGGCATATGGTATATGGCGTTTGCCTGAAATACCTGAAACATACAGGGGCGGCTAAAGACGCAACGCAGCAGATATTTGTGAAGCTGCTGGAGGACTTGGTGCGTTTTAAGATAGATAGCTTTAAGCCCTGGCTGTACCAAACCACGAAGAACCATTGCCTGATGCAGTCGAATAAGTCGATACCTGTTTCGAACAACCGTTTTGAGGGTGTTGCTGACAAGACCGAATCCGACAGCGATGTACAAGTAAAACTGCAAGAAGTGCAAGCAGTTGAGCAGTTGGAAAAAGAATTGGCAGTATTAAGCGAAGAGCAACGTAGCTGTATAGATATGTTCTACCTGCAACAGCACACGTACGCTACAATTGCTACGAAGAAGGGTATCACCATTGAGAAGGTAAAGAGCGCCATACAAGATGGCCGTAGACATATAAAGTTGAAATTGCTGGCATCAGGAAAAGGAAGGGTATGAACAAGTCTTTGATACATATTTTCGACAGTAGCGCCTGCCTTAGCCGCAGGCAAATGAAAGACTATGTAAGTGGCGTAATGACCGGAGAGGAATGTCATGCAGCAGAAGTACACCTTTGCAGCTGTCTTTTTTGCAGCGATGCGGTTGACGGACTATATGCACAAAAAGAACAAGGTGCAGTAGGCGCTATGGCAGTGCTGGATAATGAGTTTCTGCAAGAGAAGCTGAGCGTTAGTCACCCAGAGATACATTTGAACTCACTGGCTGTACCTGTACAGGCAGCCGCCCATGCAGCGCCGAAGCGTAGGGGCAGGTACAGAACACGTCCCCTGAAACATACATCGGCTATTGCTGCCGTATTATTGGTAGGCTTTGGACTGTGGTGGTACATAGGTCGCGACCGTAGCTACAGTGCAGCCATTGCCGAGCAACAGGTAGCTGCTGCAACCGCCGAGCGTAGCAAAGACGTAGTATACGGAGGCGAAAACATACTGGAAAAACAAGATGCACCTGTATTGGCTATGGCATCGGAGCCAGTAGCAACTAATACAAATGCTAAAAAAGAACCGGTAACCAGTAAAGCTGTACAGGCAGCTGTCGTAACAACACCTGTTGCAGAGAAGAAAGAGATAAAAACAGAAGAAAAAAAGCAAGCAATAGTTGCTGCCGCAAAGTTGGATAACGGCCCTGTCGTAAGACCAGAACAAAGTGCAGCCGAAGTAGCTGTAGTGCATAAGCCAGAGCGTACTGCCAAACCAGTTGAAGAAAGGGTAGAGGCTAAAGCCGAAACGCCTGCTGCCACATCATTAGAGCAGGGAAATAACTATTACAGCCAGGGTAAGTACAGTACTGCGCTATCGGCCTACCGTAAAGAGATGGCTAACCCCGATAAGAAGAAACGCCAGGAAGCTACGGTGATGGCTGCACGTTGCTACCTGAGCATGGGCAATAAAACGGAAGCACAGAAGCTGCTGCAACAACTGACTGACGAAGGCGGCCCACAGAAAAGGACGGCAAAGCGCCTGCTGAAAGAAATGAGCGAATAATCGGATACTGTTATAAAAGAAAAACCGCCCCTCACACTGGGCGGTTTTTAGTTTTTCGTAGTGCTGCCCTCCGGCCAACACCACTCTCTCTTATACCTATATCAAATGTATGATCGGGAGTTGAAAAAAGCAATACTTCGTTAACGAGCAGTTAACATATTTGTTTCTGTGATATTTTAAGGTTACTCCATTTGATTTTTCACCCTTATTGCTAAATAAGGGTTTTGTATTTTCACGCCGTTCATTGAGCGCACATACATGAGAATTATTTTAGGAGCCATTGCAATGGTCTTTGTTTCGGCAACAGCCATGGGGCAGATGGATGCAAACTACGCAGGAAAGCAAAACCTGCTGTACTGGAAAAACCGCACACCCGACGGTGCCTACTGGCAGCAGGATGTGTACTACAAGATAGACGCCCGTATACATGAGCAGAAGCATACCATAGATGCCAGCGAAACACTGGAGTACGTGAACAACTCGCCCGATACGCTTTATTACGTGTACTTCCACCTGTTTCAGAATGCCTTTGTAAAAGGTAGCCACTTGCATGCGTTGGAAAAAGAGAAGGGCCTGAAGCCAAAACTTGGAAGGTATGAGTCGGAAGGCTTGGGTACAACCGTGTCTAAACTGAAAGTAGATGGCGCTGACGCGAAGATAGAGCTGGATAATACCATCATGAAAGTATATCTGCCACGCCCGTTATTGCCCGGCAGGAAGACTACGTTCACGATGGACTTCAAAACCTATTGGGATAACGGATCGACCCGGCGCCGTATGAAGATGTATGACGCGTGGGGCTTCAAGCACTACAATGGTGTACAGTGGTTCCCGAAGATATGTGTGTACGACCGCAAGTTTGGCTGGGACACCTATCAGCACCTGAATAAAGAATTTTATGGCGATTTCGGGTACTACGATGTATCGCTCAACTTCCCATCGAACTACATAGTAGAAGCTACCGGCCAGCTAGTGAACCGCAAAGAAGTACTGCCCGATACACTGCGCGCCAAGCTGGACCTCAAGAACTTTGCAAAGAAGCCCTGGAATGAACGCCCGAGTGAGATCATACCATATGTAGCTGACGAGCGTAAGACGTGGCGCTTTGTAGCTTCCAACGTACACGACTTCGCCTTCACTGCCGATCCTTCTTACCGCTTATCTACCACTTACTGGAACGGTATAGAATGTGTGGGCATTGCACAGGAGCCGCACGCATCGGGCTGGCAAAATTCAGCCGAATATGTGTCGAAGATCATCAAGACCTTTTCTGAAGACATAGGCATGTACCAATACCCTAAGATGGTAGCTGCCGACGCCGCCGATGGCATGGAGTACCCGATGATAACACTGGATGGCGGCAGCGACCCGGGTTATCGTGGCCTGTTCGTACACGAGATAGCGCACAACTGGTTTTACGGTATGGTGGGCAGCAACGAAACCTACCGTGCAGCTATGGACGAAGGCTTTACGCAGTTCCTTACCGCATGGGGATTGAGAAAGCTGGAAGGCGATACGGTGAATGCTACCAAGCCAAAGGGTTGGCTGAAGCGGCTATACCACGAGCCGACCTACATACTGGATAGAACGGTACTGAATAGGTACACCGCCGATGCCATGAACAAAGAAGAGCTGCCGCTCAATACACATTCCAACGACTTCCACGATGCGCTGCATCATGAGGGGGGCTACGGTATGGTGTACTACAAGACGGCGTCGATGCTGTACAACTTGCAATACACCCTGGGAGATTCCCTTTTTCTTGCAGCTATGCAACACTACTTTGATCAGTGGCGTTTTGCACACCCTTATTTTGAAGATTTCCGCAACTCCATCATACAGTATACTAAGGTTGACCTTAACTGGTTCTTCGATGAGTGGCTGGAAACCACCAAGACAGCAGACTACCGCATAGGGCGCATACGCAAGATCTCGGGGCAGGATAGCTTTGCCATCAACCTGCACCGCAAAGGACAAATGCAGATGCCGATAGACCTGACCGTTACTGCTAAGGATGGCCGCCAATACAGCTACCACATACCTAATACCTGGTTCAATAAAAATACTGAAGCTGCCACGCTGCCCAAATGGTATGGCTGGGGCAAACTACATCCTTCTTACTCGGCAAATGTGCAGGTGCCATCGGGCATCAGGCACGTGCAGATAGATACGAGCTACAGGCTGGCAGATGTTAATTATACAGACAACTACAGATCGCGCGGCTTGCTGCGCCGTGCTGAAGCCATTAAGCTAAGAGCAGATGGTGCAAGCTTCCCGACCGACAGAAGGAGCTACCGCATGTACATCCGCCCCGACCTGTGGTGGAACAAGGTAGACGGTATAAAAGCCGGTGTACACCTGAATGGTAACTACCTGAACAAGCTACATCGCTTTGATGCAACGGTATGGCTCAATACGCATTTGCTACAAGGCTACGACTATACCAGCTTCGAGAGTGAAGGATGGTATGACCGGTATATGCCCCTCAATTATACATTCAATTATTACTCGCCTATATCGAGGCAGCTGCCTAAGCTGGAAGTACAGTTGAACAGCCGTATGTTGGATGGATTGTGGTACCACCGTGGAGGACTCAACTGGCTGGCTACAGCACAGAGCAGCTTGTCGCTGTATGCACAATCGATGTGGCGCCCGGTAGCTTACGACCTCGATTACCTGCTGTACCGCAATGAGTGGAGCAGTGTAAGGGGCAGGCCGAATAATTCAGTAAATGCAGTGTTTACTCATGGATATAGTTACAGGCGAGGTGCAGGTATGTATACGATCGGTGCGCGGGCTCCATTTATGACAGGTAACAGCGCTGCCAGCTTCAATTACGGTTATGCCGAAGCAGAAGCGATCAACTACAGCTATCTGGGAAAGCTCGAGATCCGCACCCGCGCTTATGGCCGCTACGGCATGGGCGACCAGATACCCTACGAGAGTGCCCTGTACCTGGCAGGCGCTAACCCCGAGGAACTAATGGAGAACAAGTACACCCGCAGTATCGGCTTTATACCTGATGAGTGGACTACTTATGGCATCGACGAGGTGAATCACTTCCAGCAGGGTGGCGGACTTAATATGCGCGGCTATGCAGGCTATCTTACCGCCGATACCAGGAACGGACAAGTACTATCTGGTTACAAAGCGCGTAGCGGTGTTGCTGCCAATGTGGAAGTAGACATCGATAACTATATTTCACTTCGTCCGAAGTTTACCCGCAACTGGCTTCATTTCGACATCTATGCATTTGCTGATGCCGGCATGATAGAGCTGAGCAGCCTGAACCCTGCAAGCCCTGCCAATATATTGCCTACTACCAACTGGAGTGATATACGGTTTGATGCCGGCCTAGGTACTGCTATGACGATAAAGAAATGGTGGATATTCGATAAGGCAAGGCCGCTGACCGTTCGTTTCGATATGCCTGTATTTATCAACCGTCCGCCTGCGCTCGACCCTGATTATCTGAAATTCAGATGGGTATTGGGTGTAAACAGGACATTCTAACAGGCATATCCATTGTTTTAACAAAGGGAGCATATCAATATGCTCCTTTGTTAATTTTTAGCGCCTGCGTAGTGGTATTAACGCTTGGTTTTCCCAATTCTTTACAGGTTTGAGCACGAATTTTACGGTAGAAATGTTGCCGTGTGCAACGTGTATAAAACGAACTGACTATGAACAAGCTAACGAGGATACTGATGGTAGTGATGGGATTGGCAATGGCGGCATTTATACTAAATGTATATACGCCTGTGCTGGAAAGCGTTAATGCAGCGCCTGCCAAGGATAAAGCGAAAAAGGGTAATGTACCTACAGGACAGATACAGATCGTGAACAAATGGGAGGTGCCGGATATACTGAAGGAAATATCGGGTATTGCCTGGATAGATAATAACCGTTTTGCCTGTGTGCAGGATGAAAAAGGGATCATTTTCATCTATAACACTTCCTCGGGCAAGATAGAGAGAGAGGTGTCTTTTGCAGGTGACGGCGACTTTGAAGATATAGTGCTGATAGGCAAAGTAGCATATATGCTTAGGTCGGACGGACATATATTTGAAGTGAACAATATTGACATAACTAAGCCGCAAGTGCGCGAATATGAAACGCCGCTGACTACAAAGCAAAACATAGAGGGTCTGGCATATGATAAGAAGAATGAGCGCCTGCTGGCTACCGTAAAGGATAAAGAAACCGGCGACAACAGCTATAAAGGCATCTATGCATTCAGCCTATCGACAAAGAAAATGCAATCGGCACCTGTGTATAAGATAAAGATGGATGATCCGATGTTTGGCAAAGGCAAAAAGAAAAAAGGCGGTATGTTTCCATCGGCCATAGCCATACACCCGACCACAGGAAATATATATGTGCTGGAAGGACGTAACCCCAAGCTGCTGGTGATGAAACCCGATGGCAGCGTGCAAACCTTGTACACGATGAATAAGGATGATTTTGCACAAGCAGAGGGGCTTAGCTTTTCGCCCGACGGAAGACTCTTTATATCGAACGAAGGCGTGAAAGAAAGCGGAAATATACTGGCAGTGAAAACCGGCAACTAACCGTATAAAACATGAAAGTACTGGTAGTAGAAGACGAAGATGACCTGCGCGAGGTCATCATTCGTTCTTTACAGAAAGAAAACTTTGTAGTGGAAGCAGCAGCCGACTATGATACGGCTATGGAGAAGCTATATACCTACGAGTACGATTGCATCCTGCTCGACATTATGCTGCCGGGCGGTAGCGGCTTGAAGATACTGGAGCAGCTGAGGCAGGAGAAAGAGGAATATCATGTGATCATCATATCGGCAAAGGATTCGGTAGATGATAAAGTGAAAGGGCTGGACCTGGGCGCGGATGATTACCTCGTTAAGCCCTTCCACCTGGCTGAGTTGAGTGCCAGGGTGAAGTCGCTGGTAAGGCGGAAGAAGATGAATGGCGACAACATCATTCAGTTCAATAACCTGAGCATCGATACTGTATCGAGATGTCTGCACGTATCGGGGCAGGAGGTGAGCCTCAACAGGAAAGAGTACGATGTACTCTTATACTTTGTACTCAATAAGAACAGGGTTATAAATAAGACATCGCTGGCCGAGCATGTGTGGGGCGACCATACAGACCAAAGCGACAATTACGAATTCATATACTCGCAGGTGAAAAACCTGCGGAAAAAACTAAAAGACGCCGGTGCCGAGGCAGAGATACAGGCCATATACGGTATAGGCTATAAACTAACAGGCGTTGAAACTGCTTAACCATACATTGTCTTATCTGTCGGTAATACTGCTCTTCGTAATAGGATTGTGGGCGGGCATCTTTTATATCAACATGATAGATGAGATACACGATAGTATAGACGATGGACTTGATAACTCAAAGCAACTTATTATACGCAAGGCATTGGTAGATAGCCAAACACTTACAAAGCAATTCTTCCACGAACGCAACTACAAGGTAAAGGAGATAACAGCGCAGCAGGCAAAGGGCTATACGGACACGTATATAGACTCTACGCTGTTTATGGAAAATGAGCAGGACTATGAGCCTGTACGTATTCTTAAAACAGTATTCATGGCCGGCAATGGCCGGTATTATCAGCTCGATATTGTATCGTCGATGGTAGAGGAAGATGATCTCATCGAAGATCTTTTCTACGCTTTGCTATGGCTATACGGCATCATATTAGCAACCGTATTAGTAGTCAATAACCTCCTGCTCAGGAAGATATGGAAACCATTTTACCAGCTGCTCGATAAGCTGGGAAAATTCCGACTGGGTAGTAATGATAGCTTTCAGCCCCCTGCTACAAGGGTGCTGGAATTTAACCGGCTCAACGACTCGCTGGAGGCACTTATTGCGCATACCAAGGAAACCTATGCAGGGCAGAAACAGTTCATTGAAAACGCTGCTCATGAGCTGCAGACACCATTGGCCGTTAGCATTAGTAAGCTGGAGTTACTAGCCGAAAATGAAGCTGCTACAGAAGAGCAACTAACGGAGATAGGTGCCGTAATGGAAACCTTGCAACGCATGAAAAGGCTCAATAAAAACCTGCTGCTGCTTGCAAAGATCGAAAGCGGACAGTTCCCTGAAGAGGAGTCTGTTTCTATTAATAATGTTGTAAAAGATGTTATTCCGATGTTGGAAGATATGGCGGCGCACAAAGGCGTAGAGATGGCCATTGTTGAAGAAGCAGAGCTAGTCGTTAATATGAATCCTTCATTGGCCGAAGTGCTTGTGACCAATCTTATTAAAAATGCCATTGTGCATAATACAGCGGGTGGGGTAGTTGATGTGGTGACAAATGCCAGCGGCTTTTCTGTTAAGAATACAGCCACGGGGCATGCCCTTGATGCCGGCCATATTTTTGAGCGCTTCTATAAGAACGGATCTTCTAAAAACACTACCGGCCTTGGGCTGGCTATCGTTAAGTCTATTGCTACCCACTACGGCTATACTGTGTCGTATAGTTATGCAAATGCGCACGTATTTATAGTGCAGATGAAGTAAAAAAATCGGCCTTATTCTGTCTTTCCCAAATCCTTCCTGTTTCGTGTTGCAGCTTTGTGTTATGAAGCAATTAAAACAAAAAACTGACAGGGCTATGAAAAAACTAATTGTATTTCTGTGTATGGTACCGGTGGTAGCCATAGCACAACAGATCGATCGTGGTAATGTACCATCAGTTGTCATTAATTCCTTTCAACAAAAATACCCCGGTGCATCAGATACCGAATGGGAAAAGGATAGCACTAACTACAAAGTGGAGTTTAAAGTAAAAAGTACAGAGCAAGAGGTTTGGTTTACGCCATCGGGCAGCATTGTAAAGCACGAAGAAGAGATAGCGGCAGCGGGCCTGCCGGAGGCCGTGAAACAAGCATTGAAGGCAAACTTTTCATCTTACCGTGTAGACGAGGTGGAGCAGATAACAGAAGGCGCTGAAGTGTCTTATAAGATAGAGCTGGATAAGTTGACAGGTGATCGTGAGGTGATATATACTGCTGCCGGAAAACTGCTGCAAAATGTGGAAGACTGAACTATGCCTTACCGTGTTGGCAGCTGCTACTATGTATAGCGCTGAAGCGCAGATAACGCCGCCCGGGCTGGGCGAGAATGAGAACGCTAACCTATGGGTAGCCGTAGGGCTGAAGGTGCCGCTGGGCGGTGCGGGTAGGTTTACATCTATGTCGTACATAGGGCTGGGGCGCGAAAGCTCCAGGGATGATTTCAACATCTTTGAGCGGCAGGGCATCATTACTCTGAATCAGGAAGTGTTCTATCATATTTTCGTCCCCACTGGCAGGTGTCGCTGGCGTTAAGCTACAGACGGCAAAATGAGTACGAAGACGAACGTCCGTACCCTGAAGCTGCAATACCTTATAAGCAAGAGTTCCGGATATACAGTAGGCTCACACGCCGTTTTCAGGTACGCAGGGTGCAGCTGGGCGTTACGCTTAGGGAAGAGGCAAGAAGATTCTATACACCTACGTTTGGCAATTGGGAAGAAAGCTGGCAGTTCCGCACGCGTACCAAAGTGCAGGCAGCGTATAAGCTGGGCAAGTCAGGGGATAAGTGCTTAATATTGGCCGCTGAGCCACTGTATTCTATCGCGAAAGAGAACGATGGCTGGGGAAGGTTACGGTATGATGAAACAAGGTTCAGCGCTTTTTATTCTTATACGCCACACTCAGGCCATGTTACCTATAGCGTAGGCTATATGAATGACCTGATCCGTAGGGATGTACACTATCTGTCGTTCGATGTGGTGTTTATTGGTGGATAGCATCAGTGTTAATACTAAAAAAGAAAAGTCCCGCATGAAGCGGGACTTTTACTATGGAGAAACTCTTTTTAAGAATTAGTCTCTTCTCAGGTTAGGGAATGGAGGAGCTACGTTAGTAGGACCTTCTTCGCCTTGTGCTGCAGAGCGGAACATTACGCTGTTTGCATCACCTGCCTGACCGTATTGGAAGATAAAGCGGTTGCGATCGATACCGTGTTTTTCGCTCATGTGAGTAATGATAGCGTTAACACGATCCCAAGAGCGCTGCTGTTGTGCTTTGCTAGCGTTACCTGCACCAGTGATCACCACTTTACAAGTTGGGTTAGCTTGCATTTGAGCTGCCAGTGTAGCCAGTTGGCTTTGCGCTGCAGGACGGATGCGAGAAGCATTGTTATCGAAAGTTACTGCACCACCCATGATGTTGCTGCAAGCAGCAGTTGTAGCAGTACCACAACCTTCTGGGCAAGGGCATTTACCAACACCGTCAGCATCTACCGGTTGACACTCAGTTGGAGTGATCAGTTGTTTATCACGATCATCAGGTACGCCGTCACCATCTGTATCCATTGGGCAACCGTGGCTGTCAACAGCTACACCAGCAGGTGTACCAGGGCAACGATCGAATTGGTCAGTGATGCCATCGCCATCTGAATCAGGCAGAACCGGAGCAGGCAGCATCATATGACGTGGGTAGCTCAGTTCGTTGTAAGCGTGATCCAGTGGGTTCAGCCACCACAGTGGTGCTACGTGTGTACGTGCGTTACCGAGGTTGAAGTTAAGACCTACTGAGAAGTAGTTAACCGCATCAGCATTAGGCGACAGACCTGCACCAGCAAAACGGTGACCATCGATGCGGTCATCGCCCTGGCTGAACATCAGGCGGTCTTCAATTGCCAGGTTGATACGCTTGCTCAGACGGAACTGTGCACCGGCACCAAGGCTAGGTGTGAAAGCTATCAGCTTGTCGTCCAGTACAGTAGGGCGGTCAGCCAGTTCGCCAGCGCTTACTGCGTTAGTCTCGTAGCTGTCATCCATACCATCCTGCAGATTGCTGCGGAATTCATTTTTGTTGCTGCGACCAGGTGCAACCTGACCTACTGCTCTGAAATCGTATGCCTGTGCAGCCGAAGTAGGCGCATCATCGCCGTTATTCAATGCATTGACACGTGTTTTGTAAGCCATCATACCCAGACCCGCATAAGCATAAAGCGATACGCTTATTTTGGCTTTGTGGAAGCGGATGTTGTTAGTAGCTGCCATTACATCGAAGTTCAGGTGATGAGCTTCTGTGCGGTAGTTGCGTACAACCTCTCTGCCTGTAGTACCACCTGTACCTGCAACACTACGGTAGTCAACACCATTAGCAGTACCATTCCACGCTGCCTCGCGGCCTACGTACTCTGGTGTGCTTAGTGAGTAGTCCAGGCCTTTGCCCATACCATATATATACTGCAAGCGGGTAGACCATGTATAACCCCATGCTTTACGAACGTGCGCGTGGAAACCATAACCACCACCTTTCCAAAGCATTAGTGTGCTAACATCGCCCATGATGTTATAAAGACCTGCGCCTATACCTACTTCCCACATGTTGCGTGGCTTTGCAGGGAACGCATATTGATGATTCAGATACCTGCGGTGCTGATCCAGGCGGAAACCGGGAACATAGCTAGAATCCATAACATCGTAGCTTTCTCCACGATAAGTCATATCGCGGCTAGACCATTGTGCAGTTGTTTGAGTTCCACTCTCTTGAGCAAGAGCCGGAGTTGCGCCCATAGCGGTGCATAACCCAGCCAGCAATAGGTACTTTTTGTTGACCATAACAGATTTGTTTATTTGAACAATTTTGGTTAAACTTTTAAAAAGTAGATTTGGTTAAATTTTTCAATATGTGGCAAAGGTAAATTAGACCCTGCAAAAAAACAAAACAACGCATAAAACAAAAAATCTCATCCTTATCTCTTTCCGACTATTCAAGTATTATGCCAATCGATTACCTTTATCCTATGTTAGCATGACCGTGCAACCACGAATCATGATTACTCTTTTTGCTTTAAATGGAACTTGTCAAACAGGTAATCGGGCCTGAGTTATCACTCTTCGAAAAGAAATTTGCAGATAATGTAAAGGGTACCAATCCTTTGCTCGATCGCATTATGCGCTTCATTATCAAAAGAAAAGGAAAGCAAATGCGTCCTATGTTTGTTTTTCTTTCTGCAAAAATTGCTTCCGGCATTTTTGATGATACTTACCGCGCTGCATCGCTAATAGAGCTACTGCATACAGCAACACTGGTACACGACGACGTTGTTGATAATGCGATGATTCGTAGAAATTTTTTCTCAATAAACGCGCTGTGGAAGAATAAAATTGCGGTACTCGTCGGCGATTATTTATTGTCCAAGGGGTTATTATTATCTCTTGAGCACAATGATCACGAGATATTGAAGATAACATCGCGGGCTGTAAGAGAGATGAGCGAAGGAGAGCTACTGCAGATGGAGAAGGCAAGAAAGCTTGATATTAAAGAAGATATCTACTTCGAGATCATCCGGGCCAAGACGGCGTCGCTGCTATCGGCTGCCTGTTCGGCGGGTGCCTTTTCTGCCACTAAGGACCCGCAGGTAGCGGAGCATTTCCGCCTCTTTGGCGAGAAAGTAGGGATAGCCTTCCAGATAAAGGACGACCTGTTTGATTATGGACAGGATAATGTGGGTAAACCTACGGGCATCGACATCAAAGAAAAGAAGATGACTCTACCTTTAATATATACACTGCAAAACGCTGATAAAGAGACGCGCCGCAAGATCATATATATAGTAAAGAACCAAAATACCGACCGCGCTAAGGTAGATGAGGTGATCAGGTATGTGCAGGCATCTGGCGGCATCGAGTACGCAAGCCAAAAAATGGACGCCTACCGCAACGAAGCCATGGAGCTATTGAGGACCTATCCGGCCTCCCCTGCGCGAGATGCCATGGAGCAACTTGTTGATTACGTTATAGATAGAAAATACTAAACCCGGCCACCCGGCACAAGGGTTAGGAGCGCGGATTGTCGTAACTTGCGTTAGCAATTTTTATGGCAAAAAAAGAACAGCTTCAGAGCAGCAGCAGCGGAAATATAGAGGTATTGGGAGCAAGGGTGCACAACCTGAAGAATGTAGACGTAAGTATTCCCAAAAATAAGCTTGTAGTCATCACCGGCATCAGCGGAAGCGGTAAGTCTTCCCTGGCCTTCGATACCATTTTTGCCGAAGGGCAGCGGCGGTATATGGAGAGCTTTGCGGCCTACGCCCGCCAATTCATGGGTGATCTGGACCGCCCTGACGTAGATAAGATCACAGGGCTTTCGCCGGTAATTTCGATAGAACAGAAAACCACCAACCGTAATCCCCGCTCTACCGTGGGTACGGTTACAGAGGTGTACGACTTTATGCGCCTGCTGTATGCACGCGTGGCCGACGCCTACTCTTACAATACAGGTAAGCGGATGGCTAAATTCAGCGAGGAAGAAATAGTAGAACACCTGCGCGAAAACTTCAACGGAAAGAAGATAGCATTACTTGCGCCCATCGTACGCGGACGTAAAGGGCACTATCGCGAGTTGTTTGAACAACTGCGCAAGCAAGGCTACCTGAAGGTGCGTGTAGATGGTGAGATAACCGACCTGAAAGAGCGCATGCAGGTAGACCGCTACAAGATACATGAGATAGAGCTGGTGATAGACCGCCTGGTAGTACAGCCCGATGCACAGGCAAGGTTGAGCCAAAGCATACAGAAGGCATTGCAGATGGGTAAAGACCTGATGTTTGTACTGGATGTAGATAAGAATAACCTGGTGCAGTACAGCAAGCAGCTGATGTGTGCCGATACCGGTATATCCTACGAAGAGCCTTCACCGAATACGTTTTCGTTCAACTCTCCGTATGGTGCCTGCCCCAAGTGCAAAGGCCTTGGCAGCATCTACCAGATAAACATGCAGGAGGTAATGCCCGATGATACCAAGAGCATCAACGACGGAGCTATTACCCCACTAGGCGCCGAGCGCGACTCGTGGACCTATCAGCAAGCTACCATACTGGCCAGGAAGAATAAGATATCGCTGACTACACCTATAAAAGACCTGCCCGCCAAACAGCTGAATATACTGCTGTATGGTAATGAGGAAGGAGTGATAACCTATGCCGACGAAGAAGCAGATACCTACTACGAAGAGGTAAGTAAACACAGCTACGAGGGCATCGTAAACATGGTGCTGCGCTGGTTTAACGAAACCACTTCGGAGGCCATACGCACCTGGGCTGAAGGCTATATGCTACTCAATACCTGCCCTGTATGTGAGGGCACGAGGCTGAAGAAAGAAAGCCTTTGGTTTAAGCTGGATAACGCCAGCATCGCTGAGCTGTCCAATAAGTCGCTGCAAGAGTTGGCCGACTGGTTCGTTGGGATAGAAAAGAGAATAAGCAACAAGCAGAATGTAATAGCCAAAGACATATTGAAAGAGATACGCGACAGGCTTAGCTTCCTGCTGGATGTAGGACTGCATTACCTGACCATGGATCGCGCTACCCGCACGCTAAGCGGTGGGGAGTCGCAACGTATACGATTAGCTACACAGATAGGTTCACAACTCACGGGCATCACGTACATATTGGATGAGCCGAGCATCGGCCTGCACCAGCGCGACAACCATAAACTGATACATGCACTGAAGAACCTGCGCGATGGCGGCAACTCTGTACTTGTTGTGGAGCACGACAAAGACATCATGCTCGCAGCCGACCACTTGATAGACATAGGCCCCGCAGCTGGTATACACGGTGGCCGTATCGTAAATCAAGGTACACCCGCAGAGATACTGAAAACACATACTACTACCGCTGGTTACCTCAACCACGAGCTGAAAATAGAAGTGCCTGCCGAACGTCGCAAAGGCAATGGCAAGAAGCTGGTGCTGAAAGGTGCTACTGGCAACAACCTGAAAAATGTATCGATAGAACTGCCTTTGGGTACCTTTATTGCGGTAAGCGGTGTATCGGGCAGCGGTAAGAGTACGCTTATCAACGAGACGCTGTACCCTGTATTGGGCAAGCACTGCTACCACAACTTTAAGCAAATGCCTATGCCTTATAAAAAGGTAGACGGGCTGGAACATATAGACAAAGTAATAGAGATAGATCAAAGCCCTATCGGGCGCACACCGCGTAGCAACCCTGCTACTTACTGTGGCTTCTTCAATGAGATCCGTACGTTGTTTTCGCAGGTGCCGGAGGCTAAGATACGGGGCTATAACGCTGGGCGTTTCTCCTTCAACGTAAAGAGCGGACGCTGTGAAGAATGCCAGGGCGGCGGTATGCGCGTCATCGAGATGAACTTCTTGCCCGATGTATATGTGCCTTGCGAAAAATGCAATGGCCGCCGCTACAACCGCGAAACGCTGGAGATACGCTATAAAGGCAAGTCGATAGCGGATGTGCTGGATATGACGGTAGATGAGGCAGTGGAGTTCTTCATGCAGGTGCCGTTCATACACCGTAAGATAAAGACCTTGCAGGATGTGGGACTGGGCTATGTAACCCTCGGGCAAAGTGCTGTAACGCTAAGTGGTGGTGAAGCCCAACGCGTAAAGCTTGCTACCGAGCTATCGAAACGAGACACAGGACAGACCATATACATACTGGACGAGCCTACTACGGGCTTGCACTTTGAGGACATACGTCATCTGCTGTCAGTACTCAACAGGCTTGTAGAAAGAGGTAATACCGTACTGGTAATAGAGCATAACCTGGATGTAATAAAGGTGGCCGACTTTGTGCTGGACATGGGCCCTGAAGGCGGTAATGGCGGCGGCACCGTAATGGGTGCAGGCACGCCGGAGCATATTGCAAAAATCAAAGAAAGCCATACAGGGCGGTTCCTGATAGAAGAGTTGAAGTAACTTTAAAAAGCAAACCCGGATCATTTGATCCGGGTTTACTTTTCTCAATGCATTCTATTTGTCAACTCGGGTTTTCTACCTCACTTATGTATCTTAATATACTAGCCATTCTGTCAAAATCAACATAGGTACAAGGCCTTTTAGGATTTGTAGCAAGGTTTTCAATTTCATCGATATCATCATGCAAAGAATAAACGAGGCTATGATGTTCTTCCGGATAGGTTATCCACCATCTGCTTGTAGGAATAAGTTTGTAGGCATCTTCTGAAACTTCAATATCTTCCGATGTTTCCATTTCAAGTTTATCTACTATTCGCAACAATGCTGATTTAATAAGGGTTTTATTTATTTTTCTCATTAACCTTTTTGATTCGCCTTGATTGTTTATTTGTTTGCTTTCTAACGAACAACAAAACTCCTGTAAAACGTATAACCTTCTTTGGTCTCTAAGTACAGAAAATATAATCCCGGTGTCATTGCATCTAAAGAAAGGATCGCATTTTCGGTCATGTTGAACTTGTGTATGAGCTGGCCGTAAGTGTTTACAACAGTCACATGGTAGGTCTCTACGCCCTTTGTTCTCAAATGCAATACATCTTTGGCCGGTATCGGGTACACCGATATGATGTCGTCATCTTTCGATAGCCCTATACTCGCAGGCCATGTATTGATCGTAAAAGGTGCATTGCTGATATCGAAGAACACATTGTCCTTTCCTTTCACCTTCACTCTTGCTGATGTGGTAGCAGCATCTGCCGGTACCATAATAGTTTCGCTGCCGTCGTTTGCAGTATTGGTAGCCAGCGTATGCGTATAAGTATAGCCATTGTCAAGAGACAGCAGTATGTCCACATTGCTGCAATTGATCGGTGCAGCAGTTGTAGATGCTACGTCCCATGTTATGTTTACGTTGGTACCTATCTGCCAGTAATCATTATTGGTATTAGGCGCTGTCACGGCAAACGGCGTTCCCGTGTTTACTACGTCGAGCACTACTGAGTCGTCAGGGAAATTCATGATACCCAAACCGTTTTTTATATCCCTCACCGTAAGGCGGAATCTTAGCTTACGCGCGACACCTGGTAACTTTTCGCCCAGATAGTCGGTTTCGTTATTCAGCAGTTTTTCAAGGGTGGGGAAGATACGTGTGCGCGAAGCCGAAGGGTCGAAAGAGCGGAATAGCGGGCCATTAGCGTTTGTGTTGCTAAAGTCGCCAAAGTTGCCCAGGTTGTACTGCTCCCAGCAGTAGGTCAGCTCATCATGGTCGGTATCTATGGCTTCAGGAGCAGTCAATTCAAACGGTGTTTTGTATGGAATGTAATATTGCTTTGTGAACGGTGGAACTACTACCGGCACATTACCCGAAGCACTTGTCGATGGGCAGGAACCTCCGTCAAAAGGATCGTTGATGAAATTGCTCATCTGGTCGAGGCTCTTCGCGTGAAAATATGCGCTCGTTGCATTTTGTATGTTGTTAGGGCTACAGATCCCGGCGTATGCCATTAACGTAGAACCGCTTCCCGGTTCGTACGAACTGTTGACGTCAATATTGCCGCCTGCGCATGAGCCGCTGGTAGCATTAAAAGTATGGGTGGCTCCGAACTGGTGCCCTATTTCATGTGCTACATAGTCCAGGTCAAAAGGGTCGCCTGTTGGCTTCGAACGGCCTGTTACGCCTCTCGCCTTTATACTATTATTGCATACACACCCCACTTCGGCAATGCCCCCGCCACCTGTGCTAAATACATGGCCTATATCGTAGTTGGCACTGCCTATTACTGCGTCAAGATTGTCCTGGTTCTCATCCTGCATGGCCGCGCCGCTTCCGTTAGAGTATGGGTCTGGGGCAGTCAGGTAGATAAGTTTGTCGTTGTCTGCCACGAGTTGCATGGTAACCGAAAGCTCGCGTTCGTACACTCCATTCACCCTGTTCATGCTGGTAACCATTGCTGCCAATACAGAAGCTTTGGTAGGGGATGCTCCGCCGACTGCAGCACTATATTCAGCAGTGCATGCTAATGCCAGTCTGTATGTCTTTTTTTGTTCGCCGCTTACCTTAAGCTGTACGTTTGGCAGCCCGCTACCGGTAATGGAAGTACGTAGTTTTTTCAGCTCATCTTCCCGGCTATCCTGCACACCGCAGCTCATGCCGTAGTCTACCGACTTATTGTAATCATGTTTATAATAGCAGAGATAATACCCATCGTTTGTTTGCGAATAAGGATCAATAAAGCTGGTGGTACTTCCATCCATTATCATCGCATGAAAGCCCGATGGTGTCATGTCGAACCTCGCCGTTACCCGTCCATTATCTACCGCTACACCCGCAAATGTCTTTATTTCCGGGTAGCGTTCTGCAAGGGTCGGTGCCATTACAACGGTTTGCCATACTTTGAACATGCGCTGCGTTCCATTGGGCATCGGCAGCTCTACCACTGTCGGCTGCGCAGGGTCTGCAGAAACCTGGCTGAGTGTCAACTGCAAAGAGCCCGTGTTGAGTGTATAAGTTTGGTACTTCTGTGGGATTATAATGCGCACACCAGTTACGGCAACTTCCTTACTATCTACCATCTTCCATACACCAGGAAATGCCTGCGCGCCTTGCTGCAAGCCGGAGATAAAAGCTAACCCAAGAATAAATTTCTTCATGACCATTATTTCGTCAAAGATTCAAACGGCTGTTTTTCATCCGTCGCATCCGATTTTTTGTAAATGATGTAATATCTCTTACTGCCTTGTGTTACGGGCGATATCAGGTACGCTTCGTTTTTCCATATTACCTGTCCGTTCATCTTCGTTCCATCAAAATCGAGCCGTATATCGCCAGTGCCGTTTATACCCGTGCCGCTCAAAGATACCAATCCCGGGTATTTGTCGGCCAGTGGTCCCGACATTGTGCCGGACTTCTTTACGTTGAACAGTTGGCACCCTGTATTACCGCCCAGCGGCACTACCGTTTTTACAGTTTTACCCTGTGCTGCTGTTTCAAAAAATCGCTTCAATGGACTTTCGCTTAGACTGTAGGTCTTGTATACAGCCGGCAGTTGTAGGTCGGCATTCGCGGTCAGCGTGTTGTTTGCTTCAAACCAATCTATATGAGGCATGTCCGGCTCCAATGCTATTTTGCCGCAGGCTATTCTTCTCACACCCGGTGATTCCGACGAAGCTGTTTCTTTGCCGCTGTGGCAAGACCACATGCCGGCTATAAAGGCGCAAGCCAGTGCAATATGTAAATAGCGGGATTTCATAGGCGGTTCTATCTAAATTACTGAAAATATAAGTGTACCCTGTTTATGTCATATTCTTTTTACAAGATACACAATAGCCGCCCATTTGTCAACTGCCCAGCCGCCGTATGCCCAGCCTTAATGAATTGAGTACCAGCACCACATCGCTTAGCGCCATTACGCCTGCTCCCCAGGTAGGAGTTAAGTATCCTGCGGCGGCAACGGGTATGGCAATGACATTATAAAAGAAAGCCCAAAAAAGATTCTGCTTTATGGTTCGGTCGGTATAGATACCCAGCCTGATGGCTTTAGGCAAGGTGCTTAGTTGATTGGTAGAAAGTATGATGCTGGCCGACTGTATTGCTATTTGGGTGGATTCGCTCAGCGATATGCCTACTGTGGCCTTTGCCAGGGCAGGAGCGTCGTTGATGCCATCGCCCACCATTGCAGTAGGAGCTTTTTTCAACAGCTCGTCCAATACTGCGTTCTTTTGCTCAGGTGTTTTCTCTGCATATACAGTATCGATGCCCAGTCCCTTTGCTATACGTTCTGTTTTTTCTTTTTTATCGCCGCTTAGTAATACGGTTTCATAGCCCATGGCTTTTAGTTCAGCTATGGTCTCTTTGGCATCTGGGCGTAGTGTGTCGGCCACTTTCAGCGCACCGGCATAACTGCAGTTCCGGTATAGATACAGGTCATAGTCATTATACTCCGCATTATTGTCGTGCAGCCACTTCTGCGATCCTAATTGCCATTTATTACCAGCACTATCCACAGCTTCCATTCCTTTACCTTTTATTTCGTTTACGGAAGTAAAAGATATAGGAGTTGCGTCTTTCCATGATGCTACTACAGAACGCGCTATCGGGTGCGATGAGTGCTGCTCGAGAGATGCCACTACCGATCTGAAAAATGATTCTTCAATGTTTGTATGGTATGCCTCTATTTGCAGTTTGCCCGTAGTAAGGGTACCCGTTTTATCAAATACTATTTGCTTTATCCGTTTCAGTTGCTCCAGTGTATCGCCACCCTTTACCAGTATACCATTACGTGCAGCACGGCCCAGGCCTACCGCTATGGCAGCAGGCGTAGCCAGCCCCATAGCGCAAGGACAGGCAACCACCATTACGGCAATAGCCCTCATCATGGCATCAGCAAATGAAACATCTATCAGGTAGTAATTGATAAATAGCGTAAGCAATGCGATGGAAGCAACAATAGGTACAAATATGGCACTGATCTTATCTGCCAGCTTTTGCAGCGGCGGCTTCGTACCCTGCGCTTCGCGCACCATTCTGATGATGCCGGAAAGTACCGATGAGTTGCCTACTGTGGTAGCCTGTACACGCAGGTTGCCATCTGCTATCAATGTGCCGCCTATCACGGCGTCGCCTTTACGCTTATGTACCGGCAGGCTTTCGCCGGTTATCATATGTTCATCTATCTGTGCTTCGCCCGCTACTATCTCACCATCTATCGGTATGCTGTCGCCGGTGTTTACCATTACTATATCACCGCTACGTACATACTTACTCTCTACTTCCAGTATGGTTTCCTTGCCCAGGCTGTCGGCCATTACGATCCTTGCCTGTTGCGGCTGTAGCTTTACTAAAGCATCAATGGCTAACGTGGTCGATTTTACCGTCCGGTGCTCCAGCCAATTGCCAAACGTAACGAGCGTAATAATAGAAGCTGCCGTCTCGAAGAACAGGTAGTTGTGCGCCTGCTCGGGCATAAAGAGCAGCCCGATAAGCGAGTATATATACGCAGCCGATGCGCCCAATACGATCAGCACATCCATATTGGGCAGCCGGTGTTTCAGAGAGCGTATTGCACTCAGCCCGAATGTATAAAGCCCGATGCCATACACCGGAGTAGCCAGTGCAAACTGAAACCAAGGGTTGTGCAACAGAGACCAGTCTACCAACATATGCAGCAGCAGCGGCACCGTTAGCGCTACGCATATCCAGAGAAAGGTATTGTTATGATCGTGGTCGTGCCCTTCCGCTCCATGATGTTCCTGCCCATTGCGTACTACGCGGTAACCCATATCATCGATGGTATCGTACACACGGCCTACATCCACCGTCTCGGCCAGCGAAAAATGTACTTCTCCCGACGCGGCATTGGCAGAGATATGCGTAGCGCCTTTCTTCTCCAATACCTTGGAGATCGTAAGGGCGCAATTGCCGCAGGTCATGCCTTCTACTACCGTGGAATAAGTCTTTTCCATCTCATTTGCTGTCCGTTGTATCTTCGCACAATTCTATGCCAACAACATTACTGCAAATTTCCTATAGTTTGGGCAATATTGAAAGTGCTGCACATCAGTTCTGGCAATCAGCTCATCGGTACAATATATTGGCGTTCAGCGGCGAAATGGGCGCGGGCAAAACCACATTCATCCACGCACTGTGCAATGTGCTGGGTGTGCAGGATGCCGTCTCCAGCCCCACCTTTGCGCTGGTCAACGAATACCACTTTGACGAAGCGGGTACCGACCGCACCATATACCATATGGACTGGTACCGCCTGAAAGATACCCAGGATGCCATAGATGCCGGCATGGAAGACAATATGCTGCAAAACGACAAGTACTCGTTTGTAGAGTGGCCGGAGAAAGCGCCGGAGCTATTGCCGCGGCCTCATCTGTGGATAGCCATTGAAGCTACCGCCCCCGAAGAACGGGAGATGACGGTGTCGATAATGGAATGAGAATGAGACAATAATATCTTCCATTTCTTTAATGGCATATTAGTTTAGCATGCCATTTCGATGGAAAAGGAACAATTCATATTACTTATACTATATTAGTGCATGCATTTCTTAGATGCTATTATAAAAGGATTGGCAATAGGGCTGTTCATGGCCATTTCGGTAGGACCAACGTTATTCGCAGTCATCAAGTATAGCTTGAACCACAGCTACAGGGCAGGGCTGGCATTTATAGCCGGCGTGTCTTTCAGCGACATTATGTATGTCACTATTGCTAATGTGGCAGCGTCGTGGCTGGAAGAACTCAATGAGCACAAAAGGTATATAGCCTATGGCGGTGCTATCATACTCATTATAGTGGGCCTGATGGGCGTATTGAGGAAGCACAAGCCGCCAAAATCTTCCGACACGAAGATCACGATCTCAAACGGCAAGCTGTTCCGCATTTTCGGCAGTGGTTTCCTTATCAATACCATCAATCCCGGGGTTATCATCACCTGGCTGGCTGCTGTTACCGCCTCAGCCGATGAGGGTACTTTATATCGTGTGGTACTTTTCGGTACCTGCCTGGTCCTCATATTGGTGATAGATATTGCGAAGGTGTTCCTGGCCGATACCATCAGGCGTAAACTTACCGCCAGGCGCATCATGTTGTTGCAGAAATTCTCGGCTTTTTGCATCCTGGGTATCGGCATAGCCCTGTTGCTGGGCACTGCATTCAATTTGAAATTTACCCGGAACGCTGAACCTGAGCAATCTGCGTATCACCATTTTCAATCCTTTAACACCAAAAACTTGATAAAAGCTTAGTATCTTTGCAGCCTCATGTCAGACGCGATCCGCCACGAATGTGGCCTTGCTTACATCAGGCTACGCAAGCCACTGGCTTATTACCACCGCAAATACGGCACTGCATTCTACGGCCTTAACAAACTTTACCTGCTTATGGAAAAACAACACAACCGTGGGCAGGACGGCGCAGGTATTGCTACCGTAAAACTAAACGTAGAGGCAGGACACCAGTTCATGCACCGTTTGCGCATCAGTGGTAATCAGGCTATTGCACAGATATTCCAGAACATACAGCAGGAAGTAGGTGAAATGGAGAAAATGTACCCGGATATTCGTCAATACCCGGGACTGCTGAAAGGTTACCTCCGTTTTATGGGAGAGCTGTTGCTGGGTCATCTTCGCTATGGCACACAGGGCCGGAACAATGTAGAGTTCTGCCATCCTTTCTTTAAATCGAGCATTAACCCGAACCGCAACCTGACTATGGCGGGCAACTTCAACCTGGTAAACACCGATGAGCTGTTTGCCATGCTGGATGCACACCCCACTACCACCATCCGCGAAAGCGATCTTGGCGCCATGATAGAGACGGTACACTACTACCTGGGCCTTGCAGACGATACCAATCCGCAAAACCTGAATGTAGAGGGTGTATTAAAACAGGCTGCCAGCCATTTCGACGGCGGCTATGTATGCAGCGGACTGATAGGTAATGGTGATAGCTTTGTATTGCGCGATGCCCATGGCATACGCCCTGCATATTTTTATCAGGATGATGAGGTGATCGTAGCGGCATCGGAACGCCCGGCTATTATGACGGCCTTCAATGTAACAGAAAATGAAGTAAGGGAATTGCAGCCCGGCCATGCCATTATTGTAAAGGCAGATGGATCGTTCAGCAATCCACGCATATTGCCCGAAAAGCCAATAACGGCTTGCAGCTTCGAGCGTATCTACTTTAGTCGCGGTAGCGATATAGAGATATACCGCGAACGTATGAACCTTGGCCGCAACCTGGCAGGTAAGGTACTGAAGGCGATAGATAATGATCTGAAACATACCATCGTTTCATTTATACCGAATACAGCAGAGATAGCTTTCTATGGATTGATTAAAGGCCTGGAAGACTATCTGAATGATATAAAGATGCAACGCATTACCTCCCGCACATTGAGTGAGGAAGAAATGCGTGAACTGATAAGCCGCCGTGTACGCATCGAGAAGGTAGCCATCAAGGATGTAAAGATGCGTACGTTCATTACCGAAGATGCTTCGCGTAATGAAATGGTGCAGCACGTGTACGACATTACCTACGGTACCGTAGAGCGTGGTGTAGATACGCTTGTAGTTATCGACGACTCGATCGTAAGGGGTACAACACTGCGCGAGAGCATCATCAAGATGCTCGACCGCCTGGGTCCTAAACGTATTATCATCGTATCATCTGCACCGCAGATACGCTTCCCTGATTGTTATGGTATAGACATGAGCCGCATGGGCGACTTCATTGCCTTCCAGGCTGCTGTAGCATTGCTGAAGGAGAACGGCAAAGAAGATGTGTTGACTCGTGTATACGACCAGTGCAAGAACGCACAGGACGCCGGCGAACTTAGCAGGGAAAACTTTGTTAAACAGATATACGAAGTATATGCTTACGAAGAGGTGAGCAAAAAAATAAGTGAAATGCTATGCCCGGGCGACGTGAATGCAGAAGTAGATATTATATACCAATCGTTGGATGGACTATATGATGCCTGCCCCAACAACCGTGGCGACTGGTACTTTACTGGTAACTACCCGACACCGGGTGGCAACCGTGTAGCCAATAAAGCATTCATGAACTATATGGAGCAAAAAGAAGGAAGAGGTTATTAAATTATTTTTTTTCAACTATAATTTTTCCTATAACTTTATTAGCCTGACTCATTGAGTTGCTCATAGAATTGTTGCCCCCCACAAAAACGGAAGGAAGCAGTATGTACCGTTGCGCCTGTTTTAAACTTTTATTATAAGTATAATCGGGTGCAAATGCCTGCGATGGCATGTATTTGCTGCATTTTTTTCATCGGCCGGAAGGTATCAATTATGGTGCAATGATCAGTATAAAGAACAAAGAAGCAGAAGAATGCCAGGTGAAACTGGTTGATATTGGCGGGAAAGTCCATTACGAAACCCGCTTGAAACCTCAAAGCTCTCTGGATATAGACCTTGGTGCATTTGCCAGGGGTATTTATTTCCTTATATTCTATACCACCAGTACCAGCTTTATACAAGAGTTGATCAAGTATTAGATTATGTTATTGCATTTATTTTTAAGGGCTGCCATTTATAGTGGCAGCCCTTAAAAATATTTGATATTAGTCATTGCTGACACAATGATAATGAAGTGTTTGGCTATAAAGACAAACGCTAGTCCAGTAAATTCTTATGATACTTTACCAGCCCCTCTATCGGGCTTTTTTCGATCTTGCCGGGCTGCAGTTCGTATTGTTCGCATAAGGCCTTCACTACGTCTTCAAACTCGCAGGCTACCGAGCCGGTAAAATAGATGGGCAGCTTAAGGCTTTGGCGATACTTCAGTATGTGATGGTAGAAGAAATCATTCAGGGAGTCTTCTACAATATTCTCCACCATAAAATGCCCCCTGTTTTCCTTCAGCAGTTGCACAAAGGTTGCGAGGTAGCGGTTAGGGAAAGGCTCGCGGTATAGCTTGTGCACTACTTGCGATACGTCATCGCCAAAGTGCTGTTCAAAAGCCATCTTCAGCTCTGTATCGAATGTATTGTAGGCATAGTACTGCAACACACGTTTGCCCATGTAGTTGCCGCTGCCTTCGTCGCCGGCTATATAACCCAGCGATGCGTGTTTGTCCTGTATCTTTTTGCCGTTGTAATAGCAGGAATTACTACCGGTGCCAAGTATACACACTATTCCTTTCTCATCACCGCACATGCCGCGGGCAGCAGCCATCATATCGCACTGTACTTCTATTTTCTTCACCCTAAAGTAGGTGTACAAGGTGTCGTGCAGCTCTTGTTGTTTGGCAGGGTTACCTGCGCCGGCACCGTAGTAGGCAATGGCATCTATCGGGTGTTTATCCCACTCCCAGGCCAGCTCGGTCTCGAGCAGCGATAATACTTCGGCAGGGCTCAGCAAGTATGGGTTGATACCCCCCGTTCTGTAATGCAATGTTTTCTTGCCCTTACGCAACAAACACCAATCCGTTTTGGTAGACCCACTCTCAACAAGAAGCAATGATGACATTGGCATAGATTAATATACAAATTTGCGCTTCCTGCCAGTATTTTCCTAATCCAAAACTTAAGATTTTTAAGCTGCCTTAAGTGCCTATGGCGCAATATTTATAGTTTATCAAATTATATCTTTTTGCAGCTAACTTTGCAGGCAGTTTTTAATAATGGATGAACATCGACCCGGGCGGCTGAAGGTTTGGACTCCCTTGCTTTTTTCCCTCATATTGGTATTTGGCATGACGCTGGGCTTCAACCTGCGCGATAGTCTGCGTACCAAACGCGATATACAAACCATTATAGAGCGCAACGACCGCCTGGAGCAGATCATCGACCTGATAAAGGAAAAATACGTAGATACGGTAAATGCTAACCTGCTATACCAAGACGCAATTATGGGCATTCTCAGCCACCTGGATCCCCATACCACCTATATACCCACCGACGAGATACAGGAAGTGACCGAAGACCTGGAGGGTAGCTTCTTTGGTATAGGTGTGGAGTTCTCCATCATACGCGATACCATACAGGTGACATCGGTAGTAGAGCAGGGGCCATCCGAACGTGCAGGTGTCAACATCGGCGACCAACTGATAAAAGTAGGCGACAGCACCGTGGCGGGTACAGGCATTACATCTGAGCGTATCATAGCCATGCTGAAGGGTAAGCAGAATACCCATGTAAAAGTTACCATGAAAGAACCGGGCGGTAACAACATGAAGCAGGTTGTTATCAAACGCGATGTCATTCCCCTGTTTAGCGTCGAAGCGGCTATCATGCTCGACGAGACTACAGGACTTATAAAAATAGACCGATTTGCTGCCACTACCTATGAGGAATTCATGAAAGCGATGAAGACCCTGAAGAAGCAAGGCATGCAGCAGCTGATAGTAGACGTAAGGCAAAACCCCGGCGGCTATCTCGATGCTGCCACCAATATAGCAGATGAATTTCTGGATGGTAGTAAGATGATCGTATATACACAGGGTAAGCGGTCGTCGCGGATGGAATACAAGGCGAACAAGCCGGGTATATTTGAGCAGGGCAGGCTGGCCATACTGGTCGATGAAAGCTCGGCCTCAGCCAGCGAGATACTGGCAGGCGCGGTGCAAGACTGGGACAGAGGCATAATAGTGGGCCGGAGGACGTATGGAAAGGGTCTGGTGCAGGAACAATACGAAATGGACGATGGGGCTGCGCTGCGCCTTACCATTGCTAAGTACTACACGCCATCGGGCAGGAGTATACAGCGCTCCTACGCCATGGGCAAGGATGCCTATGCTGCAGACTTTGCACACCGCTTTGAGACCGGTGAGCTAACGGGTTATGATACAACGGGTGTGCTGGATACTATGCGCTACTATACATCTAGAAAACGGGTAGTATATGGTAGTGGTGGTATTGCCCCGGATATCTATGTCCCTTATGACACTGCCAGGCTATCGTCAGGCATGCTCAATATCCTTTTTAGTGAGGATGTAAAGAATGCCGTATGGGACTACTATGTAAAGAACCGTACAGCACTGAAAAGCTTCCGTACCTATAAGGATTTTTCGGAAGGTTTTGATGCGGATGTGCTGGTGAATAATTATCTATCCAATATAAATGCGAACAGGCGCAAAGCTGTTTCGTATGTGTTGAAGCAGTCGAAACAGGATGGTTACTTCAGGCTGCAATTGAAAGCCCAGCTGGCGCGCATCCTTTATCGCAACAATGGCTATTACTACATCAGTATGCAGGCCGATAACGTAGTAGTGCGTGCGCAGCAGGCGCTCAATAACAATCAATATTTAGGGTTCATAGGCAGGTAGTTGCTCCAGCCAGTTTACCTCATTGGGCTTGCAGGCATCGGCGCAGTAGGTTTGGTGGCCATTGGTCAATAGCCAGTAATGGCACTGTATCGTACGCTGATATTGCAGTAACTGGTGTAGCGCCGCTTCCGTAATAGGTACTTCCGGTGCTTTACACTCGGCCAGTAGCCAGGGTTGATGATCACGATTGTACACCACTACATCGAAACGCTTAGCCATACTGCCAACCATGATCTTCTTCTCAACAGATATAAGTCCGGCGGGGTAGTTTAGAGTGACCACCAGATATTGCAGCAAGTACTGTCGCACATGCTCTTCCGGCGTCAGGATGATCCACTTCTTACGAATAGGATCAAACACCTGTGTCTTTTCTTCAGCCTTTCGGAGCCTGAGCGTTATATTGGAAAAATCCAGCATGATCATTGCGGTGTCAAAAGTAACAATTGCTTCATTTGCAGGTGTGGTGTAATGCGCAAAATGGCATATGATTTATTTAACTTTAGGTAGCAAGTATGAAAACGAAGCAGGAAATAGTAGCCAACTGGCTGCCGCGATATACAGGACAAGAGCTTAAAGATTTTGGTGAATATGTGCTTATCTGCAACTTCAGCAACTATATCACGCTGTTTGCCAATATGCACAATGTGAAGGTGGTAGGCCTGGATAAGCCCATGCAGTGCGCTACTGCTGATGGTATTACTATTATCAACTTTGGGATGGGCAGCGCCAGCGCGGCCACTATGATGGATCTGCTTTCGGCCATAGACCCCAAGGCGGTGCTATTCCTCGGCAAATGCGGCGGGCTGAAGAAAAAGAACAAAGTAGGCGACCTGATACTGCCGATAGCCGCTATACGCGGTGAAGGTACCAGCGGCGACTACCTACCGCCAGAGGTGCCTGCATTACCTTCGTTCGCCCTGCAAAAAGCCATATCTACCACCATACGCGACTATGGCGCCGACTACTGGACCGGCACCGTGTATACGACCAACCGACGTGTATGGGAGCATGATGATGCATTCAAAGATTATCTTCGCCGTATAAGAGCGATGGCGATAGATATGGAAACGGCGACAATATTCTCCGTAGGCTTTCACAACAAGATACCTACAGGGGCATTGCTACTGGTGTCGGACCAGCCGATGATACCCGAGGGTGTGAAAACTGCTGCCGGCGACCTGAGTGTAACCAAGAAATATGTAGACAAACACCTGCGCATCGGCATCGACTCTTTGAAGCAACTCATCAACAACGGGCATACCGTTAAGCACCTGAAATTTTAGTGACGGACAACCAATTGATACTATCGGTAAAAGACCTGCAGATAACCTTCGGAGATAAAGATCCGTTTGTTGCGGTCAACAAGATATCTTTTGATATAAAGAAGGGTAAGACACTGGCCATAGTAGGCGAGAGCGGATCAGGCAAATCGATAACAGCATTTGCCCTGATGGGGCTATTGCCTAAGAATGCGCATGTATCAGGAAGCATCCAGCTTTATGCAAATGGCCGGCAACAAGCGTTTAGCAACCACGCCAACGATAAGAGCTGGCAGGGTATAAGGGGCAAAGCTATAGGTATGGTGTTTCAGGAGCCTATGAGTGCTTTGAACCCGGTGATGAAGATCGGAAAACAGCTTGCCGAAAGTATTGCCACGCATCAGCAACAGTTGAATGCAGAACAAGTAAAACAACAGGCAGTAGACTGGCTCAGAAAGGTACAGTTGCCCAATCCTGAAAAGCTATACGACAGATATCCGCACCAGCTATCGGGCGGACAAAAGCAGCGGGTAGTAATAGCCATGGCTATGTGCAACCACCCTGTACTGCTGATAGCTGATGAGCCTACCACTGCACTGGATGTGACCGTGCAGAAAGAAGTGGTACAACTCATGAACCAATTGCAACAGGAGCATGATACGGCCATGATATTTATTACCCACGACCTGGCGCTGGCGGCTGAAACGGCTGACGAAGTACTGGTAATGTACCGTGGCGAAGTGATGGAACATGGCGATGCCAAACAAGTGTTGCACGATCCGCAGCATGCTTATACCAAAGCGCTGGTTGCTTGCAAGCCTTCGCCCGAGCAGAAGGGGAAACGACTACCTACGGTGGCCGACTTTATGGAGCCGGATAAAAACGGAGGCAATGTTCGTCCTGAAGTTGACCTGCCTAAAGTAAATGTGACGAACGACATACTGCTGGATGTGAAAGACCTGCAGGTGTGGTTTGCCGAGGAGAAGAATATATGGGGTAAACCGCTGTCTTACTTCAAAGCAGTGAAAGGGGTGTCATTTGATATGAAGAAAGGTGAGGTATTGGGACTGGTAGGGGAGAGCGGTTGCGGCAAGAGTACTGTGAGCCGTAGCCTGATGGGCCTATTACCCGTGCATGAGGGGCAGATGATTTTTGATGGTAAAGACCTGGCTAAGCTTTCGCAAGGCGAATGGCAGCAGACGAGGCGCGATATACAGATGATCTTCCAGGATCCCTTTGCATCGCTGAACCCCCGCATGACCATTGGCGATATGCTGGCCGAGCCGATGCGAAAACACAATACAGTAAGCAGTAGTGAAGTAGCAAAAGAAGCCAGGCGCTTGCTGGACCTTGTGCAGCTACCTGCAAATGCGATTGACCGTTACCCGCATGAATTTTCGGGTGGGCAGCGGCAAAGGGTAGGCATAGCGAGAGCGCTGTCGCTTAAGCCAAAGCTGCTGATATGTGATGAAAGCGTATCGGCACTTGATGTGAGTGTACAGGCGCAGATACTGAACCTTTTGAAGGAGCTTCAGCATGAGTTTCATCTGTCCTACCTGTTCATCTCTCACGACCTGTCAGTAGTGCACTATATAAGCGATAGGGTAATGGTAATGCAGGCCGGAGAGATAGTAGAAAGCGGCGATGCCAGCCAGGTAATGATGCATCCGCAGCACCCTTATACCAGGAGGCTGATAGATGCAATGCCCGAGCTTCGCTAATTAAAGCCCGAAATCAAAATCATACTTAGGGAACTGGCTGCAATCGATGCGTTTAAATTCGCGCCCATAGGCTGCCGAGTCTATCAGTACATCTTTGCCTGTGGCCTTGTCATAATGCAGGTTTTTCTGGAAAGCACTGTTGCTTTGCAGCTTGAAGGAGATGTCTACAGAGTCTTGCATACCTTCCTGCAGGTATACCCATTTAGCATTTACAACGTCGCCACTGCGGGTGCCATGGAAGCGGCCCATACGCCAGTCTTTTTCGTGGTACAGGTACATTAGTTTACCCCAGGCTTCATTACCTTCTGTAAATAGCTTCATCGCCATCGTGTCCACGTTGCCCTTGCCTTCAGTAAGGATATAACAGTTTGAGTCGAGCGCGTTAGACGTCATGGGTTCCGGTGTAGTTGTAGCTACTGTATCCGTCACGACCTCAGTTTTAGTCTCTTCGCTATTATTGCAGGCAGCTAGGCACAGCAGTGCCGGTATGATCAACTTTCGCATGGCAGTTTTTTTAGCTTGTATTAAAGATAATGCCAACCTAGCTTCTTTTCGATTTGTAACAAAGCACTACGATGCCGCATGGGTAATCGTGTGCATCTTTCGGCACTAAGTTGAGCTGATTATTAAGTTCACTGAAAATAGCCATGCCTTTACCTAATGCATTCGGGTTGATGAGTAGATGGTACTCGTCGATAAGATTATGTTTGATAAGTGATGATACAAAGCCCGCACCGCCGTAAGCAATAATGTCTCCACCATCTTGTCTCTTTAGAGCATTGATCTCATCAGCAATTTCTCCTTTGGCTAGTACTGTATGCTTCCATTTAGATTCTGCCAAGGTATTAGTAAACACTACTTTGTGAGTATTCGTAAATTTCTTTCCTGCATCCGTGTCTGGATTGTCCTTGTCAGCAGCAACCCCCGACCAGTATGGGATAAAACCTTCGGCCAGTTTGCGGCCAAGCACTATGCAATCAACCGGGTCGGTGATCTTCCCTATGTAGTCTTTTAGTTCATCATCCCAATTGGTTACAGCCCAGTCCATACTACCATCGGGTCTTGCTATATAGCCATCTATGGTCATTTGTACCTGTAGTTTCAACTTTCTCATTTGCAGTTGTTTTGTAGTGTAAGCTACGCAGATATGATTTGCCAGTACCACGCAGGGCAGCTAATAATAGGGTATATGCATTCTGTACTTCATGTTATTTCTATGTTACGCCTTGTGTACCTGGCGCTACCCATGTGCGATAACGAATAATTTTATGATAATTAGAAACATGCGTAGCCTATACCTGTTGTTATTTATTTTGGCTCTTTCGTGCAGGGCGGGTGCTGTAGTAGTAACTGTGACCGTAGGAGATGGCGGTAATTATTTCATTCCAGTTCATTTTACCATCAATCCCGGCGATACGGTGAAATGGGTATGGATATCAGGCCACCATAATATTTCCGGTTATTCCTTGCCTACCGGTGCGTCTTCTATGTACTCAAATATGGATCAAACTACGCCCACCTATTTTACGGTACCAACAGTTAGTGGTCTTTACAGATACACCTGTACGCATCACTCGGGAATGGATGGAAGTTTCTTTGTCAGCGGATGTATTTTTCCGGTAAAACCGGTTATCGGTTCTTCAAATGGCAACGCATTTTGTGACGGAGATTCAACACAACTTTCATCGGTCTATAACCCCGCTTATAAATACGAATGGGTAAGAAATAGCGGTGCTATACCTAATTCGGACACAAACATTACAGTAGCTACTTTAGTAGGCGTATATAGACTGTGGGTCAATCACTGCGGTGTTGATTCTGTATCAGACCCATTTCCCGTAACAGTGCATCCACTGCCACAACCCTCTTTTTCTCATACCAACAATGACCTCCATTATACATTTACCAATACTACTCCTGCTCCCGTTAACTACAGCTTTACCTGGTCATTTGGCGATGGTAGTGCTGAGCAAACCGGTGTAGATGCCATGCATAGTTATGCTACGCCTGGTACGTATGATGTAAAGCTTAAGGCAGTTGATCATAGTACTTCTTGTTCCGCTATTATTATCGTACGCATCCGGGCAACTTTAGGGGTTAATAGTCATGCTCCGATTAACTACACGATTAGCCCCAATCCTGCATATAATGCGATTGAAGCTGTAGGCCCTATAGGGAGTGAGGTATGGATTACAGGACCACAGGGTGGTATGAGACTCATTCATCATTCGACCATCAGTGGAAAGACGAACATAGATGTGAGTAGTTTACCGACAGGTTTATATCTGCTTCATGTTAAAAGCGGTAAAGACTATGTAGTGCAAAAGCTGGTTATCGCACGTTAGTTGTTGGCACCACTGGTTCTATTTTGCGCATAAACAACCCTGTAATGATACCCAGAACTATACCGCCTGCAAATATCAGCGACAGGTTGACAATAAAGCCAACCCAGTTATTGTGTATCAGTCCTTTTGTATGGTCCATCACTAGCACGGTACTCGTTGCAGCTATCCAACCCAGTATACTTGCAATGATCCAGAGACCTGCCTTTGCAGCATATTTCTTTAGCACGAGGAACTGTAATAACCCCGCTAATACACTGGCTATACAAACACTGTAGATGATGTAGTTTGCGCCTAGCTGCACATCTGCAAATATCTTCAGCAGATCGAAGGCTAGGAAAGGTGCGCCCATGCCTATTACTGCATTCCATATCCATGTAGTACCGGTGCCAAACGCATTGTGTAATACCCGCCATTGCATGTAGCTGGTACCAAGCGCCATGCCTACACCCAGGTAAAATTGCAGGTTCTCTATACCTATACCATCGAAGGCCGCCGACAATGCAATAATAGCGACGATGCTGAGAAACCAACCCGTGAAGGTGGCCCACGTCCAGCGACCTAATGTCACATCAGTTGTTTGTTGTTTCATAGTGCCCGCAATATTATATCATTGCTGGTCTGCGCATTCTTTCACTTATTGAACTGACAGTTATATTTAACAAATGAAAATGCCAGGCATACGCCTGGCATCGGGTTAAGTGTTTATTAAGGCATTATCTGTTAACAACTACCGGCGTTGACTGTATAGTACTTGCAAGATATAGCTGCAACTGCGTAAGGTTGGCGAGTGCCGACAAGTTGGTGTATTGCCTTACATTGGCACGTGTTACGTCCAGTATGGTATGCGCCACAGGTAGCTTTTCCGCATCGCTTGTGCGTGCGCTGTTATACTTGTTCACCAGCTCTTTTAGCTGAGTCAACAACTGTATGCCTTGCTTGTGCTCAAAGAAACCCTGATCCAGGTTGTACTCGTTGATGAGCAGTTTGCGCTCTTCAAAGTCGGCAGGTATAGTGGCTACACCTAGCTCCGCCTGTA
The DNA here is from genome assembly GCA_004144175.1 of Sphingobacteriales bacterium. Taxonomy (GTDB): domain Bacteria; phylum Bacteroidota; class Bacteroidia; order Chitinophagales; family Chitinophagaceae; genus Polluticoccus. The sequence goes on from SEFT01000007.1 coordinate 220,623, forward strand.
GTATCATCGTCTTTAGCTTATCGCAGGTAGCATTGATGTCGGCGGCCAGGTTATTCATTTCTGTGCCCTGCCTGTTAAGCGGCTGCTTTTGCTGTAAACGCGCCAGTAGCTGCTCGTTTTGCAGATAGGTGTACATATGTGCCGGTATTGCGCTCGGCTGTTTGCGTACGCTAACCATTACAAACTGCAATGCCGTGAAACCTACCATAATGATCGATATCAGTATGGTATTGGTCTTCTTTTCGGGGTTTCGGATGCCATTGAAGAAATACATGGGTATGAACACGAACATAGCCAGTGCAATGGATGATAAGCGCATTACATTAGCCCCCGGCCAGTGTTGCACCGTAAAGATGGTGCTCAAACATACCAGCACACCTATCAGGAAGCCTATACCTGTAAGGAACTTTTCCTTGCCCGTAGTGGCTTCTTTCGATTTGAGTACGAACATCAGCGGCAAGAACATCAATGCGAATGCGATGCTGCCGCTTACCAGCAATATACCGGCCCCCGGCCAGTGCATTATTTTAAAGAAGGACCCTATTACGAACAAGAACGTAGAAAAAGCCCCGCTTGCGATCATTGTTTTTTTCATTGCGTAATAATTTTTGAAGGTTAATAATTGGATGGTCTCCACTTCTATCTCGCGCAGTTCTTTCTTATAGAACTGTTGTATCGTGCTATGATAGAAGCGCTCAAAGTCATCCGGTTCTTTGAGCTCCTGCTCGATGATGCAACAGACATGATCCAGGAGGTTTAACTGCAGGTCCTCCATTTCAACGCCATTACGTCTAATGTCGCTGAGGATATAGTCTATTTGTTCATCGGTTATATGATACATACTTAGGCGGTTCTTGGTTTGATGTCGAGCAGTATCTGCATCGTCTCCATAAAGTCGGCTATCTCTATCACTTTTTCCTTAGTACGCGTCTTGCCGCTTGGGCTCAGGCTGTAGTACTTGCGCACACGTTTGCCTATGTACTCCGTCTCAGTCGTCAACAGTCCTTCACTCTCCAGTGCGTGTAAGGTGGGGTATAGCGCGCCTTCTGTTATCTGTATCTTATCCATGGTCAGCTGCTTTACCCTTTGAGTTATCTCGTAGCCATACATTTTCTTGTTGTCAGCCAGCAGCTTCAGCACAATGGTTTTCATAGTGCCTTTTATCAGTTCGGATGAGAAAATCATACTTTCTATTTCGTTTGCCTAAGACAAAAATACATAAGAATCCAATGTATTTAGCTTTTGCATGAAATTTTTTTTGGGTGCTCGTAAATTCAAGCAGGGAGAAGGTATGAGTACCAATAGAAGCCAGAACAGCGTAGGAAGGTGGGAATGCAGATTTCTACGCTAGACAACAATAACTGTCAGTAATCGCATATCAATGTTCACCCTTCAGGGCCTGCCTGCCGGTAGGCAGGGGCTAGGGGGCTTGTTTACACCGCCGCCGACATCGACGTAATGTAATAGTTTGCTGCATACACAGCCAGCAGCACCAGCAAGGTGTCCTGTGGCCTTTGCTCGTAAGATATGTTGTAGTTATACGTGAACTTCGACCAGTTGAAATCGGGCGTCAGCAGCATTAGTTTCTGCTCGTTGCTATCCTCTATCACATACTTGTTCATGAACATGCCTGCTGGCTTCAGTATATAGGTGCGTTCATCTTTGTACGAGATAATGATCTGCCCCTTCCAGTTCATCTTCATCTTAGCCATCTCGTTCTCCTCCTTTATCACAACCATCGATGTGCTGAAAAGTCCCGATGATTTTATCTCGTAGCTATCGTTGCCAATTGTTGCATGAGCCTTAAGCGAAAATAAGCCATCGTATATAAGCATACCCAGTTTCTCATCCCCATCGGTCAGCTCAAACGTTTTGCGGTCGGTGCATTCAAGTCTCATGTTTGTATGTTTTTTGTGTAATGAAGATACTAAGATGTTTTTTGTTTCTATCAGTCCTATTGCAGCGTTTATATCCATACTAGTACAGGCGGACAACCGTTAAATGTCCTATGGATAGGTATTTCCTCTACTTGCTTGGGAGTATTGCAGTATGGCCGGTATTTCCATTACTATTGAATACCCTGCATGGTCCTCGCACTATTATTTATCCTGTTGTATGGCCGTACATGTTATGGTTATGCCTCATTGCGTCGTGCATAATGTATTACAAGTACGTAAGTGTAGAGCGTAGTGGTATTGCTGAATATATTACTTATGTTTTTGGTACTGTGGTGGGCTTCTTTCTTACAATGTCTGTTTTGGCGGCTGTTGCATTCAGTGTATGGGGTTGGGATGTGATGGATTGATTTGCATCAGGAGTCTTCGGGATTAAGATAATAAAGAGACCAGAATAGGCACGTCAGGTGGAAACACCTGACGTCACAAAAAAGACTATTGTTGCACATTCGTTAACTGTGCTGTGATTTGTGGCAATAGTTATATTTGGATATATGAGTAAGGTTAAAAAAGTATTGTACGTCGCGTTTGTCGCCTATTACCTGTTCTTTTTTGCGTCGGTTATCGATGCGATGCAACAAACGGAAATATGGTCGAAAACGGGAGGTAGCTCTAATCTCGCAGCGTTGTTTATTGGATTATACTTTTTTCAGATAGACATCCTGGTTCTTGTTCGTACAATTGTTATTTACCTCAGAAGGCTTGCTGAACACAAGCGAATAAATTCGGTACTCCTGGCAGCCATTACAGGGCATATCATTTTGTATGCTATTCCGGATCAAGCTTTCTATCTTTATAATCCCAGAGCCTATATGCTTGAACACAATTCTTTCTGGGTTTATAAGCCGTTGTTTGTAAGTGGCCTTAGCACAGCCGTAGTCTTATCCTCAGTCCTAAGGTATGCATTTAAGAATTATCGTCGAACAGAAGATATTAGGGAAGGTGAGTGATCGGTAAGCGACGGCAGTTCAGCTTTATTTCTTTCACTTCCTCCAAGATATCCGGAATTGAATTCTAAACTCCTCCAAGGGTCTCCGGAATCGGGACCCTTGGCATTACTTGAGGTGCAGCTAAGGATATAGGCTTCTGCTTCTGTACCCTGATTGCCCGAGAGCCCCGCGTGCCCGGAGACCTTGGGGTACGTAAAGTAAGTTTATAGCAGCGTCTGCCGATGGGGCCTACCTAAAGGTTGTGGGATGCATTCAGGTAACGAGATCAGGTTACTACTGCTGATGAAAGATTTTAGAACTGCGTCGGTATCTGCGTTTATCGAATCGAGGTGCAAATTGCCATACTTGCAAATATGACCAACGATATTTTGTTGCGGATCGATGAAGTGAATGTTAGGTAATGCAGCATTGCATCTTGTGAGCCAGGCTAAATGCTTTGTAAAAACGGGTAACTCTGAGTAGTCAACTTTCAATGCGCCGTTAAACTGCTTGCCTATATTGTGGCCTTCAAGATAATCTAAGGCTTCTTTTACAGGTTTGTGATCGTTATACTGACGCCGCCAGGCATTTTGATGGTCTCCAAGAAATATCAAGGTTTCGGTGCTCAGTATTGCCATCAGGTTCACCAGCTCAATACCAATTGTTTTAATATGCCCCTTGAACGATTTGGAAGCGACGGTGAATATGTATTGATCGAATATCTTCGGATAGAAGAAGTTTTCCTCTTCTGTTTCATAGTTGTAGTTACTGAGAGGGAAGATAGAATACAGTTCCAGACAATCCTGCCTTCTTATTTTTTTAAGCATGTGGCACACATAGTTCGTTAGAGTAGTCTGGTTGAGGTGGAGATGTATTATAGACTAGTTAACGGGCACTTCAAATCCTAGTGGAAGATAACGAGTAGTGTCTGCATCTGATGGTACGTCTCCGACATTAAGCTCCATCGCATATTCTGCATCCAGCATTATTTTCTTTAGCGACTCTTGTACCGGTTTTATCCTATCGAAGTCTTCTTCGTTTAGTACGGCTATCGGTTTTTCAGTGCCATCCTTGTATACAGAAATTGTATTATCCTGCTTATTATAAACTGCCTTTCCTTTAGCTGTCGCGGCTTGCTCTTCTCCTACATTATTGACGTACCAAAATAACAAACTGAAACGTTTGCTGTATAATTCGTTTAGATGCGATCGGACATCATTCTTGTCTACAGCCTTGTTAGCTGATGGATGACATCCTGTAAGTATAGAACACAAAAGTATAATGAGGCGTTTAGCTAACATAGATGTGGGTCGCAAGTAGTAAGATGTAAGGTAAAAATACGAAAAGGCGCTGTCACCAGCGCCTTCAATATTCTAGAGAGCCATTAAGCCACAGCCTCTTCCACAATATCCTTCTCCACTCTCAGGTTGTCGATAATGAAGCCTTGGCGTACAGGTGTGTTCTTGCCCATGAAGTACTCCAGCATCTTTTGCAGGTGTGCTTCCTGGCCCAGTAGTACGGGTTCTTTGCGCATATCATCACCTATGAACTGTGCAAACTCCTCGGGCGATATCTCACCCAATCCTTTGAATCGTGTGATCTCGGGGCGGCTGCCTAGCTGCGCTACCGCTTTTTTGCGCTCTTCTTCGCTATAGCAGTAGATGGTCTTTTGCTTGTTACGCACACGGAAGAGTGGAGTATCGAGTATATACACATGCCCGTTCTTCACCAGGTCGGGGAAGAACTGCAGGAAGAAGGTCATCAGCAGCAGGCGTATGTGCATACCATCCACATCGGCATCGGTAGCTACTACTATGTTGTTGTAGCGTAGACCATCCATGCCTTCTTCAATGTTTAGCGCATGTTGCAGCAAGTTGAATTCTTCATTCTCATACACCACCTTCTTGGTCAGGCCAAAACAGTTAAGCGGCTTACCACGCAGGCTGAATACCGCTTGTGTTTCTACATTGCGCGACTTAGTGATCGATCCACTTGCCGAGTCACCCTCGGTAATGAAGATAGTAGACTCTTTCTGCTTTTGGAAGAACTCGTCCTTACCCTTTGCAGGTGGTTCGGAGTTCAGGTGTATGCGGCAATCACGTAGTTTCTTATTGTGCAGGTTGGCTTTCTTCGCACGCTCATTGGCCAGCTTGCGTATGCCCGACAGCTCTTTACGCTCACGCTCACTTTGCTCTATGCGTTTCTTCAGCGAGTCGGCTACTAGCGGATTCTTATGCAGGAAGTTGTCCAGCTCTTTAGCCAGGAAGTCTAGCACAAACGATTTCATCGAAGGGCCATTTTCCCATACATATTGAGAACCCAGCTTCGTCTTCGTCTGCGACTCAAACACCGGCTCCTGTACCCGTACCGATATAGCAGCGCATATGCTCTGGCGCACATCCGATGCCTCGTAGTCTTTCTTATAGAAATCGCGTATCACCTTTACGAACGCCTCACGGAACGCGCCCTGGTGGGTACCTCCCTGTGTAGTGTGCTGTCCGTTCACAAATGAGTACAGATCCTCGCCGTAGTCACCTGTATGTGTTATCGCCAGCTCTATATCTTCTCCTTTCAGGTGAATGATAGGGTAGCGTAGCGATTCAGGATTGGTCTTGCGTTGCAGCAGGTCGAGCAGGCCATTCTTCGATACGTAGTTCTTACCATTGAAGTTGATCTGTAGTCCAGCATTCAAGAAGCAGTAGTTCCATATCTGGTTGGTGATATAATCGGGGATAAAGTGGTAGTTCTTAAATACCGTATCATCAGGCACAAAGCTTACCAGCGTACCATTCCCTTCCGTAGTTGCCGCCTCGCGGTGCTCCTTGGTCAGTATGCCTTTCTCAAACTCGGCTACCTTAACACGCCCCTCACGGAAGGCCGATACTTTAAAGTAAGAGCTCAGCGCGTTCACTGCCTTTGTACCCACGCCGTTCAAACCTACCGACTTCTGGAAGGCCTTGCTGTCGTATTTGGCGCCGGTGTTTATCTTGCTCACTACATCTACTACTTTACCCAACGGTATACCGCGGCCGTAGTCGCGTATGGTAACGGTGCCATCCTGCACTGTCACTTCCACCTTCTTACCGTGGCCCATGGTATATTCATCTATACAGTTATCTATCACTTCTTTCAAAAGGATATAGATACCGTCATCCATACTACTTCCATCGCCCAGCTTACCGATATACATACCGGGGCGCAGGCGTATATGCTCTCTCCAGTCGAGCGACCGGATACTATCTTCCGTATATTGATTCGTAACTTCTGACATCTGCTGTTTCTTTCCTTTCTGCAAAGAAATAGAATTAGCAGCATTATTATTAGCGGGTTTACGCTTCGGGGGCTGTGCAGAAACCGTGGTTTTTTCCACAGGCAGGGCTTTCAGCTCATTTTTTACCTTCGTATCTGCTGTTTTTTTATTTGTTGTCTGGGCTGTTTTCGCTTGAGCGACTTTCTTAGCGGGCGGTGCAGGTTTAGCCAATGCCGGCTTTACAGACAGTTTTTTCTTTGGTTCTTCTATAGTCTTTTTTACGATCGTCGTACGTTTCGTGGCGGCCTTTTGGGTTGCTTGCTTCATTGCTTAATTTTTCAAACACTCAGGATCATTCTTCTTGTACAATTGTGCAGTGTCCCCTAGTGCATACTGTCTTATAGCAGCAATAAAGAAGGATAGTCAGGACAATTACAATTTGTACAAATGTACAAAATTTAGCGTATTTTTCCTTGAAGGACTAGCGGATTTAACGTTCTGAACTAGCAAAAACTGCCGGAAAGATGCTTGTCCAAAAGCAAAAGCCCTGCATACTGTATGCAGGGCTTCATCCATATCGGGAAAAGTCTAAAACTAAAATTTCACCCCGAAGGTTATCGCTACGGTGTTGAATTTATTATCCAGGCTTGCATAAGGTACGGTAACCGGTGGTGTACCTTGTGCTGTCGGTACGGCAGCCAAGCTGAATGGTTGCTCTTTGCGATTGTATCGGGTATTTACCAACGCCAGGTCGAGGAACCAGCTATCAAAACGAAGCCCAGCGCCCACAGAAAGGTCTAGGCGGTCGCCGCTGTAAGTCTTAAACGGATTAGAGTAATATCCCGCGCCAGCACGCAACGCTATTATATCTAGCTTTATTTCTCCGCCCAGGCGTATGATATGGCTACCCTGCAGGCTGTCCTTTATTTTCTTATTTACAAAAGTCTCTGCTGCGCGCTCCTCAAAAGAATAACGGAAGCGGGTAGCGCCATGGTCTACATATTCATAGTCCATCGTTACGAAGCCCGACTTAGCAATGATACCTGCAAGGCTTACTACGGTACGCATCGGCGTTATCAGGTTATATTCAAATGTCTGTATAGGTATATCAGTTTCTGATAACAGGCTTGTGACCGGGTTAGTGTTCTGCTGGCCCAGGTCTATTTTGTAGTTCTCTGTATTAGTTGTTATCGTTCGGCTTTGTACGTCCTTCAGGCTGTAAAAGGTTGGGGTATGGAATGCCAGCCCGATGCGGAACTGGTCGGTCGGCTTGTAGATTGCTCCCAGCTTTAGGTTTATACCGCTACCTTCTGTTTTTAGGTTCTCTGTATATTCAAAGCTTTGGAAGAAATTGTTCAGGTCACCACTTTCGTCGGTCTCTTGGTAGCTCATCTGGCGACTGTAGCGCAGTATAGGCAGCCCTAGTGTAGCGCCCAGCATCAGCTTTTCCTGGTAGTTACCGCCGAGCGATATTGCAAACTCGCTGATGCCGCCGCGCTCGCGCACTGTTTTTTGGTGACGCGGCCTTGCTCTCCAATCAACTACACTAAAGAACTCGCCATTAGCTGTGTCCAGCAAATAAGATTCCCATCCGATGCCTGCAAATGTATTTGTATTGGTTATATCATCTGGGTACTGGTTCGCATCCAGCGCAAATAATTCGGAAAACGACGTAGCGTCACGGCCGCTATATACATAGTTTCTATTGAAGTCAGCAACGCGGTTGATACCTATACCGAAAGATACCGACTTCCAGTCGGCACGCTGATAGCGGCGGCCACTGGGTACACTGGTAAGTACCAGGCCGATATTGCCAAATGTGAACCGTGAATTATTATCTGTCATTGAGTTGCCAACATAACTACCATCCACACTGCCAAGGCGTATGGCGGGCGAAAGCATGAACTCCGAACTGCGGTAGACTCCAATGCCTGCCGGGTTTACGCTTAGTGAAGAAAAGTCGCCACCTATAGAACCCAACGCGCCGCCGAAGCCCATGGAACGTGCGGTACCTTGTGTGGAAAGGTTTGAGTATCTGAAAGCATCAGACTCGTCCTGGGCAATAGCATTATAAGAAACAGATGAGAGGCCAAGTGAAAAAGCAGCGAATAGATATAATCGCTTAGTCATAAGTGTTTATTTGAAGTTGAAAAAGATGGAAATCACGAATTGTAAATATCTAAAAATCAAAAAACATACCATTGTTAAAAAAACAAAAGCACCGTTTAACATTTAAACGATGCTTTAACTTTTTACCCCTACGGGAATATTTTATCTACGTCCGCCGCCGCGTGGAGTATAACTACCGCCACCACCTGAAGACCTGGAAGGTTCTGATCTGCTTGGAGTAGAAGAGCGGTCGTACGATGGCGTGCTGCGTCGCTCATAGCTTGGTGCACTATTCGACTGACGCGATGGACGCTCATAGGTAGAACCGCCATTGTCAGGTGCCGATTGAACGTTGCCGCCACCCTGGTTGCCAAATACGCGGAAGCGTCCCTGACGCTCCTGTGGCGCTGACTGGTCATTCCTGCTACCTGAGCGTGCGCCATTATCAGGCAAGCCGCCGTTAGGTGCTGAGAATACGCCTCTGCTGCGGCCTTCGTACCTGCTGCCATCGCGGCCAAATTCACCTTTACGCTGGCCCGAGCGTGGCCCCGTACCTGTATTGTTGTTATTGCTCCAGTTGCTGCCGTTCGATGAGCGCATACCTGTGCTTCTTGGCATGCTCATAGATGTACGCGGGCCGTAGCTTATGTTGCGGCGATTGCCGTAGCCGCCACCATAGTTGCCTGAGTAGTAGCCATCATAATAGCCATTGTGGTAACCATTCCAGTAACCACCACCGCCGTAGCCG
>SEFT01000031.1 GCA_004144175.1 Sphingobacteriales bacterium
GAATACTATTTGGTCTGCTCATTTTTACTTTTCTTTTTCTCGGGGGCGGCGCACTGGTTGTAAATGGATTGCTTACTGGCAAGCGGAAGCAGCTATGGTGGGGGCTGGGTATGCTTGTCCTTTGCCTTATCCTAATGATGGCAGGTTTCTACGCCTGATCGTAAATGCTAGAAAGGGCTGCCATTGGTAATGGGGCAAGGTTGAGGAGGAAAATGGAGACGCAAGATTACGTCTCCCCTCACTCAAAATTGAAAAGTAGTAATACTTTCCACGGTAAAGGTATGGTTGCAAAAATTCATATATGGTTAACGGTTTACTAATGACTAACAATTTTTTATAAAAAGTCATTTAAACACTATTGTTTTCCTTGCAGTTATACTTTTTCGGAAGAAACTATTATTTTGTCGGCAGAATAATTTTTGTATATAAATATTATGCTATTTGTAAGTAGTAGACCCTATCGGTCTATATTAACAGGCCTTGCACTTTTTGCAGGCGCGCTATTTGCTAATAAGTCGACTGCTCAGCAAAAAGAGCTTTATTCTTATCGTGATTTGTCGCACAAATACTACGCTGCCAAAAAGGATTCGCTGAAGAAAAACTGGACATGTCCCGCTGTCTATAAAGAAAAGGCCACTCAAAAGAAATATAAGGAGTATTGGGAAGACCGTACGGATTATATTACTGGTGCTATGGAGCGTCGCTGCTTCATTTACGAAAAAGAGGTACAGGCATACATCGACGGTATTGTTACCGAATTGATGCGCGCTAATCCTAAGCTGATACCTAAGAAGCCGCTGCTCCTCATCGACCGAAGTTCGGCGGTGAACGCATATTCGACGGGTAGCGATGTGCTGATCGTTAACCTCGGATTGGTGACATTTGCTAACACACGCGAAGAGCTGGCCTTTGTTCTGGCGCACGAGCTATCGCATAATATGCTTCGACATTCCGACAACTTTATGAAGGAGCGCGCAGAGTGGTTTACCTCTGATGAGTATAAGGAATCGATGAGTTCTGTGCTTGACTCGAAATACGGCCGTTACTCGCGTTTGATGAAGATTTACGAAGGGTATACCTTTAGCCGGAGCAGACACAGTCGATATCATGAAGGCGAGGCTGACTCACTGGCCGTTGTAATGCTCAAGAGCAGCAATATCGCATTTGATCCTAACTTTTTGCTGCGACTTGATAGTGTGGATGTGCAGTATAAGCAGCCTTTGAAACAACCCGTAAAAAATTACTTCGCGTCGTACAACCTTCCGTTTGATGACTGGTGGGTACAGAAAAAAAGCAAAGGGCTCTCTACCAGAGCCTACAACTTTAAAGATACTACCGGCATTGAAGACTCGTTAAAAACGCACCCCGACTGTAAACTACGCTACGCAACTGTGAAAAAACAGGGTAGTATGGATAAAAACTGGACATCCATTCCCTCGGCAATCCACAGCAAGGCTTCGCGCATACTTATCTGGAATCTCTTTGATGACAATATGCTTACCACGTGCCTCTACCGCGTATTCATGGAGAAGGATAAGGGTAATACAGACGTTTGGTACAACTTCATGATGCACAACGTATTGGGCGGCCTGGTATATGCAGACAATCGCCTGAACCGTTTCAATGCAGTAGGTGTATTGAAGAAGGAGTATATCTCTAAAGACTACTACGAGCTGCAAAATATGCTGGAGCAAATGCCCAAAGAGCCAATGGAGCAATACTACAATGCTTCGCGTAAGGCTGCATTCTGGTCGCAGATGAGTGAAGATGCGGTTGCATTTAAGCAGTTGCTTCATGATGTAATAAAAGAAACGGACGACAAGGAATTGTCAGCAGCGCTGAAGACATTCAGTGGCAAGCATGGTAGCAGCATGTACAACGAGTTTACAGACCATTTTACCAATAAGTAGATCCCTAAACAGAATCAATTCAACAAGAATGAAGAAGCTAATTACAGGTGTGCTTTGCACCCTGCTGGCCACCGGTGCCGCCCATGCCCAATCAAAAGTATTTAAGGAAGTAAGCGAGGGTATGACCTCGAGCACAGAACTGATCATGCACGATGATCAACTGGTAGGTTACCTGCGCTTTACGCAGCTTGAGAAAGCAAACAAAGACTCTTTCAACTATTCCATTAGCATAATGGATGAGAACCTGAATGAGATTGGCAGCCTTAAATTCAGGGATGAGCAGATACAACTCCAGTCTGTAGCATACGAGCAGGATGTACTGTGCCTGGCCTATCTAAAAAGTAACATTATTGGTACCGAATTTAAGAATAGAAGAACCTATAAGCGTTCGCTTGACGAAGCAAGAAATGGTATCATGACACAGTTTATAAACCTGGACGGAAAGATACTGAACACAAATGCCTATAATGTTTCTATCGATCTGCAAAGGGATGCATTTGCTACTCAGTACTATGGCAACTACAGAGTAATATTTACTGAGTTGGTAGGATACGGTAATCTGAAACATCCGGTGCAGGTAGGCAACATTCCCGGCAAAGGATTCGCCTGCTTCTTCGGCGATGAGGTCAATAACTACTTATATGCGTACGACCTCACCGGTAAGCAGCTTTGGAAGAAAACAATAGCTGATGAAGCACAGGCCTTTACCTTACACACATCGGGCGAAAGTGTTTATCTGCTCGCTAAAAGAGAAGACAAGATGGAGCAGGGCGGCTATGAGATGTTAGGATATGCTGTTAACGGAAGTGCTTATGAGAAGTTTCCACTTAAAGACAAGAATGGTAACTCTTTGAAGGCACTTTCCATTGCTAACGATCCTGCATCGGGTAAGGCATTCATCACAGGTTTGGTGATTAACAACAAGAGAGGTAATAAGTCAGCCAGTGTCAAAGGGCTTGCGCAAGGTCCTTACGATGGCGTATTTACCATGCACTTCAACGGACCTAGTAAAAATGATGTAGAGCAACTATACTCTTACTGGAATGATGGATCCAAAATGCCGGCACTCTCTAAAAAAGGCTATAACTATAATAACAAGTCCTACACAAGGCTTTCGCGTTCTTTCCGCGATTTTGAGGGCAACACTTATTTCGTAGGTTCCAGCTTTAATAAAAAAGTAAGATGGGGTACGATCATTACATCCGTAATATTGGTGCCGACTGTTTTTATGCCGCCATACCTTCTCTACGGCTTCGGTACGCAAAAATCTACCATTAAAGAGACTGTATTAATGAAGCAGGATGCAGACGGTAATCTGACCGTTGAACAGACAATTCCAGGTAACAGAGCCATATACGTTGCTTCTAAAGTGCCAACTGCTCTTTATGACAGCAGGCGCTTTTACCATGTTATAAATAATGACACAAAGAACAACTATATGGTGATAAATGATACAAAAGACATTTCGGTATACAATGTAGAGCAAGGTAAGGTGATGCGCACCATTCCGCACTATAAAGGCGGCTTATACACCAACATACTGCCGGCAAAAGAAGGCCACGTACTGGTGACGGAGTACAATGCCAAAGAGAAAACAACAAGGTACTCAATAGAGACACTGTAATTATTTGATGAAGGATTTTTACGAAGCGGCAGGATGTTCTCCTGTCGCTTTTATTTGGAAACTTGTTTACACAAGAGGCGAGAATGTGGAGCACAAAAAAGCCGCTTTTTTACAGCGGCTCATAAAAGATTGTATAATGATTACTGTTTTATCTTGTTCTTCAATATTTGATCAGCATTAGCAAGGAATGTCCCGTCCTCTTTGCCTGGCTCTGACTGCGGGTAACCTAGCTGGCCCAGTGCTGCTATGTTGTACTTGCCGGTTGTCTTATCTTTCAGCATAGTAAAGATCCATACCGTAGGGTAGCCCTGCACGCCAAAGAACTGCTGCAATCCGCTGTTTTGCTCCTGTATGGCCTGTGGCAACTGCTTGTTTCTAGGGAAGTCCAGCTCCACTAGTATCACATTCTTCTTTGCCCAGTCTTTAAAAGTTTGCTTGGCGAATACATTGCGTTGCAGCCTGTGGCACCATCCGCACCAGTCGCTACCCGTGAAGAAAGCAAATACCGGCTTGTCAGATTTATTAGAGACTTCGTAAGCCTTATTAATATCGGTATACCAGGTAAGACCATCCTTTACTTCCTGTGCATTCAGGTTGTTGCAAGCAAAAAGGGCCAGTACGATCGTGGTGATAAATAGCTTGGTTGCGCGTATCATATAATTCGGTTCTGCAGATTTTTCTTTAATAACGGTTGAAGCTCTAAATTAAATAAAATGCGGCATTTATCATTTGCGATTCATTATATATTAAAATTTTTGGCTCAATTTTAAGTTTTACGACCTTCTCGGTTTTCGCTGGCGGTAACTTTTTTAATTTGCAGTTATGGATACAGAAAAGCTACGCTCCTTTTGCCTGAGCCTCCCGGGCGCTACTGAAGGCATTAAATGGGAAGACCATCTATGTTTTATGGTAGGCGAGAAGATGTTTTGCATTACTGGGCTTACAGATGAATCGACCGTTTCCTTCAAGGTAAAGGAAGAAGAATTTGAAACGATGAGCGAGCGTAATGGCCTGATACCTGCACCATATATGGCACGCAACAAATGGGTACAAGTAACCAGGCGAAATGCACTCCGCACCAACGAATGGGAACACTATCTCAGGCAATCGTATGAGATCATCAAAAGCAAATTGCCCAAGAAACTACAAAAAGAGATTGACGGTTAGGTCTTTCTTGGCTTCTTACGCGCAGCCGGGAAGAGTACATTGTTCAGGATAAGCCTATAGCCCGGCGACATCGGGTGCAATGACAAATCGGTAGGCGGGTCGCCGATAGCGTGTTGGTAGTCTTCCGGATCGTGGCCGCCATAGAAGGTCCAGGTGCCTTTACCATATTCTCCGTGTATATAGCGTGCCTCGCCCGCAGGTTTGTATTCACCCATCACCAGTACATTCGTTTTCAGCACTTCCTTACGGAATGATGTTGTCTGCCCCATAAAACCTTTCACAGTGGTCGTGTGGTTTTGGCAAAGCATTGTAGGTACAGGGTCGAACTTTGCAGAGAAGGTAAACAGCGTAAAGTAGTCCGTATCCATCGGCACCCTGCGGAAGTTCGTGTTATCGATGTTTGAGAACTCATACTCATACGGCATAGTCGATACGATAAAGTTCTTGAACGCAAAACCCTGTGTAAAGTCGAGCTGCTGCTGGGCATTGGGATTAGCGCCATCTCCATCAAAAGGCACATCGGCGATATCGGTTTTCTCAGCTGCCAGCGCTATGTCGTAGCTATCCGTCGCCGAGCACATAGCAAACAAGTAACCGCCGCCGCTTACAAAATCGCGTATGCGTTTAGCCACTGCCAATTTCAACTGTGAAACTTTTTTGAAGCCATGCTTGGATGCCATGGCCTCGCTATTGCGCACCTCTTCCTGATACCAGCTGGCATTCCGGTACATGGCCCAGAATTTTCCATACTGCCCGGTAAAGTCTTCGTGGTGCAGGTGCAGCCAATCATATTCCGGTAGTTTGCCCTCAAGCACCTCATCGTCATATACCTTTTCATAGGGTATCTCGGCATAGGTCAACACAAGTGTTACCGCGTCATCCCAGGGTTGCTTGCCTGTTGGGGTATACACGGCAATCTTCGGAGGTTTCTCCAGTTTAATGATGTCAGTGTTTTTGTCAGGGTCCGTGATTTTAGAAACGATGCCGGAGTATTGACCGTCGCTCATTACCTGGTAGCTTACACCGCGTAGTTTTAGCAGGCGCTCTACAGAGCTAACCTGGTCAAGTGCAAAGCTACCCCCTTGATAGTTCAGCAGCCAGTCTACCTCAATACCATCTTTTAGTGCTGCATACGCAACACCATAAGCCTTTAGGTGGTTAGCCTGGTTATCGGCATCCATGGGTATAAATATCTTGGCTGCAAACGATGGCATAATGGTTGCAAAAGCTGCTAGCAGGGTCAAAAAGCGCTTGGTATGTATCATGACGACATCGACGATCAATTACGTGTAAGTTACACGAATATAGCGGACTGGTGAGATGCGCAATTCTTTTTTAACAAGCATTAAGCAAATGCGTTGATTGAGTAAGGTAACGTAGTTATTACTTGAATATTATGTAATTGTTAACTCTGGATTATCTTAATGTTAAGTGTGAAAGATTTGCCTACGTTTGCGCCCAAATTGTGAAAATGAAGTTGAGACTTCTGTTCAATGTATTGATAATTACCTGTTTCTGTCACGAGGCGTCAGCACAACGTTTCCTTACCGATATGATGGATACAACTACTTCCATTGGTAAAGGGCTATACCCATTATACGGTAAGCACGATAGGTTGCGTTTTGGCGGCTACATGCAACCCCAGTTTCAATTTGCGCAGGATAAGGGCGTTAAAAACTATAGCGGCGGCGACTTTGCACCTAACTCCAGCAACCGTTTCATGCTACGCCGCGGCCGTATCCGCATCGACTATGCGCACTTCAACGATCAGAACCAACCCCTCGCGTTATTTGCCTTTCAGTTCGATGGTACAGAGCGTGGCGTGGCCATCCGCGATTTTTGGGGCAGGTTTTACGAGAACAGATTGCAAGTGTTTGCGTTGACAGCAGGTATGTTTGCCCGCCCTATGGGATTCGAGGCTAACTTCTCATCATCGGACCGCGAGGCGCCGGAGCGCGGCAGAATGTCGCAAATATTGATGCGCACAGAGCGCGACCTCGGCGCCATGCTTACTTTTGAAACGCGCGGAAAGAACCATCCATTGCGTAAGATTAAGGTGGACCTGGGTGTATTCAATGGGCAAGGGCTTGCCGGCCCAGGCGAGTACGACAGCCACAAAGACCTAATTGGTAGATTGTCGCTGAAGCCGCAAAAGCTGGGTAAAAGAGAATGGCAGCTTTCAGCCAGTGCATCAGGATACTTAGGCGGTATTGCCAGCCAATCACCATGGTATTACCAGGTAAAAGATATCGGTGCGGGTTATCAGGTCGTTGGAGACTCAACGCCCAATAATATAAACCGAATTGCTGCCAGAAAATACTACGGCGCAGATGCCCAGCTGAAAATACCGAATCGTAAGGGTTATACTGAATTCCGCGCGGAGATGATTAGGGGATTGCAAACTGGCACTGCGAGCAGCAGCGAAACACCGGGATCATACCCAGCCACATCGGCCGGCATATTACAGCCGCTTTACACCCGCTCATTCAACGGAGCTTACCTGTATTATCTGCAGCACCTTGGTTTGGATAAACTGCAACTGATACTAAAATACGACTGGTATGATCCGAACGATAAGGTGAAAGGTAAGGAAGTTTCTGCCACGCGGGGTTTTACAGCTGCCGATGTTCGTTATGATACCTATGGCGGTGGCCTGATGTACTACATAAACGCACACGTTAAGATGACGGCATTTTACGACTACATTGTAAACGAATCGACCGACATTAAAGGGTATACAAAGGACATTCAGGATAATATCTTCACGCTAAGATTACAATATCGTTTCTAATGTAAAGGCCGGAAGAACCGGCCTTTTTCTTTGTACAAACTTGTTAACTTGTACCTATGAGAACTGCTGTATTGCTATTGTTGGCTACTATATTATCCTTTGCGTCAAAAGCGCAAAGAGGAGACATTAAAGCCAATGCCAGCTCTAACCTGGTATTGGTGGTGCATGGCGGTGCAGGCAATATCAATAAAGAAAGCATGACGCCCGAAATGGAGAAAGCCTATAAAGCAGGTTTGCAAAGAGCGCTTACGGTAGGGTATAATATATTGATACGGGGTGGCAGCTCGGTAGATGCAGTAACGGCAGCCGTGCAGGTACTGGAAGATGACTCATTATTTAACGCAGGCAGGGGAGCGGTATTTACAGCAGATGGCAAAAACGAAATGGATGCCTGCATTATGGATGGTAAGACGTTGAAAGCCGGTGCAGTGGCTGGTGTTACTACTGTACGCAATCCGATAAGTGCTGCACGTGCAGTAATGGAAAAAAGTGAGCATGTGATGCTTTCCGGTAAGGGCGCAGATGATTTTGCGCGGCTGAAAGATTGCGAGATGGCCGACCCTTCATACTTTCGTACCGAAGCGAGATGGCAATCTTTGCAAAGAGCAAAAGCTAAAGACTCATCTGACGCCGATCTGAAAAAGAAAAAGTCATCACGGCCGCAACACGGCAATCATGATGAAAAGTACGGAACAGTCGGCGCTGTGGCGCTTGATATGTACGGCAACCTCGCTGCCGCCACGAGTACAGGCGGTATGACGAATAAGAAATTCGGAAGGATAGGAGATAGCCCCCTGATAGGTGCAGGCACGTATGCCGATAATAATACCTGCGCCATAAGCTGCACCGGATGGGGCGAGTATTTTATACGCCTGGTAATGGCTAAGAGCGTCAGCGATCGTATGGAACTCAAAGGCATGAGCCTTGAAGATGCAGCTAATGAAATGATACATCAGAAGCTACCAGCACTTGGTGGTGATGGCGGTCTGATAGCTGTGGACAAGAAAGGTGATATCTCTACGCCTTTCAATACATCGGGGATGTATAGGGGGTATATAAAGTCGGGCGGTAAACTGGTGGTGGAGATTTACAAGTAGCTAGCCCCTTGAAGGGGGAACTCCCGTAGAGTGTACATAATGATTGACAGAACAATTTGACTCCCCTTAGAACCTGGGGCAGAATTCACTACTAAGGGCTAGGGGGTAAATCCTTAAATTTGCCCTGTCAATGATATGGCAAATATGGTGACCCCGATACCCAAGAAAATACTGGCAAGGCAGCACGAAATAACAGCCGACTTTCTAAAAGAGATAGATAAGCATCTGGCCGATGTTATAGCTGGCAGGGTAGAAGACATGTTTGAGATACGCGATGTAGCAGCACTCATGCATATACATCCCACACACCTAAGCAATACGATTAAGTTGACTACCGGTAAGTCGCCCTGTTTCTTCTTTGAAGAACGCATTATGAACATTGCACGCAAGGAACTGGAAACAACCGACAGAACTATTGCCGATATCGCAACCTGGCTCACATTCGATCCCTCCAATTTTACAAAGTTTTTCCGGCGCTTTTCAGGGGTGTCGCCCAAGGAATATCGTCAGCAACTTTATGCAAGTGCTATTTCCGGTCAAAAAACGGAAACAGTCACCATTTAATCTGAAGCTGTCACCATTTTTTATTCGTTAAGGGGCGCAATTTTGTTCTATAAAAATTTCACAACGAGATATGGAACAGCAAAGCAAAATAGCACTCATTACAGGCGGTAGTCGCGGCCTCGGCAAGAATATGGCACTGGCATTGGCCGAAAAAGGTACAGACGTCATCATTACCTACCGCAGCCGCAAAGACGAAGCCTTTGAAGTAGTATCCGCCATTGAGGCAAATGGTAGAAAAGCCGCAGCCATGCAACTGGATACTTCGGTAGTTGCCGGCTTCAAGACTTTTGGCAATGAAGTCTCGGCCTTAATTAATGAAAAATGGTCGAGGTCTCAATTCGACTATCTTATTAATAATGCCGGCATCGACAATCGCTCACTTATAAACGATACTACCGAAGATGCTTTCGACAGCCTGATGAACGTACATTTCAAAGGTGTCTACTTCCTTACCCAGCAGTTGTTGCCCATGATAGCCGATAACGGAGGCATCGTTAACCTTTCGACCGGTCTTACACGTTTTACAACTCCCGGTTATGCGGCTTATGCATCCATGAAGGGGGCGATTGAAACGTTTACCAAATACCTGGCTAAGGAAGCAGGTAGTAGGGGCATCAGGGCAAATGTAGTGGCTCCCGGCATCGTCAAGACCGATTTTACCAAAGCTGCTCGTGAAGCCTTCCCCGATCTGGAGAAGATCATGTCGGGCAATACTGCTCTTGGTCGTATCGGTGAGCCAGAGGATATTGGCGGTGTGGTCGCATTCCTTTGTTCTGATGATGCAAGGTGGGTAAATGCGCAACGCATTGAGGCATCGGGTGGGTATTCGCTCTAGATGATCCTGCTGCTTTATTTGTAATATTTTGATATTTACAAGACGAACAGCATAATAAATGATGCAGAAGCCTATTTTTGCTGCAAATTTTTACCACCCACATGAATCTGGAATTCAATAAGAATGAGGATGCAATGAAACTGGCCATCAGCCAGATGAAGCAGCGCCACGCACAGGTTAGCCTTGGCGGCGGAAAGAAGGCTATTGAAAAAGCCCGCGAGAAAGGCAAAATGACCCCGCGTGAGCGTATTCAGTACTTGATTGACAAGGATAGCATTTTTACCGAAATAGGTTCATTCACAGGTTGGGAAATGTACCAGGAGCATGGCGGATGCCCTGCGGGTGGTACCGTTGCAGGCCTTGGTTATATAGCAGGCCGCCAGTGTGTAATTGTTGCTAATGATAATACGGTAAAAGCCGGTGCATGGTTCCCTATTACGGGTAAGAAGAACCTGCGCCTGCAGGAGATAGCTATGGAAAACCACCTACCGGTGGTATATATAGTGGATAGCGCGGGTGTATACTTGCCTATGCAAGACGAGATATTCCCCGATAAGGAGCATTTCGGACGCATCTTCCGCAACAATGCACAGATGAGCGCCATGGGCATTACACAGATAGCCGCCGTAATGGGTAGCTGTGTAGCGGGTGGGGCATACCTGCCTATCATGAGCGATGAAACGCTGATGGTAGAAGGTAATGGCTCTATCTTCCTGGCAGGCCCTTACCTGGTAAAGGCGGCCATCGGCGAAGATGCCGACCTGCAAACGCTGGGTGGTGCCAAGATGCATACAGAGATAAGCGGTATAGCCGATTATAAATTTGATACAGAACAGGAATGCCTCGACCAGGTGCGCCGCATCATCGACAAGATGGGTGAGCAACCACGGGCAGGTTTTGACAGGGCAAAACCTGTAGCGCCTGCAAAGGATGTGAAAGAGATATATGGCTTGGTGTCGGTCGATAACAACAAGCCTTATGATGTAGTGGAGGTTATAGAGCGCCTTGTTGACAATTCAGAGTTCGACCAGTTCAAGCAAGACTACGGCAAGACCATCGTGTGCGGATATGCACGCATTGATGGCTGGGCAGTTGGCATTGTGGCTAATCAACGCAAAATAATAAAGAGCGGTAAGGGAGAAATGCAGATAGGCGGTGTTATCTACAACGATAGCGCTGACAAAGCAGCCCGCTTCATACAGAACTGCAACCAGAAGAAGATACCATTGGTATTCCTGCAAGATGTTACGGGCTTTATGGTAGGTAGCCGCAGTGAGCACTCGGGTATCATCAAAGACGGTGCAAAGCTTGTGAATGCTGTGTCTAACTCTGTAGTGCCAAAGATCACCATAGTCATTGGTAACTCTTATGGCGCAGGCAACTATGCTATGTGCGGTAAGGCTTATGATCCGCGCTTTATCTATGGCTGGCCTAATGCCAAGATAGCGGTAATGGGGGGTGAGCAGGCTGCTAAAACGCTATTGCAGATACAGGTGGTTGCGCTGAAATCGAAAGGGGAGACCATCGATCCTGAAAAAGAAAAGCAACTGCTGAAAGACATTACAGATAAATACAATGCACAAACATCGGCTTACTATGCCGCTGCCCGCTTGTGGATAGACGAGATCATTGACCCTGCCGATACACGCCGTGTAATATCTGAAGGCATCAATGCCGCCAATCACAATCCGGAGATCAAAGAATTCAAGACCGGAGTATTCCAGGTGTAAAGCTGAATAAATGCTTTTGCGGGTCCTTTGTAGCAATACAAAGGACCCGTTTTTTTGCGGCTATTCATATCCATTTATGCAATAGCTTTTCGGTAACTTTATGCTCTCAAAAAAATATATGAAAGGAATATTTACGTTGCTGTTTGTGTTCGTGGGGATGGCTGTGTATGGGCAGGCAATACCTAAATGGAGCGTTATAAATCATTACGGAAGTTTGCGCGTTGACCGGCCTGTAAGTGTAAAGGTGGATGGGAGAGGTAACAGTTATACTTTGATGAGCTATGAGGACGATATAACTATTGGTACTACCACCTTTCCAGAGCCTGAGTACGACCAGGATTTTGCAATTGTGAAGCACGATAAGGATGGTAAGCTGCTTTACGCAACTCGTGTAGCACAAAAGCGGGATTTTGTAAATACCGTGTTGCCGAAGGTCAAGGCTATTACGGTCGATGAAGATGAGAATGTTTACCTATGTGCAGAATTTTCTGATACGATTGTTGTTGGGGGGCTTAAGATTGGTCTTCATCCCAATAGCTACGGCGACCTTTTTGTTGCGAAGATTGATAAAAATGGCAATGCACAATGGCTTCGGTCTCTGGGTGCGTCAACCCGCGAAACACTGAGCGATATAGCTGTTGACAAAACTGGTAATATTTACCTGTCGGGTTCTTTCTATGGATACGTGACCGACATAGGTACGTTTCACCTGGTTTCCATTACCGGCGAGAATAACATGATCCTTTGTAAGCTTAATAATTCAGGCGTATTGCAGTGGGTGAAATATACTACCGCAGGCGACGCAACAGCACAGCAAATGGTCATCAACAGCAACAACGATATAGTGCTTGCGGGCAGGTGCAGGAATGCATTCAGCTTTGATGGAACTAATTATTATAATACGAATAACGCTTCTTATTTGTTCACCTGCAAATTTTCTACAGCCGGGAACCTTCAATGGGTTAATACCCCTTTTTCTACAGGATATATCGAGCTTTACTCGATGGCGGCAGATCACAAAGGGGATGTATTGATGATCGGGAGACATAGAGCGGTTCCGCTTAAGTTTACGCCTACCGATACGCTCGTCAATAATAGCTTCTTTCAGTATTTCTTTGCTTCGTATAGTTCGGCTGGTGCGCTTAACTGGGCCAAAGGATTTGCTTCGACAAGCGACATTACAGAAAGCCTGGGTGTTACCTGCGATCTGGATAATAACTGGTATATCGGCGGGTATTTATATGGGTACTGGGTTTATAACAATACGGACACAATTGCTAAAACGGAGAAGTTTGAACATTCTTCTGTTACTAAACTAAATAATAGTGGCGTTAAGCAGTGGACGTTAACGGCAGGGCCGAACACTCGTCCCAGGGATATAGCCTGCGATAATGCAAATAACCTTTACCTCGTTGGCCAGTATGGGTGCTATAACTGTACCGTGCCGTTCGGAGACAGCTTGCTGCCTCCCTCGCCCGGCAGCCAGGATGCAGATGTATACATTGCCAAAATATCGGCACAAGAACTGGTGAAAACCTTGTCACCGGGTAAAAGCGTTTATTGCGTGGCCGATACGTTAGCAGTACCCTTTACTTATGTTGATACTGTTTTTAAGCCCGGCAGCATGTTCGAGCTAGAGATATCCGACGCCTCGGGCAAGTTTGGTACCAGCGGCAGGGTTATTACAATGATCTCTTTCAAAATGCCCGATACATTTGCGGTTCCATTTAACTCCTATCCTCCAGGTACGGGCTACCGTGTAAGGATGAAAAGCTCAAATCCTGCTTTTTATGGCTGGGACAATGGGTTTGATATTACGTTAAACGCAACACCTCTTAAACCATTCATCACAACAGTAGATGACGAACTTCTGGCGAATCCACCCACCGGACCACTTGAATGGTTTAAGGATGGTAATAGTCTTGGCCTTAATAGCTCTCCTTTCAAACCCCAATCGGCAGGTATGTACACCGTAAAGACAAGCAATAGTTCAGGATGTTCAAGTATCTCGGATCCTTTTTGGTTTGCACCTGCGGGCGTAAATAGCTTGGATATATCAGATGTTGATATTTATCCCAATCCGGTTACTGATGGTAAGTTCTATATCAGTAGCGGTGTCGATATTGCTACAATTGATATTCTGGCGATGGATGGAAAATTGATTTACCATGTTCAGCCGGATACTCGCAGCATTTCTCATCATCTAGAAGTCTCCGTGCCGCAAGATCTGCCTGTAGGAATATATATGCTGAAGTGTTATAATGCAAATGGAAATACCATTATAAGAAAGCTGACTCTGAAATAACTAAGTATTATCTTCGCAACCATGCAAAAAATACTTGTAGCCAATCGTGGCGAAATAGCTATGCGCGTAATGCGTACAGCAAAAGAAATGGGTATAAAGACCGTTGCTGTATTTTCTGAGGCAGACAGGCACATGCCTTTTGTGCGCTATGCCGATGAAGCGGTATGCATAGGCCCCGCTGCTTCTGCACAATCTTACCTCCGTATGGAAAAGATCATTGAGGTAGCAAAGAAAACGGGTGCAGATGCAATACATCCTGGGTACGGCTTCCTGAGTGAGAATGCAGCTTTTTCCAAAGCCGTAAGTGATGCGGGTCTCATCTTCGTTGGCCCTTCTGCTTACTCTATCGAAATGATGGGTAGCAAAATAGCCGCCAAACAAGCCGCCAAGAAGTTCAACGTACCGATGGTGCCGGGTACCGAAGAGCCCACAAAGGATATTCAAGAAGCCCGGGAAATAGCAGCACGTATTGGCTTTCCACTGTTGATAAAAGCATCGGCAGGTGGTGGTGGTAAGGGCATGCGTGTGGTAAACGAGGCATCGGAACTGGAGCAACAAATGCAGATGGCCAAGAGCGAGGCCTTGAGCGCATTTGGTAATGATGATGTATTTATTGAAAAGTATGTAGGCGCTCCCCGCCACATCGAGATACAGCTAATAGGCGACCAGCATGGTAACTACGCCTACCTGTTCGAGCGCGAATGCTCTATACAGCGACGTCACCAGAAGCTGATAGAAGAGGCGCCGTCAAGCTGCCTTACGCCCGATATACGTAAAGAGATGGGTGAATGTGCCATTGCTGTAGCACGCTCGTGCAACTACTACGGCGCGGGTACCGTAGAGTTCCTGGTCGATGAAAAGCTGAATTTCTACTTCCTCGAAATGAATACCCGCCTTCAGGTGGAGCACTGCGTAACGGAGATGATCACCGGTATCGACCTCGTAAAGGAGCAGATCAATGTAGCGCGAGGCAATAAATTATCCTTCGCACAGGAAGATTTGAAGATAAATGGCCACTCGCTGGAGCTGCGTGTATGTGCTGAAGACCCGATGAACAACTTCCTACCCGATACCGGAAAGCTGGAAATGTATCAGCCGCCTAAAGGGCCGGGCGTACGTATAGATGACGGTTACGAGCAGGGACAGGACATCCCTATCTTTTACGATCCAATGATCGCAAAGCTTGTAGTGCATGCTCCTACCCGGGAAGAAGCGATTAACAGGCTGTGTCGCGCTATTGACGAGTATTACATCCAAGGCATCCAGACGACCCTTAGTTTCGGCAAATGGGCGGTGCAAACTGAGCCCTTCCGTACCGGCAATTTCGACACAAAATTTATCGAGAAATACTTTAAGCCTGAATACCTGATGCAAGACGAAGAAATTGTAGTGTCAGGTAAAGACGAAACAAGGGAAGCGGGCAATATTTTCAAAGTGCCTTCTGAATGGGTAAACACGCCCCATTTACGCATTCGTTTTAATCGGCAGGAAGAAAAATTTTACGTGGCTTCTTTTGGTGAAAAAACAATGGTGAACGAACAGGAGATCAGGCGCAGTCCGGCTACACAGCCGTCATGGACGGAAGTGCCGGTTAACAGCCGTATGGTGTTGAACGGAATTGTGGGCATCAATTTATATAAAGGATAAGCCGCCCTTGTAGCAAAGCAAATTATT
>SEFT01000032.1 GCA_004144175.1 Sphingobacteriales bacterium
TTGAGTGAATATCCTGCAGGCGCAACAGAAGCGCTTGTTGAGCATACATTGACAGCAGCACCAGCACCATAAGTATCACCATCCGCATCCGCATAGAACGGATAAGTCTGGTTAACAGTGACGGTTACCGGTGCACTTGACGCCGAGCAACCTGCAGCAGTGGTATATGTTGCAGTATACGAAGTCGTTGAAGTTGGTTTGGCGTAAACCTGGCCAACAGCAGTACCAGTGTAAGGAATAGTTCCGGCAGCATCGTTGTAGAGTCCGGTAACTGGAGCCCAAACAACCGGACTGCTTGCAATAGCGCCGCCGGTAATGTTGATGTTGTAATCTTCATACTCACCCCACTGGGATTCACCAACGCACGATGCAGTCGCACCAACTACTGTTGAGTACCTTGAAGCAACACGCATTCTTGTTACTCCATTAAAGGCCGTATTCGGAATTGTGATGTTGCCGGTTGCAGTTGTCGGGCTAAACGTTGCAGCAGAAGTAGCAAAAACGCTTTCAGATGCACTGAATACTCCGTCGTGGTTCATATCTACCCAAATCCTGAACTGCTGTGCATACGTACTTGAAGTTCCGCCAGCCATCAGTGTGACCGGATAAGCAGTACCTGCTGTTACGTTTGCTGTCAGGGTATTGTAGTATGTATAATCATTGGCTGCATCCGGCGTACCAGTATTGCTGATACCCGCAAAGATGAAGTCTTTGATATAATCACCTCCCGCACTAACGGTAGTCATTGCAGGGATGCAATAAGTACTTGGGAGCGATCCACCTGATGCAACAAGCTGTACCGAATTCCCAACACAAATAGTGCTTGTAGACGGCGTAACGGTTACGGCAGCTGCAGCAGGATTAACGGTTACAGTAAATGTCGCTGTATTGATACAACCACCAGCCTCAGTCGCAGTAAGCGTGTAAGTGGTGTTGCTTGTCGGATTGAATGTATATCCGGTAGCAGCAGTTCCGCTAACGTCGGTAGCCGGCGACCAAACATATGAAGTATAATTGGCAAGTGGCGAAGTAATCGTTACGGTTGAAGTAGACGTGCCTGCGCAAATCGTAGCTGCCGAAGAGCTAAGTGTCAGTGCAGGTGCCGGGTTCACGGTAGCGGTTACAGCCGTTCTTGTTGATGTACAAGAACTCACGTACTTCATGTTATAGAAGTAGTAATAAGTTCCCGTTGTGGTTCCACCCCATTCAGAGGCTGTAACGTTCAATGAAGGAGAATTATACGGGAATGTATTAGTTGTACTTGACCTGACAAGCACAGCGCCTGAATACGATTTAACCAAAATTCTGTATCCTGTTCCCGGCGTCATTGCATAGTTCAATGGTATGACGTTCGGTGTCGTTGTTCCTCCGGCTGTTACAGTAACATTTCCGGTTGAATACAATTCAGTAGTCATCGCAGCGTTCATGATCTTGATGTTTACGGTACCTCCCGTAGTAGCATAGAGGTCAACCGACTGAAGTGTAAGCGGATTCAATACATCGAATACAATTCCCCAGTTGGTCAGTGTACTTCCCGTATCACCCGAAGCAGGAGCCGTCCGGCCTGCGAACTTAGATGATCCTGACACGCCGGCCTCCACATAATACGTTGTTGTAGAAGCAATGCTTGGCGTAGTGAAGCTCGCGCCGGTTGCCAATGGTGCACCACCTGTTGAGGCAGCATACCAGTTGAGCGTTGTTCCAGCAGATCCTGTTGCGCCCAAAGTTACAGTACCAGCACCACAACGTGAATTAGGTGTTGTTGCAGTGACTGTCGGATTATTTACTCCAATTGTAATCGGAGCCGACTCACTAAAGCTTCCGCCATTGGCACAAGTTACCCTGATATGGTAAGTTTCCGGCGAAGTCAGTACTGGCGTAGTGAAGGTCGGATTCGTAGCGCCTGCGATCAAACCGGCCGAATTATACCATTGCAGGCTTATTCCGGTAACACCTGTTGGAAGTCCGGCAGCAGTCAACGTTGCCGTTCCTGAAATACAAACCGCCGCAACATCTGATGTTACAGTAGCCACTGCTGGTGTTCCGCTGCATGGCGGTGGAACAAGCACAGTAAACGTATAATCTTCAAACTCGCGTCGTCCTGCCGTTGTCAGGCAAGGGTTCGAAGGACTGCCAATGTTGAAGTCCATCGTAATCCTCATCCTCGTATTACCCGGAGTCGCTGTCGCAGGTACAACGAAGTTTCCGGAAAATACAGAAACATACGTTGATGTGCTGGCAACCCTTTCAGTAGTTTCAAAAGTACCGTTATGGTTCCAGTCCACCCAAATGGCACAACCTGTGGTTGTTCCGACTAAAGTACTGGTAAAGTTGACAGATTCACCCTGAAGTTGCGATACACTCAGGTTAGTAAAGTCGCCATATCCCGCAGCTGACCATCCGGTCGCTGTGTTATTGATATTCGTTACACCACCCTGGGTTGCAAACGCATCGTAATACGATCCCGATGCAGTTGCAGAAGGAACGCAGTAGTTGGTGATCGTAAGTTGCGCGCCGGTTGAGTTCGATGAACATCCTGCCGATGTCACGACTGCCCTGTAAAAACGTTGCGTACTCGCTGCAGCCGAACCGGAAACGTTTACCGATAAGGTAGCAGTGTTCGCTCCGGAATAGGTTATTCCCGCCGGAGTAGCATTGGTAACGTTGGTGTAAGGTCCGCCAACTGCAGTTGCGTATTGCCACTGATAGGTTGGCGATGGCGCCGAGGTAGCAACGGTGAATGTAGCTGTAGCGGCGGCTAAAACTGACGCAGCAGTCGGTTGGCCGGTAATAGCCGGACTGTTGATCATCAGTTGTGCCGATGATGTAGTAACCGGGCTACATGACGCCCCGCCTTCCACAACTGCCTGATACAGATAAGTACCGGCTGCCGGAGTGGCTGCTGTAGTGGTTACGTCCAATGATGCTGTTGTTGCTCCGCTGTAGCTTGTGCCCGCAGGAGTTCCGTTCGCGACATTTGACCAGGTAACACCATCTGTTGAATATTGCCATTGGTAACCTGTTACCGTACCTGAAGCATCAACTGTGAAAGTCGATGTTCCGCCGGTTGAACAATTGGTTTGGCTCTGAGGTTGTGTCGAAATTGAAACACCTTCATTAACAGTCAGTACTGCAGGGTTCGAAGTTGCGCCATTGGCCGGTCCGGTTACTACTGCATGGTATGCCCATCCGGTATTCGCAAGACCAAGACCTGAAACGGTCAGTTCATTGGTAGATGAACCTGAATAGGTCACCCCGCCAAAAGTACCATCGGTAATTGGTGCAAAGCCCAATCCCTGATCTTCCGCCCAGGAATAACCAACAACGGTTCCCGATCCTACCACGGTGAATGTCGCAATTCCGTTTCCGGTGCTGCAAAGCGCCAGGCTTTCCGGGTCTTGCGCAATTCCTGTATCGCCAACATTCAGAATGGCTCCTGCCGACTCATACGCCGGACATGGATCAGTTCCTGTAACGATAACCATGTACATGTTTTCATTCAGTTCTGCAGGAGTATTGTGAATGGTAAGCGTATTGGTTGTCACGCCACTGTAAGTCGCGTCGTTCGCCAATTCGGTATACACATCTCCGCCATCGGAAGATACCAGCCATTGGTAGCCGGTAATGTCGCCGGTTGCCGTAACTGAATAAACCGCATCAGTTCCGGTTACAACGGTTTGAGCAACCGGGTCGTTTGAAACAACCGGTGCGTTTACCGTAACCGTAGTGGTAACAGAAGTAGTACAACCAAGGTTGGTCACAGAATAACTGATCGTTGCAGAACCTGCAGCAACAGCCGTAACTATACCATTTCCGTCAACGGTTGCCACGCTTTCGTCTGTCGAAGCCCATGTTCCTGCCGGAGTCGGGTCGTTCATATCAACAGTGTCGCCGGCGCATAATGTGGCATCGCCATTTGTAATTGGAGCAACATTCGGACTTGCATTGATTGTCAAAGGCGACGCGCTTGTACCCGTTCCGTTAACTGTAGTGACACTGAATGTACCTGCAGTTGCACCTGCACCAAGTGTAACGTTGATCGTTGTTGCATCGACAACTGTAAATGATGCTACCGGAGAACCGTTCAGTGATACTGCAGTTGCGCCTGTAAAATCAGTTCCTGTCAGTGTTATCGGCGTAGTAGCCACTTCAGCCGAGCAAACTGCCGTTGGCGTAAAGCTGCTGATTGCAGGTGGAGGCGTTACAAGGATTAATTTATAATCCTCGTATTCTCCGTATGCATTAGGTCCACAAGGTGTTGTAGTGCCCGCTTCAACATTGGCGATACGCATTTTGTAGCTTCCTACAGGAATTCCTGTCGGAATAGTGAACGATCCCGAGAATGTATTCGAGTAGCTAGCAGTTTGCTCTACGATCGTTTCTCCTGCATCGTCAAAATCAAGGTCGTTGTTGAAATCAACCCAGATATAGAAGTGATGCGTGCTAGTGGTGTTACCGGTAGCAATTGTTGCTGATACAGTTTGTCCGGCATAGCTTGTAATGCTTTGGGTATTGTAATAATTACCGTAGCCACCCGGGCTGCCCGCAGTTGTATTGTTTACGTTGACTGCTGCACCGGTTGTAGTAAAGTTGCTTATCCAGTAAGACGTTACAGTACCTGATGGAATACAAGCTCCGGTATAAAGGAGTGAACCGTCGGTCCAGGTGCTGTAATCCGATCCGCCGCAGAAGCTCCGCACATAAACGGTGTAGGCCGTCTCTGCAGTCAGTCCTGTGATAGCTGCCGAAACCGTAGGTGCATTAACGGTGCCACTGGCTGCCAATCCTGTCGATCCGCTGCCCGGAGCGCCTGAAGTTCTCACTTCATACTCGTAATTGGCAGGTGTTCCCAGTGCAGGGGCAGTCCACGAAATGGTTCCTCCGGAAAGCGAAGGATTCGTAGCGGTTACAGCTGATGGAGGGAAGCAGGTTGGTGTTTGTTCAACTCTGACCTTATCCATATAAATGTCATACCCACCGTTGCCTGTAAGTTTAAATCCAACATACAGGGTCGGCAAATTGCCGGCTCCTGCTGGCAGTATCATTGAAATCGGAGCCCATCCTGCTGTCGCGCCATATCTTCTTACGAAGTTTCCGGCAAAATCATTCCAGGTTGTTCCGTCAGTCGACCATTGAACGGTGACACCTTCGGTCGTATAGGAAGTCGAACCACCGTTACTACTGTAGTACCAGCTAAAGTCAACACTGACACTTGAAATGCCGGTTGAATTGAGCGGTGCCGATACCAAACGGGTACTGGTGCTGTTTGAATAAGAATTATAGTAAACCATTCCGGTTCCTTCGTACAATGGTGCAACCGGCAGTGTACCGCTTGGCCCTGGCGAAGTTATCGTCTGGTAAATTGGCAACGATCCCGATACAAACTGCTGCTTCCAGCATGACGGGCTTGCATTCGTTGTTGAAGCAACGTTGAATCCTTCAACAAATGGAAGCGATGCACTGGTGCATGGAGTTGTAATCGTTATCGAAGACGTCCATGCGCTGCTGTCGGATCCGCTGCACACTGAACGTACCCAAACGTAGTTCACAGTGTTCGGTGAAAGCGTCAGTGCTGCAGTAGTTATGCCGGCGCCTACACTGCCTGTCGCAACAGTTGATCCTGTTGGAGAGGTCGGCGACGCAGATACATAATACTCATATCCGTTTGCCGGCGCTGATGCTGGAGCTGTCCACGAAATTGTTGCACCGCCCGAAGTAATGTTCGACGACGCAAGGGCTGTTGGTGAGAAACATGTAGGTACAGGTACAACACCGAATGTGTAGTCCTCATATTCACCGTAAGGTGATGGGCCGCACGAAGTGATTGTTGGAGAGAATGTCTGCCCAATCCGCATCCTGTATGATCCTATCGGTGTACCAGCCGGTACGGTAAAGCTGCCTGAATAGGATGCGGTATAGTTGCCGCTCGTATTCAAAACCGCTTCATTGGCATCGTCAAAATCAAAATCATTATTCCAATCGATCCACACATAGAAATAGTGCGTTGACGTTGAAGTAGAAATTGACAGGTTGATGGTTCCGCCTGCATACTGCGAGGCGTTCATTGTTGCCGAGAAATCCGCATATCCGTTTGTTCCGGCCGTAGTCGTATTATTAATATTAGTAACACCGTTTGTGGTTGTTACGTTTGTCATATAGTACGAGGATGAGCTGGTCAATCCGGTCGGCACGCAATAGCCGGTACGAATAACGGTGCCGTTAGTCCACTGACTAAAATCAGCTCCCACACATGCAGACCGCACATATACAGTATAATTAGTATCGGCTGTTAGACCTGAAATACTAGCGGATGTGACTCCTGCAGCGGTTGCGCCGCTCGCAGCTAATCCAGTTGCACCACTTCCTGCAGCGCCAGAAGTACGCACTTCATATTCGTACCCATTTGCAGGGGGTGTCGAAGATGCAGTCCAGACAAGATTCGCTGTAGTAGTAGTCAATGATGTCGTACCCACACCTGTAGGTTCAATGCACGTAGGACTTAGTATTACCGAAAAATCATCAAATGCAATATAGTTAGGTGATGTAGTAGAATTGAAACCTCTAAAAGCGACATAATAAACACCGCTGGTTGCTGGAGTAAATGTCCCTTTAAGTTCAGTGTAGCTTGTAGATACTGCATTTGCGACAGTGGCGATTGTATTTGTCATTTCCGCTACCGTCGGCGAAGAGCCGTACGAAAGCGTCGCATCTGTCCATGAATTACTATCTGTTTTGTAATATATACTCGCAGTATAACTAACACCTCCCGTTAATTGTAGCGGCGTTGATAGGAAATAACCTGCCGAAGCGGCCGGACTCCAGTTGACAGCGGCAAATTTACTCCCGGTCCTTGCACTTAACGCTGAATTGGTACCGGTGGCTGACGCAATATAGGTTCTTGTCTTGGTTCCCAACGCTACGTCAGGAAAAGAATACATGCAATTAGGCAATGTGTTCGCTACCGTCAATCCTTCAAAACCTTCAGTATATGGCACTGTTGATGCTGCACATGGAGTCTTAAAGGTTGTCGCTAATGTCCAGTTACTAACATCACTTCCACCGCAATTAGAGCGTACATAAATGGAATATGCCGTGTTCGACGTCAATCCACTTACAGCAGCCGTTGTAACTCCTGCACCTGTTGTACCTCCGAATGCGAGTCCTGTTGCACCCGAACCGGCAGCGCCAGAAGTTCTTACTTCATAAAAATAACCAGACGCGGGCGCCGGTGACGCCGCAGCCCAACTAAGATTTACTGTCGTTTCAGTAATGGAAGACGCTACCACAGACCCTGGAACCAGACACGTTGGCGGGCTCCACATATAGGTTAAACCACTTGCGGGCATTCCCGGTGGTGTGGTCACAGTATTGAATGCTTGAGTTGAGTTATTTGCGGTTCCCGCAACAGAATTTGCGTACAGAACTGTTGAAGCGCTGCTTCTGGTATTGAAATCGGCGTTCGTAAGACCTCGAAGTCCAATTTGACGGGTTCCTGATGTAGTAGTTGATCCAATGGCAAAACCTGAAGGACCATACACAACCTTTATCAAATTTGAAGTCTCGACCAATCTGATCTGGAAATTAATGTAATGAAAGTTCGTCGTGCTTGAACTGAAGAAGGATCTCCAATTTTTAAATTGAACAACAAATTCCCTGTTCGGTGCAGAGCCAACTACTTCCCATCGAACTTCACTCGTCGTCCCAGCAACGTTTGATGCGTTCAAGTCACCACCAAAACCGGCAATAACGCCTGCGTACGCAGTGGAAGTTGATGAAATCATTCCACTTGTGGTATATGGACCACCAAAGTGTACAGCTCCGTTGCTGTTTACATAACAACCCGTGTAATTTGTTCCGTTAAAAGTAAAATTAAAAGGAATTGAGCCGTCAGCGATTGTCCAAGATGCTGAATCAAAATCGTTACTTGTGGTAGCAGTGGCAAGTACAGTTCCTCCGGTAATTTCGGTATAAGTACCGTTTGCTTGAGAGAACGAATACGCCGAAACCTGCGCCCAACTGCTTCCCCCCGCGATAAGCAGGAAGAATAAAATCATTCGCGTGAGCCACGGGATTCCCATCGCTCCGGCAGATGAAATCGGAATTCCCGTTGCATCTACCCCATTTTCGGAATCTGGTTCAAAACCCGACTCCGAAACATTGTAATTTAAATTCATAATTAAAGAATAGGTTAAAAAAACTGGTTAATATAAATTCGATTAATAAAACACAAGTGAATGTTGGCCGAGGCCGAGATTTTTTGACCTAACAAATATTAACTATTTGCAGGACAATTCCTAATAACTTAAAACATTTGGATGGCTTGGAATGATATAGGAAGAAAATGCCCTCCGCAATGAAGGGCAATTTTCCTATGGTAACTAATAAACGATCTTCCTGTTGACGATTTGATTGTCGTTGGAAGTTATTTGTACAAGCAATACCTGTTCGCCAGCGTTCAGATTTGAGATCAGCGCTTCGTTGCTGTTCACATGATCTTTCACAAAGATCTCGCGGCCTCTCAGGTCGAAAATTTTGATCGACTTCATCACCATCGATCCCGAGATTACATTGATGCCATTGTCATTTTTGTAAACGATTACCGCATTATCCGCTTGCGCATGGTTAACCCCAAGCGCGGTGTCATTGGTAAATCGCAGTACAAAACGGTCATCGAAAGTTCCCGCCAGGGTGCTGAAGTTGTAGCTTCCCGATTTCAGGTCGTGAATGATGTTCAGCGACTTGTCTTCAAGGTAGATATTCTGTGTGGTGAACAAACCGTCAAAGTTGGAAAGCGCTATTTCAAAGTTGCCTGCAATTGTCGATTTGAATCCTACCGGAACCTGGTCGTTCACATCAAACGGCAGTGCACGTCCCTGAATGGCAAGCTTGTCCGATCCTAGGATAGAATACAATCCGGCAACATTGCCCGCATCAACCGCATCGGCATCAAAGCCAACGTCTTTTGCATTCGTGGCGTTTTCGACATATCCGACAAGGATTTGCTTGTACGCGCCAAGGCTGTTTTTAACCTCGAGCCAAACTCTGTGTTTTTCGAGTTCGGCCGGCGAAGCAACCCCATCCTGCCTGAAGAACTCATTGTTCAGTCCGGTGAGCCTCATACTGTTGTTAAACGTCAGGTTTGAATTCGTAAGTCCTTTGACAAAGAATGCCTGGCCCGATGCAATATTGCCTGAAGGAACAGTAGAGTTTCCGGTTCCGCCACCGGCAGTACCTACTCCACCCACCGCATTGTAAACGGCATAGTCGCTTTGGGTGTACTGTGTCGGGTTGATCGGCGTATTGTGCGTCCAGAAGTAAAAGCTTCCGTCTATTTTAGTGTTATTGCCGGCAAATACAAGATCGGCATCGATTGCGCTTGGGTAAGGGTTACCAACCAGGTTGAAGTTGTTTGGCCCCGGCCCGACGATCGGTGTGGTTATGATTCCGTTGTTCGGCACCCCGTCGTTCGCGCCTCCGTTAAATACACCGTTGAACACCGTTGGCGTCGCAGTAAAGTTTTGCGGCGCACGGATGATATAACCCGTTCCGGCAGCCATCAGCGAGTTTGCGGCGACATTCACATAAGTGTTTGCAGAAGCATTAAACCTAAAGTATTTATCAGCCATGGTCAGCGGCGACAATCCAACAAGTGTTTGCGGGGTCAGCGGTGACGACCAGTAAGTATAGTCATACATGATCATCGGTTGCGAATCGCGTTTGTAAGTGATGTAACCGGTGTTGACCGCTGAATCGTTAACCTGTACAAGGCTTGCGTTGTTGTTGAAAGTTAGTGTTCCTCCAACTACATTCACCGCGTTTTGCACGGTTAGCGTCCGGTTTGAGTTGAACACCACATTTCCACTGTTGACCGTTACCGAACAGGCCGAAAGGTTGGCGGCTCCCGTATAGTTGCCCGCAAATATCGCAGCAGTTGAACTGTTTGGAGGACCGGCCGACCAGGCAGCGCCGTTCCAGGTTGTACTGGTGTAGCTGACCGATGCGTAAGTCGGCGCAGTTGGTGCATAAGAATATGCGGTACAGCTTCCGTTAGTGGAAACTGCACGATAGTAGCGCGTTCCTGCAAATGATCCGATCTGTGCCGGAGTCAAAGTAGTGGTTGTGTTGGCAATAGTTCCGCCGATTGTGGCGAATGTCGGACTTGTCGACCATTCCCATTGGGTGACCGGCCCGGTTTGGCCTGCCAATGTCAATGCAGTCGGGTTGCCGCATACCGTTTGTGTTGGTGGAGTTACTGAGCCGCCCGCGTTAGGCGTAATTGTAACCGTAGTTGCGGTCGAGGTCGTACAAACCGTTGGTGACGGCGTACTTGCACTTGCCGTATAAGTTGTCGTTGCGTTTGGCAAAGCGTAAACCGATATCGCTCCGGCTCCGGTATAAGGTACCGTCGCAGCCGCATCCGTAAAGAGTCCGCTGCCCGCGCCATTCGGTGTCCAGGTGATCGCAGAAGTTGCGCTACCGGAAATTACGAAGTTATCGATACCCCAGCCCCAGCCCCAGTTGTCGATATAATTGAAACGGATGCGAAGGTTGGCCTGTCCGACATAGGCGTTCAGGTCGATAATGACGTTCGACCAGTTGGTCGTGGTTCCCTGGCTGCTGTTAAAGGTCTGCAAGGTAACATAGCTGCCTCCGCCGTTTGTCGAGATTTCAACTTTTCCGGTACCGTTCCACTGCCTGTAGAAATGCCAGAAGCTCAACGAAGCCGCCGTGTATCCTGCAAGGCTGAAGACAGGTGAAATTAATTTATTGTCATTCGGATTTCCGATACCCTGGGCATCGTTGTCTGAGAAGTAAAAAGAAGAGTTGTCGTTACTGTGAAGTACAGTTCCAAACCAGCTCGGACCTGTTGGCCCATAGCCGTCCGGGCGGATCGTCCATATTGAGTTAAGATAACCGGTTGTGGTCCCGTGGGTTTCTGTCCATCCCGGAGCGCCCGAGTTAAAGTTTTCGCTGTAAACAGGAACACCCGAAACAACTCCGCCACTTGCGGTCAGCAGCACTGCCGTACCGTTTTGGCAGGCCGTACCCGAATTGGTAGCCGTAATATTAATAGGTGTCGGAAGCGGATTCGCATTGTAGCTGAATTGTACCGTATTCACACTGAAAGGAGCCACAGTTTGCGTTCCGGTAAGCGTATAAACCTGAGCCGTACCCGAAGTGATTGTCCACGGTCCTGTTGGCCCACCTGAAACACCCGAGCTTGGCGACCAGGAATAGGTATTGAAGTTGCCCGGCGCCGATGTCAGTGAAATTGACGGTGAGGCAGTTCCTGCACATTGTGTGCTTGAGTTAATATTTAATGTAATGGCCGGAGGCGGTACCACAACCTTAAAGCTGTAGTCCTCGATTTCGCCACGGGTAGTTGAAACCGTGCCGAACGCGCAAGGCGTTGGGTTCGTCGCCCAGTAATCGACCATGACCCGCATTCTGGTAACTCCAAGAGGCGCACCGGCAGGAACGGTAAAGTTTCCGTTTACAGGGCCTGTCAGGTAGGTTCCTGAGTTGTACATCGTTTCCCCCGGATCGGTAAATACTCCGTTACCGTTCCAGTCGACCCAAATGGCAACACCCACGGTAGGACCAACGATTGAAACAGAGAAGTTCAGGTTGCCGCCTTGTGATTCGGTAACCATCAGATTGGTGTAATCGCCGTATCCACCGGTTGAATATGCCGAGGAGTTGTTTACGTTCGTAACTGCATTCGTCGTCGTGAAGTTACTAATATAAGAAGTGTTAAGCGTACTTGTAGGCGTACAGTATGGTGGTGTCGCTCCGGTTGTAAAGCTCACCACAGGCGACCATTCTGACGCATCAGGCGAACCGCAGTTTCCGCGGACCCAGAAATAATAGGTAGTTGCGCCGTTAAGCCCCGAAAGGTTTACCGAGTTAACTCCTGCTGGCGTAGAGCCGGTCGCTACCGTTGTATAGGTTGGCGGGGTCGGCGATGTAGATAAATAATAAAAATATCCTCCCGCCGGAGCCGGTGAAGTCGCTGTCCAGGTTGCTACTGCCGAGTTGTACCCGACCGATGAAATCGTAGCAGCCAACGGCCTGTTACAGATTGAAGGAACAACTTCGATGTTATCGAGGAAAAGCCTTCCCTGGTTCGCTGCTGAATAGGCACGGAATCCAAAATAATAGGTACCGGTAGCGGTAGCGGTGAAGTTGACGACATTGTCAATCGGCGAAGCCTTGATGTTAGTATGGTCGGCGAGCTGCGTGGTCATCGAAGATGCCTGCGGCGAAGTTCCGTAAGCAACCTCCATTTTATTGGTAATGAATGCGAAATTGGTCGATCCGCCATATTGATAAGACAACCGGTAGGTACTTCCGGCTACAAGGTTTATTCCCTTGGTAAAGAACCAAACATTGGCAGCCTGTGTTCCGCTGGCGTTATACATCAGGTGCTCATCCATCATTCCCTCTTCGAGTGTGGCATCGGTCACCCAGTTATTTCCGAGCCCGACGTTTTGAATGCTCGTACACGGTGGAAGCGCCGGAATGGTATAGCCTTGTGTGGCATCCATTTCGTCGAAATACATTCCGGTGTAAGGAACGTTGACGGCGGTACAAAGTGTCGTAAAGCTGGTGACGGGTGTCCACGCGCTGGTGGTTCCACCGCAGTCTGAACGCACCCATACATATATTGTAGAGTTGCTTGGAAGTCCGGTAAGGCCGACCGTGTTCGTAGCGCTGGTGGTAGTTGGCGCAGTTGCACCGTTAGGCGCGGTTGAAGAAGTCGAATAGTAAATCTGATAGCCGTTTGCCGGAGCCGGCGTTGGGGCAGTCCACGACACAGTTGCTGTCGATGCTGCAATGTTTGAAATGGTGACGAGCGTTGGCGCCACGCAGCTTACTGGCGTCCAGCGGAATAATCTGTTTGCAGTGGCTGGAATCCTATTTGATCCACCACTACGAATCCCAACTAGGGATGCATTTGTATTGGTTCCTGAAGAAATATCGGCCATCGTAGCTGGGCCCGGCCACGTGTTCGGCGCCCATGCAAGGTTATTAAAATCTGCATTCGACGCACCACGCAACCCAACTTCGCCGTTTACATTGGATGTAAAACTGACAGATTGGGTAGCAAAATGAACTTCAACAACATTAGTGGTTTCGTATAACCAAATTTGGAAACTAACATTTGCACCATCAGTGGTGTTTCTTTTTACTGATCGATATTCAATTATTAATATACGATTGCCCACTCCTCCCGAACTATCAAGAAAATACGAAACGTTGTTTGCCTGCGGAGTACCGGCACTTGTTGACACCAACCAGTTATACCCAAATCCTGAAATTGCACCCGAATAGGTTTCGGTGCTTGAAATTGGCGTTGTCGTAGTAAGCGCCGGCGCTGTTGCACCAAAGGTTATAAACCCGTTTGCGGATACATTCGCGGTGGTATAATTGACTCCGTTGAATTTGAATGTAAAGCCGATTGGGATGTTGGTAACATTGTTATCCCAAACGCCGCTAGTGACCGCCGTCTTAGTATTGACATCAAGATCGGTGTAGGTGGGCAATTGAAGTTGCTCGACCTGGTAAGCACTGACCTGGCCGAACATCGAAGTGCCCGATCCCACAATCAGAATTAACATAAGCGCCAAAAGCTTTAGAAAGCCTGCAGGTTGTTGGACCGCTTTGTTGAAGTTAGGTAATTTAGCATTCATAGTCTTTTTTTTAGGGGTATTGTTTACGGTTTGCACCATTTAATGTCTTGTGTTTTGTATTGATTTAATTGCAGTTAGGCGCAATTAACCCTTCCAAAATAATTCAACTCGTAATATTAGAATTTTTGTATAATATATTTATACATCATCGCCAAACTACTCAAAACGTCGATTAACGACATAAAAGTTATTTGGCGGATATTATCAAAAAACAACGGCAAAATCACACAAATTCGTACTGCGAAATTTAATTTTTTTTTAACAACGGAAAAATTTAACACCAAATAATTATCAACACAGCTTGCTGATAACTAGTCGGTTAAAGCAACCTCCAAATTTGTGAAGTTTTCTCTTGAATTCCTTAACAGATCAAAAAAAAACCTCCCGATGGCGCGGAAGGTTTAAACTAACTTAACTTAACCTATATAAAAAATATGAAAATCCTTATGCGATCGTAGAATCGTAATTGATCACCTTTTTCAGGAAAGCCCTGCTCAGTATCCTGTTTGGTGTCATGCCACAGTTGATGAACTGTTTTTTGCCGGTATTGTTGGTCGATATCTCGCTGGTAACTGCACCTGTAAACTGCGTTTGCTTTGATGCCATGAACCAGGTAACAAGCTCGATGTTCGAATCGTCATCCGCACCGTTAACTGCAACTTGCGCTCCGTTAACAACCGGTACTTCAAAAGCTGTTTTGGTTTGTTGTCCAAACATTCCGACTCCGCACAAAAGAAGCATGACTGTTAGAACAAGTAGCTTTTTGTTTGAAGTGATCGGATTCTGAAGCGTTGCTGTTGTCATATTAATGTGCTTGATTACAGTGACAAAACTACAGCAGCAATTGGCGGTCGTGAAATTTATTCGATAAATCACCCGAAAACTCGTTAAAGTATGTTTTTTGGCGAATCCGGTTGTTTTCAACGGAATTATTAGTTCTTTATCCGTTGCAAAACCGCCTGGCTTCCTCAGGGCGCAAGGTTCAGGGCTCAGGGCCCAAAGCGACAAGCCTTAAGCTATAAGCCTTAAGCTTTAAGCTTTAAGCCAAAACTGCAACCGCCGTTGAAGGTGAATGTTTCTAAGCAGTAGCTGTGTTGCTTTAAAGCTCAGGCACCAGGCTCAGGGCACAAGGCCGAAAGCTTAAAGCCCAAAGCCTTACGGAAAAAGGCCACTAAGCTATTTTTGCTTCTTTTAGCTCCTATTATTTATTTAAATATTGGAGTCGCTGAACCTCCTGACGTCGGTTTGTTAGCAGACAAATCAAAGTTCTGTCGATAGGCCGTCATTTACGAAATTATTCCGAACTGAAGATTCAGCGTAGCTAAAAGAAGAAAGCTTTTACTTTTTTTCTTGATAAAAAAAGTAACAAAAAAATCAAGTCTCCATATCTTCCGCTTAAAAACTACGTCATGATTTCTTGCATCGCGACCCAAGCCGCTCGCCAAGGCTGACCCGACTTTGAAGTTGCGGAAACTTTGTTGCAATATTACAGCCTTTGTCTTGCCGGATGGCTCGTCTTGTGGATCGCTCTCCTTCTCCCGGCGCGCAAATCCTTTCTTGTTTTTCAACGCGAAATATATGATGACGAGCGGCCACCGCCCTAATGGAACATTTTATTAACGGGTGCTT
>SEFT01000048.1 GCA_004144175.1 Sphingobacteriales bacterium
GACGGAACACTTAACGGCCAGCCACAGCCAATGGGTGTGTATATGTATACGATCGAAGCAGAGACTTCAGCAGGTACAAAAGTGAACAAACAAGGTAATGTGACGATGATCAGATAATAAATAGAACACAGCATAAATAAAAGACTCCGGGACAATCCCGGAGTCTTTTATTTATATACGACCTTAAAAAAAACTAAAAAAATTAACCGTTAGACAAACCCTTTTGCTTGTAAGAATGTCTTATATTACGATGTATTATTCGGGCTTTAACCGCCCTGCATTATAAGTAATTGATTTACAATAAATAACTCCAAGTTTATGTCCTCACGCTTACGCATCTTCAAAACGCTGGCTTGTACAATTTTAGTACTACTGTGCATGGGTGTAGCCCAAAAAGCCCAGGCCTGTCACTGGGGGTCAGGTCAGATACATGTTGAATATATAGGAGCCGGGCTCGACGGATGTACAGGTACGACGGAATATAAGTATAGAGTTACAGTAACACTGTATTTTGCATGTCAGGGTTGTACTCTTGAAGACAGAACCCCTCGTACTATTACTGTGTCTTCAGAAAACGGTAATGTAACAGATAACTTTACGATTACTGAAATTGAATACGATACTGTATCGCAGATATGCCCGAATTTCTGGAAACGAAATAGCTGCGATAGTTTGGCTAATGCGGAAACCTATCCGGCGTATCGAAAGTCAACATTTGTTGGAGAATACACATTTCCTGCTACGTGGACGCCTCAAACCGACTATATTTTCTCTACCCAAGGCGGTGGCCGACCATCACCAATTATTGAAACAAAAAATCTTCAAACCGGTAGCCAACTACGTGTAGAAGCACGAATTAATAACCTAATTAAATATAACACGAGCTCCCCGCAGTTCTTATGGGACCCGCTCGACTTTAAATGCGTAAATCAGCGTACAGTTTTCCAGAATGGTCCTTACGATCCAAACGGGGATTCGGTAGTGGTAACCAACTATACGCCGCTGGATTTTACTGGTACCGTAACATGGGCACCAGGCTATGGCCTGGGTAATATAATAGACGTAGACCCACTTGACCCATATAGGCTAGACCCGCGTACCGGCACAGCCACCTTTACGCCGTCGCAAACAGGCACATATCAGATCGCGTTTATGGCTTCTAAATACGAGCGCGGAACAGGGATCTTACTCGGATACTGCATGCGAGATATAAATATGAAAGTGATGACTTGTAATGAGCCGCCACCTGCGGTGGACAGCGTGCCGCCAGTTATTAATTCGGGTAACATTGTAAATACTCCAAATGGAAAGATCATATATACCTGCCCAGGCAATACACTTACTTTTGATGTTTCCTCTAAAGCAGTGCTTTCTACGAGTCAACTTTACCTGCAGGCCGATCTTACTCAGACACCTGGTGCAACATTTGACGCACCAGGCAATGGCTCTTCAGCTGTAACAGGTACATTTGAATGGACACCATCAAATGCTGATATTGGCGACCATACATTAAAAATTGCAAGTAAAGACTCTACCTGTAGTGGTGGTGGATACACAATTGTTCGCAAAACGGAAACAACTTATACCATAAGGGTAACACCAGGACTGGATCTTGGCCCTGATGTGAAAATATGCGCTATTAATAACTCTCCTAAACAGCTGTATGTTAAGAATGGCGACTTTTTAAGGCTGAAGTGGGAAGAAATATCTAACGGTATTGTAATGCCTGGCGCTCCGACATTTTTAAGCAACCCGACGATACAAAATCCCATAGCTAACCCCAATCGCGACATTACATATAGAGTATCATCACCCGACCTGACCGGTAATTGCAGATCGGTAGATGAGATGCTTATGAGTATAGATAGCTCTACAATGGTAGATGCATTTCCTGATAACCCGGTCATTATGTGTAAACCTGATTATCTGCAACTGGATGCCCGCCTTACCGGTGACAAACCTACGGGAAACATCGGTTGCGGAACACTAAAACAGATCACTACAGTGGAGCAAGACACAGTTGACATTATAGGCTCTGCGGCCTATGGCAAACTTGCTATATATGACACTATCGGGCCCAGCACCCCTGTTTTGCCCAACGATGTGAAGTCGGCTAAAATGGAATACCTGAT
Source organism: Sphingobacteriales bacterium (assembly GCA_004144175.1). GTDB lineage: Bacteria > Bacteroidota > Bacteroidia > Chitinophagales > Chitinophagaceae > Polluticoccus. The sequence goes on from SEFT01000048.1 coordinate 2,133, forward strand.
CTTGAAAGATGAGATAATGGCCGCTAATATGCGTTCCGGCACCATCAAAAAATTGTCTTTTAATATAGAAGAATCTCTGGCCCCTACCCCTCAACAGTATCGCAACTTCACTATAAAAATGAGGTGCACCAATCTGAAAAAGCTAAGTGCAGCAGCAGGCTTCCAGAGCGAAAACACAATGACAACGGTATATACAAGTGTAGCGCCTTTGACCTTTGCATCTAATACAACTTATTATTTCGAGCTTGACCAGCCATATAGCTGGGATACGATGCAAAACCTGATCATACAGATATGCTATGCTAACAATGACCACCAGGTAACTTGTACTAATCCTAAAGGAAACTCACCTTCTGTCAGCTTTGTACCAACAGAGTATGTATCAGCGTTATTTTACAAAGCGCCGGATACAGCGACAAAAGATATTTGCCCTGTAAGAACCGAGCCAAACATTGTAGAATTCGCAACGCGTCCAAGATTTTCGTTCAGCTATAGCGAGGCACCACCTGAAGATTACAGGATTCGCTGGACAGGCAGCCTGATAAGTGACTCTACGATACAAACGCCACTTGCTTACATACCTCGTTCTATGACATATTTCGTAGAAACATTTGGTCGTAGTGGTTGTATCATCCGCGATTCGGTAGAGATCTATGTTCCGGTCAGAGACTACAAGATACTTCCCGGTGATACTGCAGTTTGCTACGGTGCCGATGCAGTACTTAAGATCGACAAAGGCTTCCACTACAAATGGTACGAGTATGTTGATGGCCAGTACAGAGTACCTGCTCCGTCTACTATCAGCTGCGTAAACTGCCGCGAGGTTCGTCTTCGTCCGCTTGCTACTACTACCTACCGCATAGTGGTATACGATAGCGTATGGTGCACTGACACCATAGAAGCAAGGGTAAAAGTACTGCCTTTACCAATTGTAAAACTACTAAACAAAGACACGATCATCCGCTACGGTGCGAGCATACCACTGCTGGCTACAGGTGCACGCCAATACAACTGGCTGCCATCAGGAAGCCTCAGTACACCAAATACTTCTGCGCCGATTGCTACGCCAAGTGAGCGTACACAGTATGTGGTAATGGGTATAGGCGCTAACGGCTGCCGC
>SEFT01000021.1 GCA_004144175.1 Sphingobacteriales bacterium
CTAGTGATACAGTGGGAGAGGAACATCGTCACCATCTAAAAAGCAAAGGCAGAGGTATGTGCGAGAATTTGTCTGCGGCTGCTGGGATTCACGCATCGACTGTCGTCTTTGCTGCGGGGGGCGAGGTGGGAAGGGGACTGAGATGGCGCGAGAGATGTGACATGTGCTGGGGATGCGGCGGGTGTGGATGTTGTCTTTCGATTCTTCATGACGGATTGCAGCTCTTCGATGATCTGCGCAGCAGTGTGCTTGCGGTCTGACCAGTCTTTGAGGTTAATAATACAAGTACCGGCATTCGATCCCCGGCCCTCCGTCAATACCTCGTAACCAGCCAGCGACGAAACCGACTGTACGCCCTCTACCTTTTTACACAGCTTTTGCAGCTCCCGGGCTACGTCATTCGTCCTTTCCAGCGTAGTGCCGGGCGGAGTCTGGATGATGGCATAGATCATCCCTTGGTCTTCCGCAGGTATAAAGCCCGAAGGCAGCGACTCGGAGGTAAACCATATACCGGCGCAAAAGGCAATCAGCAGTCCAAACGTAACTACCCTGCGATGTGCAATAAGGGTAAGCAGCTTGGTATACCTTCCCGTTACTTTTTCAAATTGGTTGTTAAACCCATCTATAAAGCGGTTGATCGGCGTTTTTTTACGCGGCTGACCATGCGTATTTTTTAGTATCATGGCGCATAATACAGGCGTAAGTGTAAGTGCCACGATAGCAGAGATAACGATGGATGTAGCCATCGTAATGGCAAACTGGCGGTAAAAGATACCCACCGGGCCTGTCATGAAGGAAACAGGGATGAATACTGCAGTCATTAGCAGCGTGATGGCGATGATGGCGCCACTGATCTCACCCAACACCTTCTTCACCGCCTTGTACGGCGACAGATGCTCCTCCGCCATCTTCGCATGCACCGCCTCCACTACCACTATCGCATCATCCACCACGATACCGATCGCCAGTACAAGTGCAAAAAGGGTAATAAGGTTTATCGTCAGCCCAAACAGCTGCATGAATATAAACGCACCTATCAGCGACACCGGAACGGCAAGCGTAGGTATAAGCGTAGAGCGCCAGTCGCCCAGGAAAATGAATACCACGATAGCCACCAGTATAAACGCCTCACCCAGCGTATGCACCACCTTCTCGATAGATGCATCCAGGAAGCTCGATACATCGTAGCTGATCTCGTACTCCATACCGGGCGGGAAGGAGGTTTTTTTGATCTCTTCCAGCTTTTCTTTCACTTCTTTGATTACCTCTGTAGCGTTACTACCGTAAGTCTGCTTTAGCATAATGGCCGCTGATGGATGGCCGTCCATATTACAGTAGATGTCGTAAAACTCACTACCCAGCTCCACATCTGCTATATCTTTCAGGTGCAGTACCTCTCCATCAGGATTAGCCTTTACAATGATATTCTCATACTGTTCAGGGGTATTGTACCGCCCCTCATAGGTTAGCACATACTCCAACGATTGCGAGCGCTTACCTGTTGCCTGACCTATGCGGCCCGGTGAGCCTATTACGCTTTGCTCTGCCAGCGCTTCCATTACTTCGTCGGTGGCTACATTGTAGGCACGCATCCTGTCGGACTTCAGCCATATACGCATAGCGTACTGGCGGCTACCGAGTATCCTGGCAGCACCTACACCCTTCAGCCTCGATACTTCGGGCACCAGGTTTACACTGGCGAAGTTGTATAGGAATTTCTCATCGGCTTTGGGGTCTTTGCTGTATACGTTCACATACATTAGCATGTTGGGTGATGTATAGCTTATGACCAGGCCCTCGCGCTGCACCAGCGGAGGCAGCCTGCTCGTTACCTGCTCTACCCTATTCTTTACGTTTACTACGGCCTGGCTCGGGTCGGTACCTAGGTCAAATACGATTTGCACCGTGGCCTCACCCGCACTGGTGGCGTCCGATGTCATGTACTTCATACCCGGTGCGCCATTGATGGCTTTCTCCATAGGGATAAGCACGGAGTTGACCAATACATCGGCACTCGCGCCGGGATAGGCAATATTTATCACCACCATTGGCGGCGCGATGGATGGGAACTGCGATATAGGCAGTGTCTTGATGGCCAGCACACCCATAAATACGATCACCAGTGATAACACAATGGCGAGTACCGGCCTTTGAATGAATTTATGAAACATGTTTTTCGTTTTGGGGTTGGTTATTCTGCATACACTTTCAGCTTCGACATCACCGTTCTCGGCTCACGGTAGTCATAAGCTATCTTATCGCCATCCTTTACCTTACGAATACCTTCCAGCAAGATCTTTTCATTGCCGGTAAGGCCGCTTGTGATCACGAACAGGTCTTCCATGTCGGCGCCTATTACGATCTCTCGGGTCTCTACCTTGCCATCTTTACCTATTACGAAAACATACTTTTTGTCCAGCACTTCGAATGTGGCCATCTGCGGTATGATAAGGCCATTCTTTATCGGCTCGGTCATTCTTATATTACCTGTTTCGCCGTGTCTCAGCAGTTTATCTGGGTTAGGGAAGGTTGCCCTAAATGGGATGTTACCTGTTTCGTTATCGAAGTCGGCCTCGATCGTTTCCACTACGCCGGGGTGCGGAAATAATGCGTTATTGGCCATTACCAGGTTCACGATCTCTTTACCAGCTTTGGCGTTGGTCTTATACTCCAGGTACTCGGCCTCAGGTACATTGAAATAGACCCACATCTTACTGTTATCCGATAGCGTGCTAAGCAGGTCGCCCTCATCAACAAGGCTACCCAGCCTTACATGGAAACGGTCTATATAACCATCAAATGGCGCCCTGATCTCGGTAAATCCAAGGTGTACTTTTGCCAGTGTCAACTCACTTCTGGCTTTATCCAGCTTGGCCTTTACCATAGCCAGTTCGTTGGGTGCAACCACGTTGCGGTCGGCCAGCGATTTTGTGTTTTGGTATTCTATTTCTGCAACGCGGGTTTCGGCCTGTGCCTTTTGCACTTCTGCTTCGTATAGCTTGGGCATGATGCGGAACAGCAATTGCCCCTTTCTTACGTACTGGCCCTCGTCAACGAATATTTTTTCCAGGTAGCCTTTTTCCAGCGCCCGGAGCTCAATATGGCTGATGGAATGTATCTGGCAAACGTAGTCTTTTGTGATAGCGGTATCTATCTTCAGCGGACTAGTTACAGGATACTTAGTCTCTTCTTCTTTGTGTTCTTTGTGGGATGAACAGCTTGTATGGCATAACAGCGCACACAGGCCCATAAGCATGAAAATGTTTTTCATAATAACATTAATGTGTTGTATTGCGGTTGGATAGTGGCCTGCTAACGCGCGTTATAAGCGAGTATACATGCAGGCCGATGCTGCGAAAACAGCATTAAACGACTATAGCCACCGGTAGCGATTACCGGCGGAAGAGATGCTTAAACAGATCAAATACGAAAAACCCCGAAGAGGATATTCCTGGGGGTGGAACGATAATAAGAATTGCGGCCCGCGGGAGGCGCTTTACTATTGCTATAACGTGTAAAGCCCGGATGCGCGTAATGGTAGGTGGTGATCTGAAAACCGGGCGTTATGTACTTTTTCTTGGCAGAGGTCTGGTCGTCATCTTGTTCCTCGCCTATCTCCACCGCCTTTAGCTTACCATTCTCATTCTGGCTGGAGTGCAAAGGGCTGAACGTGCAGACATTACTTGTTCCGCTCACGTAGGCATACATATAGCTGATGCGGCCTATGGTAAGAAGACAAAATAATAGTATGACACGGATGACGATTTTCATCTGAAGCACAAAACTATACAAGTCTGATAATATTCATTTGTTAAAATCGTAGTTGTGAGAAAAATTGTAGTTAAAGGATGCGATACGGTTGCCATAGCCATGCTACAAGCCCACCAGCGCATCGAACTCTTTTATCCACGCTTCCAGCCGCTCCTTACCATAAATATCCTGCGCATCTTCCAGCGTTTGTTTCTTCATAAGCGTATTGAACTGATCGCGCGTATTTTGATGATATAGAAACTCGACAAACGCACCTGCCAATGGATACAGCACCTCGTCGTCTAACTCTTTATTGCCCGACCATACCATGGCGACACTACCAATATTTCCACCTGCAACGGCTTTTTTTGCCCTTTCCACCCTATCTACTTTACTCAGGTCGAACGCCACAGCTATATCTTCATTGATGAATCTGGAAAATGATGTCGGCTCTACACCATCCGCCCAGTAACTCAAAATATGCGTCATCTCATGGCCCAGTGACTGGTTGGCGTTTATATGGCATATACAGCTTTTAGGCTGGGCGAAACCCACCTGCCGGTTCAGCATTTGCTCCGCTTGCAGGCTATTTGTCCATACGAAGAATCGCAGCTTCCGAGGCAATTTAGCCTTAAATATCTCATCAAGGCTGGTATATGCTTCCTCGTGCATATCGGTAAAAACAGATGCGCCTTTCTCACCTGTCCCCTGAAAATAGTACGTAATGTTATTCCGCTCTATAACCATCCATTTAATGCCTAATGTATCGTAACTGGTAGTAGGATGTACTGCTATATCCGGCCCACTGCACCCGGCAGATAGTAACGCACATGTAAGAAAAACTATAAGATATCTCATGACGGCGATAGATTTAAAACTTGAATCCTACAGATAGCGCTGTGGTTCCATTTGCAGATAACAGGCCGATTTCGTTTGCTTCCGAAACAATGCTATACCTCCATATAGTATGCCAATTAAAGAACAGTTTCAACGAGGCATAGGGTCCACCGCCTCTCCCTGTCATACGGCGTAGATATGCAAATCCAAGCCCGCTGTAAAATCCATTGTCATGAGGTATATGTGAGACCCCGTTTATCATACGGACGTACTCTTTGTTCTGTTTGTACACATTCATTCCTAAGTCCAGAAAAGAGAAAAACTGATTATTCTTTTCCGGGCGCATATGCAGGCGTATATCCGCAAATATTGCAGGGGTAAATCTCCGAATACCATCGTCAGTTCGGAAAAACTTATAGCCCTGTACACCACCCCCTACACTCAACCGCTTAGTCAGCTTATAGTCGTAAGTCAGAGAAAAACCCGGAGTATGACCTACGTCGGTGTATATGTTGTGCTGGGCCGCAGAGCTCATCGCAATAAATAATGCGAGCGTTGTAAGCGCATATTTCATCAGTAATATTATAGGGCAACAAGAAGCGTTCAATGATTAAAACAAGATACAATTTTATATACTAAATTCTGGTCCTTTGCTGGTCAATAGATCGAAGGCCAATAGGAAATCATAGCTTTGTAGGGCTACCACTGCGGCAACATTATGAAGTATCTTTTATGTTTATCACTGCTCTTTACCTCTACCCTTTCGCAAGCTCAGGATATAGCTTTCGGCAAGGCCATCGTCGATACCCTTACCAAGCCATACTTCTGGGGCCGAGGTTATACTAAGGACGGCATGAAGAAGGCGGCTGATTTTCTCTCCGCTCAGTTGAGCAGTTACGGACTAAAGCCTCTTTCCAATGACTCTTACCTGCAATCATTTACGTACCCTGCCAATACTTTCCCCGGGGCCATGACCTTAATCATCGACGGAAAGGCATTAACACCCGGCCGCGATTTCCTGGTGACGCCCAACAGCAAGGGCATCAATGCAAAGGGTACGCTGCGGCAGCTGGACAGCGCACAGTTCATCAGCGAAAAGAATAAACTGGCTATCATACTAAAAGATACCCTCAACTGGTCGGCAGCTCCTGTGGTGGCCGACTATACGGTTATCGAAGTAAGGAAACGAGTGGTACACAATACAGCGGGTACATTCGACGCAAACATCGAGAACGAATTTGTAAAGAAATTCAAGGCTGCAAATGTCTGCGCTATGGTAAAAGGCACCCGACAACCTGACTCTTTTATATTCATCACTGCCCACTACGATCATCTTGGCGGCATGGGCAGCGACACATACTTCCCCGGTGCAAATGACAATGCCAGCGGTATAGCGCTGCTCTTGAACCTTGCCCGCTACTATGCAGTTAACCCTCAACCTTATTCTATCGGTTTTATATGTTTTGCCGGTGAAGAGATTGGGCTAAAAGGATCGGAGTACTACACTAAGAACCCACTAGTACCACTAAAGAGGATACGCTTCCTACTTAACACCGACCTTGCAGGTACGGGCCATGACGGCATTACAGTTGTAAATGCCAAAGAATATCCTAACGAATTTAGGCTGATGAATGAGATAAACGATGCGGAGCACCTGCTTCCGGTGATCAAGTCAAGAGGTAAAGCTGCCAATAGCGATCATTACTACTTTTCAGAAAAAGGGGTACCTGCGTTCTTCTTTTATACCATGGGTGGCATTGCCGCGTACCACGACATTAACGACAGAGGGGAAACGCTGCCATTAAATGAACATGAAGACCTGTTCAAACTGGTTGTGAAGTTCAATGAAAGGTTGATGGCCAAATAGCATAACCCTTAGTAAGAGCTACATTTGGCCCCGCATGCGCATTCCAAGTCCGCAGCCACAGCCTTTCACTTTGGTCCTTGGGGTGTAGCAAGAAGTGAAACTAGTTGCCATAACGATAGCGGCGATAGCAATTTTCAGTATCCTCATTTAGTTATCTTTAAGCAGGCTCAAACAACTCTATGCTATTACCTTCCGGGTCAAGCACGTGTACAAACTTACCATAGTCATAAGTGGCTATTTCATCTAAGACCGTGACTCCCGCAGCTTTTAGCTCTGCTACCAGCGCTGCTAAATTCTCCACCCGGTAGTTGATCATAAAGTCCTTCTTCGATGGCTCGAAGTACTTGGTATCGGCAGGCTTGGGCGCCCATACTGTATACCCTTCTTTTTCTGCATTATCCATCTCCCGCCATTGAAACATGGTACCCCATTGCGATACGGGCAAGCCCAGGTGCTGTGCATACCAATCATTCATCTTTGCAGGGTCTTCGCATTTAAAGAAGATGCCGCCTATACCGGTTACTTTTTTCATGAATCAGCCAAGCTATTTATTAAAACAAACATAAGCAAAAGAATTTGCTATATCTGCTGCGTTATGATGGCGAAAATATAATCACACCAGCGATGCTGTGCGAATCCGGCATGGGGGTTAACAAAAAAAATCCGGAGAGCAGGATTGCTCCCCGGCTTAGGGATGAACAGTATATTCCAGGCTTATGTAGCTGGTTGTTTTGCTCTGGGATTAATAATTTCTTTTGCCAGGAAGTTTAGTTTGGTATCGGCATCCTGCTCCTCAGCCAGCGTAAGGCGCAGCCTTTTGGCAATACCTTCGTAGCCCAGCATTTCGGCATAGTATGCCGCCGAGCCGTAGCCTGATATTTCGTAGTGCTCCACCTTTTGGGCCCCGGCTATTAGCGTAGCGTCCATAGCTTCGGGCGTAGCGTCTTTTGCCATTACTTTTTCACCTTCGGCCAGTATGCCCTGCATACCAGGGTTGAAGTCGCCCTCAGGATCTATCCCTAATTGCTTGCAGATGGCTTCCAGCGCTACCTTATGCTGGTCTGTCTCGGCCAGGTGCATCGCGAGGTTTTTCTTCAGGCCTTCGTGCGTTGCCTTTTCTATCATTTTAGGCATGGCCTCTGTAAGCATCTTTTCGGCACTCCACAGTACTTGTATCTCGTGGTAAAACAGTTGCTCCAGGTCTTTTATTTCTGTCATGGTTGTTCTTCTTTTTTAAGGATAATAGTTTCAGCAAAGTTTTCTTAGCGATCTAGTTCCGGCTTCAGTATCACTTTCACACAGTCATCTGTCTTGTGCTTAAACATGTCGTAGGCTTCTGATGCCTTCGACAGCGGCAGCCTATGTGTGATGATATCGTCCAGCACCACTTTACCGCTTCTTACCATCTCAAAACACTGGTCGATGTACACATGCGTCTGCGCCTGGCCAAACTGCATGATGAGGCCCTTATCGAATATGCGGTGTATGGGGAAGTTGTCATAAGGACTGGCATATACGCCTACTACAGCTATGGTACCACTACGGCGTACCGCTTCTGCACACATCTCCAATACTTTACTGGTGCCCTTTTCAGCATTTATCACTGCTTTGGCTTTTTCCAAAAAGGTTCTGCTGGCTTCCATGCCTACGGCATCTATGGCCACGTCAGCTCCTCTGCCGTCCGTCATCGACCTGATTTTTTCTATCAGGTCATCATCATCGGCATTTATTGTTTCTACATTGTTCACTGTTCTTGCTTTCTGCAGGCGATACTCCAGCGGGTCAACAGCTATCACCCTTTTGGCGCCGTGCAGCCAGGCAGCTTTCTGCGCCATAAGCCCAACAGGGCCGCTACCGAATATCACAACAGTATCGCCATGCTTTACCTTACCCCATTTTACAGCGCTCCATCCCGTAGGGAAGATGTCGGTAAGGAATACTACCTGTTCATCGTCCAGCCCGTCCGGGATGATCTTAGGGCCTGCATTAGCATAAGGTACGCGTACATACTCTGCCTGGCCGCCATTGTAGCCGCCATAAAGGTCGGTATAGCCAAACATACCACCGCCTTTGTTCTTCAACAGGTCGCCATCGGGGCCGTAGTGCTCCGGGTTACTGTTCATACAGTTAGGGTGATAGCCCTGCTGGCAAAAGAAGCAGCGGCCACATGCTATGGTGAACGGCACTACCACTCTATCACCTTTCTTTACGCGCGTCACCTGCGGACCTACCTCTTCTACTATACCCATGAACTCGTGCCCCAGTACTTCGTCCCTTAGCTGTGGTACAAAGCCGTCGTAAATGTGGAGGTCGGAGCCGCAGATAGCAGTGGTTGTTATCTTTAAAATGATGTCTTCAGGATGTTCAATCTTCGGGTCTGCAACGTTATCAACGCTGATGTCGCCAACCTTGTGGAATACGGCTGCTTTCATTGTTCTAATTGGTTTTTATTTCTATGAAACTTGAATAATCTGAACTAGCGTACACCGTAAGATGGTAAGTGTAAGCAACTCAATCACCAACAAAACTGTTCCGTTTTAGTACATGTCAACAAAACATCATAATGACAACTTGTTGCAATGTTGCAGCAGGAGTAAGCAATGAATTAAGCAGTAGTAAGTTATCTGCGCACTTCATGTTGATTTGCCACTGCGCAACCGTATCAGCAGTACAAATTAGACGTGCGAAAAAAATTCCACATATTTATTATAAATGTGTAGAATAATAGAAGCCAATTATTTATGTAATAAAATGAGAGGTGCGCTAACAACAATGACAATTTTTTAAATTGTAATGCTATTTTATTTCTATCCACTCTTTACTTGTAACTAAGAATGGAAAAACCGATTTGTAATAGATATGGGAATAAGTAGATTGGCCGTGCGTATTCGCATTACAAACATAAAAAATCAGGGCCACTGAAAAAATTTATTTTTCGCATATGGTCTTTATATGCGTTCTCAGCATAGTTACATGGCACTATGATTGAAGTACAATACTGCATTTCAGCGTTGATGTATGAGAGGAATATCGTTTGAAAAAGCATGCAGGCTAAAGCAATATTGCCAGGCTGTAGTGCAAGATGTAGATGGCTGTATTGATAATTGCATCTTTGGAATTGAAGACATAGTTATAGCTCCAAGCGACACCATTAGCCAATGGCATTTTTTCAGCCGATATATGGAATGCAGGAGCAACGAAAAGGCTTTGCAATTCTATCAATGCAACGAGTACAGCCTGATGGTAGTCATAAGAGAACTATGTGAAGATGGCGAGTTCCACTATTCATATACAGTGCTGGATAGTATTATAAAACCTAAAACACGGAAACATGAGAGCGAACATAGACTTGAGAAAGCACAGGGCAAAATCGAGAATAGCAGGGATAACAGGGCTGGTAATAGTAGTAGCGGTATTGCTGATCGTAATTATGCTTAAAGACTTTTAATGGATATAAAACCTCCTATCATCATGAAACATGTTATTCATTTTTTCTAAACCAAATAAACAACCAACACTATGGCGCAAAACAATCAAGGTCAACAGAACAAAGGCAGTAATCAAGGCGGTAAGCAGCAAGGTGGCAACCAGGGCGGAAGCCAGAGCAATCAAGGTGGCAACACATCCAACCGCGGATTCGCCTCAATGGACGAGGACGAGCAGAAAGATATTGCCAGCAAAGGTAGAAAAGCTGCTCATGAACAAGGTGTAGCGCACGAATTCGATTCGGATGAAGCACGCGAAGCCGGACGTAAAGGTGGTGAGTCGACCAGCCAGGACCGCGAGCAAATGTCTGAAATAGGCCGCAAAGGCGGAAAGTCTTCAGGCGGAAATCAAGACAATCAAGGTGGCCAGAGCAACCAGGGTGGCAACAGATAATTAGTTTTTAGTTCCCTTTTTTATTGTACAGTTTATACTCATATGCCGTAGCCTTTCCAGGCTACGGTTTTTTTATTTCAGCTCCAGGTAACAATTAAAGGTACTGCCCTCGCCCGGTCTGCTGCCGGCAGTTATAAAGCCTGAATGTAGTGCAGCAATTTTTTTGCTGATGGCCAACCCTACACCTGTACCGGGATATTCAGGATCGTGATGCACACGCTGAAACATCTGGAAGATGCGGTCGCTATGCTTTTTACTAAAGCCGATACCGTTATCCGTTATCGAAACGCATACATATTCGGTTTCTTTATTGGCCTCATGATGCTTTATCTCCGATCCTTTTATGTTGCTTGCACTGATTTCTATCTGAGGCACATTCCCAGTCGGCTGAAATTTAATAGCATTGTCAATGATGTTCTTGAACATCTGTGTCAGCAGGTTTCGATAACCGGTAATTACCGGCATCTCTCCTACATTTACAACTGCACGGCTATCCTTCAAAGGCTCGTCCAGTTCATTAAGCGCAAACTTCATCAGTTGCCCAAGGTCGATAGGGCTTGCAGACCTTGCCTGCATCTGCAGATCGAAGTACTTAAGGACATCATCTGTAAGTAGCATCATACGCCTTGCTGACGCTTGTATACGCTTAAAGTTCATCTTGCCCTCTTCCGAGAGATTTTCCATTTCACTGGCAGTCAGCTTTTCTATAAAAGAATATATCCTCCACAGGGGCTCTTTTAGGTCATGCGCTGTTACGTCGGCATATACCATCAGGTCGGCTTTTTTTTGTTTTAGCTCCCTATTTTTTCTAGCCAGCGCCTTATTCAGCGCCTTTAGTTCTTCTTCGGTCTTTACCCGATGCGCTACATCGTGTATAATGTTCAGCACACCTATAACATGGCCGCGTTCATTTTTCAGTGGTATAAAGTGGTGCTCATAATATCCACCGCCATACGAACCCTGGTCGGACGGAATAAACATCTGGAAACCTTTTAACGCCATAGTTATGGCATTACCTACATATGGGCAGGCATCCGTACCCGGCAGCACATCAAAGAAGCATTTGCCAATTGCATCATGCTTGGATATACCCGTTACTATCTCGCACATCCTATTCCATGCTATTATTTGCAGATCAATATTGAATGCCAATATTCTGTCAATAATAGCATCATTCATTATTTCAGCAAGTTGCTTTTGCGTTTCAGGCTCAGTGAGATGCTTCCTAAACTTGTCCTCGTGCGCACCGTTGACCGATAAAAATCCGGGATACGTCATAATAAAATTGGTGATGATGATTTACCTTATAACTTACAGATAGAGACGCAAGTGCGTATTGTATTATAGATAGTACACTAATGGCCAGTGCAGATGTAAATATATCCAAATCTACATCAATTGGGGTACAAACAATTAAAAAGCAGCAAAATATTGTGGCACGCTATTTTTATTTTTATCTTCGCCTTGTCTTAGCGACGGTAAGTAGCTGGCTATCATAGCCGGCGGCTGCTACAGGATTCGCTCCATGCCTTTCTACCGTTCGTTTCTGTTCAAACAGTAATATTCCTGTTGTTGCATTTTATCGTTAGCGCATCGTAACGCACTTCAGCGTATACAAGGTCTCTACGAAGATACAACAGTAGCAGCCCCTCATGCATGAAATGCATTAGTTTGCTAACGTTGGGACTGCCACTGTTGTATCCTTACATGTTATTTTCTCATTCAAGATAAAGCGCAGGTAGTAGTAATTTTTGATATGGGGTGCTTGGCCGTGCCCGTTCTGCTGCTATCCTGCGCCTAATTACTTTTATGGTATAAATTGAAACATCATTGAAATGCATAAAAACAAGGCCAGCATCATTTTTTTGCAATCTGCAATAGTACTTTGAAAGACTACTTATCAACGTAGTATCGCACCATTGCGCGCAATATATTTACTTTAAACGGCTTTTCTAACGCATCATCTGCACCGCTGCTCTTAGCCAGTTTTACTATATCCGGGCTTGCCGACAGCAATATAACAGGTATGCGCATTGTATCTTCCTGTCCTTTAAGGTATTCGCAAAGGGAAAGTCCGCTAACGCCCGATAGCTGTTTGTCGATAATATACAGATCGGGAAGCTCATAGTCCTCTTCCAGTAAGGGTGCGGCGCCACTATAGATGGCAACATTATAGGTACTGCCCAATATTACATCAAGTGCATCGCGTATGTCCGGGTCATCTTCTACTATAATAATGCGCTTCATGTCAGGTCTGTGTTGATTGGAAGTGTAAAAGTAAAAACGGACCCCTCGCCTTGCTTGCTTGATACCGATATCGACCCATTATGCTTCTGAATGATCTGTGCCGTAATGTACAAACCGAGGCCCATTCCCGGGAAGGTATCCATAGCATTATTAGAGACTCGAAAAAACCGCTCAAATATTCTATCCAAAGCCTCTTCAGGTATCCCATACCCTTCGTCACAAATACTTACCGTAACCGTGTTGCAATTGGCTTCGCTTATGATGGTTACTGTTGCGTCCGCCGGCGAGTATTTAATTGCGTTCGACAAAAGATTGGTGATGACTTGCCCTATCCGTTCGCGATCTGCATTGATGCCCGGCAAACTTCTTTTTTTTAAGTTGAATTTGTGGCTTGCCATCCTCCTTATTTCCTCTATCCTCTCCTGCAGTAGCTCATTCAAATCGATCGGCTCAGGATTCAGCGGTAATTGTCCCTCCGATATCTTGGTCGTATCCAACAGGTCGTTTATCAGTGCTGTGAGCCGGTCTATTTGCTTGTTCAGCCGCGCCAGCAACTTGCCATCTTCAGTGCCTCCAAGCTTTTCCAGCCGCTCCTGTACTATTTCGGCGTAGGCTTTCATAACCGTAACGGGCGTCTTTAGTTCGTGGCTGGCCACACCTATAAACTCGTCGCGCTGCCGAAGCAGCATTCTAAGCTGTTTTTCGTTTTCGCGCAGAGCCTCGTCTGTCTTCTTTCGTTCCGTTATATCTGTGAAGATAACAGCCACCTTTCGCTCATGCTCTTCGCCTATGCGAAATGCATACAGGCTGAATATACGGTTCAATGCATCAGAACTTTCTTCAAACCGTAAAGGCTCGCCCGTTTTTGCTACTTTATCATATATCTCCATCCACTTGCCCTCTATATCGGGGGCCATCTCTACAATCGTCTTTCCCTCCGCATCGTGTAACCCGTTATTCAATTCAAATGCACGGTTTACCTGCAAATAAAGCCAGTCAACTGCTTTCCCATCATCATCGTATATCATCTGGATGATGCAGTAGCCTTCGTCGATCGAGTCAAACAGTGTACGGTACTTTTGCTCATTTTGCCGGAGCGCTCTTTCAGCATTGGCATTTTCTACGGCCGCCCAGGTACGCTGGGCGGTTTCCACGGCAAGTGCTATTTCGCTTTGCATCCAGTCTCTCGGGGTGCTTTGCACCAGGCAAAGGATACCAACCACCGTACCGCTTTTAACGACCGGTACGGCTATAAAAGAAATTATTTGGAATGGAATGCAGAGCGTTCGCAGATGCTCATCAACCATACCGGATGTGTACACATTATCAACTATAAAAGGTTGGCCTTCGTCTACTACATTCTTGAACGTAACAAAACTATTGAGTGGGTACGTTCCGACAACGGGCGACAATCCAGCGCGGGCTGCATCCCGTCTTATGATGGCACTATCTCCATCTACCTCACAATAATAGCAACGGTCGGCCTTAAAATGATTCATGGCCGTATTAGTTACTATTTCCTCTATCACTACCGGGCTTGATACGGAACCAAGTGCATCACTGATCTTCAACAAGTACTCCTGCTGCTGCTCCCTTCTTTTTCGCTCGGTAATGTCTTGAAAAAGTATACCCACATGCTTCAGTTCGGGCGCATCGGTTGGAAAGACGTATACATCATACCATTTATCAAATGTGGGACTGTATTCTTCAAAGCGCATGGGCTGGTTTCTTCGCACCACATCGCCATACTTATCATACCATTTATCTTCAATATTGGGTGCCGCTTCACGTACCGTTTTACCACTTAGTAACAGTTCTCGGGACAGCCCTGTAAGCCGCTCGAACTGCGGATTGAGCAGCAGCCAACGCATATCAACACCGTTGCTCTTATCATCTAAAATAACTTCAGCAACACCAAACCCTTCATCTATGGAACTAATTAGCTCTTGGTACTTGTCGTTGGTCTGTTGTACGGTTTGCTCCTTTAAGCTGAGCGAAGCATATTCTTCCAGTTTCGCCTCTGTTACATCCTGTGTCACACCGATTATAACCCGTTCATGGTTACTATTCCGAACGAGTTTCAGCTTATTTGTTAAGTATCTTACTTCATTGTCTTTCCGGATGATCCTGTAGCCAATCAATATGGGCTGCTGATTTTCCTTGAGCTGCCCTGCGCCCGCCAGCAGGCGTTGCCTGTCATCGGGGTGTACAAATTTGGGGATCGTATCAAAGCTCGGTTCTACTTCGCCCGGCTCCATGCCAAACAACCGGAACATGTTATCGGAGTAAACCGCTTTGTTGGTTTCCATGTTCCAGGTCCAGGTGCCAAGGTTGCCTATTTCCTCAGCATAGTCGTGCAGGGTTTGTAATAGTTGGCCTTCCTGCTTTCCCCCTTTCGCTGCAATATTCTCCGGCATAGGCTATTATTGTATGGATAAAGCTAGCCATAAACAAGTAGGATTTGCATATAGTGCCCGTTAATTAACAGTGGCTGTCGAAAAATAGTAATTTTACTTATCATAGTTCAAACGAACGCTAATAAACCAGTGCTAAATGGAATTCAGCCCGGCCAATCATATTGTGAAGCTCTGCCTGCAAGGCATGGATATGGAAGAAAAAGGAAAACCTGAAGAAGCAGGTAAGCTATTCTTGCAAGCATGGAACGAGGCCACCGATGACTTTGAAAAATTTACCGCTGCACACTACATAGCCCGGCAGCAAGCCAATGCTACTGATAAACTAAAATGGCTGCAAACAGGCTTGCAGCTTGCATTAAACATAAACGATGACACAGTCAATAGTGCGCTGCCAAACTTGTACCGTAACATAGCTAAATGCTATGAAGAAATGGGTGATCCCAACAACGCCACAAAGAACTATAATCTTACAGCAGCGGTAGCGAACAACACTACAGATAAGGGCCCATTTTACCACGGCACCAGGGCCGACTTGCAGGTTGGGGATCTGCTGACAGCGGGCCGTTTGTCGAACTACCACCCCGATGTTATTATGAACCATATTTACTTCACGGCTATGGTAAATGGTGCAGGCTTTGCAGCGGCACTGGCTAAGGGGAATGGGGCTGAACGCGTTTACATAGTGGAACCATTAGGAGCATTCGAAAATGACCCGAACGTTACCGACAAGAAATTCCCCGGCAACCCTACCCGCTCATACCGAACAAAAGAGCCCCTGAAGATTGTCGGCGAGGTTACAGAATGGGTAAGACTAGCGCCCGAACAGATACAGCAGTTTAAGGAGAAGCTAGCGAGTAGTAAGGGAGAGATTATTAATTGAGGGTGGATGAAAGGAGAAAATGACCTCATTATTGGCGAGAAAGAACGGATACAGAGGATAGATTTTGACCCGTCTGGTGAAAACCTTACAAATGTCGATGATGTCCTAAAAACACAAAACGATTTTTGGGAAAATCTACAAGTTTTTTGCCTTTCCGGTTGTTGCGGTCTAGGCGCTTTCCGCTTTTATCCAGCTGATATAAGAAACGCCGCCGATGGCTTAGACACGGCGCTGCTGAAAGAAAATCTTTCAAAATTGAAAGATGATCTATTAAAATCAGAGAAAAAAGCAGTTGCCTCACTAAGCTTCAATTTTTCGATGGCTAAGACTGTCTTTGTCACGTTGCTTGATCACATCATCGATCATATATAGTATTCAAAATGGATAACAACTATCACGTTTACTGGAGAAACAGAGAAATAGGAAAGCTAAATTTATCGCAGTCCGATATGGGATATGTAGACGGTAATTGGACGTCGCTTAACATCACCGAATCAAAACTATTTGAAGCTTTAGTTTCAACACTCAAGCCTGTCGATGTCATAAACAATCCGGTCAAAGGCACAAGGGTTATTCTAAGGTCAGCTCACTCAGGTAAGGAATTAAATGCATTAGTATTATTACTTGACAACAATCGACTTTTCATTAAACATATATTTCACCGAGAAGCCATCGCATGGCTTATAGAAAATGTATATTGAGAGTTGCCGGTCTAATGCATTTCGCTCGTCACCTCCGTCCCATATTTAACAGCCGCCTCAAGTACATCGATATTTATATCCACTAACTTTTAAAACTTGATGCAATAGCCTGTTACACTGGCTTTGCCTATTTGCGCACTATATGGTCGGTCAGGTAGATTTTATCTGTCAACCTTTTTCGCATTTGCCCCTAATATTGTCGCATCCACACCTTGTACAAACAGACGCGGTTGACGAACTTTATACTTCAAATCAAGCAACAGTACTATGAGAAAAATAATATCCTTCATGCACATATCACTCGATGGCTTCGTAGCAGGGCCAAACGGGGAAATGGACTGGATAAAAGTGGATCAGGAGATATTTGACCATGTAGGCAAGCGCATCGGCAAAGGTGACACTTCACTATATGGGCGTAAGACCTACGATATGATGGAAGGCTACTGGCCTACCGCTGCCGACAAGCCCAATGCCAGCAAACATGATATAGAACATTCAGCATGGTATAAAGATGTACATAAAGTAGTGCTGTCAAAAACAATGAAGGGCGCGGAACGGCCTAATACAACCATCATCAGCAGCAACATTGCTGAGCGGGTAAAAGAGATAACCCAACAACCCGGAGAAGACATCCTGCTCTTCGGCAGCCCAACTGCCACACATGCGCTTATAGACCTCGGCCTGATAGATGGCTACTGGCTATTTGTCAATCCGATCATCCTAGGCCAGGGAATTCCCTTATTTAAGAACATCAAAGACAAGGTAAAATTACAGCTGTTGAGTACTCAGCAATTTAAGAGTGGAGTCACGGAGTTGAATTATGTAGTTGCTAAGTGATTGCAAAGCACATTATCATTTCGATGGTGCACGACATAGAGTACCTTTAAATATAAAAATGCCGTAGCTGTGCTACGGCATTTTTATATACAGTACTTACCGATTATTTAACCGTCGCATCAATAGTAAAGTTCATCTTTTTGGGTCCCGAGGTCACCGTATAGTCAATATGAAACTTCTTTTCGGTAAAGCTAAATGTTCCACTTCCTTCGTATACATAGCTTCCGTCCGCGTTTTTAGCTATGGTTAGTGTGCCATGCTCGCAATCTATATCTGCCTCAAAGTTTCTGATATATTCAGAATATGCGCCCATTGTTCCGGGATTTTTAGTTTCGACATACAGGCTTTCGAACCATATCCTGTTGCCTTTAAAAACAGGCGCAGATATTGGAGTACCACCCGGAATTCCGGTACCCGCATGACGATACCCAGAAACCTTTGCCTTTAGACGTTCTATGCAGGTATAGGAAGGGACGCTAAGCTTAAATTTAAGCGATTTTGTAAGTTCATCCTCAGCCTTACCCCTTACCGTCACATCGTAAGTTCCGGCTTCAGCAAAATCGTTCTTAATTGTTAAGTCCGAGACAAAAGGCACATTCCCTGTCGGCATTGAGAAACTCCCGGTAACTCCGTCCGGCAGACCTTCCACACTCAAAGTAAGCCTCTTTTGCACCGAAGTCATAGGCGAAAAAGCCAGCATCAATTCTTTTTCATCTGTAGCGCTGGTGAGCGTCACATCCTGCACTCCTCCTATAATATAGCTACTATCCTGCACCGGGGTAGTGGGTGTAGGTGTAGGCGTTACGGTAGTAGGTGGCGTAGCTGTAGTATTATTATCATTATCTTTTTTGCATCCCCAAAGCATTAGCGAACACGATAGGATAACAAGGGACCTTTTAAGCATATTGGTGGCATTTTTGCTGGACGCACAAGGATAATGCTTTTTGGTGTTGTATGCAATAACTAGCCTATTACTATTGCTGAGTAGTCATTGGATAACTTTTTTCTGGAGACAAGGCAAGCACACAGCCTAATGTCGCAGATAAATTGCTAATTTAGGAGTCGGCATGAGCGTATTTACATATCATCTTGCAAAAACATCAATCCTATCTGCGCTTACGGCATTATGGAATCCCCTTACTTCCAAAAACACATCGGGGCTGATACATGCAGAATGTATGGCAGGTATGACATTGGGTTCCCCTGTATTTTCACCATCCAGGATATTGATACGGCAAATCGTCTTATTCGCCCAATGGGAGAACGAAAAAGCCATAGATGATTTTTTAGCAAATGACCGCTTTGGGAAGATCCTAGCAAAAGGATGGTATACCCGCTTGAAGTATCTCAGGCAATGGGGCTTTGTTGATGAATTCGACATACCCAAAGAGCCGGATGATTCAGTTGAACCCGGCACACCTGTTGTCGCCTTTACACTGGCACGTATGCGGCTACCGCAGGTACCGAGGTTTATCCATTGGGGCCGACCGGTTGAAAAGTTGGTGCGCGACCATCCGGGTACCACTTTAGCGTTAGCGGCTATCAGGTTGCCACGTACGGTTTCCACTTTTTCGGTATGGAAATCGCAGAAAGACATGCAGGATATGGTGCGTGGACACAGTGCTGTACCGCAACCCAGGCGCCATGCCGACGCGATGAAGGAAAGAGATAGAAAAGATTTTCATTTCCAGTTCACTACCCTGCGCTTCAAACCCATTTCAGAACATGGGTCTTGGGAAGGGCGAACTGATATTATTCCAAAGCCAACCTTTGACGATCGCAATGAGACTGGCCTACCCTAAGCAAAACATCCTGGACTGGATCACCCAACAATGGAACATCGTTTTCGGAAAAAAAATCAGACCGAAGACCGCGCCTTGGCTGATGGGGCCATTTGGAGCATTGAATGGTATTTCCGACAAGTTCGTTCAACAATTGGCAGCTAGTGAAGGACTTGTGATCACAAGAAACGACAAAGTACGTGGGCTGATACCATCCTTAAAAGATTTGAATTTTACAGATGAAGCCCTCTCTCGTCTGTCTCCTCACATTATCGATTTTTACGAAAGAACAGGCTCCTACCAGCTAGGTTTCTCGGTAAAATGGAATCCGCTATTCAGGTCTTTCGGCACGTTGGTAAACCTACTGTTCAGCAACCGTATCAACCAGCTAAACATACCAACCGGGAATGTAAGCGGGCAACAAATAACCAGCGAGATCATTACCCTCTCCGACCCTGATTCCGGAATAGTAATTTACACCGTCTGGTATCGCACGTTCCGGTCGACAGGGCGGGTTTTGTATTCCGGCATCTATACTACTTGCACACTACCCTCGGGAAAGGTCTGTGTCAAGGCCATATTTCCGCTTCCTAAAGGAAATGCTACAGTCATCATGGCACCCCACATCGGCCCCAATGGCGAACTCCGTCTCGATGGCTCGGGAAAGAAGTTTGGTGATCCCGGCTTTTATTTTTTACTTAATGACTCCAAGGATAATGTTTCGTCCCAATATATACGCTCCTTCCGGGATCAACTGACCATCTCGGGCTGTGGTGAAAACATTGTAGCAGAACAGATTTTGACGTTGTGGGGTATGCGGGTACTCCGGTTCAACTACAGTATAAGTTGTGGAGTTAGCAATTAATATCTTTGCGCTTCCCATAACGTCTGCCGCAAACACACCCCATCTTTGACGCTTTTAGACTTTAGTAATCCAGTAGTTAAGCACTACATTTGACTATCAAAAAAATCAGCTAATGGCATTTATTAATCCTCATATCAATTTCA
Organism: Sphingobacteriales bacterium; assembly: GCA_004144175.1. Classification (GTDB taxonomy): domain Bacteria; phylum Bacteroidota; class Bacteroidia; order Chitinophagales; family Chitinophagaceae; genus Polluticoccus. The sequence continues at coordinate 20,205 of SEFT01000021.1, forward strand.
ACGGCAATGCCGAAGAAGCCTTTACATTCTACAAATCAGTATTCGGAGGCGAATTTGATAAGATCACGCGTTTTAGAGACGTTGCAAGTGATGAATTTCCTATACCCGCGGGCGAGGAAAATAAGATCATGTACATAGCCCTGCCGATAGGCGATAGTATGCTGATGGCAAATGATGTACCATCGTTTATGGGAAAGGTGAATGAGGAGGAACACAGAAGTAAAATTTCGATAACTGCAGAAACCAGGGAAGAAGCGGAGAAATTATTCAACGGCCTTTCGGCAGGCGGAGCGGTTGAAATGCCATTTGAAGAAGGCCATGCCGGCTCTTATTTCGGCATGTTCCGGGACAAATACGGTATTGAGTGGATGATAAGCTTCGACCCTGCAGCATAAATGATGCGCTAGTCAGGAAAGTGTTGTGATTAGCCTCAACTGATCACAACACTTTCTCTATAACGAATTTTTTTCCGTTCAACTCGAATGAGTACCCCGCTTCTTTGCCCATCAATTTCGCCCCGATGGGTGATGCAGCCGATATGCCGAAAAAGCTTGTACTGTCTACTAATATCTTCCCGGCACTTATAGCAATGTAAAAATTTCCGTTGTTGGTATATACCACCGACCCGGTTAATACTACTACCCCGCTTTGGCTTGGTGAAATATGCTCAAGCGTAGCTCTTAGCTTACCCAGTTCATTCAACCGCGCCAGGTTCAGGTTTATTTCCTGTTGCATTACCTCGCGGGCGGTCTCGTACTTATCGCCCGCACTGCTTTTTGTTTCATTATTCTTCGCATCTTGCGCCTCTGCGATAATCTTCTTGATCTCCGCCTCGCGGTGGGTTACGAAGTCGATGCAGAATTGGTATAGTTGTTCTTTAAACATCACATTACTCATACGAGATTATTTTATCACCGCTCCCCGCTGAACAACAGAATGCTCATAACGATCTATAAATACTAATTGCTGCAACTCAGGGTGATCCTCGAATATCTTTTTCAGGCCGGGGGTGTCTACTGCATTATAAACAGGCAATGACATCTTCATATGATAAGCAGGATGGCAAATGACCGCGAAATCCCCATCCCTGTCTTCATGCGGATAAAATACGGCAGGAGTGGTTACTATGGGTATATGCTTGTTTTCAGCCACTGAAATAGCCGCTTTAGAGTTATCATATATGCGTTGCTTTTTGACCGCCTCTTCGCTGAAGTGCGCTTTGGCAAATGCCTGATAAATATTACCGGCAAGTGCCAGAGATAGGATCGTGTAGACAACGGGTATAGCTTTCTTCCATTTCTGCTCTAGCACCATAAGCATATTAATGACTAAAATGCCACACGTAGGTACAGCAAATGCATTAAGCCGGTGAACACCCAGCGGAAGCTTGTGTAAGGAGGCTAGGACGATCGCAATGATTACCAAGAAGGAACTGTATTGTACTATGTACTGAAATGGTGATGTATAACTCCGTCGTTTAAACTGCTGGTAAAGGGCATGAAAAAATCCCGCGAGCCCTAATGTTCCGTAGATGATCTCAAAGAAAACGCCGGTACCAAGGTGGCCAAATAAACTATAGACATTGTGCAGGTATGGAAGCAGTTGGAACCCATCGCGAAGGATGTAGTCTTTCCAAAACTCCCGCATACCCTGGTCGGCCATCACCTGGGTTACATCAAAGATATAGAACACTACAACACCCACGGAGCCGATGAATAAAGGGATAGACCGAATAAATATGTTCTTAAACCCGCGGGTATGAAGCACCACAGACAAACAGAGGGCTGCGAAGCACAATGGATAAGTATAGCTAAAAAATGGAATAATGGCAGACACGAGGCACAAGAACAGGAATCTGGGTAGTCTTATCTTGTTAGCTTCCGTATTCAAAAGTTCCAACAGCTGCCAGAGCGCTACCAATGTCAGCAGCATTTCCATAGTATACTGCTTAATCTGGACAAAGTACTCAACAGATGTGGAGTAAGAAGCATAGATAAGCAGCCAAAAGAAGCGGTAAGAATCGTCTTTGCCAAATATGCGGCCCGACAAGAAATAGCAAAATATAAGCCCAAACGCATGTACAAAAAAAGAGGGCAACCTTAAGGACGTATAACTATAGTCAAAAGGCTGTACGATACACTTCAGCACTTGCAGATAGAATCTTGGAAACTGTTGCCCCTTTTCCAGCTTTCCACCCAGTTCGGTCACGGTCATTGTCTTCAGGTTGTAAATGACGCACCACTCATCAAGCCAAAATGGTTTTATCTCGAATATGCATATCACCGCGCCATACAGTATCATAGATACTATAGTAGCAATGGCAAGTACTCTTAGCCATTTATAACGGTCAGAAGCAAGGAAAGAATACATACAGGGTTAATAGACGACAATATAATGAAGTGGGTGGACTTAGCGGCTTTATGGAAAGCTGATATTCGAACAACGACGGCTTTAAAAGAATAGAGGTTGCAAGTGCAACCTCTATTTAGTAGTCCGGATTGAATTCGACATAAAATGCTTACAGTGCAAACGACGCCTCCAGCATAATAGCATGCATATTAGGCTTGTCACTCCATAGAGCGCCCCTAAATGGCATAGATGCTGGTGGTATACGGTCGTATTCCACATCAGCCAAGTAGCTCATAAACGAATATTTAAGTTGCAGCTGTGTACGTGGAGCTATCCGGGTACCAATACTCAGGTCGGCACCGCCAACAAACAGCAGGTTATTATCCACATTCGATAGATTAAGATCTCCATTAGTTTGCTTCACGCTTAGTTCTTGCTTTACGATAGATGGTCCGGCCTTTACTTTGGCCTCTACGAATAGTTTCTTAACCGGAAAGTGAAAACCTGCATGTAATGGTATAGAGATACTATTTACTGTATTCACCATCTCGCTGGTGGCTACAGGTGCGCCTTTCAAGTCATACAAAGAAAAGTCAGAAAACTTTGAGGCTGCAGTCCAGTACCTTACGCCTATTCCAAAGAACATGCGGTGTTTGCTATACGACAGAGTAGCGCCCAACACAGGTCTTACCGTTCTTTGCGCGTCCAATATTGTCTGCCCCGAATAGAATAGATTGTTCACTTCGTACCTGGAGCCGGCAATTCCGAATCCTGCACCTGCTTCAAGCGAAAGAGCAATTTTTGCTTCAGTATTGTAAGACGAAAATGCGATGGCCGATAAGAATAATATTTTTTTCATAGACGTGTTTTTGACTACGGCTTTCCTTTAAAAAAAGAAAGCGCCTATACAAGCGCTTTCTTTTCAAGTGATCCGGATTGGATTCGAACCAATGACCCTCAGCTTAGAAGGCTGATGCTCTATCCAACTGAGCTACCGGACCATTTACTTTTTATATACTCTTTTCCTACTCCACTTTTCAAATATACTTCTCTTTTTCTCGCTTCCAATCTTGTTGAATATTCTTCAACAAAAAACAAATCCCAAGGCACATATGGCTTTGTCGATTTGTTTTGTGCTTTGTTATGCTGCGACAAGCGTCTTGATACGTCAGATGTTAACCCGACATAGAACCTACCGTCTTTTTGACTGCGTAAAACGTAAACAAAGAACATGACACCTCGTGTGATCCGGATTGGATTCGAACCGGTGACCCTCAGCCCTGCCTGCCGGCAGGCAGGTTAGAAGGCTGATGCTCTATCCAACTGAGCTACCGGACCGTCATTGCGGTTGCAAATCTATAAAAATTGTTCTGAAAAGGAAAGGAATATTATTCCTTCGCTGTCTTCACCGGTACGGGGGCAGGTGCTGCGCCATCCGTCAGCGGATCCACAGGTACCAGGTCTTCTACATAGTTCCAGTATCCGTTGTTCCAGCGGAAGCCGTCCATTTGCCCGCTTGGCACGTAGGTGTACTTGCGATTCGGGTCATTTACGTCCGACACCAGCTTGTCCAGGTACACCGCATTCAGTTCCTTGTCCCAGTTAAGCGATGCCTGAACATTCTTTTTGTACTCCATCACAAAGCGATTGATGCGCTGCGATGGATTGCCTTGCGAAGTAACATTAAATATAGGCGCACCAAATACTGGCCCTTTGGCAGTTATCACCATTGGGTCCATCAGCTTCTTGGTGCTCAGCGCGTTGCCGGCATTCAGGCCAAACATCGTATACACCGTTTGCCCGTTCACCTCTTGGGGCATTATACGGTAGTATATCGCGCCAAACCAGCGGCCATTCGTCAGCACGCTGTCCTCTGCGCCTTTCTTTATCTTGTCCGAGTGGTCCATCAGCGGGTATAACTTCAGTTGCTCACCCGGCATCTGTATAGCACCATAGTACCTGCGCGTCACTTCGGTAGGCGCTATGCCCCAGTTAAACATCCGGAAGCTCTTGTCATCCGGCCCTATTATATTGATCTTTTCCTTCAGCTTCGGAAAGTCGTAGCTATACGAGTTGGGCTGCTTCAGCGCACGTATCAGCTGCCTCACAAACTGCTCATTATATATCACACGCATTTCGGGCAGAAAGCCATTATACATCGAGTCGGCAGTCAGCACCAATGAATCCTCAATAACCTTAATCTCACTAAAATCTTGAGCTCCCGCCTTGCCAACCGACAGCAGCGACGCCAAAATGAGAGATGCAAACGTTTTACTGAACATTATGAATCAGACATTTAATTCAAACCTAAACAATTTCTTGCAAAGCTGTGCTACTTCGGGCGTTAAACTATGATTTTCGGCCAAAAGCCACTAATTTCGAGGCGTCAAATTATTGCGCCCATGCAGGTTGTTCAGCAGATACTTTTCATCGTTCTTGTCGGCGTTGCCGTCTGGTTTTTTACCAAAAAGGTAAAGGAGATCATGCGCAACATAAAGCTTGGCCGCGATGAAGACCTTACCGACAATCCCGGCGAACGCTGGAAGAACATGGCGCTGATAGCCCTTGGGCAAAAGAAGATGTTCAAGAAGCCCATACCGGCCATATTGCACCTATTCGTATACGCTGGCTTCGTTATCATCAATATCGAGATAATCGAGATCATCCTCGATGGTGTACTAGGTCAGCATCGTTTGTTTGCTCCGCTTATCGGTGGCCTCTACCCTATACTTATCGGTTGCTTTGAGGTACTGGCTGCGCTTGTGCTTATCTCCTGCGTCATCTTCCTTATTCGCCGTAATGTACTCAAAGTACGTCGCCTCAACCTGAAAGAATTGAACGGCTGGCCGCGTAATGATGCCAACCTTATCCTCATTACCGAAGTAGTACTGATGAGCCTGTTCCTTATGATGAACACTGCCGACCTGGTACTGCAAAGCCGTGGCAACCCGCACTACCCTGTTACCGACAGCTTCTGGATCAGCGGCAACCTTACAGGTATGTTCTCCGGCCTGTCCGATGGCACACTGGTGGCTATCGAGCGCATTGGCTGGTGGCTGCATATCATCGGCGTACTGGCATTCTTGTGTTACCTGCCTTTCTCCAAGCACCTGCATATCGTATTGGCATTCCCTAACACATGGTACATGCGCCTCACACAAAAAGGCGAAATGAAGAACATGCAGGAGATTCAGAACGAAGTACTGTACATGATGCAGCCCGAACTGGCTCCTGCACCTACCGGCGACCAACCCGCACAACAGCGCTTTGGTGCCAAGGATGTGAATGACTTGAGCTGGAAGAATCTGCTGGATGCCTATAGCTGCACTGAGTGCGGCCGCTGTACGGCTGCCTGCCCTGCCAATCAAACGGGCAAAAAGCTTTCTCCGCGCAAGATCATGATGGATACCCGCGACCGCATGGAGGAAATGGGTAAGAACATCGACGCTAATGGCGGCACCTTTGCCGACGATGGCAAAACGCTGGCGCACGACTACATTACAGTGGAGGAGCTACGCGCCTGTACTACTTGCCAGGCCTGCGTTGAGGCATGCCCTGTCGGTATCGATCCGCTCAATATCATCGTACAGCTGCGCCGCTACCTGGTGATGGAAGAGAGCAACAGCCCGCAGGAGTGGAACCTGATGTTCGGCAACATCGAGAACAATATGGCCCCCTGGAAGTTCAGCCCTGATGAGCGCGACAAGTGGGCCGAAGAAATGAATAACGCCTAAGCCACCGACGGAAACACTTTTTAATCAACTTCGAATTAAGCATTATGCATATAAAATCAATGGCCGAATACGCTGCAACTGGTGAGATGCCCGAAGTACTCTTTTGGGTAGGCTGTGCCGGCAGTTTCGATCAGAGAGCACAGCGTATTACCAAGGCTTTTGCACAGATACTGGATAAAGTAGGCGTACAGTTTGCCATCCTCGGCAAGGAAGAAATGTGTACCGGCGACCCTGCTCGCCGTGCGGGTAATGAGTTCCTCTTCCAGATGATGGCCTACAACAACATCCAGACGCTGAATATGTATGGCGTGAAGAAGATCGTCACGGCTTGTCCGCATTGCTTCAATATCCTGAAGAATGAGTACCCCCCACTCGGAGGTACATACGAAGTAATACATCACACTACCTTCCTGCAGCAGCTCATCAACGATGGCCGCGTACGCATGAAGGAAGGCGGCGAGTTCAAAGGCCGCAAAATAACCTATCACGATAGCTGCTACCTGGGCCGCGGCAACAACATCTACGAAGCCCCGCGCGAAGTGCTCCAGGCAATGGACGTAGAACTGGTAGAGATGAAGCGTTGCCGTACCAATGGCCTGTGCTGTGGTGCCGGTGGTGCGCAAATGTTCAAGGAAGAAGAGGCAGGCCTTACCCGTGTCAACTTCGACCGCTCGGCCGAGGCTATCGATACCGGGGCTACCATCATCGCTGCCAACTGTCCTTTCTGCACTACCATGCTTACCGATGGCGTGAAGAATAAGGAGAAGGAAGACAACGTACTGGTGATGGACATAGCCGAAATGGTGGCTAAGTCGCTGGCCGATTAAAGCATACATAATGAAAGTACTGCCGGAGAGCATAGAGCAAGGTGGCAATTGGGAAAACCGGTTGGTAACAGATATTGCCTACATCAGGCAGCATCTGCGCTACCCTATTACAAAGAAGACATTGTTGCCTGTAATTTTATGGGCGGTGCTGCTGATCATCATGCTGTCGTGTGTGGCTGCTCTCTTCCTCTTGGGCGAGGGCAAGATCAACCCAATTTTGACGATCCTGGGGATCAATGCCTTTACCTTTATTTCTATCAGCGTACGCTACTTCGATACACTGAAGTTTCAGGAGATACCTACCGGCCTTTTTCTGCAAGAGAATAAAACGATGCTTGAACGGTTTCTCAAGTCGCAGCATCTGCTGGTATTCCGCCACCCGGAGATGCCCGAGGTCTTCCAGATACTTAGCCGTAATATTAATCTCCATACTGCTTCTGAAGAAAAGCGCGAGGTCATTATCTTTATCGCCGACGACCGTCGTATTCTTATCAACAGCCACTTTACCGAAAGTAGCTGGGCTTTCGGAATGGGAAAGCGCCACCACAGACAAATGGCGAAAAACCTTAAAGAATGGATAAAAAACCACACACCTGCCGGTACGTCGCTCACCCATCAAACTTTCTGATGTAATTTTGCAACATGCAAACACAGGAACTCACCGGCATTATACCAGCAGAATTTGCAGATAACGCCCGGGTATGGATATATCAAAGCAGCAGGCCATTTATCGAAAAGGAGCAGAACGAGATCAACGAGCAGCTATACCAGTTCTATTCGCAATGGCAGTCGCACGGTGACCCGGTAAAGGGTTGGGCAAAGCTGCTCTTCAGCCAATTCATCGTCATCATAGCCGACGAAACAGATATACAAGTTAGCGGCTGTAGCACCGACAGCTCGGTACGTATTGTAAAAAGCATCGAGCGCCAGTATAGCGTCAACATGTTCGACCGTATGACGCTTACCTTCCTCGTAAACGGCAAAGCACAGATGCTGCCGCTGGGCCAGGTGCAGTACGCCATCGACAAAGGATATATCAATAAAGACACATTATTCTTTAATAATATAGCCGGTACAAAGAAAGAACTGATGGAAAGCTGGCTGATGCCGCTGAAAGACAGCTGGCTGGCGCCCCGCATGAAATTTGAACCTATTGAAAATGCTTAGTCCCACGACTAAGCATTTTGCTTCTATTAGCTTTTTTTCGTAGGTAAAAAAGGCTAAAATCCGTAACTTTACGTGCTATTTAGAGGTGGTACATTACCCTGTTTTCCACAAGGGCCGTCCTCCTTTTTTCAGCTACTATTTATTGTGTTATTATTGCGGCGGGTTTCAGCATCCGCTGCGCATTTTGTGCAGAGTTAAAAAACGGAAGAAGAACGAATGTCAGAGCAGAACAGCCATGCCGAGCAAAACTCGGTATTAGTGAACCAAATGTATGAGAGCTGGTTTCTCGATTATGCCAGCTACGTAATACTGGAGCGTGCCGTACCGGCCATCGAGGATGGCCTCAAGCCTGTACAGCGTCGTATCCTTCATGCTATGAAGGAGATGGACGATGGCAGGTTCAATAAGATTGCCAACGTCATCGGGCAAACCATGCAGTATCACCCGCATGGCGATGCCTCTATCGGCGATGCTATTACTAATCTTGGTCAGAAAGACCTGATGATAGAGACCCAGGGCAACTGGGGTGATGTACGTACGGGCGACAGTGCTGCCGCGCCGCGTTACATCGAGGGCCGCTTATCCAAGTTTGCACTGGAAGTTGCCTTTAATGCAAAGACCACAACCTGGCAGCTCAGTTACGACGGCCGCAAGAACGAGCCCGTAACGCTGCCTATGAAATTCCCGCTGCTGCTGGCGCAGGGTGCCGAGGGTATTGCCGTAGGTTTGTCTACTAAGATATTGCCGCACAACTTCTGCGAACTGTTGGAAGCTGCTGTCAAGCATCTGAAAGGCCGCAAGTTTGAGCTATATCCTGATTTTGCCACCGGCGCTATGATGGACGTGAGCAACTATAACGACGGCGCACGCGGCGGTAAGGTTCGTGTACGTGCCCGCATCGAGGAGGTTGATAAAAAGACACTGGCCATTAAGGATGTGCCTTATGGCACCACTACATCGCAGCTGGTCGATAGCATACTAAAAGCGAACGATGCAGGTAAGATCAAAATAAAGAGCGTAACCGATAATACAGCCAAAGATGTAGAGCTGATCGTACAGCTGGCGCCCGGTATCTCTACCGACCAGACCATCGATGCCCTCTATGCCTTTACCGATTGCGAGGTTTCTATTTCTCCCAACGCCTGTGTCATCATCGATGAAAAACCACACTTCGTAGGCGCCAGCGATCTACTGAAGCATTCGGTAGAACATACCAAAGGTTTGCTTCTACAAGAGCTGCAGATAAAGCTGGGCGAACTCGAAGACGATTGGCATTACTCTTCGCTGGAGAAAATATTTATTGAGAAACGCATCTACCGCGACATCGAGGAACAAACTACCTGGGAAGGTGTATTGAAAGCCATTAATGACGGTCTGAAGCCGCATATCAAAAAGCTTCGTAGGGAAGTAACCCAGGAAGACATCGTGAAGCTGACCGAAATACGCATCAAGCGTATCTCTAAATACGATACATTCAAAGCTGATGAGCATATACGTGGCGTAGAGGCAGAGATCGAAGAGGTGAAGAATCACATCGAGCATCTGAACGACTATACCATCCGCTACTATGAGAATCTGCTGAAGAAATACGGCAAGGGACGCGAGCGCAAAACGGAGATCCGCCAGTTTGAGACCATACAGGCGCATACCGTGGCCATCGCCAACGCCAAGCTGTATGTCAACTATAAAGAAGGATTTATCGGCACAGGCCTTAAAAAGGATGAATTTGCCTTCGATTGCTCTGATATCGACAACATCATCGTCTTCCGTAAGGACGGTAAGATGATGATTACCAAAGTAGCCGACAAGACCTTTGTGGGTAAAGACATCATATACCTGGCCATATTCCAGAAGAATGATGAGCGCATGACCTACAATATGATCTATGTGGACGGCAAGACGGGTATTGCCTTCGGTAAGCGCTTCAACGTTACGGGCATCACCCGGGATAAGGAGTACGACCTTACCAAAGGCAACCCAAATAGTAAGGTGCTGCACTTCTCTGCTAATGCTAATGGTGAGGCCGAGGTAGTTACTATTACACTGTCGCCGGGTAGCAAGGCACGCAACAAGGTGCTCGACTTCTACTTTGAAGAGCTGGAGATCAAGAGCCGTGGAGCGCAGGGCAACCAGGTAACCAAGTATCCCGTCAAGAGTGTCAAGTTCAAAGAAAAAGGCCGCTCTACCCTTTCGGGTCAAAAGCTATGGTTCGATCCCGCCATTGGCCGTCTTAATAAAGATAATACGGGTACATTCCTGGGCAGCTTTGAAGAAGGCGACCGCATCATTACCTTCTACAAAGATGGTAACTACGAGCTGACCGACTACGAGCTGACCAACCGCTTCGATACAGGCAGCCTGATGCTGATAGAGAAGTTCCATCCCGAGAAAGCAGTGACCGCTATTTATTTCGATGGTAAAACAGGTGTATTCAACGCTAAGAGATTCATTATCGAGTCTCAAACGCTAAAGAATAAGTATCTGTTCATCCGCGAGGGCGAAGGCAATTACCTGGAGTTCGTGACGACCAAACCGGAGCCACTTGTGACGCTGAAGAGTGGCAAAAAGAAGTCGGAATTGACATCTCAGGAAGTTGCATTGCATGAAGTTATCGACATAACCGGCTGGAAGGCTGTTGGCACACGTATTGCAGAGAGTGATTTGAAAGAGGTAGTATTGGTATCCGAACTACAGGACGGAACAGAGGGCAAAAAGGCACCTACCCTGTTCTGATGCCGGGAAATTATAAAGGAAAAATTATTACCTTCACGAAATCATACTTGTTGAAAGACTGACTCAAAGTAATGAAAAAGATAGAACTGGAAATCGTCGCCCTATCGCACAGCATCACACAGACTCATTCGTATGCCGTTGTGTTAGGGGAAGTGAATGGACTACGTCGTTTGCCTATAGTTATTGGAGGCTTTGAAGCTCAGGCTATTGCAGTAGCGCTCGAACGCATGCAACCCAGCCGCCCCCTCACGCACGATCTGTTTGCCAACTTCATGAGCACCTTCGCCATTGATCTTACAGAGGTAGTTATATACAAGCTGGAAGAAGGCATCTTTTTCGCCAAGCTCTTGTGTCAGAACGGAAACGAAACAGTAGAGATCGACTCCCGCACCTCCGATGCACTGGCACTTGCCGTAAGAGCCAACTGCCGGATTTACACTTTTGAAAACATACTGGAAGCAGCAGGCCTGTACCTCGATCAACCCGAGGGCGGTGCTGAAGGGGGGGAAGGCAAGCCTACCGCTACCACTGCAAGCAGCGGCAGCAAGGTTACCGCAGATAAAGACCTGAAGAACCTCAGCCTTGAAGACCTTGAGAAATTGTTACAGCAGGTTTTGGAGCAGGAAGATTATGTGCGCGCCATCAACATCAGAGACGAGATCAACGCCAGAAAATCTAAATAACTCAACACACGAGCCGGCCTTTCCTAAGGCCGGCTTTTATATTTTTTTATTTTAACATGAAAGGTAAACTCACTGCAGCTCTACTTTGCACAGCCATTTCATTTGGCGCAACTGCCCAGCACACCGAAAAGTGTGTATCCGAATATGTACTGAATGCAAGGATCGGCAACGACCCCGCAAAAATTGCAGCGATAGAAGCTGCAAAGCTTGAGGCAAAAGAAAGACTGGTGCAGTACGAACAGCAACTTTCCAGCAGCGCACAAAAGGGTACGGGAACAACAGCCGTTGTAACCATACCACTCGTATTTCATTTTGTGCTTACAGCTCAGCAGCAGAGCGAAATTGGCGGACCAGCCAACATCAGCCGCAGAGTTCAAACGCAGATAACGGCACTCAACAACGATTTCAATGGTAAGAACACCGACATATCTAACGTGCCGGCGGCGTTCAAGTCTGTAATAGGGAATGCTGAGATAAACTTTACCATTGCCCGTCGCGACCCGAAAGGCAAAACCACAAGCGGCATTGAAATTAAAACGATCACAACCCCTACCGAATTCAGCGAAACATCGGGTGATGAAAAATACACCAACCGTGGCGGATATGATGCCTGGGACCCTACAAAATACCTGAATGTGTGGGTGGTAAACCTGCGCGACGGCCTTTTAGGATATGCCATTAGCGCCCAGAATGCGAAGGCCGCAGGATTGATGCAGGAAGGCGGTGTAGTAATAGACTACGCAGCATTCGGCACCGCGGGCATTTCAGACAAATTTTTTATTAATGGTATCGACCGCGGACGCACCATGGTGCATGAAGTGGGCCACTATTTTGACCTGCCGCATATCTGGGGTACAAAAGACGACTGTAGCGATGACGACGATATAGGCGATACACCCCAACAAGCCGATGCAAATAAAACTTGCCCTACTACCGCACCCGCCAATTGCAAAAACTCTGCCGGCGGCGAAATGTTTATGAACTACATGGACTATGTGAATGATGCCTGCATGATCATGTTCACCAAAGGACAGGTAAACCGCATGCGTGCACAAGTGGCAACGGGCGGCGCGGCTTTCTCGCTCACCCAAAGCAATGTAACCAGCTGGCCTACCGATGTGGCTACTATAGAGAATGCAAATACACTGAATGTATATCCTAATCCTGCCGGTTCTGCATTTAATCTTAACTTTGCACAACAAACTCAGGGTCTGAGGTCTATAGATATATTGAGCGTTACCGGGCAAACGGTAAAGAGCATCAGCATATCGCAGCAAAGCAGCAACTACCATATTGATGCAGCTGACCTGGGTAAGGGTATATATATACTCCACTGCCGCTTTGAGGAAGCAACGATTACGAGAAAAATAGTATTACAATGACGTCCGGGACTGAACTGGAAAACATCTTCAAACAATCAAAGGATCTTGACCAACGCCTGCTAACCATAGCAGAGAAAATAATAAACCAGCAACGCCTTACCGACGAGGAAGGCGTTTTGCTTTTCGAGAAGGGCGAGTTGGGCTTTGTGGGGGCTTTAGCCAACCATGTAGCACAGCGCCTGCACCAGGGCAAGGTTTATTTCAACCGTAACTTCCATATCGAGCCTACTAACGTTTGTGTGTTCACCTGCAATTTCTGCTCTTACTCGCGCCAGTACAAGCACCGCGATGAGGGCTGGGAAATGAGCATGGAGCAAATGATGGACATAGTACGCAAATACGATGGACAGCCGGTAACGGAGGTCCACATAGTAGGTGGCGTACACCCCAAGATGAACCTTGAGTTTTTCTGCGAGTTGGTAAGCCGCGTACGTGCACATAGGCCCGATCTGCATATTAAAGGCTTTACGGCAGTGGAGCTCGACTACATGTTCCGTAAGGCGAAGCTGACAACTGAAGAAGGCATGAAGCGCCTGAACGATGCCGGATTACAATCATTGCCGGGCGGTGGTGCAGAGATATTCCACCCTGATGTACGCAATGTGATATGTGCCGACAAAGTAGATGGTGAAGGATGGCTGCACATACACGAGACAGCGCACAACCTGGGCATGCACAGCAATGCCACCATGCTATACGGCCATATAGAAACCTACGCACACCGTGTAGACCATATGAGCCGCCTGCGAGCCTTACAGGATAAAACAGGAGGTTTCAACTGCTTTATACCGCTGAAGTTCCGAAACCAGGGTAACGATATGTCGCATATACCCGAGGTGTCGGTTATCGAAGACATGCGCCTTTATGCGATTGCGCGCCTGTTCATGGACAACTTCCGCAACCTGAAGGCCTACTGGCCTATGCTGGGCCGCCAGTCGGCGCAGCTTACTTTGTCTTTTGGTGTGAATGACCTGGATGGTACCATAGACGATACCACCAAGATATACTCTATGGCGGGCTCTGAAGAGCAATCGCCATCGATGAGCACTGAAGACCTTTGCGATTTGATCACCTCCGTAGGGAAAACACCTGTGGAGCGCGACACACTTTATAATGAGCTTAAAGTATATGATATGCCTACTGTTTAAACTATGTTAAGCTGTAGTAAAAGTAATGGCGGGCTGTATATGGCCCGCCATTATTATTTAATTTTATTTCTCCCTCATCGTTATATTCACCCAATCGCCGGACACCAATTGAGCATTTTATTATGATGATATCTGTATATGACCGGCATTTGCAGGAAGTAGCACAGCGTATAGGGAGCGGTGCAAACACAGTACCCGACCAGCGGGCCGCCTTTAAACAAAAGTATTCCTTTTCTACGCAGCCTTTTGAGCTGCAGCTGCTCATATGGGATAGCATATGGAAGTACAGCAACGACGCTAAAATAAGATTACAGGCAATCTTTTTTCTGGAGCAGCACATGCGCCAAAAGGAAAAGCTGCCATTGATATGGGCCGTAGCATCTACATGGCAAGACCAGGTGACAGATTGGGGCCTCTGCGATTCACTGGCTAAAGTATATACCCGCGCGCTGGAAGAAATGCCAAGGCAGGTATATCCCCGCCTGCAGGCATGGAACAAAGATGCAGATATATGGAAAAAACGGCAGTCGGTAGTTAGCCTGCTCTATTTCCATCGTACCAAAGCTTCCTATCTCCCTTTTAAAAAGATAACTCCGTTACTGGTGTCTCTGCTTGCCGACGAAGCATACTACGTGCAAAAAGGCCTTGGCTGGTCCATCCGGGAAATGTATAGTGTATACCCTGACGATGCGTATAAGTGGATAGAGAAACACGTCAAGCATATCAGTGCCATCGCTTTTACCATTGCGATAGAAAAGATGCAGCCGGAAGAAAAGGATAGGCTTAAGGCACTACGCAAAGGCTAAATATCGGCAAGCCTCTATCTGCCTCCTGCATGCACCATTCGTTTCATCAAGTTATCTGCCGCGAACAACATTGCAGCCAGGGTGCATGCTATACAGTTCCAGTAAAAATAGCGGAAGGGATCATCCACTTGGAAGATAAAGAATGATGGCAACTGGAATAATGTACTGGACAAGACCAGTACCTTAAATACCTTTTTTACCGGCCTTGCTTTTATTATTCGTACAAAGGCCAGAAGCAAAAGGTTAAAGACCATCCAAAATACCGGTGTCAGGTATACAGCGTTTGGCCAGTGACGCGGAAGATACATCAATACATCCCGTATCCGGCTGTGCTTACTCACTATACCAAAATCGTTGGGTATTACGAAATCAGCATACACACCGGGGGGCACCCTGGTTTTTACGCGCATATAGTACAGAAATCCATCCCATCGATGAGCTAAGTATGCGCCGGGATGTTTCATTATGGCATCTATCCAGGCTTGTCGCACAGCGGTTATTGTAGACTCATCGGGAATTACATTTATTTTTAGATGATCTTCATTCCACCATATCATGTCAAAAGTGCCGGGATGGTAATGTTTACGTATGTATGCAGTGTCGTAATCAGGATTCGCAAAAAGCTCTTTAGGGTAGAAGCTTTCACCGGTGCGAACATACACGCCCGTTATATCATGCTGAAAGAGCTTATTTTCAGAGTAATGCTTTAATGGATTTGCGTATATGCTTATTACCTTCTGTCCCAGAAGGATGGTCACTATAAATGCAATTGTATACAAATAGTGCTTCCGTCTACTTGCATTCGCAAATACTACATAGCACCAAAGAAAGCATAATGTAAACACACCGGGTAAGGCATTGATGCGCACCCAGGTACCGTAGGCGATAAGAAAGAAACTTAACAGCACTTCGCCCCAAAAGAGTTTTCGCTTACTTATCATCGCATGGAACAGAATGCATACAGCACAAAACCAGCCAAGCGCCATGTGCATATCCTTCATAATATACCCTGCAAAATTTTGTACGAATGGCAGTAACGGAAACAAAAAGACGAGGCAGTACCACCACCAATTTCGGAAAGTAATAGACAAGTAAAAGATTCCGAGCCACAGGAACCCTAATTGAGTAAGCAATATCAGGTTAGAGCCGTTGTAGATGTAAATGAAAAAATGCCAAAGCACTGCCATAGCCGGAGGATGCCAATCGTCATATATGCCTGTCAGTGCCTGCTGATACTGGTCGAATCCGTCGGAGTTGATAAACCCGGGACTGTATGCGCGGTAATTTAAATAGAGTCCGGCCAGGCATATGATGCCTAAGACAAGTCTTATGATATTAGACTGCTTTGAAAGTTGCATACTTCGTGAAGCTATAGCATAATATACTATATAAAATAAATGCTACTCCTCTATAAAGTTCAGATCTTTACCAAACGTTTCCTCGGTAAGTGCGCCCGCTACAATGCTGATCAGCATCACTACTCCACCCGTTATAGCTGCCGCCTGCAGGTAATCGAATCTATGTTGCAGCGACTGGAACATTAGTGTAATAAGCGGCAGCGCACCGCGCACCATATTGGGTACGGTAGTAGCCGCAGTAGCGCGTAGATTGGTACCAAAGTGCTCGGCAGCCATGGTTACGAATATGGCCCAAAAGCCAGTACCGAAGCCCAGCAGTGCACATATAGCATACATATTATCGGCAGTGCCGTTTTGCTGCCTGAAGAATAGCGCGATACCCAGAACGGTAATGCCATAGAAAATGAACAATGCCTTTTTGCGGCTACGTAATCCTTGGCTCACCAAGCCTATTACAATATCTCCGATAGATATGGCAGCGTAGGCAAACATGATACCCTTGCCGGGATTGATCTCTTCGGCAATATTGAATGCGCGGCCAAATTCGCGTGAGAAGGTAACGAGTATCCCGATGACATACCAGGTGGGTAAACCTATCAGTATAGCTAACAGGTATTTCTTAAAGCGTTTTGCATTGGTAAAGAACATGAGGAAATTGCCCTTCTGTACCGAAGACTCCTTCATCTTCTCGAACATGCCCGACTCGAATACCGATACGCGAAGCAACAATAGCGCGAGGCCAAGCCCCCCGCCTATGTAATAACAAACCCTCCAGTCAAAATTTTGTGCAATGAAGTAAGCCGCTACTGCACCAGTGAGCCCCACACCAGCTACCATCGATGTAGCAATGCCTCTTTTTTCTTTAGGTATCAATTCACTCACCAGCGTAATGCCTGCACCTAATTCACCTGCCAGGCCTATACCGGCTATAAATCGGCAAAGACTGTATTGCGTGGTATTCTCTACAAATCCATTCAGGATATTAGCTATGGAGTAAAGGAGTATAGAGCCGAATAGCACACTCAGCCTGCCTTTCTTATCGCCCATCATACCCCAGAGTATGCCGCCTATCAAAAGGCCAAGCATCTGGTGATTGATGATGTCGAGGCCATCGCTGGAGATCATCTCATCGGTAAGGCCAAGGCTTTTGAGGCTCTTGATACGCACGATGCTGAACAGCAGCAGATCGTATATATCTACGAAATAACCCAGCGCAGCCACCAGTACCGGCGTGCTGAAAAGTGAAAGTTGCTTGCCGTTTTGCTGCATTACTTCTTATCGTGCGACGAAAAAGTTTCTTCTACTACGTCCTCGCCCACTTCGAGTATCGGCGATTTCTTTTTGCTGAAGAACATCTTGAAGATAACAGGAGCAGTGGTAACTACAACAAGGCCGATCACGATCTTTTCGAAATTGTGCTTTACCCATTCGTTGCCGCCGAGGAAGTAACCGGAAAGTACCATGCTACCTACCCATGCAAGCGAACCAACCACATTATAGAAGAAGAATTTGCCACGCTCCATCTTTACCACACCCGCGACTATGGGTGCAAAGGTGCGGACGATAGGCAGGAAACGCGCCATAATAACGGCTCCACCACCTTTTTTATCATAAAATTCTTTGGCCTGCATTACGTGCTTACGCTTAAAGAGCAGCGTATCTCTTCGCTCAAACAACAGGGGACCTGTTTTTCGGCCAAACCAATAACCCACGGAATTACCTATCACGCCGGCAAGACTTATCAATGCGATCCAGAACGTAAGGTTAGCAGCTCCGCTATCGAATGGGTTGCGTGAGTTTGCGATCATCAATCCTGTAACAAACAGCAGCGAATCACCCGGCAGGAAGAAGCCTACGAACAGACCTGTTTCTGCAAAAATGATGAGGGCAACAAGATAAAGTCCGCCATAAAGTGTCACTAATGCTGCCAGCTTTTCAGCATCCATCAGCTCCTTAAAGAATTGAATAATATCGTGCATGGTTATTTCTTAGCGTGCGTGAAATTAGAGAAAAAGGGGCAAAAAGGTGATATGTGAGGGTTAAAGCATTATATATTATTCTTTTAATGTACCCTCCCACTTGCTCACCACTACGGTAGCTATGCTGTTGCCCACCACATTGGTAGCGCTGCGGCCCATATCCAGCAGCGGATCGATGCCCAGCAACAAGGCCAGACCGGCCTCCGGTATATTAAAGGTAGCGAGCGTGCCTGCAATAACTACAAGCGATGCGCGCGGCACACCAGCTATGCCTTTACTTGTGAGCATAAGCACCATTAGCATACTCATTTGCGTAGCAATGTCTAGGTGCATACCGTACGACTGTGCGATGAACAGAGAGGCAAAGGTCATGTACATCATCGACCCATCGAGGTTGAAGGAGTAACCCAAGGGCAGCACGAAGCTCACGATCTTGTCAGGACAGCCAAAGCGCTCCAGCTCCAGCATCGTCTTCGGGAAGGCAGCCTCACTGCTGCTGGTGCTAAAGGCCAGCATGGTAGGCTCTTTAATACGCTTGAGCAAGGTAAATATCCTGCGGCCGATGAATGCCGAACCCGCCAGCAGTAGCACCATCCATAATATAAATAACCCCGAATAGAACTCGCCTATAAATATAGAATAAGTCTTAAGGATGCCCAGCCCCTGCTTGGCAATGATGGCTGTCATAGCGCCAAACACCGCCAGTGGTGCAAAGTTCATCACATAGCCGGTTATCTTCAGTATCACGTGTGCAATGGCATCCAGCGCCTTTATCACTATTTCACCCTTCTCGCCAATAGCTGCCGTAGCCACGCCAAAGAATAGCGAGAACACTACTATTTGCAATATCTCGTTCCGCGCCATCGAGTCGAAAATACTGGACGGGAATACATGATAGAGAAACTCCTTGAGCGTAAGCGCCGTCTTCTTGATGCCCGTGTCCATCGCAGCATCGGGCAAAGGCAAGTGCATGGTCTCACCTGGCTTGAAGAGGTTTACCAGTATCATCCCCAGCATAAGGCTAAGAAACGATGCGCTGAAGAACCAGAGCAATGTTTTACCGCCAATACGCCCTACCGCTTTCAGGTCGCCCAGTTTAGCCACACCCACCACCAGCGTAGTAAACACCAGCGGCGCAACGATCATTTTGATGAGGCGGATGAAAATATCGGCTATCAGAGAGAATGGATCGAGCTTGCTATCCCTTGCCTGCATGGCCTCGCTGCGCGCAGCGCTCAGGCTTTTCTTTTGCGCCAATAGTGTTTGGTAGGCATCGGTAGTGGTGTCGGTTATCTTCACCATCTGCATTTGCAGTGCCTTTACCGCTGCATCGCTTTCGGTAATGATCCTGTTCTCATCGCTTACGTAACCGCCATTCAGCACAAAGCCCAGCGCTATACCTGCAATGAGTGCTATGATAATATATAAGGTAAGCCTGTTCTTCTTACCGCCATGGTGTTCATGATGACCATGGCTGCCATGGTGACCGCCATGATTGTGATGGCCGTGGTTGTGATGATTTTGATGGCTATGATGATGATCAGACATGTACGCAGTTAATGGCTGCAAGATAATCATTTACCCGCCCGCAGCTAATATATCAGCTTTCCCTTAACTGTGGCATTACCCTGAAGTCCGCCCGTATGTATGCAGAGTATAGCTGCATCCGGCGGAAAATACCCGCTTAGTATCTGCTCCTCTATTCCGTACATCATCTTGGCAGTGTATACTACATCGAGCGGTATCGCATGCTGGCTGTGGAAATCATTCATAAAGTGCAGCAGATCCTCATTCCATTTACCGAAGCCACCGAAATGCCAGTTGTCGAATACCTGCATATGGCTATTCTTATCAGCATCTACCACTGCAGCCACTTCATCAGCCAAATAAGTGCCGCCCTTCATGGGTGCATAGCCCAGTACTATCTTATCGGAGTTGAGTGCATTTCTAAGACCCGCCATGGTAGTGCCGCTGCCTATCGATACACATATATGGGTATAATTCGCAGGTATCTGGCTGGCTATATCACCTACCCCTGCCCTACCCCATTTGTTGGCTCCGCCTTCGGGTATGATGAAGGGATGGTCATATCTTACAGATAGCTCATCGAGCCATGCAACATCTTCTTTCTTATTATAGTCTTCGCGGCTTACAAAGTGCAACTCCATACCATAATCGCGGCACGCTTGCAGCGTGGGTGTCAGCTCATCTTTAGCATGCAGTCCACGGACTATTGCAGTCGCAGTTATGCCATAAGCCTTTGCCCCTGCGGCCGCAGCTATCAGGTGGTTAGAGTAAGCGCCGCCAAATGTAAGGATACTGCTGTAGCCCTGCTCCTGAGCATGGGCCATATTATACTTTAGCTTGAACCACTTATTGCCCGAGATAACGGGGTGCAGCATATCCAGCCGCAGCATATCTACCCTTGCAACATATGGATTATACCACTCAGGCTCTAACTTCTGTATGGTGCAGGCTTCGTTAGGAATTATATCCATACTCGCGCAGGTAGGTGTCATTGTCGCGCCACTTGGGGCGCACCTTCACAAACAGCTCCAGGTGCACCTTAGCTTGCAGGAACTCTTCTATCGCCTTCCGCGACCGAATGCCCAGCTCTTTTATACCGCTGCCGCCCTTACCTATTATTATTATCTTCTGCGTCTCGCGGGTTACAATGATCTCGGCCTTTATGACGTTCAGCGTAGTCTTTTCTTCAAATGCTTGTATAATGACTGCGGTATGGTATGGTATCTCCTCATGATACAGCTCATATATCTGCTGCCTTATCAACTCGCTCACAAAGAACCTTACCGGCCTGTCCGACATGCTGTCTTCAGGATAGAAAGGCATACCCTCCGGCAGCTGTGCCAGCAGCATCGGTACTATCTTATCTATATTCTTTTTCTTTTGTGCAGATACGGGCAGCACTACCCAGTTAGGAAATTTCTCCTGGTACTGCTTTACGATCTCTTCTACTTTACCTTTTTCCTTTACCAGGTCTATCTTGTTCAGCAGCAGTATGGCAGGGACCTTCAGCTTAAGGGTACTTACGATGAAGTCGAAATCTTCGGCAGGCTCATTTATATCATGCATCAGTATAGCCACATCCGCGTCCTCGAGCGCACTCTTTACATGCTGCATCATCTTCTGGTGCAGTTTGTACTTCGGCTCGATGATGCCGGGTGTATCCGAAAAAACGATCTGGTAATTTTCTTCCGTAAGGATGCCCAGTATACGATGCCGGGTGGTTTGCACCTTGTGCGATGTAATGACCAACTGCTCGCCCAGTATAGCATTGAGCAGCGTGCTCTTACCCGCATTCGGCGCACCGAATATGTTGACAAAACCTGACTTGTACGGTGCTGACATAAGGCTGCAAAATTAGCATTCAACACTACTTTTACGAAATAAAACTAAAAAAGCTTGGTTGGTAAGAAAGCTTGTTCTATATTTGCATCCACATCGCGAGGTAGAGCAGCGGTAGCTCGTCGGGCTCATAACCCGAAGGTCACTGGTTCGATCCCGGTCCTCGCTACGAAAGCCGAAGATTTATTCTTCGGCTTTTTGCGTTTTATCCCTTGGCACATTGTTGTTACGATGCCATCACGTATGCGTTTCATCCATTTTTTGCTATTTACGATAGTCCTTTTTTCTAGCGTACAGTCATTTGCGCAAAAGGTTGCCAACTACTCCACCGGCAAGCCCGGTACTGCGGAGTACGAGCACCTGAGCTTTTGGTCGAACCGAAAGGTATATTATAGCTACGGCAATGATCGCAAAGAGATACTGCTACAATACGAGGAGCCAAACGGCACTACGCTCACAATAAAATTCCCCAATGGATTGACGCTGGACGCATCGCTTACAAAGAACAACGGCCTGCTTGTCTCCGGGAAAAGACAGGGCAATAAGTACAGCAAATCCTTTGCATGGGAGTACGAAGGACTAGTAAATGGCCGCGGCACCTATTGTAATGTATGTGAACAATCGCCGGAGGATGCAGCAAAGCTATTGCGACGGTATTATATCAGAAAGTAGTGATACTCCATATTATGCCATTGAACGACTATATTTGGTCAACACACTTCCAACCTTGAACACGCATATCCTCCGGCAAGAAATAGAAAAAGTATCCGCGATTTCGGATGAGGACTTTGCACGTTTTTTGGCACTGTTCAAGCCTTTTACAGTAAAGCGAGGTGAGTTCTTTTATCGAGCAGGAGAGATCCCCCGGTATAGCCCCTTCATCGTGAAAGGCTGTATGAGGAAGTACTTCAATAATGAAGATGGCGAGGAGCAAATTGTGTTCTTCGCAGAAGAGAGCTGGTTTGCAGGCGAATTGCAGTGCATGCGTACCGGTACCAAAACGGAGATGTACTTACAGGCGTTGGAAGACTGCGAGGTACTGGGCATAACATTGGAAAATGCAGAATACGGGCTTAATAACATACCCGCTTACAAGCGCTGGTTCGACGTTACCTACCCTACTATGCACAACCGGATCATACAGGAAGCAACCAGACTAAAGAGCGACACGCCCGAAAGCCTGTATCTAAGACTACTGAAGAACCGTCCTTCCCTGATACTAAGAGTGCCGCAACACTACCTGGCCAATTATCTCGGCATCACAACCGAAACCATCAGCCGTATAAAAAAGAAAATTGCGCAAGGCAATTCTTGATTCAGATCAACTTTTACATTGAATCTTACTACTACGTTTGCCATCAATAAAAACTTAGACAATGGCAATTACACTAATGGTATCGATCAAAGTAGAAGACTTTGCAAAATGGAAAGCAGCATTCGACGCAGCAGCCTCCATGCGCGAAAAGATGGGAATTAAAATATTAGGCATCTTCCAGGAAGTTGTAGACGAGCGAAGCGTATCTCTCATATCAGAATACCCCAGCCTAGAAGTAGCGAAAGCCATACTGGCTAGCCCCGAATGGGAAGCGGCTCAGCAAAAGGCAGGCGTAATTGGTGGATTTCAGGTAACATATTTTAATAAAGTGCAGTAAAGCAAGCCCTGCCGGTGCAAAGATGCGGTGTTGAATTATAACCCCCGCTGGCGCTAGGATGCAATTTAGCCTTGCGCATTGCGTCCTCGTGCCTTCAGTCAATTGATTGGGTGACACGAGGACGCTACCCGCTTGGCTAGGCCGCATCCTCGCGCCAGCGTGGGCATGTGTCCGCTTATTCAAAATCAACCCCTCAAACCCTTGATATTTACTGATTTCGCCCTATTTTTGTCGCCACACTCAACCGCACACTGATGAGCATAAATAAGACTGCAGGTATTACCACCTGGCTGGCAGCCGCTATGTTCCTTATAGGTTGCAGCAGTAGCCAGCAACTGCAAAGTTCTTCTACACGCAATCGCTCACGCGACCCGCGCTTTCTCGACGATATAACACTGGAAGGTGGCGGACGAGCCACGGTTGAAACAACTGCCAGCGGCGGACGTTACCGCAACCGTAGGACGGATGCCCCCATCAATGGCCAGGGCCTCCAGCGCAAGTATTCGGATATGCTGGGTATCACTCCGCAATCCATCGAAAATATGCCCCTGTATAGTTTCATTGAAGATTGGTATGGCGTACCCTACCGCCTGGGTGGCAGCGATAAGAACGGTACCGATTGTTCGGGCTTTGTGCAAAGGCTGTATGAGCAGGTATTTGGTACCAACCTGCTGCGCACGTCAGTAGAGCAGTTCAACAACTGCCGTATGGTGTGGGACAAGAAAGACCTGCACGAGGGCGATCTTGTATTCTTCCGCACGCATGGCAAGCGCATCAGTCATGTGGGTATTTACCTGGCCAATAACTTCTTTGTACACGCATCTACCAGCAAGGGTGTAGTCATTAGCAGCCTCGATGAGGACTACTGGAACCGCAGCTATGCAGGCGCGGGCCAGGTACCTAGGTCGCGCAGCTAGTTCCTATTTTAGTATTTCCGCTATTGGTTCACCGATGCAGCCGTTAGGTTGCTGTATATGCAGTAGCGCTGCCAGCGTTGCCGCTATATCGGTCATTTGTACTTTACGATAGGTCTCGCCTTTGGGTATACCCCAGCCATACCATAGCAGCGGTATATGTGTGTCATAAGGGTTCCAGGTGCCGTGAGTGGTGCCCGTGCCCGAATGTCCGCCATACCAACCCGGCTGCGGTATTATCTGCAGCCTTCCGCTACGCGCGCGGTTATATCCGTTCACGATCATGGTGCGCAGCGGTTCAGGCGTTACGTTGTGCCCGCGGTCGTGCATGTCTACAACAAATGATACACCCTCCTGTTCAGCGATCCAGTTCTTAGTACGTTCCACAACCGCATTTTCAGACAAACGTTTTCTAGCTATCACATCCTCATTAAAGTACACCTGGTAGTTATATACCGTCCGCACGATAGAGTCTGTACCAAACTCCTTTTCCAGCATCTGGTTCAGTATCGTGGTACCTACTGCATCGGCATTACCAGCAGGCGCTTTGCGATCTTTCATAAAGCCTGTATTATGCGCCCCGCCATGGTCGGCGGTGAGGAAGATTGTGTAATTGCCTGCACCCACTTTGCTATCGAGGTACGGGAGGAAAGCCGCCAGCTCCTTGTCCATCCGCAGGAACATGTCTTCCATCTCTATCGCATTGGGCCCGTACTGATGCCCTGCATAGTCGGTAGATGAAAAGCTGACGCAGAGGAAATCGGTACTGTTACCGCTGCCTAATTGCTCACCTGCTATACATGCTTTAGCGGCTTCAAAGGTGATGGTATTACCGCCGGGCAAATAGCGCAGTCCCTGGTATCCTCTGTTCCTCATCCCCTTTGCACTATGCGGAAAAACGGGCGCTTGCTCGCCAGGCAGTTTGCCTTCGTATTTGCTGTTGTCTTCTACGCTGTTCACGTAGGTATTTAGCGGATAGAGTGTAGTCCAGTCTTTATCTACCAGGCTATCGGCAAGGCGTTTGTTATTGAATGTTGTTAGCCAATCAGGTAGCCTGTTACCATAAAAGCTGCTGGTAATGAAGTTGCCCGTACTGTCATCGAACCAATAGGCGCCATTAGCCATATGCCCCGCGGGTAATATACTGCCGCGGTCTTTTATAGCGATGCCAAACACTTTCGACCTCATGTTGGTAGCCAGTCGCAATTCATCCGTCACGGTAGTTGCGTGCATATTACGCGGGCTCATTTTGCCGGCATATAGGCTACCGCCAACAGGCGATACTGCTGTATCTTCAGTGCAGTACCAGTGCCTGCCTGTTTGGTTGTCTATCCAGTCATTGGCAGCTATGCCGTGTACCGATGGCACTGTGCCGGTATACACGCAAGCATGCCCCGGCGCGGTAAAGCTGGGCAGGTAGTTTATCATCGTGTTCTGGCAATTGAAGCCTTTAGTCATCAGCCGCTTAAAGCCCCCCGCCTCATAGCGGTCGTAGTAGCGATACAGGTAGTCCCAGCGCATCTGGTCTACCACAATACCTACTACCAGCTTGGGTCTGGGCAGTGTTTGCGCATTGGCACCGGAGGCGCATATCAACGTAAGTAACAGAAGCTGAACTCTTTTCATCTGATAAAAACTTGCGTGCAAAAATGCGCAGAATAAGGTTACAGAAGCAGCAATATTTTATTTAATTTCGCGGCTATTGTACAATCGTTTATAAATAAACTTATTACGAGATTATGGATTTGTTTGCCAAATTTGAAAGTAAGCTGGGCCCGATCGGTGACTATGCAGAGAAAGCTCCCGGTTATTTCGCATTCCCTAAGCTGGAAGGCGAAATAGGCAATCGTATGATGTTTCAGGGTAAAGAGCGCATCGTATGGAGCCTGAATAACTACCTGGGACTTGCAAACCATCCCGAAGTGCGTAAGGCAGATAAAGACGCAGCTGAAATGTTTGGCCTCGCATACCCTATGGGTGCGCGTATGATGAGCGGCAACTCCAACCATCACGAACATCTCGAAAAAGAACTAGCCGAATTTGTAGGCAAAGAAGATGCAATGCTCTTCAACTACGGCTACCAAGGCATGGTATCGGCTATCGATAGCCTGGTGAGCCGCCGCGACGTGATCGTTTACGATGCGGAGTCTCACGCCTGCATCATCGATGGTCTTCGTATGCACCCGGGCCATCGCTACGTATTCAAGCACAATGACGTGGCCGACTGCGAAAAGCAACTACAGCGCGCTACCGAAATGGCAGCACAGTCAGGTGGTGGTATCCTCGTTATAACCGAAGGCGTTTTCGGTATGAGTGGTAACCAAGGCAAGTGTAAAGAAATAGCTGCACTGAAAGATAAGTATGAGTTCCGCCTGTTTGTAGACGATGCACATGGCTTCGGTACAATGGGTAAGACAGGTGCAGGCATTGGCGAAGAGCAGGATTGCATGGATGGTATCGATATCTACTTCTCAACCTTCGCTAAGTCAATGGCGAGCATTGGCGGCTTCCTGGCTGCTGACAAAAATGTACTGACGTTCCTTCGCTACAATATGCGTTCGCAGGTATTTGCTAAGTCGCTTCCTATGGCAGTTGTTGTAGGCAACATCAAGCGTCTGGAGCTGCTGCGCAACAAACCTGAGCTGCGCGAAAAGCTGTGGCACAACGTGAACCGCCTGCAAAACGGATTGCGTGAAAGAGGTTTTGATATAGGTACTACCAACACTCCCGTTACTCCCGTACACATGAAGGGTGGCTTGTTCGATGCTACGCAGCTGATCTTCGACATGCGCGAGAACTACAACATCTTCTGCTCGGTAGTAGTATACCCCGTGATACCTAAAGGCCAGATCATCCTGCGCCTGATACCTACGGCTGCACATACCGATGAGGACATCGACCTGACGCTAAGCGCATTCAGCACATTGCGTGATAAGCTGGAGAACAAAGAATATCCGCAAGAGATGCCTAAGATCAATGCAGCCGCAACTGTATAATGCATCGACTTAAAATAATCAGCAAAGGCCATCTATCTTAAGATGGCTTTTGTATTTTTAATCTGTCAATAATTATTGTAATGAGAGTATTCATAGCGGGAGCATCAGGACTGGTGGGCGGTAATTGCCTGAAACATTTTACAGAGCAGGGCTGGGAAGTGATAGGTTCTTATTTTTCTTATCATCTACCCGGTACTGTTTTCTACAACACGCTGGATCCCGAACATGCCGAAAACTTCGACATCGTAGGCTGGAAGCCTGATGTGATCGTGCATTGCGGCGCTATGACGCATGTAGATAAATGCGAGACCGAGCAGGACGAGAGCTATAAGCAAACAGTACTGAGCACAAAGAACCTGATAGCAGTAGCGAAGAAATGTAACGCACGCTTTGTGTACATGTCAACCGACTATGTATTTGATGGTAAGAACGGGCCTTATCGTGAAGAAGCACCGGTGAATCCGCTGAGTGTATACGCAAGGCATAAGCTGGAAGCGGAGCAGATGTCGCTGAAAGAGCTTGATAATACACTAGTACTACGCGTAACAAATATCTACGGTGATGAAGCAAGAGGTAAAAACTTTGTAGCACGTATAGTAGATCAATGCAAGAATAATCAAAAGCTTACGCTTAAACTTCCCTACGATCAATACGCATCGCCTACCAATGCATGGGATATTGCGCGTGCTATGTTTGTATTGCTTCGCGATGGCAAGACAGGTATATACCATATAGGTAGTACCGACTACATGAACCGTGTAGAGCTGGCACTGCGCGTACTTCAGTACTTCCCCGATGCCGAATATGATTTGATACCTATGAATACAGAGGAATTAAATCAGCCTGCAGCACGTCCTTTACTGGGTGGTTTTGTAAAGATGAAGTTCAGCAATGAGTATCCTGACTTCCTTTTTGGCAATATAGATAGCTACCTTAAGAAGTCTCTTACAGTAACTGCATAAAAAATCCCGACCTGGTATGCAGGTCGGGATAGGACTGTACTTACTAACCCATCGTTAGCTAAAGCAAATATCTAAAAAAGGTTTGGCTTAGAGAAATTATTTTTTTCTTCCTGTGTGTCGGTTCGTTTGTCTTAAAACTGACTGTTGGAACTGCAACCTTGCGTCAAATTTGACATTTTGTCACTTAAATATTTTATATTCGGACAAAAAGTCTTACAATTTTCAATTGGTCTATAGTTTGCACATACTCTTTCGTAACTAAAACGAAGAACATGTACAACTTAAAATCAAATTACAACGTTACTCCACGCACTTTTGGTGGCTTATTTGAAGAAATGTTCAACAGCGGCTTCGCTCGCACAGCCGAAGGCAATCTGCATTTCCCTCTTGCAAACATACAGGAAGATGAGGCAGCGTACACACTGCATATTGCGGCACCCGGTCTGAAGAAGGAAAACTTTAAGGTGCAACTGGATAAGAACCTGCTGCATATCTCTTACGAACACAAAGCCGAAGAGCAGAAAGAACAAGAAAACAAATGGCTGCGTACCGAGTTTAAACTCCGTTCTTTTAAAAGAACCTTTACGCTGACCAATGATAAGATCAAAACCGGCGAGATAAGCGCTAGCTACACCGATGGCATACTGGTAGTATCGCTGCCTAAAAAAGAGAAGACCGAGCAGCCGGTAAAAGAGATCACGATTAACTAGGACAGAAGTAAGCAGGGAATTGAAATAAGTAAAGGCCGGGATACCCGGCCTTTACCTATTATATCTAAGTCAATTATCTTAATTTCTTCAGGATATCATCAGCCATCTTGTGATGCGCCTCCAGTTTGGCAATGTTACTGTTTGCAAACCTAACAATATCAGCATTACCGCCTCCATTGTTTGCTTCGGCTCTGAATAGCGTGATGGCCTTTTCGTGCATTGCTTTTTGAATTTCCAGATACTTTATGTCAAGCTCGCGCGTTTTGCTCTTGCCACCTGTAGTAACTTCTTTTCTAAGGCTATCGTAGAGTACGGTATTCATTGGGCTAAGATACTCATCATCATGAGTCTCTACATTCACCTTAGTGCCAATGCTATTCAGTTGCGATTGCAAGTTGCTATGCTCGGCCACCATCATGCTGGCGAAGATCTGTACAGAATCATGGCGGTAATGCGTCAAAGCGATATTACTCATCATGATCTCAGCGGTATTCATTTCTGTTGCGTTTTGCAAAAAGCGCGCATCCAGTGCATTTACCGTTGATACAGCATACGCATCATAATCCGGCTCACGGTTAGAATTCAGGTTGCAGGCTGTAAGAAACGTTACGGCCATAAATCCGCTTGCAACAAGCATTTTCTTTGCTGACATATTTATTCTTTTGTTTTGGTTCTGTATGATAGAATTTGTTACCAAAATCGTGCTAGCAGCCATTTATGATCACTGCTGTATAGTTTGCGACCACGTAATGATACAGCCGTCAGAGGTACCAAATAATGGACAAATCTAATGCACCTGCGCCATAAAAAACACAACCTTGCGAAAACGACCCACCTATCGTATATACCCAAGTATCTTTAGCATACTCTGCGGGCTTTGTTCCTTTGCATACAGCCAGTCTTCCAGCACGCCTTCCTTGTTATACTCCACTACCACATGCTTGGGCGACGGTATCATGCAGTGCTTAATGCCGCCGTAGCCGGCCAGCTGATCCTGATAGGCACCGGTGTGAAAGAAGCCAATATATAGCGGCTCCGAACCTTTCTCCTTCTCTATCTTGGGCAGGAACACTGCATTGATATGTTCTTCAGAAGTATAGAAGTCGTGGCTATCGCAGGTAAGGCCGCCCAGGTGTACTTCGTGATACTCTTTATCCCATTTATTAATAGGTAGCAGCAGGAACTTTTCACCGATACCCCAGGTATCGGGCAGCGTGGTAATGAACGAGCTGTCGATCATGTACCAGGTCTCGCGGTCGTTCTGCATCTTGTCATCCAATATGCTGTAGATAACAGCTCCGCTCTCCCCTACCGTAAACGATCCAAATTCGGTATAAATATCCGGTGTGTCTACCTTATTCTTCTTGCAAACTTTTTTGATGTTCGAGATGATCTCGTTCACCATATAGTTGTAGTCGTAGTCGAACGCCAGGGAATGTTTTATCGGGAAGCCGCCGCCGATGTTCAGGCCTTCCAGCTCGGGGCATATCTTCTTCAGCTGGCAGTATAGGTTCACTACCTTGTTCAGCTCACTCCAGTAGTAGATATCATCTTTGATACCCTTATTCATAAAGAAGTGCAGCATCTTGAGCTGGAACTTGTCATTGCCCTTTATCTTATCTACATAAAACTCCAGCACGTCTCTATTCCGGATCCCCAGTCTTGATGTATAAAAGTCGAAAGTCGGCTCTTCTTCACTGGCTATGCGTATACCGATCTTTACCGGGTCTTTCGACCGTATCGATCGCTTATAATCCTCAAACTCGTTCTTATTGTCCAGTATTGGGTACACGTTCTTAAAGCCATCGTTTATCAAGCGGGCTATATTGCGTGTATAAGCTTTGGTTTTAAAGCCATTGCATATAATTACGGTCTCTTTATTGATCTTTCGGCGCTTGTACAGCTGCTTGATGATCTCGATATCGTAAGCAAACGAGGTCTCGATGTGTACACCATGCTTCAGCGTCTCTTCCACTATAAAAGAGAAGTGCGAACTCTTGGTGCAATAGCAGTAATAATACTTGCCATCATACTTGTTGCGTTTGATGGCATCGTTGAACATCTTCTTGGCCTTATTTATCTGCGAGCCTATCTTAGGCAGATACGTAAGCTTGAAAGGTGTACCGTATTTATCTATCAGCCTTTTGACGTCTACGTCGTTGAACTGGAGATAGTTGTCCTTTACATGAAAATCCTGTTGGGGAAAGTCGAACGTCTGATGTACGAGATCGGTATATGTATTGTTCATCTACTGTCTGAGAAAGCAAGAATAAATTAGATAGTTTCCCTTCTTTAAAATAGCAAACAAAAGTAATTATTTGATTTGATGCTACGGAAAAATTTTTCTTTAACAATAAGGTATTCCTGACCCGGCCTGCCTTGCTTTTGGCGTATGTTTGCGGCGGGTTATAAATCATGAAGAAAGCTTTAATACAAATGCACATTGCGGTGCTGCTCTGGGGCTTCACCGGCGTACTGGGCCGCGCAATCAGCCTTACCGCTCCGGTGCTGGTATGGTACCGCATGCTGATGACCGCAGTTTTCATGGCCATCATCCTCACCTACCGCAAGCAGTGGACCAAGATAGCCCCGCGCGATATGAAGCAACTGGCCCTCGTAGGTGGCCTGATGGGCGTACACTGGGTTGCATTTTACGGCTCCATCAAATTCTCGAACGCCTCTATTGCACTTGTATGCCTGTCTACTGCCAGCATCTTTACCTCCGTCCTCGACCCGATCGTAAACAAGACGAAGCACGACATAGCCGAACTGTTACTGGGGCTATTGGCGCTGGCAGGTGTCTATTTTATCTACCAATTCCAGCAACTATATGGCTTAGGTATTCTATTCGGGGTCATTGCTGCCATACTTAGTTCTGTCTTTACGGTACTCAACAAGCGCATCGCCAACAAATACCCGGCTCGACCCATGGTGTTTTACGAGATGTCGACCGGCTGGGTGCTGATAACCCTGCTGATGCCGCTGCAACTCATCTACCAGCCCGATACCGTACTGCTACCGCAAGGCTATGACTGGATATGGCTGATCATCCTGAGCCTTTGCTGCACGGTATGGGCACAGTCGCTGGCCTTGAACGCCCTGAAACACATTAGTTCTTTTACTGCTACTTTAAGCGTAAATTTGGAACCGATATACGGCGTTATACTCGCTTTTATGTTCTATAACGAGAACGAGGAGCTAGGCTGGAGCTTCTTCGTTGGCATGGGATTGATATGTCTTTCGGTGCTGCTGCAAATGTTTAGGTTGCTAAAACCGAGGCAGGCATCCCCGGGATATATTGAAGAAAAAAGCGGAATTGATTAAAACCAATCGTTATGAGTGCAAACATCAGAGAGAAACTGGAAGCGGAAAAAATAGTGAAAGATGAACCTGCGATGTGGGTAGATTCTGCCAGTGTGATGCAGAACGGCCGGCTGATACTCACCAGCAAGCACCTCGTGTTTATGCTCAATGACGCACAGAATGCCGCCATCACCATCGACCTCGATACCATCAACGCCATCAGCAACGAAACAGTACTAGTAGATAGCAATATCATGTCCGTTACTTACCTGCAGTACGACAACGTGAAGTTCTCCGTCCTCAACTACGAAGACTGGGAAAAAGCCATAGAAGGCCAGCGTATACAGCCGCATATATAGATTAACATATCCATACAATTCGTTCTATTATTTTCGGATAGTGGAAATGGAACTTGTCTTCCTCTTTATTGATTTAAGTACTTCGGGCATAAGGCGACTGTGCCTGTATGCCAGATACCGCGATTGGGCTAAAGTGGACCGTATACGAGAACGGCAACACTACCTGGCATGCAAAAGAGCCGCGGAGCTAGGCAGCACACCAAACCCTCTGATCTCAATAGCCATATGGATACTTATTGCCTTGTTTTTTATCTTCGTTTTTGCAGGATTGTATGCTGCTATCAGAAGTATCATATCCTGATTATAAAATGGACAATATTGAAATAATAAGAGCAACACCAAACAACGTAGCCCAACTCCAAGAGATAAGCATACAGACTTTTTCAGAAACCTTCTCTGCAACCAACGACGAGCAGCATATGAAGAAGTACCTGGACGAAAGCTTTGCTACGGAAAAACTAACTGCTGAACTGAACAATCCTGAATCAGAATTCTACTTTGCCACAGTGGATGATAAAGTTGTTGGGTACCTAAAAGTGAACTTCGGACAGGCGCAGACTGAACTGAAAGATGATACGGGTGTAGAAATAGAGCGGATATATGTGCTACAGGAGTTCTACGGAAAGAAAGTTGGTCAGATACTATATGACAAAGCCATAGAAATAGCGCGCCAACTAAATGCCATCTTTGTATGGCTGGGCGTATGGGAAGAGAACCACCGTGCGTTAGCCTTCTACAGAAAGAATGGTTTCATCCCATTTGACAAACACATCTTCAGGCTCGGCGACGATGAACAGACGGATATTATGATGAAGCTGGAGTTGTAAACTGGCAATATGTATAGCTACCACAATTGTTAGATGCGGGTCATCCACGCAGTTGCGTGAAGATGACATAGCGTAGTCTGAAGTAGTTGATCATTTTTTTGGTTTGTACTACTACTATATTATTTTCATTTAAAGCGAAAAACACAATGCCTTAAACAGCTATTACTATTAAATGACAAAATTCCAAATAGGAAATAATTAGCTTAGCATAATGCCATATATTACAAAATACCTCATCGCTCTTTTGTCCCTGCTTGTTGCTTGTATACCCTCTATTGTAGCGCAAAGGTATTACCCTCAATGGGACAATATACAAGGGAATAGGCAATCACGCCTTGTTTGGCATTATAAGACCTCTTATGACCCAAACGGAAATTTAGTACAGATCGACTCCACCTACTATGCATATTCTGGCGATCACTCATGGAGCGAAAATGATACAGCTTGGAGATATGATTATCGAAAGACTGCCACCGGCAGCAGTAAAAAGTACTACCTATTAAATAAGCTAATCGACGGCGAAGACTTCTTTACAGATGGTGTAGCAGTTCCCACCAATAGTATAGAATACTGGTACACAAACGAACGTAGAACAAGCGAATTATATTGGATATGGAGCAGTTCTGCTTCGGTACCCGTCCGGCAGAAGGACTATTTTTATGATGGCACTGGCACTCTGATAGGGGATTCTATGACGTACTCTATTCCCGCAGCACCGGCGCAAAAAAGAGTATTTACATATTCTGCGGATGGTATAACAAAAATTGTTTCATGGCAGTCGAGCGGAACTTCACTCATACAAACAGTCATAGAAGATATTGTTTACAAACAAAAGAAAAAGACAGAACATAATTTCAACACGTACGATAGCACGCTCAATCAATGGATATTTTCTAAACGTGAGATATATTCTTATTCCAATAACCTACTTACTTCTTTGACGGTCGTCACAAGAAATCTATCTAAAACTTTAGATACTACGATTGAGAACTATCATTACAATGCAGTGGGCGATATTGATACTGTTACAGTATATGATATAAAAAACAGGCAACAACATCACAGCAAAAGAATGTTAATGACATATAATGTCTTCCATCAGCCGCTTACAGTAACGCGTCAACGCTGGGATATATCGACGGGTGGATGGACTTATAATGATGCGGGAGAGAATGATAGCTATCAATATTTTGAATTTGGATTATTTGCAGATGGGACTAAAGCAAATGACGAGCTAATTAAAATTTATCCCATTCCCGCCAAAAACAACCTTTACGTCGAATATTCTTTTGAGCGAATAGAAAAATTATACTTCTCAATATCTTCCTTAGATGGCAAGACGATAACGGAATGGACCGAGCAAACCAAAAAAGGTAGGAGTCTTAACTCAGTTGATATATCCAGGCTCACTTCAGGTTCATATATTCTGCGTATCAACAACGGTGATAAAATACGAGCTAAGAAGTTTGAGGTGATTAGATGATATTTTCCCTTGTAATAGTAATCAAGGAAGATCTTATTGAATATCGATCAGTCAAAGCTTCTCAATGCGATAATGCCTCTCTACACGATCACCATGTTTCAGTTGAAGTACATAATTGCCCGGCAACAGTGAGTTTATATCAACCACTTCAGAAGGACCTTTACTTTTAATCTCCATTATTTGCTGCCCGGCGATATTAAATACCTGTACGAGCGTTCCACTTTGTATACCTTCTATTGTTAAGCTTCCGTGTGTAGGATTAGGGTATATCTTAAAACCGCTCAAACCCTTATTAGTGATACCTGCTGATAACGCCATCTGCTTATTAGTTCTGAATATCTCCCCTGAAGGCCCGGAACAAAAGACATAACCATTAGCAACAGATAGCGCGTAAGGTGGTTCCGGCCGGTCTGGTATACCTAGGCTAAAGTCACTCCAACTTATACCCCCGTCAGGAGAAATGAATATTTCGCCCTTAAGGCTATCATCATCGACCATTGTAGCAAAAAGCGTGTCCGATTTCGGAGCCTTAACAATCCTTTCGCATGCGTCCAGCCTTGCGGGCAGGCCAGTGGTAGGTTTTAGCGTCCAATTAATTGCATCGCTTGATTCGTAAATGGCTTTATCATTAAAAACAAGGAATCTGTCATTGGAAAGAAGCACACGATGTCTACTTGAGGCAGGCATTGTAGAATTTAGTTTTATCCAGTTTGCTCCGCCATCGCTACTCTTAAGAACTGTGTTATTATCGAATGCGAATGTTTCGGCACCACGCTGCATCATACCAAATACAGGCGAGGTGCTCAGTTGTTTCCATGTCAAACCCTGATCTATACTATTATATAGTCCACCACTTCCTAAGTAGAATATTGTGTTATTTACAAAAGGAATAAATTCAATCTTGCCATCTTTAAAAGGGAGTGATGAACGCTTTCTCCAGGTCAGTGCATAATCCTCCGACCACCAAATGGTGTCACTCGCTACAATATACATATCGTGGCCGCTGGCAAAAAATGCGTCAGGCCATTCTTTAACCCTCCCTAGCGGCACCGACGCAAGGGAAACGTTTATCCAGGTAGTTGAATCACCATTTGAGTTTGATCGTATTAAGACAGGACGACCGCCCTGGTCGGGTGAAAAAGCATAAACACTTCCATTATCTGCCTGCTTTATAATATGATAGTTGGTTTGAGTACTGCCGCTATAAACCATTTGCCAGGGCAGTTGACCCAATGCGTTATAAACGACGAACGACAATACAAATGCAAGTGGGACGGATTTCATAGTAACTGTTTAATACAAGATTGAAAAAACGCATGATATTTTTGTCACAGAAGAATAAATATATTATCCGCTTTTTGCCCTTGTTGGTGTTCTTCACCAACAAGCTCGTGATGGTCAGTCGCGCATATTAGACTACAGCTTTTTACCAATTTACAGTCTGAAGTGTCTTCAATTCGAAGAATAGATATGATTGGTAATGTCCTTGTATAACTTGCCCATGCAGTTTGTCCTGTGCGAGCTTGTTGGTGAAGAACACCAACAAAGGCGAAAAAAGGCACTTCAATAATCCTGAGTCGCCGGCATAATTAAGCGCACTGCTATATAGCCAATCTTCCGGCTTTAAAACAAAACCTGCCCGTACGGGATTATTATGAATGTAATCCAGTTTCTGGATAACTACAGGTACAATAATAAGGCAATTGGCAGAACAGCATCAATTGCCGCTAGTTATTGTTCACCCATCCTTTTTAGATGTGACAGATGGGAGGTAATGGCCGAGCGCATATCAACGTGCTCAATATAGGGTACCCCTATATCGGCACAAGTTTGCTTTATTATATTGCTTATTGCTGGATAATGAACGTGCGATACTCTTGGGAATAAATGATGTTCAATTTGAAAATTCAAACCACCCACCCACCATGTTATAAATTTATTTTTAGTAGCAAAATTGGCGGTGGTCTTCAACTGGTGTATAGCCCATTCGTCTTCTATTTTATTGGCAGGTTGCACCGGATCGGGAAATGACGTTTCTTCAATGACATGTGCTAATTGGAACACAAGGCTAAGTATAATGCCGCTAGACGAAGTGTAAAATAGGAAGCCTATCAGCCATGGCCAGAAACCGACTGTATAAATTGGCAACACAACATAAAGGATGAAATGAAAGGCTTTAAATGACCAAAATATAAAATGGTCTGTAACACTAAGTTTTTTCAAGGGAACATTCCCTACCTTACTTGAAAAATATTTTTTATAGTCTGTATAAAATACCCAGGCTATATACAGCAAGCCATATAGCGGCCAAACATACAAGTATTGGTACTTATGAAAGCCATAACGTTTCTGTTGAGGTGCCATACGCAAAAGTATGCCTGCTTCAATATCATCATCGACCCCTTCAATATTTGTGTAAGCATGGTGTATTACATTATGCTTAGTATTCCACATAAAGCTACTGGCGCCAAGAAAGTCTAAAGTAAATGCCGCTAACATATTAAGCTTAGGTTCTTTACTAAAGCTACCATGCGCACCATCATGCATAACATTAAATCCTATGGCCGCAGTAAGCAATCCAAATAACATGCACTCCGGCAAGGCTAACAATCCCGTTGGTGTAAAAAAACAAGGTGAATATAAATAGCGATATAACTGACAATCAGTAGGATTGCTTTAATGTAAAGCCTGGCATTTCCAGTAGGTGGAAGATTATTTGCCTTAAAATATCCATGAACCTCTTTTTTTAATTCGGAGTACACAGATATGGAAGGAGTGTTGAATTTTGGTGTGCTCATAAACTAAACAACTAACTGTTTCGATCGTAACCAATCATTTCGCAATAGAAACCTTGCAAAGGGAAACTATAAGAAAGAATATTAAACATATGCCATCAACAATTGTCTTCTGTCGTTATCGCATGATTGTCTTTTTAAAATAAATAGCATTAATTCGATATTTTATAGTATCTTCAAAAAATTATTTCATTTAAATATTTTTAATGCACAAAGGCACAGTTAAGTTTTTCAATGCGACAAAAGGATTTGGCTTTATTAGCCCATCAACTGGTGAGCAAGACATTTTCGTTCACGTTTCAGGTCTTCAGGATGAGATCAGTGAAAACGATATAGTGTCTTACAACATAGAAGTTGGTCAAAAGGGTTTTAATGCAGTTAATGTGAAAATATCTTAGTCTAAAGCATATTTATCATTTCCAAGCCTCGCAATTGCGGGGCTTTTTTATTCGTGTATTTAATAAAAATCAGGAAGTATTACATTTCGGATTGATAACGCCCAATTTGTAAGATAATCCTTGGTCTGGAAATATCCAATATAGAACACCCTTTCCCTATGCTTTGACATGGTGAACATGTTATTAGCCGCATAGCGGTGATGAAATATGGATTGAAAGAATAATGACAAATACCAATGAAGAATTATAAAAACAAATATCGCCATGTATTTCGATGTTTTGTTGTCCATTCCTCGAGTAACCGTTTAATATGATCCTTGCTAGGTCTATATTTGATAGCAAAATTATAGTGATGAAATAATAAA
Source organism: Sphingobacteriales bacterium (assembly GCA_004144175.1). Lineage (GTDB taxonomy): Bacteria > Bacteroidota > Bacteroidia > Chitinophagales > Chitinophagaceae > Polluticoccus. The sequence goes on from SEFT01000021.1 coordinate 58,501, forward strand.
AACCAAGTATCGTGTAAACATTTTTTCAGCTTTAATATTATCGAGATTTAATAATTCATTTTATATTATTGTTGTGGGCATTATATAAAATATGCGTCCTGCCAAAAG
>SEFT01000049.1 GCA_004144175.1 Sphingobacteriales bacterium
AATCTGCCTATGGCTGATTTTGACTGCAAAAAGCTGCAAAAAAATTAGCGTTGGCCGCTAAAGGCAAAAAACTACACCATTACACTAATCCAAAATGGCTGTGCCTGGCTGATTTGCATTTAAAACTTCCTTTTTCTAGGAAAATTACGTTTTCAAAATTGTGTCGTGATTAGGTTCAGCATGGATTTAGACACTTTCAATAGGATTGGTCTGTGTTCGCCAGCTTAATAAGGTTGGATATTCCGGTGAAACTGAGCCACCGTTCCGGCAAAGTGAGCCAGTGATATTTTGCTAGCGAAGTGGTTTTAAAATTAGTTGTTTTTTTGTTTTCTAAGTGAGGATCCTTCCAGTTTGATCCGATGGGCTTTAGCTGTCAGTCTGTCACAGATTGCATCAGCTATTGTAGGTTCGTTTAGATACTCGTACCAGTTTGCCACAGGCAGCTGTGCTGTTACAATCGTTGCACCTTTCCCATATCTATCTTCCAGTATCTGAAGCAGGGCTATTTTTACCTCATGGGTTACCGGCTGCAAGCCGAAGTCATCGAGAATGAGCAGGGGAACCCTGGCAATCTGGTTGAGCCATTTTATATAGGTTCCATCCAGTCGTGCCAGAGACAGCTGTTCTATTAATCTGTTCATTGAATAATAGAGCGCTCGATATCCCTTCATACAAGCCTGCTTGCCCAATGCGCAAGCCAGATATGATTTGCCACATCCCGTAGCACCCGTGATAAGTATGTTTTCGGATCGTTCGATGTAACTCCCGTCTGCCAGTAGCATCAGTTGCTCCTTTGTAATACCTCTTCCAGGGGTACAGTTAATTTGTTCCAGATGGGTGCTGTACCTGAGTTTGGCGAGTTTTGTATACAGTTGGGTACGATGTAGGACACGCTGCGAAGCCTCAGCTTCTGCAAGCATTCCTATGAGTGCATGCGCTTCAGGTTGTTCATGCAAAGCCATGTCCAGTATAGCCTCATAGCATTGACTCATGCCCTGCAGCTTTAGCTGTTTTAATTGCTCCAGCGTTTGATTTGTGTTCATCATTTGGTTTTTTTTGTGTGTTATAAAAAGGATACTTTGTTTATTGATAGTTGTCAGAGCCACGGATGTTATCATGGCTGGGTAGATTGAAAAATGATGTCTGTGTAGCCTCAGGTTCTTTGTCCAGATTGTTACCAAGGATGTTGGCGATAGTCTTGTAGCTATACAAACCCCAAGGAAGTGCCCTGCCACAGGCAGCTTCAAGCCTTATGGAGGTATAGTCCTTGGCCAGGCGCAGTATGCCTCTGCAGGCATTGAAGGTTTGCTCAGTAAAGCTTTTGGAGTTTAGCATGCCTGCTACATATTCTTTGGTGTTGGGACCAATGGCTGCAGCTTGTCGCAGAAAGTAATCCGCATCCCACCCCTGGCGCTGCTCCTGGTAATGCTGGTGGTTCTGCGGCATATGCTCTTTAGTGGTTGTATACGCATGTCGCCTCACATTACGCTTATGAAGCGCAATGCGTTGGTGATTTAGGTAGATCTCCACAAACTTTGTGTCGTAGATAGCCGTAACCTGTTTGCCTATGTAAGTATGAGGAACACTGTAATGGTGCCAGTCTTCACCCAGGGTGATGTGGTAATTCTTCTGCACCTTGGCAGAAGCACAGTGTTTGATCTCAAAATCATTATGGGGTAATGGATTTAACAAAGGTTGTTCCTCATCTCTGAACTGAATAGTGCGGCTAAAGGTTTTACCTTGAAAATGCTCTTCATTGTGAGCTTGCAGCAGTGCTGCAAAGGACCTATTGATATCCTCCAGGCTAAAGAAGTCCTTATCACGCAAAGGTGCAAACAGCCTGGTATATACAGTTCTTACGTGGTTCTCTACCGGTGCTTTGTCCTTCGGCTTAAACGGACGGGTGGCTACCAGCGCTATATCATAGTACAAAGACCATTGTTGCATCAGATCCGTAAACGAAGGCTCATATCGGCAACTTTTAGTGACCGCCTGCTTCATATTGTCAGTTTTCATCGACAATGGGGCACCTTGGAAGTATCGTAGGGCTCTGTTTAATGCTGCGATCAAAAAGGGCAAGGTTGCGTTGGGCAAGGCTTCGGCATAGGTAAAGTTGCTATAGGGCAATACGCAAACAAGCACAGGCATGCAATCTGTTCACCTGTATACTTGTTGATATAGGGAATGAGATCACCGGCAAAATCCACCATCATTAACTCTGCAGGCTTATAGTGGTTACGGAAGGAAGGAGAAACTACAGCACGCTGTTCGTTCAAATGAAAGCAAAATTGAGAGTATCGATAACCATCGGGGGTCTTAGCCAGATATTCTTTCCAGAGTAAATAACGTGTGACACCTGTACGCTTTAGCTCAGCGAGGAAGTAAGGCACCAGCTTACAGAACTCATCATGACGACTGTCTTCGGCAACGGCTACAGCATTGGTAGGATATAAGACCTTTGCCAGTTCGGCGTCGTCCAAAGCCTGCAAGATATGGGTAGGTTGTTGAGTGGCTTGGATCTGCTTTAAATAATGGCTGACTGTATTGCGAGAGAGGCCTAACTGGCGGGCAATAGCACGACCTGATAAGGACCGATCTACGAGTTGCAATATTATTCTTAATGTCTGCATTGAAGTTAATTTGTTAGCCATCTGTTGAGTTCTTGATTAGAACTAGAATGACTGAATTTTTAACTTCAATAGCAATATATCACTGGCTCACTTTGCCGGAATGATCACAGATCAGGTGGCTCACTTTGCCGGAATCCAGAATCTTAACCTTCCCATCTATGTGGCTCACTTTGCCGGAATGTCAGGTAGCTCAAGTGGCTCCCGGAATCAAGCTCCAGATCCACCACAATATGGTGGCGCACTTTCCCGGAATAAGTGGCTCACTTTAGCCCGGAATAAGTGGCTCACTTTGGTCCGGAATATGCAATAAGGTGACGTAATTGACTGAACCGCGCCACATTTTGCGTTAGGTACTCTTTATATTATTTAATACAGCGGGGCAATTGCAGAAATTACGGGTTATAATTGCGAACAGAAGCAAGAAAAGTTGTAGTACGTGGCAATTAGCTGTTTTTGTTCAGCGTCAGGTAAATTCTTGCGCCTATTAGACAATGATCAACCGCGTAATCACAAGGGATTAATGCTACAAAGCCATTTTTACACCGTTGTGTT
>SEFT01000022.1 GCA_004144175.1 Sphingobacteriales bacterium
GCTGCTGATGCGAAATTCACATCCATAAAAATAAAAGAATTAAAATTTTAAAAAATTAAGCTACTATCATTAGGCCTGTGGATATGGGGACAGAAAAATGTTATCCCTATTGCAAATTAACCGAATTAAAATCATACCCACTGATCCACATGTTTATCCACAGCTCAAACCCTATTCTTCAAAGCATTCTCACATAATAGTGTCGTAATGTGGATTAAGAATGGTGTTGGTAAAAACAGGAATCTGAATATCGTAGCATGGGGTGTAAAGTATCCTGTTGTGAAGGGATATCTCACAAAACGATTTGCGATTGTTGGTTTTGTGCAGATGCCGGGTAGGGTTATACGGTGTTAATCCACATTAATTCACACTCAAATGGAATAACAACAAAAAAATAATATCAACTGGCGCTTAATAATGCAATAAGCATTAAAAAATATTTGAATAATCCGCTAAGAATAAAGTATTTAAAGGCTATAAAGCTTCGTAATCTCAATTTTTCGTATAAATTTGCCCTCCTTGTAATTTAATAAACACCACAACCTATATGGCTGTTATACAGAAAATAAGAACTAAGTATGCCAAGCTGGCCGGTGCTGTCATTGCCGTATCGCTGGTAGGCTTTATAATGATGGATGCCGCGAGCGGACGCTTTGGAGACCTGTTTGGCCAGGACTCTAGCGTAGCAAAAGTGAATGGCGAAAAAATTGACATCAAAGACTACTCACAACGCGTAAAGGACTACGAAGTATTATATAGTTATAGCTCGCAGGGACGTCCGCTGGACGAAGCTACAAGAGCACAGATAAATGACCAGGCGCTGCGCGAACTGGTAGGTGAAAAAATAACAGGTGCACAGGCAGAAAAACTGGGTATCGCAACTACCAAAGACGAAGAGAAAGAACTGATATACAGTGCTAACCCTGATCCGCTGGTACGTACCTACGAGTACTTTAAGAATGAGCAGACCGGCCAGTTCGATCCGCAGCGTGTAAAGATGTTTGAACAGCAGATAAACCAGGCCGACCCGAGCGGAAAAATACTGGAGCAGTGGGAAACACTGAAAGCATACATCATTCGCAACAATGTGGTGAAGAAATTCAACTCTCTGGTTAACCACAGTATATACATGCCCACCTTCGTTGCTAAGTATCAGCTGAAGGAGCAAACAGCGCTGGCCAGTGTCCGTTATGTAAAAGTACCATACAATACCATAGCAGACGATCAGGTAAAAGTATCGGACGATGAGATGAAAGCCTATATGAAAAAACGTGAAGGAATGTATCGCATCGAAGAGCCTACACGTAGCATTGAGTATATATCTTTCGATGTGGCGCCATCTGCTGAAGATACGGCACGTGCACTAGGTACACTCAACCAGATAAAAAATGATTTTGCTACTGCTGCTGATGCAGAGAGCTTTGTAAACAGAAATTCGGACGATCCTTATAATGGTACGTTCGTAAATAAGAAAACCTTCATGTCCGCTCAGGCAGATTCTATTTTCAACCTGCCGGTAGGTAGCGTTTATGGTCCTTACTTCGAGAATAATACTTACAAGCTCACTAAAGTTGTAGAGAAGAAAAGCCTTCCGGATTCAGCCAGGATCAGACACATATTAATTAAGACAGAAGAGCGCGGCCAGATGATCGTTGCCGATAGCATCGCGAAGAGAAGAATAGACAGCGTAGTAGCTGCTATCAATTCCGGTGCGAGCTTCGATACTATGGTAATAAAAGTATCGGAAGACGATGGTAGCAAAACAACCGGCGGTGAGTACACATTCACACTACAGCAAAGGCCACAGATATCGAAAGAATTTGGCGACTTCGCATTTGAAGGTAGCAAAGGCGAAAAGAAAACGGTAAAAGTAGATAACGAAGCTTATGCAGGTTATCACTATATAGAGATACTGAACCAGACAGGTGTTGCTACTGCAGCTAAACTGGCTGTTATTTCAAAATCGCTGTACCCTGGCGAAACTACCGAGAATGCAGCTTATGCAAAGGCTAGCGAATTTGCCGGTAAAAATAACAGTGACAAATCTTTTGATGAAGCAGCAAAAAAAGAAGGCCTCAACAAGAGAATGGCTGACAACATCAAAATAAATGATTTCCAGATACCAGGGCTGGGCTCTTCACGCGAAATGATCCGTTGGGTATATGACGCAAAAGTGGGAGACGTATCTCAGGTGTTCTCGATGGATGGCCGCTATGTAGTTGCAAAGATGGCTGCTAAAAAAGAGAAAGGCTTGATGGACCTGGATGCTAATCTGCGCCCGGTAATTGAAGCTGCAGTAAGGAACGAGAAAAAAGCCAGGATGATCGTTGATAAATACAAAGCAGGTGGCGCACTGGAGTCTATTGCCCAGGCATCGGCTCAAACGGTTCAGCAGGCAGATTCTTTCAATGCTTCTCAACCATTCATACCTAATCTGGGTTACGAACCTAAGGTGGTAGGTTATACTTTCTTCAATGGTTTTAAAGTTGGAGCGAATGCACCGGCTATCAAAGGCCAGGATGGTGTGTACTACATAAACCTGGTATACCGCGGTAGCAGACCAGAGCCTACCGACCCAATGGTATTGCAGCAAATGAAAGCCATGCAGGGCATGCAGCTGAAAAACTCTATCATTAATGGTGTAGACGAAATGATGCGCAGATCTGCTGACATCACTTACAATAGCAAAAACCTCTAGTATAGTATTATACTAACAGAACATAAGTAAAAACAGCGGCCCTACAGCCGCTGTTTTGCTTTAGGGCAAACAAACTAGTCGTAACTTTGCAGGGCAGTAAAAACAAATGTGTATATGGAGACGATCGTAAATAAAGTAGCAGAGAGTGGAATTATAACGCTGGACCTGGCTAACTATATACCTAAAGAAGAGTTGATCACTGGCTTCGACCTGAAGCCTTTTCTGTTTCGCGAAATGATACTGCGCGAGAAGGACTATCGTGCATCGCTGCAAACGCACGACTGGGAGCAATACAAGAATAAATACGTAGCCATCTACTGTTCGGTAGATGCCATCATACCTATGTGGGCCTATATGCTGGCAGCTACTTATCTACAGCCCGTAGCGCTCAGTGTTTACTTCGGTGCCGAAAAGGAAATGGGCAAACACATGCTGCTGCAAAACATAGCAGGCATCGACGCTACGGAATATAACGATAAACGTGTAGTGATAAAAGGCTGCGGCGATACATCGATACCTGAAGCGGGATACGTGGCCATAACCGAAAAGCTGCGCCCTGTGGTAAAGTCGCTGATGTATGGAGAACCCTGCTCTACCGTGCCTATTTATAAAAAGCGCTAAACTACCAGCAGGTTGTAGGCTATCTTATCCGAAAGCTGGAAGGAATTTTCCTGATCATCTTTCAGTACTACGCTGTTGTCGTAAGCCATTCGCTCTGTCAATAAGAGCTTACTGCCTATTTGCAGATTATATCTTTCCAGCTGTTGCAGGAAGGCAGTCGACGTATCTTTCACACCAACGATCTTTATCATAGTACCCGGCGCTACATCGCTTAGCAGTCGGGCAGTAGATACCGGCAGGTCTCCGTTCGATTTTGGTATCGGGTCTCCATGCGGGTCAAAGTCGGGAAAGCCAAGAAACTCATCGAGGCGCTCTACCAGCTTGGTCGATTGTATGTGTTCCAGCTGCTCGGCTACTTCATGCACCTCGTCCCAGGTAAACATAAGCTTATTGTGCAGGAAGGTCTCCCAAAGGCGGTGCTTACGTAGTACCGATAATGCCTCGCGGCTACCCGATTCGGAAAGCTGCACTTTCTTATACTTCTCGTAGTGGATGAGTTGTTTCTCCGAAAGCTTGCGCAACATATCGGTTACGGTGGCAGGCTTGGTACTCATGCGCTCTGCTATTTCATTCACAGACACTTCTCCCGACTCGCTACTATGCTGTATGCTATAGATAGCTTTTAAATAATTCTCCTCTGTATATGTAAGCAGCAACATGGTAAAAAAATTAAAGAAGACAGGGCAAACTAGAAGCTATAAAGGCTGTTGAGATTTTCTTAAAGATTGAGTAAAAGCCTTATTCAGAGCGCAAAGTACGGAGATTTTTATTAGTTTCGTATCACTCCCCAAAAGCTACTTTGGCAGTATGAAGAAATATGGTATCCGCAGCGTTTACGGTGGCTTAAAACTATTTGCTTTACTGATATGCTCTTTGTTGCTTGCATATAGCAACACTGCTATTGCACAAAAGAATGCTGCTGCCGATACTACCATAAAGGAGCCCGAAGTAAAACAACCCCGCGACCTGAAAGTACTCAGAGAATACAGCGATGGCAGGGGCAACATAGTACGCGAGGTGCAGTATAGCCAGGGCTCTATGCGGGTGACGGAAATGATCATCATGCCCAAGCCGGTTGCTTTCAATCCGCGCCGCCCCATTAACCCCGATACACTCATAAAAGATTCGCTCACCATCATTGTGAATAAATCGCAGTACACGGTGCAGGTCTTCTACCGCAAAAAGATGATACGCAGCTACAAGGCGGTGTTCGGGCCGAATCCTAAAATGGATAAATGCATGGAGGGCGACCGCTGCACGCCCGAGGGCTGGTTCAAGATAGCGGCCAAAAACCCGGCGTCGAAGTACACAAAGTTCATGCTGCTGAATTACCCCAACGACTCTTCTTACTACAAGTTCAATAAGCTGAAGGATGCAGGCAAGATACCTAAGACCGCTCGCATAGGTAATGCCATAGGTATACACGGCATATGGAAAGGCGGCGACGACATGATAGAAATGGGCGTCGGCTGGACCGATGGCTGCGTAGCGCTCAAGAACCGCGACATCGAAGAGCTCTACACCTTTGCAGGTGTAGGCACCAAGGTATTTATTAGGAAGTAATTCTGGGGACTATTTATTTACGCTCCTTCCACATCTGGTTGAAGGACTTGGGTGCGAAGTCTATATCGCCCCTCGATTCGGTCCAGTTGTGCTTGAATACTTTGTTGATCACTTTACCCTTAATACCTGCACCTGCGCTGTTCATGAGTGTACGGCTCAGCATCGCGCGTTTCCAGAGTTTCCAGCTGATATTTTCGGAGAAGTCGTTCTTGTTTTCTTCTACGGCAATATGCCTGTTCTCCAGCAGCATCTCGTGTATGTTGATCTTGAGCGGACATACTTCGGTACAGTTGCCACATAGACTGGATGCATAGCTCAGGTGCTTGAATTCACCCATACCCTTAAGGTGCGGGGTGATGACAGACCCGATAGGACCGCTATACGTAGCGCCATAAGCATGGCCGCCAATGTTCTTATATACGGGGCAGGCGTTGAGGCACGATCCGCAGCGGATGCAATACATGCTCTCGCGTACTTCGGGGCGCAGCAGGTTGGTGCGTCCATTGTCCAACAGTATCACATACATCTCTTCGGGGCCGTCTGTTTCGCCGGGCTGACGCGGGCCGGTAAAGATGGTATTGTAAACCGTCACATTTTGACCCGTACCATAAGTAGCCAGCAGTGGCCAGAACAGCGCCAGGTTGTCTATCGACGGCAGCATCTTTTCGATGCCTACGATTGCTATATGTGTCTTAGGGAAAGCTGTGGTTAATCGGGCATTACCTTCATTCTCGCTAACGCATACTGCGCCCGTATCTGCTATCAGGAAGTTGCCGCCGGTAACACCTATATCTGCGGTAATATATTTCTCGCGCAGGTTCACGCGTGCTATTTGCGTAAGCTCCGATGGGGAGAGATTAGGCGGTACGCCCAGCTTTTCGTGGAATACCCGGGCCACATCTTCCTTGCTCTTGTGCATCGCAGGGGTTACAATATGGTACGGCGCTTCGCCATCCAGCTGTTGTATGTATTCACCAAGGTCGGTCTCTACTGATTCTATATTGTGCTTGGCCAGGTAATCGTTTAGGTGCAACTCTTCGGTCACCATCGATTTAGACTTTACCACCTGCTTTGCATTCTTGCTGCGGCAGATGTCCAGCACGGCTTCCAACGCATCATCGGCAGTTTCGGCCCAGATGACCTTGCCGCCGCGTGCCGTAAAGTTGCGCTCGAACTGCTCGAGGTAATCGGCGAGGTTTTCCATCGTCTGCCACTTCACGTTCTTGGCCTTGCGGCGCGCCACATCCAGGTTGGCAAACTGCTGCTTGCCCTTTACCACCGTATCGGCATACTTCTGAATATTGAATGCCAGCTTGCGCTTGTGCTCCAGGTCATTCGCCTTCACCTTACTCTTCGCCAGGAAAACAGATAGATTCTCACCCATGGTTGTCAAAATTAAAAAGGAAATGCGAGATGAGGATAACTAAAAAGGTACACTATATAACTCTTTCATTTTTCCCCAAGGGTCTCTGGAAAAAGACCTTGGGGAATCTGGGGTCAGCAGATGAAGTTTGCTGCTGGATTAATCGTCAGCTTAGGCAATGTGAAGGCCAAGGGTCCCCATGCAGGAGACCCTTGGAGGAACTATTCAATCTTAAAGTAATTTAGAATTCCTTTTCTAGCGGGAAATTTGCCTGGCTCTTCTTCTAGAAACAATGCTTTTTGCTGTCTGTCAATTAACATTCGCCTGGGTATAAACTTATCGTCAGAATAAGGAATTTCAATAAATAAGATTGTATCATCTTTTCTTACGTACTTTCCACGGAACCTTTGCGTAGCACCGAATGCACTAAGGAGCACATGTTCACAAGTATTATCGGCCCTAAATACCAGATGATAACTACTGAAATCGTCATACATGCTTGCGGTAAGGATTCTCTTGGATCGAAGAATATCAGTATACAGATATAGTGTGAAGGTAACTACTGCCGCAAATACGAAAAGATGGGCTACAAGCTTGACTCGATTTCTACCTAGGCCTTTCCTAATTGTTGAAATAGCTGTATGAACGAGCGAAAACGAATAAAGCAAAACAGCCGGCACTATGAGCAGAACATAACCAGTAAAAAGAAATTGAATCATCCCACCGAAAAAATCACTAATTATCCAAAAGATAACCCCAGCACTGGAGATAATAGCGATATAGTCTGATATTCGAAGCTTCATTGTAATTTGACTAAGCTAGCTAAACACCTTTATTTTTAAAAGGGTTTAATAGGAAACCAAAGAGAAAGTCCGGTCAATCAATCTTTCAAAGAACTTCCGAAACTACCTCTCGTGTTTTCTAATGTAAAGTTCTCGATTTCCTCCATAGCGCATGAAATTGCACGCCCTCCTCCCTGTTGGTGTTCTTCACCAACAAGCTCGTGCTGGAGGCTGAAACTAAGGTCTCAAACACTGGGCCTGTGCATCTCTATCCGGGATAAAGCATCAAGCGATTCAGAATAGCCTCAAATGTACTTTGGTCATTAATTTTCATGAGTTCTTGTATGCTTGCCAAGGCCTTTACTTGCCAAAACTCTCCTAGACGAATACGAGACGCTGCCTTGTTTACCACCTCTATTGTTATTTCTGAGTAATGGAGGTATTTTTCAACATTTTCAATAAACTCCTCTAAAGTTTTAATTTCCGTAGGCCAATCATTAATAGCCTCCTTCAATAGCTCAACAGTTTGATACAAAACTGGATCGCAATCCATGTCTATTTCCATGTTATAAAGATTGCTAACGTCCATTTTTTACATTGGGTTTCTTTTTGTCCTTATGGGTGTCTTTACCAACAGGGCGGGAAAGAACACTTTTATTTGGATGGTTCTGTCGGAAAGTAGTCTGGAACCCACTCAACCAAGCTATCTGCTTTATTATTGCATTCATAAATTTTGCTGTTTGTAGTATCAAGCAGAATGTAGCCTAATATTACTTCGGTATCGCTATCGCGATAACCCAGTTTATAGAAATGAAATTTGTTGTCATTTCGGCTTACATAATTTTCAAACTCGATAAAAGGATTTTCCCTATAGGCATTTTTAATGATCTCCGAGTCAGAGTTTCTATACATATTTAAAAATTAGCGCTCCAGACGTTCCCAAAGCCTCTTCCACTCTCCTGTCTTTTGACTGAAATTGATTACAACTTGAAGCTATGTACAGTAAGAAGCAGGAGCAAACTATTAACCTTTTCATGCTTTAAATTATGTATTTCATATTGCTTGGCCGTGTAATGCAGTATTAAAATGCCTACTGATGCTTCTCCATCTTTTGATAGAGGTAGATATCAATTTTATTTTTGTTGATAACAGTTACGTTGAACTCATACGCTACATTCTCCCTACTCTGATAAGTCCTAGTACCCCTGCCATATTGAACTATGACAAAACCGTATGGTGTTTGAGAAGACCATATATTATTAAGAGCATTGTAGCGCTTATTTTTTAGCGCTATTCTTTGCACTTCTAAAACTGTATCACTATCAACTCTTAGAATTCGGAAAAATGTATCTAATGCCTGAAAAGAGTAAAATGCACCATCATATAAAAACGGTGCCGATGTAGACGCAGCAGGAGTTGCAAATGCATCCATAGTAGTGTAAACGCCGATCAAACTATCCTTCTTATTTCTCTCTTTAGGTTCAATGCTGTAATAGATACTATTCTGTGTATCGCAATTGCAACAGAATGCATCTTTTGATCCAAATACACCTTCTGCTGTCATTTGCGGAGCGTATAGCCTTCCCGGGTCTGTGATTTTCTCAATACTTGTATAACCACCACCAAGATTATTTATAACGAAGTATGCCCCATTCATTTTAAAAGAACTGGTCGGAGCATAAGCAGGATAGAGCTTTATATTGCCACTAATCTTGCTCTGGAAAAAAACATTGCCGCCGAACTCACCGACACTACATCCATAAACTATATATAGACTGTCCTCGTACAGCTTATACGTACTAGGTAATAAATATCTTTCACGAAATTCATCAATGTTACTACTGTTCAATTTAATGCTGTTATCTAAATAATAGAATTCATTTTCACTAGTTGCTATCCAAAATGTATCATTATAAATCATAGGATAGGATTCTTTAACTGCGTTTAGTTTAGACTCCCAAGATTCAATTCTGTTGTAAGCAGAATCGAACACGATATACTTTTTACTGTTAGTAATTAGTACGAGTTTACCCTTGAAATTTAATGTTTGCCAGATGTAGTCGGGATATGGTGGGATACAAAGTTCTTCTAGATCTTGTCGTCTTTTACGGAAAGAATCGAGAATCACGATTTTACCATTTTCCAGTCGGCAAACCAAGTCATCTCCAAATAGCGTAAAATCTAACACACCAGCTTCCATATCTAACTGGTGAAACTCCACATCAAAATGCGGAGCTTTATGTTCAGGGTTTTTCTGTGGCTTACAGGAGAAAACAAAAACAACTGATAGTAAGAATATGTATCTCATATTTCGTCATAGAAAGATACTCAACTATTTCAAAGAACTATAGAAGAAGCCACTTCGCCTCCCGTATGTAAAAGTCCCATTTTTTCAGTAAAGCATAAGAAATGTACACCCCCTAATTTTCGCAACCAATAACGGAATAACCGCCTTTACAAAATTTCCTCGTTTCAGCATAGGTATCATGCAGGTTTAGTGTTCGTTTATACATTGCTCTCGGTGCTGTAAAGCTGCTGTAATGGTGTCGCTGTGCTGCTGTTAGGCTGCTGTTGTGCTGCTGCCACGTGGTTGTTGTGGTGGTGCTGTGCTGCCGTGAAGTGGCTGCGAAAAGGGGGTGTGCGAAACGGAACTTTGGGATAGGATACGCTAATTTCGACATCGAAATTGGCTGCTATCGGCATTGTGGATTTACACATAACTTTGCTGTCATGTTTGATAAGGACAAAGTACTGAAGCTGGCTACCGATGTGATAGACATGGAAATGAGATCGGTAGAGAAACTAAAGGATTTTGTGAATGATAGCTTTGCCGGTGCGGTCGAAGTTATTCATCGGTCGCGTGGCCGCGTGGTGGTTACGGGTATCGGCAAGAGTGCGGTCATCGCGCAGAAGATCGTCGCTACCTTCAACTCTACGGGTACACCCGCCCTCTTTATGCATGCCGCCGATGCTATCCACGGCGACCTGGGTATGATACAACCCGACGATACGGTCATCATCATATCGAAGAGCGGCGAAAGCCCCGAGATAAAAGTACTGGTACCCTTTATCAAAAACTTCGGCAATCCCGTTATAGCCCTTTGCGGTTATGCAGATTCTTACCTTGCTACCCATGCCGATCATTTTATAGATAGCACTGTTGCCAAAGAAGCCTGTCCCAACAACCTGGCGCCTACCACCAGCACCACTGCACAACTGGTAATGGGCGATGCGCTGGCTGTGTGCCTGCTGAGCCTTAAGGGTTTCAGCTCTCATGATTTTGCCCGCTTCCACCCCGGCGGTGCATTAGGTAAAAAGCTATACCTGCGTGTGGCCGATATGAACAAGGGCAATAATAAACCGGTGGTTAAAACAAACAGCCCGCTACGCGAGATCATCTACGAAATATCGAGCAAGCGCCTGGGTGCTACCGTGGTGCTGGATGATGAGGGCAAAGTATTTGGCATCATTACCGATGGCGATATACGGCGTATGCTGGAAAAACATGAGAACCCCGCTGCGCTCAAAGCTACTGACATACTTACACCGGGCCCCAAAGAAATAGAAGAGGAAGAACTGGCGGCAACAGCGCTGGAGCTGATGCGCGAGCATGATATAACCCAACTGGTAGTAACTAAGGGCGGTAAATATACCGGCATGCTGCACCTGCACGATCTGCTGCGCGAAGGACTGTTCTAGAATCCGCAGCCAATACCAAATTCTGCAAACTCGGCTTCGGTGCCATGTGCTTTTAAATACGTACTGGCGAAGAGCTCTTTCAATATGCCTTTCTCGCGTTGTAGTATGTAGATGTTGAAGCCCAGCTTCTGGTAATACCAATAGGTGCTTTGGTAGTAGTTCTTCACATAAAAGCCCAGCTGCAGGTAAAGCCCTACCCGGCCCATCAGGAACTCGTTACCCACAAAAGCCGAGCTGCGCCACGATTCAGACTTTTCCTTTCCTACAAATACTTCGTTGTTGCGGAAGAAGGCGTACATATTGGTGTTGTACGTATAGTCGATACCGGCAAAGACTTTGTTCTTGCTCAGGTATCTTTTGCTGCCATATAGCGACAGCATATACACAGGGTACAACGGTCCATCAGGCGCGGTCATCTCCACCCCTGCCAAGCCAAAACGTACCTGCGCCAGCCAGCGATTCTTCAGCTTTTCCGTTTCCTGCTCTATACGTCCGGGCTTTGAAGTGGCCGGGAAGTAACGCGCACCGATATGCCATCCGTAGGTATTATACCCAAGATTTGGCCTGCGGAACGATGCATTGGAGGCATGCGAAAAATTAAAACCTGCCTGCACATCCCAATGTTTGTTGATGTGGTAGCGCAGGGCGGTAGCGAAGAGTGTATAGTTATTGATATGGCTGCCGATGGCATTGTTCACCGTATCCCAACCCGGTATGCGCTCATACTTCTTGGTAACATACCCAAAGCCCATAGCCACTTTAAAGGTCCACTCGAAGTTGCGGTACTTTACTATCGGCAACTGCAATACAGGCGCTACGCCAATGCACTTGCCGTAAATATCGTTCATGCCATAGTCGGTAAGGGTAATGCCGATACCCACCAGCGGGTAGCCATGCCTGCGGTGCCAGGGCTTTTTGCCATAGGTCTGCTGCACAAAGTTTATTTCGTAAGCATTTACATGATTGGATACCGGTAGGTTAAAGTTTTTTGTGTGCTTGTATATCTGCCCCCGCATGTAGTTGGCCTCAATGCCAATGCCCGCACCCTTTGGGTTGTCCTGCGCCAGAGTAGCACCGGTGCAGTAGAGGCAGGTCATAAACAACAAAGCGATCTTAAGCTTCATATGTGGGGTTAAGTGCTAAAATCATCAGTTTCAACAAAGACGTAAAGCAAATATAATTTTACCTGTATCAATTACTGTAACTTTGCGCCATTCATTTTTATTTGAATGCGTAATCTCGCGGCCATCATATTTCGCTCTTTTCTGCAAGGGCTACTTATCCTGAGTCCTATAGCAGTAACAGCCTATGTCATCTATACCGTTTTCGACAGTGTGGACAGGTTGGTGCCATGGGTACCGCGCGGGCTGGGTTTTCTCATCATCATCTTTGTAGTTACGTTCATCGGCTACATGGGCACCCGCTTCTTCCTGGGGCGTATGCTGTTCGATGCATTTGACCATCTGCTGCAGCACATACCCGGCATCAAATACATCTACTCCTCCATCAAAGATGTGATGGGCTCTTTCGTAGGTGACAAAAAACGTTTCAACAAGCCGGTATGGGTTTGTACCAATTACAATCCCGAGCTTTTCCGCATTGGCTTTATGACCCAGAAAGATATGTCTTACCTGGGGCTGCCCGGTAAGGTGGCTGTATACCTGCCGCACTCTTACGCTGTATCGGGCTGGGTAGTGATCGCAGATACAAAGGATATAAAACCCATAACAAAAATGACTGCCGGTGAGGCTATGAAGTTTGCCGTAAGCGGCGGTATCACCAGTGTAGACGATGACAAAAAGTAATCATAAGATCAATTTCGGTCCCGGTCCCGCCATGCTGCCTAAAGAGGTATTGCAACAGGCATCTGAAGCCGTGGTGAATTATAACGATACCGGACTATCCATACTGGAGATACCGCACCGGGGACAATACTTTGACGAGATACTGCAAGAGAGCCAAGCGCTGGTGCGCGACCTGTGCGGACTGAATGACGACTACGAAGTGCTATGGCTGCACGGCGGCGGCAGGCTGCAATTCTGCATGGTGCCGATGAACTTCCTCGATGGTGCAGCAGGCTATATCGATAGCGGTCATTGGGCAAATGAAGCCATGAGCTATGCAAGCTACTATGGCAAGGTAGAAGTACTGGCGTCATCAAAAGAAGACAACTACCGGCATCTGCCCGAATGGCCAATGGAAATACCTGCCCATCTCTCTTACCTTCATTTTACAACCAACAATACCATATTCGGTACGCAGTGGCCGCAGATACCTAAGACCAATATACCGCTGATAGCCGATATGAGCAGCGATATATTCTCGCGCCGGATGGACTACAGCAACTGTGCGATGTTCTATGCCGTAGCACAAAAGAACATAGGCCCTGCGGGTGTAACGCTGGCTGTAGTGCGCAAGGATATGCTCAGCCGCATTAAGCGTACTATACCACCGATGCTCGACTATGCTGCGCATGTAGCTAAAGGGTCTGTACTGAATACACCGCCTGTATTTGCCATCTACACGTCGCTGCTGACCATGCGCTGGACAAAAAACAGGGGAATAGATGTCATAGGGCAAGAAAACAGCGCAAAGGCCACCCTGCTGTATGAGGAAATAAACAGAAATTCGTTATTTCACACCGTCATCAGGCCGGAAGACCGAAGCATGATGAATGCCTGCTTTGCCGCTACACATAAAGAGCACGAAAGAGCATTCATCAAATTTTGCGAAGAAAGGAATATAACAGGCGTAGAAGGCCACCGCAGTGTGGGCGCTTTCCGGGCTTCTTTGTATAATGCCATTTCACTACACGATGTGCAGGCTTTGGTACAGGCAATGCAGGAGTTTGAGCGGCATTTTGGCGACAAGTAAAACAACGAGAAATTATAAAAACGAAATATGGCAAAGATCACCCCGTTCAAGGGTTTAAGACCAAAAAAGGAGATAGCTGCAAAACTGGCAACACTGCCATATGATGTAGTGAGTGTGGAAGAAGCCCGTGCATACAGAAAAGAGCCTTATCATTTTTACCATGTGACCCGCGCAGAGATAGACCTGCAGGAAGGTGTTGACGTACATAGCATACAGGTGTACGAAAAAGCGAAAGAATGCCTGGACCAACTGGTATCGGACAAGATAATGGTGCAGGACAATGAGCCTTGCTACTATATATATGAGCTGGTAATGGACGGCCGCTCGCAGACAGGTCTTGTTTGCGGATCGTCGCTGGACGATTATTTCAATGGCGTTATAAAGAAGCACGAATTTACCCGTCCAGAGAAAGAGCTGGACCGCATCAATCATATAAAATATACCCGCGCACAAACAGGTGTGGTATTCCTGGCCTATAACGATAACGATGGTATCGATAAGATCATCAACGACTGGAAAAGGGCGCACCAGCCTACTTACGATTTTGTAGCTGAGGATAACATACGCCATACCATGTGGGTGGTAGATGACTATGCTAAAGTGGCAATGATCACACGCATCTTCGACGAGCAGGTGCCTGCTACATACATAGCCGATGGCCACCACCGCGCTGCGTCTGCCGGTAAGGTATGCCAGGAGATGAGAGAAGGCGGTATGTCGATAACAGGAGATGAGTCGTTCAACTACTTCATCACCTGCATCTTCCCCGAGAGCCAGCTCAAGATCATGGACTACAACCGCGTAGTGAAAGACCTGAACGGCATGACTGCTGACGCTTTCATACAGGCGCTGCACAATGACTTCGAGGTTTCTGAACCAATGACAGAATCATACAAGCCACAGCAGCCGCACGAGTTTGGCATGTTCATCGCCGGCAAATGGTATAAGCTGACGGTGAAAGAAGGTACCTATACAAACGACCCGATCGGCATACTGGATGTAAGCATCCTGCAAAACAACATCTTATCGAAACTGCTGAACATCAACGACCCACGCACCGATAAGCGCGTAGACTTTGTAGGCGGTATACGTGGCCTGGGCGAGCTGGAGAAACGTGTGAACAGTAAGGATATGGCAGCGGCCTTTGCCTGCTATCCTGTTAGCATTCAGCAATTGTTTGACATAGCGGACAGCGGAAATGTAATGCCGCCGAAGAGCACCTGGTTCGAACCTAAACTAAGGGACGGACTGGTGGTATACCTGGTTTAAAAGATAAAAGAGGCGCTATTTACAGCGCCTCTTTCATTATAAGTAAGTCTTATCAAAGCTGTGCGCAAAAAGCCACAACTTTGACCATCATTCATAACCAAACAGACATAGTATGGAATACAGAAGAATGGGAAAGACAGGATTGCAGCTAAGCGTGCTTTCCTATGGCTCGTGGGTGACATTTGCCAAGCAGATAGATGATGGGATATCAGATAGGTTGATGAGCCTTGCATATGATAACGGCGTAAACTTCTTTGACAATGCAGAGGTGTACTCGCGCGGAGAGTCGGAGAAGATGATGGGCCGTGTGCTGAAGAGCAAGAACTGGGAGCGTTCTTCTTATGTAGTATCGAGCAAGGCATTCTTTGGCTGGAGGGGTGAACAGAATAAGCCTAACCAGACCGGCCTTAGCCGCAAACACCTTACAGAGGCTTGTCACGAAGCATTGCAGCGCTTGCAGTTAGAATACCTTGACTTGTACTTCTGCCACCGTCCCGATAAGAACACGCCGATAGAGGAAGTGGTGCAAACCATGAATACGCTGATACAGCAGGGCAAGATACTATACTGGGGTACCAGCGAATGGAGTGGTGCGGAGATAATGGAAGCACATATGGTAGCCCGCGAGCTGCGCCTGATAGGCCCTGCCGTAGAGCAACCGCAATACAACCTGTTTGAGCGATACAAGATGGAAGTGGACTACTATACTATCTTTAAGAACATAGGTATGGGTACAACCATCTGGAGTCCGCTGGCTTCGGGGCTGCTGACGGGTAAATACAACAATGGCATCCCTGCTGACTCGCGCCTAGCACTGGAAGGCTTTGAATGGCTGAAAGACCGCACGATAAGCGACGAAAGACTGGGCCGTGTGCGTGAGCTGGATACCGTGGCCAAAGACCTGGGCACCACGCTGGCAACACTAGCCGTGGCCTGGTGCGTTAAAAACCCGAACGTAACAACGGCTATACTCGGTGCCACAAAACCCGAGCAGCTTACAGAGAACTTTAAAGCACTGGATGTGCTACCCAAGCTGACCACTGAAGTAATGGAACGCATAGACAGCATTATGGGTACAAAGCCCTTGATGCCGCAGTACTAAATACAAAAGAGCCGGAGATGATTCTCCGGCTCTTTTATTTTTCAGCTATCGGTTCCCAAATGGTATCATCTATCCGCCTGCCGCTCGAAGCCTCTGCCAGCCTGAATATGAAATCGTTCTCTGTAAGTCCGCTTTGCGAAATAACCCGGTTGAATGATTTGGACACGACGCCAGATATGGAGGTCATATCCAGTTTCCAGCCCTCCGTTTCTTTATTAAAGCGGAAGTAATTATCTGAAACCTGTTTTCCATCTTTGAACAACGCTGTCGCCTTATTATCGTCGATGGAGATCTTTGTGATTGTGGTCTGGTCGATAGAGGTCTTATCGCCGAGCATACCATTCTTTACCGCATAGAGTATAAGCTCCTTGCCATTCATTTTTAGTAGTTCCGGCTTAGGAATTCTATGCCTTACCACGATCACCAATAGCTTCGACATGATGGGCAATGTATCGATACCATCTCTAGTGGCAGTGCGCGATAGCGATGCAATGTTAGAATAGTAGGCAATTGTATTACTATCCAGGCATTTCAACGCCAGCTCTGCATCTTCACTTAAGATGGCTGTTTTATATTGCTCGAAGCAGGCTGTTATTTGCTTTTTGTCTTGTTTGGCAATGGCGCTGTATACAAGCAGCAACTGGAGCGTTAATAAGATCACTAGTCTCTTCATACTCTATATCTCGATTATTTGGTCATTCAAACATCTCACTTTAAGGGTATCACCTTTTTTTGACACAATCTCTGAAAATGCGTCGGGCAGGCCGCATACCTCATCTACAACTTCAAAGGTGAGAAGATCAATTTTATATAGCGCTATCTCCGCTATAACAAACGCATAGTTTTGACTCAACGTTGTCTCGACAAAATTGGAGAACACATCCAAGTTCAATAATATCTTGTTGTGTGCTACATCAATAATCACAAAGTGCTCATCAATCCCAATAGCATAGATATTAGTGTCAATCCTGCATAGAGATGGCATTAGCAAATCGCTACTCCATGCAAGTTTAAAGATGACTTTTTCTATTTCGATAACTGCATAACGTCCGTCATACATTGGGTCAGAAAACAAAACGGGGACGTTACGTTCTTTAAACTCGTCTCTTAATACTTCTCTGAAGATTGATTTTACCGCTTGATCCATCCTAACACAATGATCGTACTAAGCTACAATACAATCGCAAAAATGTAAAAAGTAAAAGCCCCTTCGCGTGAAGGGGCTTTATCTAAAAAACTATATACAAGTTATTAGAACTACTTCTTACTAGCAGCTTTCTTACGTGTAGTGCTACGCGTTGCGCTGCTTCTCTTTGGCGCCGACTTCTTGGTAGCTACGCTCTTTTTAGTAGCCGATTTTTTGGTTGAAGCAGATTTCTTAGTCGCTGTCCTTTTAGTAGCCGTTGTTTTTTTCTTAGTTGCGCTTTTCTTGGTTGTGGTCTTCTTTGCAGCTGTTTTCTTGGCGGGAGTTGCCTTCTTAGCAGTGGCCTTTTTAGGTGCCGACTTTTTCTTAGCAGGAGCTTTTTTAGCGGCTGTAGTGCTCTTCTTCTTTGCGGCTGCTTTTTTAGCAGCTGCTTTGCGTGGTACTTTAGCGCCTTCTTCGCGGGCTTCGGAAAGGCCGATAGCTATGGCCTGTTTGCGGCTGGTAACCTTCTTACCTGAGCGGCCGCTCTTCAGCTTACCTTCTTTCATCTCGTGCATAGCTGTATGCACTTTGTCCTGTGCTTTTGGCGAGTATTTCCTTGCCATAGTTGTTGTTGAATTTAATGGTTATGAATTAATGGGTTAGTAATTGAACAAAAAGCAATTCAATAAAACCGCACCAGCATATGAGGAATTAATTGCACAGTAAACTTTTTAGCATCGATATATACCTATGGCACAACGTTATTCCATCTGTACCAAAGAACGGAATAGCATGTCATCTAGGATAAAGAACTATTTCAAATTGCTGAAAGAAGCGGTAAAGGAATTTGCTGCCGATAATGTTGTGAAGCTAAGTGCATCACTTGCTTACTATACTGTATTCTCTATCGGTCCGCTGCTGCTCGTAGTTATCTCGCTTACAGGTCTGTTCTTCGAGCGCGAAGCGGTAACTGGTAAGCTATATGTGCAAATGCAAAACCTGGTAGGTACGGAGGGGGCCAACCAACTGCTATCTATTATACAAAACATGCAGCAGCAAAACGATGCAGCTAAGTTTAGCATCATAGGTTTGGTAATGCTGGTATTCGGCGCTACGGGTGTGTTTGCCGATATACAGGATTCTATTAACTATATCTGGTCCATAAAAGCCAAGCCGAAGAAAGGATGGCTAAAGTTCCTTACCGACAGGCTGCTTTCTTTTTCGCTCGTTATAGGTATCGGCTTCCTCATGATCGTTACGCTCTTTGTCAATACCCTCGCTGATGCGTTGACCGAAAGGCTGCAGCGGCTGTTCTCCGATAGCTTTGTAACGATCTTCCACGTCATTAATCTCGGTGTACTCTTTCTTATCGTATCCTGCCTGTTTGCAATCATCTATAAGGTATTGCCCGATGCCAAGATCAGGTGGAAGGACGCCTTTGTAGGTGCGTTCTTTACGGGTGTGCTATTCCTTATCGGTAAGTTCGTGATCGGCTATTACCTCGGCAATTCCACTATTGGCAGTACTTACGGCGCAGCGGCTTCTATTATTGTTATACTATCCTGGGTATATTATACTTCCATTATCCTGTATTTCGGCGCTGAGTTTACTAAAGTATATGCTCTTGATTGCGGTGGCGGTATAGAGCCATACCATACAGCGGTATTTATACTAAAACAAGAAGCTCGCGAAATGCCACAGGTAAAAGAGATACCACCTAAGCACTAGTCTTATTGCTTGCCAGCTGCTTGATGGCCGTTACCGACACAAAACGGAACAAAAACATATAGCCTACACATAGCGCAGCCGTTAACAGCAGGGAAAAGATCCAGTTCATATCAAGTTGCATCAGTCCATACCCGCTGGCTGCTGATAAAAATATAAAACCCGCATGTGCAGCCAGCCATTTACTGTCGATCGCCAGCTTTAGTTTTTTTGCAGACAGGGTTATGTAACAGACAGCCAGGAAGCTTTGTGTGATGCAGGTAGCAATGGCTGCGCCCAGCGCCAGGTTTTGGCGGATGAGCAGCAGGTTGAGCGTGATATTGACCAGCACACCTGCTACTGCTACATAGTTCAGCAACTTCAGGTTGCCATTGGCTGTAAGCAGGGTCGAGAAAATATACATCATGCTGAAGGCCGGGAAGGCACCCATGAGCCAGCCAAATACATCGCCCTCATAACTACCTGCATCATGGTATAATGCCGTCATGATCTCGGTGCCGTAACAGGCTGCAATAATGGCTACCACAAACGAGAAGGGTAGCAGTATATTCACACTGACCCTCACGATTGGCGCTGTATTCTCTTTCTGCGAGAGCATACGCCCAAAGAGTGGTAGCAGGATCCCTGCAAACATCAGCCCGAACATATTGTTGCCTACATCCAGCAATCGATAGCCTGCTGCATAGATGCCTGCCTGCTCTTTACCCGCAATGCGCTCTACCAGAATAGTATCGCAGCGCATATGTATGGCCATCATAAACACCAGTGTAGCATAGGGCAGGCTTTCTCTGATGATCTTCCTGATCTCTGTGGTATCGATATTCAGCCTGAAGGTAATGCCACTTATTTTTCGCAGTACCGTAAATGCTATAGCAATGGCAATGGCATAACAAACGATCTGCGCTCCTACAAACCATTCTATGCCGAATCGTTCAGCCGTTACCGGGTATAGTAGCAGGCTTCCACATAGAATGATCATTAATAGCCGGTCGATAACGGATAGAACGCTATCAGCTTTAAACTTATGCAGGGCCGATACATTACTGCGTATGAAGAGTAATAAAGAATTGAAAGATTGTATGAGCAGTACACCCCCCAACAGCGAAAGCTCCCAACCACGGTACCCGAGCATCCACCCGGCAGTAAAACCTGCCAGCAGGTAGCCAATGATAAATAACAGCCGGGTAGACAGCATGGCCGGGAAAATGTCCTTTATCCTTTTAGGGTCTTGCGCTAATATGCGTGTATTATAATATACCAGCCCAAAGTCGAGCAAAATCTGGAATATGATGGCCACGCTCAGCAGCGCCTGGTAGGTGCCATAACTGGCATGGCCCACCTTATTTTGCACCGTCCGGTCGATGAGTAACACCCAAACCGGTTTAACCAAGAGGTTAACCGTTATTAAAAACAGCAGATTTTTTACAAAAAAACGGCGCATCCCTGCTTATTTTGGCGGGTGTAAACGGTAAAATTATATTTTTGTCGGCATTAGGCTATGCGAATTGCGGTAAATACAAGATTGTTACTCAAAGGGAAACTGGAAGGCATTGGTTGGTTCACCTATCAAACACTGGAAAGGATAGTAAAACAGCACCCGGAGCACGAGTTCATATTCTTCTTCGACAGGCCATATGATGCGTCTTTTGTTTTTGCTTCCAATGTGACCCCTGTTGTAGTAGCGCCGCAGGCCAGGCATCCTGTTTTATTTTATCTCTGGTTCGAGTGGAGCATACCTTATATGTTGCGCAAATACAAAGCCGATCTTTTTCTGTCACCTGATGGATTCCTGTCGCTGAGTACCAAAGTGCCTACCTGCCTTGTTATTCACGACTTGGCCTTTGAGCATTACCCATCGCATTTTATACCTAGCCATCGTGCTTATTGGCGGCATTATTCGCCCAAGTTTGCCCGTCGTGCCGATCATATTGTAACGGTGTCCGAATTCTCAAAGAACGACATTGCCGAGCGATACGGTGTGGACAAGAGTAAGATAGACGTGGTGTATAATGGTGCACATACTGCCTACAAACCGATATCATGGCAAGAACGCGAAGCCGTAAAGGAAAAGTATGCAGATGGGTGCGAATATTTTGTATTTGCAGGCGCATTGCATCCGCGTAAGAATATCGTGAACCTGCTGAAGGCATTTATTGCTTTTAAGAAGAAGCAGCGGTCGGATATGAAGCTGGTGATCGTAGGCCGCCTTGCGTGGAAGTATGACGAAGTACTGGAGATGCGCGAAGAAATGCCGTTTAAAGACGATGTGAAGTGGGTAGGCTATATGGGTGTGGACGAGCTGTCGCAGGTAACTGCCGGGGCCTACGCGCTGGTATATGCATCATTGTTTGAAGGATTTGGTATACCGATACTCGAGGCTTTGCAGTGCGATGTACCGGCTGTGGTGAGCAATACCTCATCGATGCCCGAGGTAGCCGGCGAGGCAGGGTTATTGGTCGACCCCAACGACCCGCAGGATATTGCTGCCAAGATGGAAATGATCTACAAAGACGAAACCCTGCGCAATAACCTTAAAGCCAAAGCCCGCGAACAGGTGAAGAAATTTGACTGGGACCGTTCTGCTGAGAAGCTATGGGAGCAGATGATGAAGTGCGTTAAAAAATAATCCTCTTTATACTTGATGCTAAGTCATACGCGGTGTCTGTTGCCTTGTAAACAGCAGCAGGTATGCGATGATGAACAGCATAGACGTACCTGTTGATGCTACGATCTTGAGCAGCAGATAGCTGATGTTAGAGAAGTTCCACAGCTCTACACTGAAGAAAACGGAGTGATGTATGATAATGAGGAACGCGCTATATACCAGGAAAGGCATCCAGCCCATGTTCTTTACAGAAGGTTGCTGATTTGGGTACTCTACCAGGTTTTTAGGCAGTAGTGCATTCAGTACATTCGTACGCAGGTAAGCTATAAGCACCGTAGCGCAGGCATGCATACCGGCCGTGTTCATGAACGAATCCATAGTAACGCCCATGACAAAACCCAGCATCAGCAGCAGCCATACAGGCGCTTCAAACGGCAGCAGCAATATAAATAGCGGATACACATAAGGAATAAATATAGGGAACCCCGATGGCTGCGACCACCAGCGCAGGCTGATCTTGTTCAGGAGCAATACCTGGATCATGATGATCAGCCAGAAGCGTAGAAAGTTCCTCAGGTAAATACTCATTTGTTTCCTTTTGTAGAGTCCTCTAAATTGGTGCGCTCCTTCATCATCTTGTTCTCTACCACATATACGTACTGCAGCTTGCGGAAGTTAGTAGCGCTCCGCAGGTACAGCAGCTTCATGTTGTTCTTCTTTATCTTCATGATCTTATACACCGTACCCACCATTATATCCTGCGGAAAGAACGAGTAACTGGTGGTTAAGACCGTATCACCTTTTTTCACTTTTATTTCGGCAGGTACATCTCTCATGTACAGTATATCAGGGTTGCCACCTTCCCAGCTTACAAATCCCCTGGTGCCATCGGCAAGCCGCGCACTCACCTGCTGTTTGGTACTAAGTACCGACAGCGCTACTGAGAAGTTATCGGATACCGCAATGATCTTGCCAACCACACCACTTCCCGATATCACCGCCATCTTTTCGCGTATGCCATGGCTGCTACCACGGTTGATGGTAATATAGTTGTTGGAAGCGCCTACAGAGTTGTTGATAACACGTGCCGTGCGGAAATAATAATCGGCATACTGGATGACATTAGTAGAGTCATTCACCTTAACCGGTATCGGACGATGCACAGAGCTATCCTGTAATGTATCTACCTCGGCAAACTGGGCCAGCTCGGCACGCAGGCGTGCATTCTCGTTCAGCAGGCTATCGTTCATCGTCCGCAGGCCGAAGTAGTAGACCACATCGTTCTGCTTTTTGTACATGAGGCCCGATACCGCATTGGCAGAGTTCATTACCTCATTACCCTGCATCATATTAGTACGGCCTATCAGTACAAAACACACCATCTCCAGCCCTATAAAAAGGATAAGATTGAAGAAACGGCGTATAAACAGAATAAAATTACGCACCTTATTTGCAGGTATTAGAGCCTCTTAACTGGAGTTCCGTCATCACTAGTCTTCGCCGATGTTACTTCATCAGGAAAGGCATCTTCGCTACATTCTTCAGCGCCATGCCCGTACCGCGTACTACCGCACGCAGCGGGTCTTCTGCTACATGAACGGGCAGCTTTATTTTGTGAGATATGCGTTTATCCAGCCCGCGCAGCAAGGCACCACCACCGGTCAGGTACAGGCCACGACGGTAAATGTCGGCAGCCAATTCGGGTGGTGTGCTTTCCAGTGCTTTCAGGATGGCTTCTTCTATTTTAAAGATCGATTTATCAAGTGCTTCGGCTACTTCCTGGTACGATACCATGATCTGCTTCGGGATGCCCGTTACCAGGTCACGCCCGTTCACAGCAATATCATCCGGTGGTGTTTCCAGTTCTTTCAGTGCCGAGCCTACATGTATCTTAATTTGTTCGGCAGTACGCTCACCTATCATAAGGCTATGATAGCGGCGCATAGCTTCCATTATATCAGCAGTGAACTCGTCACCGGCGATACGTATCGATTGGTCGCATACGATACCTGCGAGCGCTATTACCGATATACCGGTAGTACCACCGCCTATGTCGATGATCATGTTACCGGTAGGTTCTTCTACATCAATACCTATACCCAGGGCAGCAGCCATAGGCTCGTGTATCATATATACTTCTTTGGCGCCTGCCTGCTCGGCAGAGTCGCGCACCGCACGTTTTTCTACTTCGGTAATGCTGGATGGTATACAGATAACCATGCGCCAGCTCGGCGGGAAGATCGGCTTCTTGGGATAAACCAGCTTGATCATCTCGCGCAGCATACCCTCGGCGGCGTTAAAGTCGGCTATCACACCATCCTTCAGCGGGCGTATCGTCTTCAGATTTTCATGGGTCTTCTCGTGCATCATCATCGCCTTCTTGCCCACAGCCACTATTTTATTAGTGGTACGGTCGATGGCAACGATAGAAGGCTCGTCAACTACTACCTGGTCATTATGTATGATAAGGGTATTTGCAGTACCCAGATCTATCGCTATCTCTTGTGTCAGAAAATTAAACAATCCCATATTATGCTGTTACGACGCCTGTTTCTTTAAAATATTGGCAAAGTTGCGAAAAAATCGACCGTTTTGAGATAAAAAACAGCCAAATTTCATCTTTTGCGTAAAGATATGGTATTTGTCATCACAAACAGAAAACACCTTAAAGCACAAGAAAGGACTGAAAATTCTTCGCCTAACAGGCTTATGTATATGCAGAAGTTGGATGTAAATATTAACCGGGAGAAAAAATGATTGGTAACAAGTCTGATTAAAATACTTCGGAATCCGGCAAAATTCTCTTACTTTTGCGCCTCGGGCGTTGAGCCCGATTTTTGCATCAGCTCATCGCGCCCGGAAATGTTTATATAATCGTTTTTATTCATGCCGCGCGACAATTCCATCAAGAGTGTATTAATTATAGGTTCGGGTCCCATCATTATAGGCCAGGCCTGCGAATTTGATTATTCCGGATCACAGGCTGCACGCAGTCTTCGTGAAGAAGGGATAGAGGTCATCCTGATCAACTCCAACCCGGCCACGATCATGACAGACCCCATCGTAGCAGATAAGGTGTACCTGAAACCGCTGACCGCTGAAAGTATCGAAGAGATACTGGAAGAAAATAATATAGACGCCGTACTGCCTACCATGGGCGGGCAAACAGCGCTCAATCTGTGTAAAGAGGTAGATGAGCTGGGCATCTGGGAAAAATTCAACGTACGCCTGATTGGTGTCGACATCAAAGCCATAGACAAAGCTGAAGACCGCGAGCTGTTCCGCCGCTGGATGATAGAGCTGGGCGTGCCGGTTGCCGAAGCCAAAACAGCTAACTCGCTGCTGGAAGGTAAAGAGTTTGCACAGGAGATAGGGTTGCCTATCGTTATACGCCCGTCATTTACACTGGGTGGTACCGGTGGCGGCTTCGTTATGTATAAGGAAGAGCTGGATGCTGCGCTGGACCGCGGCCTTACAGCATCGCCTATGCACGAGGTGCTGGTAGAAAGAGCAGTACTGGGCTGGAAGGAGTTTGAGCTGGAGCTGCTGCGTGATGCCGCTGACAACGTGGTTATCATCTGTACGGTAGAGAACTTCGACCCGATGGGTATACATACGGGTGATAGCATAACGGTAGCACCGGCGATGACGCTGAGCGATACGGCATTCCAGCTGATGCGCAACACCGCCATCATGATGATGCGCGACCTGGGCAACTTCGCCGGAGGATGTAACGTACAGTTTGCACTGAACCCAGAGACCGAAGAAATAATAGCCATCGAAATTAATCCACGTGTAAGCCGTTCATCGGCGCTGGCATCTAAGGCAACGGGTTACCCTATTGCCAAGATAGCTGCTAAGCTGGCTATAGGCTACAACCTAGATGAGTTGAAGAACCAGATCACACAAACTACATCGGCATACTTTGAGCCTGCACTCGACTATGTAATAGTAAAGATGCCACGCTGGAACTTCGATAAGTTTAAAGGAGCAGACGATACGCTGGGCCTGCAAATGAAATCGGTAGGTGAGGTAATGGCGATTGGCCGCACCTTCCCCGAAGCATTGCAGAAAGCCTGCCAGAGCCTGGAGAACAATGCAACAGGCCTTACCTCTATTAGCCGCAGCCAGATGCGGCCCGAAGAGCTGATGGACTACCTGAAGCGCCCTACCTGGGACCGCATCTTCCGCATTAAGGAAGCAATGACTGCAGGTGTGTCTATCAAGACCATCCGTGAGTTAACACAGATAGACAGATGGTTCCTGTACCAGATACAGGACATCGTAACGCTGGAGAATAAAATAAAAGAACATAAGCACCTTGAAAAACTTTCTGACGACCTGCTTTGCGAAGCCAAGCAAATGGGCTTTAGCGATGAGCAGATAGCAGAACTGGTGAAAGACTGCACTGCCGAGGAAGTATACGAGCACAGAAAGAAAGCAGGCATCACCCGTGTATATAAAATGGTAGATACCTGTAGCGCTGAGTTTGAGGCGAAGACACCATACTACTACAGCACCTTCGAGCCTACGTCTTCTGCTAAGGAGACAAAGGGTGATATCAACTTCAACGAAAGCAAGCTTACGGAGAAGAAAAAGATCGTCGTACTGGGTTCAGGCCCTAACCGTATAGGCCAGGGTATCGAGTTTGACTACTGCTGCACGCACGGCCTGATGGCAATACGCGAATGTGGTTATGAGTCGATCATGGTGAACTGTAACCCGGAGACGGTTTCTACGGACTTCGACATTGCAGATAAACTATACTTTGAGCCGGTATACTGGGAGCACCTTTGGGAAATCATCGAGCATGAGAAACCTTATGGCGTGATCGTACAGCTGGGCGGACAAACAGCGCTGAAGCTGGCAAAACGCCTGAGCGAAAAAGGCATCAACATTATAGGTACCTCATTCGATGATATGGATATAGCCGAAGACCGCGGCCGCTTCAGCGACCTGCTGAAAGAGCTGGGTATTCCTTATCCTAACTATGGTACCGCCTACACTACCGACGAAGCCATAGAAGTAGCCAACCAGGTAGGTTACCCGGTGCTGGTACGCCCATCATATGTACTGGGCGGACAGCGCATGCGTATCGTCATCAACGACGAAGAGCTGGAGAAGAGTGTGGTAAGCCTGCTGAAGCACTTACCAGGCAACAAAATACTAATCGACCACTTCCTCGACCGCTGCCAGGAAGCAGAGATAGATGCGATATGCGATGGCGAAGAAGTATACATCATGGGCATCATGGAGCATATAGAACCTGCAGGTATACACAGTGGTGACAGCCACTCGGTGCTGCCCGTGTTCAACCTGGGCCCGCTGGTGGTAGAAGAGATGGTGGACTATGCAAAGAAGATAGCACGCAGCCTGAAGATAAAAGGGCTCATCAACATACAGTTTGCTATCAAGGATACTAAGGTGTATGTGATAGAAGCCAACCCACGCGCCAGCCGTACCACGCCATTCATTGCAAAGGCATACGGTGTGCCATTCCTCAACATAGCTACTAAGGTGATGCTGGGCGAGAACAAACTATCGGATTTTAAGATAGAGCCGAAGCTGGAAGGCTTTGCCGTGAAGGAGCCTATATTCAGCTTCAACAAGTTCCCGAATGTGAACAAAGAGCTGGGCCCTGAAATGAAGAGCACCGGCGAAGCGATCCGGTTCATCAAGAATCTCCGCGACCCCTGGTTCAGGACCTTGTATAAGGAAAGAAGTATGCACTTAAGTAAGTAATAGAAGACGCCCCGACAAGGGGCGTTTTTGTTATGTCACATGGCTGTTATTTTCCAGCAGCTTGTTGGATAACAGAATGTGCGTTGCATTTTACCCGTAATTTCATATTACCTTATGAAGCTTGCTATCTGTATTTGTATCTTAATATTATCCTTTAGTACGACCGCAACGGCGCAAGAAGAAGAAAAAGAAACGGAATATAAGCCATTGGTTAATTGGGAAGTACCGCCCAGTCCGTCATATGATTTGAATAGCTATTTCTTAAAGAACCTAAAGTTTAAAGATAGCATGGCAACTGTTGAGCCGGCGGTCAGAGTGTTAGTAGAATTTATAGTTGAGGCTAGCGGTAAGATTAGGGATGTGAAACTCCGCCGCAGCAAAGGTATTAGTCCAGCCATAGCACAAGAGGTAGTGCGTATAGTAGCATCGATGCCTGATTGGGCGCCGGCTACGTGGAACGGCCATCCTATTGAAGTTCAGTATACTCTTCCTGTTCTTATTCATTTCGAATAGTTGTATACAGTTAGCTGATTGTTTACTTCTTCGTTGGTGAAGAAAACCAGCGACGGCAAAAGATTCACCGTTTCACATACCTTTTCGCCCTTGTTAGTGTTCTTTATCAAAAAGCTTGCGCAGAATTTAATTGGGCACCATATACACACGCGCCCCATTTGTCTCTATCCTCATACGAGGGTATCCATCGTGTGTTTCTGATGCTATTGTTTCCGATCCCTGGAATGTATAACGAACCAAGCGAACTTCGGTCATTTTCATCAGCATATCGCTATTGGTATGAATACAGTAAATGCTACCGGCAATAAACTTCCGATCCTGTATCGAATTAAAAAATGAGACTGCTGCTGTGACCAATACTGAAAAAGCGATGAGTAGAGTGTAGCTTGCATTAACCAACCGACGTAAAATCTTTGGAAAGGCATTTTTGATGATCGCAATTACCAATAGTGAAATGTAAATAAGAGAAAAAAAGCTACTTCTATACCAAAGAAAAAGGACCTGCTGATCAGCCATATGTATATCGATGTACCTATAGCAACTGCGACTAAAAAGTATAAGCTATTATGCACCTGTTGTTTCGGCATAGGTTCTGATAACGAGTTAGTCCGATGATCAACACGTATTTTTTCAGTTTCATCATTCGTATCCTTATCCTCCAACTTATATTTCCTATTACCAATGCCCAAAACACGTATGCTGCAAAAAACCAGGGAGATAAGCGCCAGCAATAAAATCACACCCTCATGCTGACACGATGTCGTTGGCATCATTAGCATCACGAAAAAAATGACAGCAGAGAAAAGTAAGGGTGGTAGCCAGCCAGAATTGAGACGAGGGTTCATCGATTTAATTTAGTAAAGTAAATATACAATAACCGAGTATTGGATACGACACTGTAGATATCGCCAACAGAGCAGGATGAACCGTTTTACATACCTTTAGACAGTGCAGCATACACCAAACATAAAACGTAGGGCCGTCAGGAATTTCCTGCTGATGTTCTTGCTGCCTTTTATAGGATTTCTTATTCCATATTTATTGGTATTAGCTACAACACGCCACCAGCCTGGCGAGCCGGTGTTTAGAGACGGCATGACACCGCTGCTGCTTTTAGGTGGCGGATTCGCTGCGGGATTTGTACTCTGGCTAGTCATCATTTTTTACGACCTCTGGCGCTTTGCAGACAGCCAGCTGTTTCAGCGCGTACATATTGCAATACTCCTCTCGCCATTGGCCATAGGTTTGTTGGCATGTCTTGTTGCGGCCACAGTTGATTATCTGCAAAAAACTTAAGCAGAAATTTCTAGCTTTTTCAGTGAGTAACCCAACAAGAGCAGAAACAGCATAGTTCCCCAAATGCGACACAAATAAGAAATCCACACCTTTTGCTTTTCAGTTTTCACTTTTGACTTCCCTCCAACATTCCGAGACACCGCCTATCTTTGCAGCCTCATTTATATATAAGATATGCTTACTGCCAATGCTATAAGACAACAATACATGGATTTTTTCCGCAGCAAGAAACACGTTATCGTGGCTTCTGCACCCATTGTTGTGAAGAACGACCCTACCCTGCTGTTTACCAACGCAGGTATGAACCAGTTCAAAGACTATTTCCTTGGCAATAAGCAGGCGCCCGATACCCGTGTCGCCGATACCCAAAAATGCCTGCGCGTAAGCGGTAAGCACAACGACCTGGAAGAAGTGGGCGTGGATACGTACCACCATACCATGTTCGAGATGCTGGGCAACTGGAGCTTTGGCGACTATTTTAAGAAAGAAGCCATAGCATGGAGCTGGGAACTACTGACTGAAGTGTATAAGATACCCAAAGACCAGCTGTATGTAACGGTCTTCGAGGGCGATGCTAAAGAAAACCTGCCAAGGGACGAAGAAGCATATGAAGAGTGGAAGAAATACATAGCCGAGGACCGTATACTGATGGGCAACAAGAAGGACAACTTCTGGGAGATGGGCGATACCGGCCCCTGCGGACCATGTACCGAAATACATGTGGACTGCCGCAGCGAAGCAGAGCGTAAAGAGACAGATGGTAGGGCGCTGGTGAATGCCGACCATCCGCAGGTGATAGAAATATGGAATAACGTATTCATGCAGTTCAACCGCCTGAAAGACGGTAGCCTGCAACCCCTGCCTGCCAAACACGTAGATACGGGTATGGGCCTCGAGCGCCTGGTACGTGTGCTGCAAGGCAAGCAAAGCAATTACGATACAGATCTGTTCAGCGGTACTATAACTGCTATAGAACTGATAACCGGGAAGAAATACGGCGCTACCGATAGCAAGCAAGACGTTGCCTTCCGCGTACTGGCCGACCATATACGCGCCATAGGTTTTACCATTGCCGACGGTCAGCTACCATCGAACACCGGTGCAGGTTATGTGATACGCCGCATCCTGCGCAGGGCTGCACGTTACTACTATTCGTACCTCGACTATAAGCAGCCATTGCTGATGCAGCTGATGCCGGTACTGGCTTCGCAGTTCGAGAACGTGTTCCCCGAGCTGGAGAAACAGATAGAGCTGGTATGTAAGGTGGTAAAAGAAGAAGAAGAGGCATTCCTGCGTACGCTGGATAAGGGGCTAAGGAAAATAGATGAGATCATTACCGACACAAAGAAGCAAAACAGCGAAACCATTAACGGTAAAGCTGCGTTTGAACTGTACGATACTTATGGCTTCCCGATAGACCTTACTCGCCTGATAGGTAGTGAGAACAATCTACAGGTAGATGAAGCAGCTTTCGAAACCGAAATGAAGCAGCAGAAAGAGCGCAGCCGCGCTGCTACTGCGCTGGATACCGAGGACTGGGTCGTGGTAAAAGAAGGCGGCCAAACAAAGTTCGCCGGCTACGACAGCATGGAAGCACAGGCTTCGGTATTGCGCTATCGTAAAGTAAAGGCCAAGGGTAAAGAGTCATATCAACTGGTGCTGGATACCACGCCATTCTACGCAGAAAGCGGCGGACAGGTAGGTGATACAGGCGAGCTGGTATTCCCCGATGAAAGCATACAGATTATCGATACTAAGAAAGAGAATGACCTGATCATACACTTTGCAGAAGTATTGCCTGCCGACCTGGCGAGGCCTGTATTGGCCAAGGTGGATGCTAACAGACGTATGGCTACAACCGTACACCATAGCGCTACGCATCTGCTGCATGCCGCACTGCGCACGGTATTGGGTACACACGTTGCGCAAAAGGGTTCCTTGGTAAATGAAGAGCATCTGCGTTTCGACTTCTCGCATTTTGCTAAAGTGACCGAAGAAGAGATAGTGAAGATAGAGGCAATGGTAAACGAGAAGATACGTGAGAACGTACCTGTAGTGATAAAGGAAATGCCGAAAGAAGACGCAATAGCCATGGGTGCTATGGCATTGTTCGGCGAAAAATATCATGACCTGGTAAGGGTAGTTGTGATGGACCCTAACTACTCAATAGAGCTTTGCGGAGGTACGCACATAGGATATACTGGCCAGATAGGCCTGTTCAAGATAAAACACGAAACCGCAGTAGCTGCAGGCGTGCGCCGTATAGAGGCGGTGAGCGGTGCATCGGCAGAGGCTTACATCAATGGACACATGCATACACTGCATGCCGTACAGGCAGCATTAAAGAATGCAAAGGATCCCGTAAAAGCTATAGAAAAACTACAGGAAGAAAAAGCACAGCTGGAGAAACACATAGAGGCACTGGAAGCCCGTCAGCTGGTAGCTATCCGAAATGAGGTGCTTACCAAAGACGAGATCATCAACCAGGTAACTTTTGTAGGCGATGTGGTGGAGGTAAGCTCGGCGGATGGATTGAAAAAGCTGTGCATGGATGTAGTGCGCCATCTGAATGATTCGCTGATAGTACTCGGTGCCAATATCGGCGGCAAGCCATTCATAGCCGTAGGCATTGCCGAAACCGTAGTAGCAGCCAAGGGGCTGGACGCCGGTAAGATCATCAAAGAACATATAGCACCGCTCATCAAAGGCGGCGGCGGCGGTCAAAAAACACTAGCCACAGCCGGCGGCCAGGATGTAGCTGGCCTAAAGGCAGCCATCGAAAAAGTAAAAGGACTACTATAAAACAAACGAAGAGCGCAGTACCAACTGCGCTCTTCGTTTATATGCTAATCAGCCCTGCCTGCCGATAGGTAGGTAATCAAGTAATCAATTCTCCTCCAATATCGGCTGGCAGTGAAATTCCTTCATCAGGTATTCATCATAGTAGTCAGCCTTCTCGAACAGATCTTTGAATAAAGACATGGCACTATCGGTAGAGATATCGAGGTCGTATATTAGGCTACTCAGTACTACGTTCTCCCCTTGCAGGCTAAAGAGTTTGCACCTCAGGTTCATGTTCTCCTTTAGCAGGTAGGTGTACAATTCACTTATACCACGCTTAGGCAGGCGGCATAAGAAAGCGTCGCTGATGATAAAATAATTATCAGGATTATAATTGATCTTGATGCGTGCGCTTCCTTCCTGTACTTCCCATTTGTTTTGCCCGTTGCGCGCCAGCTCCTTATTGAAGCCCAGCTTCTCTAGTATGTCCTCGATCGTCTTGGCAATGCCTGATACCGGTTCTTCGTCCGGTTCATCGGCCTTGGGGAAGTCTATGTCGGTGCCGCAGTTGGGGCAGTACTTGCCTCCGTCCAGTGTATCTTCTGTTACCGTGGCATTGCAAGACGGGCAGCGCATGGCTACTTCGCCATACACCAGGCTATAATGCTCCAGCGCATCGCGCAGGTAGCTTACGGGTAGTGCAAAGCCCAGGTTGTCACCACCTTTGATGATAAAGGTATTTACCCCTACTACCTGCCCGCGCTCATCTACCAGCGGGCCGCCACTGTTACCGGGGTTGATGGCTGCATCTATCTGTATATATCTTATTCCCTGCTGCACCCGATTCACTCGTGATATTACACCTTGGGTAGCGGTGTAGTTTAGTCCGTATGGGTGGCCGATGGCTACGACGCTGTCGCCATCCTTCATCGTATTATATTCGCCGAGTTCTATTTCTTGCATGGAGCTCATATCTACCGGCGGCATCAGAAAGGCCAGGTCGTGCTTCTCATCGGTAAACACCACCTGCGCCAGCTTCTTCTCAAACGAGCGTGCCTTTACCGTCACGCGCTGGTTGTCGCGCACTACGTGGTTGTTGGTCACGATCAGGTCGTAGTCTTGCAGATAGAAACCTGTACCCGTACCCGTCTTTGTAGCGATCTGTACCACGGCATGCTGAAATTGCTCTATGATCGTCTGTATGCTCATGATCTTTTCGTTTCAAGGTTCAGGTTGGCCATATGTTCACTCAGCGTTACGCCAAAGTCGTA
Organism: Sphingobacteriales bacterium; assembly: GCA_004144175.1. Classification (GTDB taxonomy): domain Bacteria; phylum Bacteroidota; class Bacteroidia; order Chitinophagales; family Chitinophagaceae; genus Polluticoccus. Next base: position 33,031 of record SEFT01000022.1, read on the forward strand.
GAGGTTATCGTACAGTACGCGCTTGTGGTCCCACTTCATATAATTGTACTTGTCCTTAAAGCGGCCTATGGCTATGTCAATGGCATCCTTTATCGCCTCGTCGTGAAATTCTTTGTTGGTAGTATCGTACAATGGCTCCTTCATACCCAGCTCCAGGAAAAATTCCGGGTGCATCACGGCCATGTATATCACCGTAATATCGGTCTGCACCTTCGGCATACTGTAGATGAACTGGTTGTGCAACACGCCATATTCATTTATCAGCCTTGCAATATCGGGGTACTTATTATCGATGTACCAGTGTGAGTCTTTATTGGCATTGAAGATATGATCCTTCACCTTCTCGGGCTTGGCCGGACTGGCCATTGAGAAGGTACCCTTAGCGCGGAATACGCTATTGGCAAAAGACTCCCTGGATATGTCCAGCAACTTCCTGATGGCATCCTTCATCATCTGGTTGCGCTCTATCAGGGGTATGTCTTCCTTCTTCTCCCAATACATATTATGTATGCGCTCCAGGTCCGATAATAGCTTCGACTCGGGCGCTATCAGGAAGTCGATACGGTAAACAGTACCCAGTAGTATATAGGCGATGGCACCCGAAAATGAGTCCGCATTTAGTGCTTCGGCCCTTCTCAGCGCTTCCTCTATCCACTTGCGGAAGTATTTATACTTCACATCCAGCTCATGGTCGGTCAGTTGCTCTATATGCGATAGGTCGGCCGTTTTCAGCGTCGGGAAGTCAGCCAACAGCAAGTCGTCCTGACGGTCGGCTTTTACGGCCAGCTCACGCAGGCCATAATATATCTTATTGGGGCTACCGGTCGTTATCTCCGAGTCGAACACCATGTACAGGGTATTCTTATCATCGAGTGCCGTGCGCGTATAGTATAACGTATAGTTAAGCTCCAGCAGACGACGCATGGCAGCGGTACTGGGCGTTTGCATCACGGCTAGCGGCACACGGGCGCTGATGAACTTGCCGTCCGATTCGCCGTATATCTTACGCGAACCCTGCACGAGGTCGAATTTGAAGCCATTCTCTGTTTTCTCCAGGTGCAGGTTGTCCTCGGTTTCGTCGCGCAGGTAGTCGAAGATGGCGTCGAGCGCCTCTTCGTATTTTTTTTCTTTATACAGGTCTTCGGCTGCGTACCATTTGCGGCTCTTTATCAGCGTTTTATTGTTGTCGCTGTAGCGGCCAAAGCGCAGCCCTTCCAGCCCCTCCAGTGGATTGGCAGGTACCGCAGGCGGGTCTTGTTTATGGTTCCTACCCGGTTCAGGTTGTTCGTCCTCTTTGTCTTTTCCCAGTAACTTATGTAGCCAACTTATCATGCTTAAATATTGCCGTCGGAGTTTAGTTGTCGCTGATAAAAATACAGTATAAAGCTACCCTTAAAAGCCGTGCCCGTAGATATATCAGATGCGTTTTTTTACGCAAATGAGTAATGCGTTCATAATCATATAATTCTGCGTTATTCCCGAAATATCCACAGCCCTGTTCTTAATATATCTAAACGACTATCTTTGTTGGCAAAGAGTCATTTACATGCGTTTTATCGTTACATCAACTGCCTTGCTGAAGAATCTCCAACAGATCAGCGGTGTTATTAGTTCAAATACAGTACTATCGGTGCTGGAAGACTTTCTGTTTGAGCTGAAAGGTAATACGCTGACCCTGACTGCTACCGACCTGGAGACCATGATGCGTGTGCAGCTGGATGTAAACGACGCACAGGGCGATGGCCGTATCTGCATACCATCGAAAATACTGACCGACTACCTGAAGAACCTTCCCGAGCAGCCTATCACGTTCAGCATCAACGAGCAAGACCTGTCTATAGAGATGTCGAGCGATGTAGGTAAGTACCGCATTGGTGGTGAAAAAGCCGATGACTTCCCGAAAGAGCCGGCACCGGGCAATACTACTTCTTTTAATATCCCTTCTATCGCATTGATAGAGAGCATCAATAAAACACTGTTTGCGGTAAGCAACGATACCCTGCGCCCGGCTATGACGGGTGTGTACTTCGAGCTGTCGCCAAATGGTGTAACGTTCGTATCTACCGACGCGCACCGCCTGGTACAGTTTACCCGCAGCGATGTTTCTTCGCCATCGAGCGAAGGTTTTGTAGTGCCTAAGAAGCCACTGCAGCAACTGCGTGGTACCCTGCCTGCTGATGAAACACAACTGGAGCTGTCTTATAACAGCAGCCACCTGTTTGTGACCAGCAACCGCATGAGCATGAGCTGCCGCCTGATAGATGCAAAGTTCCCGCCGTTCAAATCGGTAATACCAACGGATAATCCATACCGCCTTACCATCAGCCGTACCGAATTTATCAGTGCGCTGCGCCGTGTAAGCATCTTCGCCAACAAGACTACCAACCAGGTTGTATTGGACATCAACGGTAATGCGCTGCAACTGAGCGCACAGGATATCGACTTCTCTTACGAAGGGAAGGAAACCCTGAACTGCCAGTACACAGGCGAGGACATGAAGATCGCTTTCAACGCCAAGCTGATGATAGAACTGGTTAATAACCTGGATGGCACTGAAGTGCAGGTAGAGCTCAGCACTCCGACACGTGCAGGCATCTTCCGCCCGATGGATAAGGGTGATAACGAAGATGTGCTGATGCTGCTGATGCCATTGATGGTAGGCGTGTAGAGGTTCACTCAATACATAAATAGAATTCAGAAAATAACTTTTTTCTGAATGATGTAGATATTACTATAAGCACTAAATAGAAGTACAATTTACGGTGTATTAACTAGCACTCCACGATTTGTTTTGCGATCTAACTTAGTGATTTACAAATGTGCATTGGATTATAGGATATAATCTTAAGCGCTTGTATCGCCGCTAACGTTAGAAAGACTGTGGCCAAACGGCGAAAGAGGGATCAGAAATCCTCTATAAAACGGAAGGAACCCGTAAAAGAGTTCCTTGAAATTCTGAAATTAATGCTAGAAGTTCTATGCTTACTAGCGATTGTTAACCTTTAAACGGAAGGCTCGGTATTGCAGTACCGGGCTTTCTTATTTGACAAAGCTACAAAATCCATTTTTAATCTTTTAGTTTTGAAAGATTATCATTCAAATTCCTTTTGTTTACAGTTATCAGCTATAATAATATCTAATAAATAGCTTGTACGCATACATTAGTTTCCTCAGTTAAAAATCTGTTATATAAAGCTGCCCATATATGGCCAGCTTTTTTTGTTTTCCTAACTTTCCTGTTCACTTTTTTAAACCCGAACAGAATGCAAAAACTCGTACGCTTTGCAATATTTGGTGCAGCCCTAATAGCGTCCTGTACTTCGAAAGACAAACAGGAGTTTGAATTGATACGTAGTAAAACAGAGCAGGCGGGCCTCGACGACAGTATCAGGATCCTGCTTTTTGCATGTGTTGAAAAAAACGACCTGAATTCCGTAAAACAGTTTTGCGAAGAACAGAAAAGAGACTTTGCAGATAATAAATATCAAGTGCTGGTTTTCTTCGACAATAAGGATAATGTAGTATACCCGCAGCTACCCGACCCGGGATTATTCCTGCCCGAAGAACGTTTTCTAAAACACGTAAAAGCTATTTATCGCTACAACTATCGCCAAAAGAAGGCAAAGCTGGACTACTACAGCAACAATATGTGGGACGGTAATACGACGACAACTTACTTATAAGAGCTGCAAAATAAAACAGGCTACCATGATTTGGTAGCCTGTTTAACTGATATCGAATTACTTTTACTTCTGCACGATGTACGTATCCACATCTTTACGGGTGATCTTTTTGTCTGAAAGGATGATGAGCCTTTCCACCACATTGCGTAGCTCGCGTATATTACCTGTCCAGTTATATTTCTTAAGAGCTTCCATAGCATCCGGCTCCACTTCCTTTACCGGCTGCTTGTATTCATCGCTTATCTCTTTCATGAAGTGCTCTACCAGTATGGGCACATCATCGCGGCGGTCGTTGAGTGATGGTACATGTATGAGGATAACGCTCAGACGATGATATAGATCCAGACGGAATTTTTTCTCCTCTACTTCCTGCAGCAGGTCTTTGTTGGTAGCGGCTATTACGCGTACATCTACCTTTATTTCCTTGTCGCCGCCTACGCGGGTTATTTTACCTTCCTGTAGTGCACGCAGCATTTTGGCCTGTGCATCGTGGCTCATATCGCCTATCTCATCGAGGAAGAGCGTACCACCGCTTGCCTGCTCGAACTTACCTATGCGCTGCTTGATGGCTGAAGTGAACGAGCCTTTTTCGTGCCCGAACAATTCACTTTCTATCAGCTCCGACGGTATGGCGGCGCAGTTCACTTCTATCATTGGCCCGTCGGCGCGGCTGCTTAGCTCGTGTATGCGGCGGGCTACCAGTTCTTTACCCACACCATTTTCGCCCGTTACCAACACCCTTGCATCGGTAGGCGCTACCTTCTCTATGGTTTCGCGCACGCGCTGCATGCCATCCGATTCACCCACCATTTCCGATGTCTTGGCTATCTTCCTGCGCAGTTGCTTGGTCTCCGCCACCAGCGATTTTTTGTCCATCGCATTGCGGATGGTAATCAGCAGGCGGTTAAGATCCGGTGGCTTAGAGATATAGTCATACGCCCCTTTTTTTACCGCATCCACAGCAGTCTCGATGTTGCCATGGCCCGAGATAACAATGAACGGTATATCCGGTTTTAGCTGCCTGATTTGGTCCAATACTTCGATACCATCCATCTTCGGCATCTTGATGTCGCAAATGATGCAGTCGTAGTTGTGATCCTTTATCTTCTTTATGGCCTCTACACCATCTGCTGCTTCGTCTACCGTAAATCCTTCAAAGCTCAGTATCTCTGTAAGGGTCTTACGTATGGCCTTCTCATCGTCTATTATCAATATGCTTTGCGACATCGTTATTTCCTTTTTTTAGCTTTTTGGTATTTTACCGACTTTACGTACTTGCCATTCTGGTCGTACTCTTTCCACTCGCCTGTCTTCTCACCCTCCTCATATTTACCCTCGGATTTTATATTGCCATTCTCATGAAACTCCTTCCACAGCCCTGCCTGTACATCATTTGAGTAGCTGCCCTGTTCTTTCACATTTCCATTGGCATAGTATACCGCCGACTCACCTTCCTTCATATCATTGCGAAACTCGTACTGCACCAGCGGGCTGCCCGATGTAGAGTACCACATGGCCCTGCCATCGCGCTTGTCGTAGTTATAGTTAGCTGTTTCCTGCGGCTTGCCGTCGTCATAGCTTTTCTTATACATGCCATGCTTCTTACCTTTGGAGTAGAAGGTTACTTCCAGCTCGCGTGCTTCGCGAGAGTAGATGCGTGTAGGCCCTTCCAGCAAGCCATCCTTATAGTTTTCAAGCTTGGCTACACCGCCTATGCCATTGGTCTCAATACGTACGCCATGCTTTTTACCATTCTTGTAAGTGGTAATATACTTAGGGTAGCCCCACAGTTGGTAGGTAGTCCAGATGCCATCGGCAAGGCCATTTTGCGTGTAGCCTTCTTCGGCCAAAACACCGTCGGTATTTACCTGCATGAAGATGCGGCCATCGGCATCGGCCCTTCTTATAGTGTCTTGCTGTGCTATGGCAGTAAAAGACATAAAGCAGGCGAGCAATGGCAAAACAGTCTTAATCATGTAATTGTGCAATTTTTATTAATGGCACAATTTACCAATTTGGGATAAAAGACGCTATTGCTATTTGTTAAACTAGAGCGATTTTATAGCCTTGCCCTGCCTGTACAGCGTTACCCTTTCCAGTATGCCATTCATGTACTCTTTCCATTCGCCTTCCTTCTTATCATCCACATACTTTCCTTCAAACTCGCGTACACCGGCATGGTGGTATTCTTTCCACTGGCCCTGGCGCAGGCCGTTCTTGTAGTTTCCGTATTCTTTCAGGTGGCCGTCTTTAAAGTAATGTTCGGCATATCCGTTCAGTACACCGCTCTTATAGGTGAGCACTGCTTCTTTTTCGCCGTTCTCCATATACCGTAAAGACTTTCCATCCCGTAGGCCGCTTATATGGCTGCCTTCCTCTGCTACCAGGCCGTTCTTGTAATATGTTTTGTATTCGCCATCCTGCTTGTCATCTTTGTAGTTGGTTACCTCCGCCAGCTTACCATTCTCGTGGTATTTCTTGTAGGCGCCATTTACTTTGTCCGCTACATAGCTGGCTTCTCCCTGCACCTGGCCATTTTCAAAGTTCTTTCTGTATATACCGTTCTTCTTTCCATCGGCATATTCGGTCATGGTAACGATCCTGCCCGATGCACTGTATTGCCATTGCTTGCCATGCAGTTTGCCGTTCTTGTAAAACTCCATATAGTCGGGCAGGCCGGAGCTGTTCACCTGCATGCTCATACCATTCTTCTGCCCATTGCTATATGTAACCGTAGTTTTCAACGCCCCATTCTCATTATAGGTCGACCATGAACCGTCCTTTGCACCGTCTTTAGTAAACCCCTCTTCCAGTAATGTACCGTCGGTATGCGCAGTGATCTTGTAATACATTCTGCCATCGCCCTCGCTTTGCATCAGCGTATCGCGCTGGGCATAAGATGTAGCAGTTGAAAGAGCAAGTGATAGTAGTGTAAAGGATAGTTTGGGTATGCGTTTCATAATATGAGTTTGGTTTAGGTTATAATAAAACTACATACTATTTCTTATTAATGAGCTTTCCTTTATTATATGTTACCGATCTTTCTTCCTTGCCATTATAGAATTCTTTCCATTCACCATCTTTCTCGCCTTCTACATAGTTGCCTTCTATCTCACGCGAACCGCCGTGCATATACTCTTTCCAGAAGCCGCTGCGCTTGTCATTCTTCACGCTGCCTTGTTCTTTTACCTCACCATCGGGGAAGTAGTGTACGGCAGTACCAGCTTCTTCCTGGTTATCGTAGTTAACTTCATATGCAAGTTTGCCGCCCTCGCTAAAGTGCTCCAGCTTGCCGGTTTTCACGCCTTTATCATAGTTGCCGCGCTCTTGCAACGCACCGCTCTGGAAGAACTTTCGATAAGACCCTTGCTTAAAGCCATTGGCATAATGAACTACCTCCAGCAGCTTGCCGGTATTGGTATTGAATATCCTTTGCTCACCATCCAGCTTGTCCTGGCGATAGTGCCTGATATATTCAGGGCGGCCTTCGTCGGTCATCTTCATAGCCATGCCGTTCTTGTGGCCTTTGCTATATACTACTATGGTGTTGGGCTCACCATTGCTGTGGTAGTTGGTCCAGGCACCATCCAGTTTGCCATCCTGCAAGTATCCTTCATCTACAATGGCATCGTTGGATAGCACTTTGATGTAGATTCTTCCGCCGCCTTCATTTTGGCGAACGGTATCGAGTTGGGCAAATGATGTATATGGCAGCGCTGCTACGCAAAGCAGGGAAATGACCTTGATCATAAAATAGAGACGTTGAGATTTGATGCCAAAATACTAAATTATTGTATCTGAAACAGTTATATACCGTGCCAAACTTTATTAGCTGCGACAATATATGTATAAACATGCATTTTAGAATTGCGTCTTACCTTTGGTTAAAATTTATCGCTTATGTCTAACATCACTTTTCATCCGGCCAACACACGCGGCCATGCCGACCACGGATGGTTAAACGCGCATCACTCATTTAGCTTTGCAGGTTATCACGATCCTTCCCGCATCCACTTCGGTGCATTGCGCGTACTCAACGACGACATCGTATCGGGGGGCATGGGCTTCGGCAAGCACCCGCACGATAATATGGAGATCATCACCATCATACTCGATGGCGCGCTGGAGCACAAAGATAGTATGGGCCATACAGAGGCCATCCGTACCAATGAGGTACAGGTAATGAGCGCTGGTACAGGTGTGTTTCATAGCGAGTACAACCATAATAAGGACAAAGCAGTAAACCTGCTGCAGATATGGCTGTTCCCGAATAAGAAGAATGTAAAACCGCGCTACGACCAGCGTTTGTTTGAAGCTGCAGACCGTGAAAACAAATTGCAGGTATTGGTATCGCCGATAGATAACAATGACGAAGGACTGAAAATACACCAGGATGCATGGATATACCGCAGTAACCTGAAAGCAGGCAACACGCTGCAATTGCAGCCGCACAGCGAAAACCATGGCTTCTATGTATTCACGATAGATGGTGGTGTTACGGCGGGTGGACAGACACTTAGCAAGCGTGACGCTGCGGGATTTTCAGATGCGGATAGTATAGAAATAAGCGCCACAAGCGATAGTGATATATTGATACTGGAAGTACCTATGGAGTTTGGGATGTAGTACTAAAGACTGTGTTGTTTCTTAGTATATTTAGGGAAGGGAATTGAGTACCTTCCCTAAATCGTTTTATACAGTTGTATTCAATGAAAGAGATCACAAAAAAATATAGCAACGAAGACATTACCGTGGTTTGGAAGCCCGACCAATGTATTCACTCAACGCTTTGCTGGAAAGGGCTTGTGAATGTATTCGACCCCCGCAAACGGCCATGGGTAGCCATAGAAGGCGCCACTACGGAGGCGATCATGGCGCAGGTAGATAAGTGCCCATCGGGCGCATTGAGCTATTATAAGAATGGCGAAAATGAGCAAAGCAGCAAAGTAGATGTGGATACCATAGTGGAGGTAACGCCGAACGGACCGCTGATGGTGTACGGTAATATATCTATCAAGGACAAAGCGGGTAACGAAACGCAGAAGCATAAGGTAACCGCCTTTTGCAGGTGCGGTGCATCTAATAACAAACCATACTGCGACGGCAGCCATGTGAAGATCGGTTTCAAAGACGAATAGCAGGATTGGAAGCAATAAAGAAAATAGCATGGCTTAGGGACAGGCTGCAACAGCCGCTGCCCGGCCGCGAGGCACAGGAAAAAATGATGGGCAGGGTAAGGCCCATGCCCCCCGCAATACCCGAAAACGCAAGGCCAAGCGCTGTGTTATGCTTGCTCTACCCTGTAGATGCTGTATTGAACATGCTGCTGATAAAGCGGATAGAGGACGGCAAGGCGCATAGCGGACAAATAAGCTTCCCCGGCGGCAAGCAAGACCCCACCGATGCAGACATCAGGTCTACTGCCTTGCGCGAAGCAAATGAAGAAGTAGGAGTCATGTCGGCAGAGGTAGATATCATTGGCGCGCTTACGCCGCTGTATATACCGGTGAGCAATTTCCAGGTCTATCCTTTTGTAGGGTATATGGAGCAGCGGCCGGAGTTTTACCTGAGCCAAAGTGAAGTAGCCGGCCTGCTGGAAATATCGATAGATGATCTATTGCACCCCGATGTAAAAACCATGGTACAGGTAACCTCACCCGCACTGCCCGACCTAAGTATGAAGGTGCGTGCCTATAAGCTGGAAGAACATATCGTATGGGGCGCTACAGCTATGATCATATCGGAGCTGGAAACGGTACTTACAGAATACAAGGAGCTATAAAACGAAGAAGTCCGGTTCATCGCCGGACTTCTTTATTATCATTTCAATTCATTAAAATTCTTCTTTGCTAGGTACGGTGCGGAAAACTACATCCCAAAGTACCGAGCTTACACCAAATCCCTTATCAGGTGCCTTGTAGTGGTGCAGGTGGTGGTTGCGCCACAGGGCCTTCAGGAACTTTGGCGGTGCAAAAGCATGTATCGCATAGTGCATAGAACCATACATCAGGTAGCCGAACAAAAACCCCGGAAAAAATGCCAGCGCATTCCAGCTCATCAGCGAGAACAGACCTGAAAATATAAGCGTAGCAATAATAAGGCTGGGTACCGGCGGCATGAACAGGCGCTCTTTATCGCGCGGAAACTCGTGGTGTACGCCATGCAATGTATAGATCATACGCCTTGCCCTTGGTTTCTCCACGATCATATGGAACAGGTGGCGGTGCATCATATACTCGAACAGGCTCCAGAAAAGCGCGCCTCCGGCAAATAGCAATGTCAGATTGCCAATAGACAGACCTTTGTAGGCAGCACCATAGTAAAGCATAAGCGCTATAACAGGGAAGTATATGCTGTAGATAACCAAAGGATGTGTCTTGGTCATCATCTCCATATACTCACTCTGAAACAGTCTTGCTTGTCCTTTATTTTTTATTTTCTCAAAATGCATAGGTGTGTGTGTCGGGACTTCTACGATATAAAACTACTACTAATCTTTAATTCTTCTTTTCTTCGGGCTCTTCTTCCTCTATCATCCACTGCGGGCCCTTATTTTTCTTCAGCACTTTGTCCATCCACATCAGCAGGGCCGGTTGCAGGGTCAGGTTGGTAATCATAGCCAGTAAAAGCGTTAGCGATGTCAGGTAGCCTAAAGATTTTGTGCCATCAAACTGCGAAAGCGCAAAAACACCGAATCCTGCTATCAATATAAGCGACGTATATATAATGCTTAAGCCGGTGTCGAATATGGTTTTCTTCACCGTGAGCGCTATATTATCGTCGTGCTTCGCCAGCTCTTGCTTAAAGTTGACTAGGAACCTGATTGTTACATCAATTGTTATGCCTAATGCTACGCTAAATACCAGCACCGTAGACGGCTTAATAGGTATCCCCACCCAGCCCATAAGCCCGGCGGTGATCAAAAGCGGAACTATATTAATAACAACCGATATTAATAAGATACGCCAGGAGCGGAATAATGCGATCATACAGCCGAAGATCATAATGAAGGCCAGTATGAGGCTATCGCGCAAACTGTTAATGATAAATTTACTTCCCTCGAGGAAAACGATGCTGGTTCCCGTGAAGGTCACATCATATTTGCTGCTGTCAAACAGTTCGTAGGTCTTGGGGCGGATGCTGTCTAATAATACCGGCAGGCGCTTAGAGCCTACATCGGCCATGCTCACGCTGATACGAGTCTTTTGCTTGGTGCTGTCCATAAACGCGCTTATCAGCTTATTGAACATGCTGCTGTTGCCTTCGCCACCCTTCATGCGCAAGTAGGGCTGTATGAATGCCGCATCGAACATATTAGGAATAGCATAGCTGGCGCTGTCGCCATCGTAATAGGCCTGGCGGGCAAATTTCACACCTTCGGTGATGGACAGCGAGTGCCCTATCTCGGGAAACTGTTTCAGGAACGCGTTTAGCTCATCCACCTTTTGAAGCACAGCTAGCGATACTGCTCCGTTCTTCTTACGGGTATCTACTACTATCTCCAATGGCATCACACCACGGAAGTTCTTTTCGAAAAATTTCAGGTCAAGGTAAACTTTATCATCCTTCGGAAGGTCGTCTACGATATGGCCTACTGTATTCAGGCGCATTATACCTATCACCGAAAAGATGGATATAGCAATGGTGAAACCGTATATCCAGGGACGGTGGCTGAATACCCAGTTGGTAACCGTCTCCAGCAGGTTGTTCATCCACTTGCTCTCGAGGTAGCTGGTATGGCGGCCCTTAGGTGCAGGAAGGAAGCTGAATAACGCAGGAATAAATATGAGCGATATAAAGAAGATCGCCATGATGTTGATACCGGCCACAAGACCGAATTCCTTCAGGATGGCGCTCTTGGTAAAGTAGAATACGCCAAAACCAATAGCAGCCGTCAGGTTGGTAAACAGCGTAACGATACCCATGCGGTCTATCATCCGCACCAGCGATTTGGTCTTGTTCTGGTGGCTGTTGTACTCGGAGTGGTATTTATTGAGGAAGTAAACACAGTTAGGGATACCAATAACGACTATAAGCGGTGGTATCAGTGCCGTAAGTAAGGTGATCTTATAACCCAGCAGCACAATAGTAGCCATGCTCCACACCACGCCGATAGCCACTACCAGCATCGACGCCAGTACTGCTATGAATGAGCGGAAGAATATAGCCAGGATGACAGCCGTAAGTACAAACGACATGATGAGGAACATCCGCATCTCCTGCTGCACCTGCGTAGCCATCATAGTACGGATGAGCGGCAGGCCTGAGTAATGCATATCGGTATTATGCTTCTTACCAAATGCATCGGCATGTTCCAGTATCTCGTTCACTACTTTGGTACGGTCCTTCGAGTTGAGCACCTGCTTGTCTATACGCAGCGCCATCAGGAATGCTTTGCTATCGGGGTTGTAAAGGAAGCCGCGATAGAAAGGAAGATTATAGAAAAGGTCGCGGATGCTATCTGTATTAGAAATAGGTAAGGTAGCTACCAGCTTTTGCGTCTTTAGCTTGTCGGTCAGGGTATCTTTTACCAGTGTAATGGCACCCGGTACACTCAGGACATTTTCTACTGCATTTACTTTTTCCAGCTTCTGCACCAGGGCAGCATAGTCATTAAAAAAATCGGCATCGAAGAACTTATCGGTCTGCACACCGATCACCATCATATTGCCGTCTTCACCAAACTGCTTACGAAAACGCTGATAGTCCTGGTACTTGGGATTATCGGTAGGTATGGCATTAGTAAACTCATAGCTCAGCTCTACCTTACTGGCAAAATACCCCATTACGGCGGTAGCTGCCAGCAGGGCAACCAATAAAACTACACGAAACTTAATAACAAAAGCCGCTATACGATGCCACATGAAGAGAAATCAAATAAATGTGGGCGCAAAAGTAATGAAATGTAATTACTTACTTTCCGGGCGTATTATAGCTGTGTTTGATAGTGGCATTTACTTTCTTATGGTGTATACAGCCTTGTATCCCATTTGCAAAACAGTGTCAAGTTCAGGCACGCGGCCATTTAATCGTAAGGACGAAGGTTCGATATAAAGTTGGGTGCCGCCGCATCCATCTGGTCTGCCGCTGACTGAATAGGTAAACGTATCGGCGTCATAATCAGGCCATTGTACAATCGTAGAATTACATTTTGGGCCGTTAATTGTCCCTAATTCGTAAGGCTGAAAGCGAAAGATACCCTCCTCCTGCAGAAGATACTTTCCTCTTTTGTCATTACAAGGCTGTAGCACGCGTATGCCTGACGTATCCAGGCGGCTCGTGTCGTTTACCAAAATCAAATTATTGTAGTTGTTGTCTCTCACAACAAAACCAAAGGTTTCCAGCCCTTCGTGCAGCGGTGGATCACAAACCATTTCCGGTTCTTTTTGGCAGGATGCAATTAGAAATAATAGAATCAAGGGTAGATAGCGCATAGGATTTATTTATTTAGCGTAAGTATATAAGGATCATTATATGCAGTGTCCGGAAGCATCTTCCGGCCATTGCAAAAAAACTCTTTGATAACATGTGACCTACCGCAACCTACCTGTTCGTAAGAGTGTGTAATGCTAACGGTATCTATATCGGAATTTTTCCACTCCAAGTAGAAAACACTGCACATGTTCACACGATCAGTAGTGAGATCTGTATAAAAACGTAACGCACCTCTGAGTGTATCTGCAGCAGTTTTACCTTGATGACAGGCTTGAATAATACTGATACCGCTGACTCTACTGTAGTCAGAAATTAATAAATTCTCTCCCGCACTATCCCTTGGAATGAACCGGAACATGTGCAATGTAGTGGGCGGAGGGGGAAATCACAATAATTGCGATCAACATTCCCTTTCTTTTCGCACGAACTTAGTATTAATGCTGATACGCCAAGGATAAGGTAACGGTTTGGAAGCGCCATATCTAAAGCTACTATTTTATAAATGCATATACATCAGGGTTAATAATGTCTCTGTGCACTCTTTCGCCGTTCAGCATGAGGGAGGAAGTATCTATAGAATAAGTACAGTAGCACAGCCCTGTTGATACAAGTGTGCGGTAGGTCAACGTATCCACGTCGATAGCATTCCATTTCAGGTACAAAGTATTACATGCCGATGTGGCGGAGATATTGAAACGGATAGTGCCCTCATTTTCGACATGCTCCGTCTCCACAACCTGACCGTTACATGCCTGGGTAACTATTAAGCTGTTTGCCTTCAATATATTAGAAACCGAAGCGGCTGAATGCTGGCGGACAATGAAACCTGTCGTACTCAGATTCCCGTCAGGAGGTTTTACTCCCGCACAGGGATCAATAGAGGGCTGCGGCTTCTTACCACAAGCAGCAAGCATACAAATGCATACTAAGGCAGTCGATAAACGAATATGCTTCAACATAAATAAGGCTATTTATGTATAAAGACGTAAATCTGCGCCCGCGCCTTTAGAGAATTATAAATTTATCTGCATCGTTCAGGAAGGGGAACTGTTTCCGGGTATCAGCTACTTTATCTTTTTCCAGCGTTATGGTATATACCGCTGCATCATTTGACTGCTGCCAGATCGTTTCGCCCAACGGGCCAAATACGCTGCTATCGCCCGTGTAGGTAATGTCTTTACCATCTTTACCTACGCGATTTACGCCTATCACATAGCTTTGGTTCTCGATGGCCCTTGCCTGCAGCAAGGTTTTCCAGGCCAGGCTGCGGCGTTCGGGCCAGTTGGCTACATATACCAGCACATCATATTCATCGCCTTGGTTTCGCGCCCATACCGGGAAGCGCAGGTCGTAGCACACCTGTAGACATATGCGGAAACCCTTTACGGAAGCAATCAGCCTTCTTTCGCCGGCACTATAATGCAGGTTTTCTTCGGCATAGGCAAACAGGTGGCGTTTATCGTATTGGCCCATCTTACCGTCAGGCTGCACCCACAGCAGGCGATTATAGTATTTACCATTGTCCTCTATTATCAGGCTGCCAGTGATGATACAGCGGTGCTTCTTCGCCATGTCTTTCATCCACTGCACCGACGGGCCGTCCATCGTTTCGGCCAGTGCCTCGGGCCGCATGCTAAAGCCTGTAGTGAACATCTCGGGCAGTATCACTACCTCCTTTTTCTCCTGTATCTGGTCTATATAGGTTGTGTATTGCTCCAGGTTGGCGGCTTTATCTTCCCAAACTATGTCGGGCTGTATGATGCTGATGTTCAGTTGCGATGCGGACATGATGAAATACTTCTGATATTCAAAAATGAGGAATAGAACGCTAAAAGAAAAATACTGTTAGCTGAATAGCTGGTACATAGCGAATGCACTGAGGTATGCTATGACAAACATATATACGAACTGCACCAGCGGGTATACCCAGCTTTGGGTCTCACGCTTTACAATAGCCAGCGTACTCATACACTGCATAGAGAACACATAGAACACCAGCAGCGACAATCCGGCTGCCAGCGTGTACACCGGCGTACCATCAGCGCGTTGTGCTGAGCGCATCTTATCGCGCAGGGTAGCGTCTACATTATCGTCGTCAGCCACGCTATATAGCGTGGCCATAGTACCTACAAATACTTCACGCGCTGCAAAGGATGTGATAAGGGCAATGCCGATCTTCCAGTCATAACCCAGGGGGCTGATGAATGGCTCAATGCCATGGCCCATGATGCCTGCAAAAGAGTTTTCGAGCTTTGCAGTTTGCAGGTCTTTATCCAGTTGGTAAGCGCTATTCGGGAACCGTTGTTTTAATCCTGCATAACGCTCTTCTACTGCCTTTATGCGACCAGGAGGGCCAAAAGACGCCAGTGCCCAGAGCAGCAACGATATCACCATGATAACCTTACCGGCATCCAGCACAAATATCTTTGCCTTTTCTATCATTGTGATGCCTACATTTTTCCAGCGCGGTGCACGGTACACAGGCAGTTCCATCAGGAAGAACGTACGCTCTTTTACCTTGATAAATATATGGAGCACCCAGGCTACCAACAGCGCCATAAAGAAGCCCAGCAGGTATAGTCCCATCAGCACAAGGCCTTGCAGGTTGAAGATCCAGATGCTTTTATCAGGTATCACCAGCCCTATCAATATGGTATACACAGGCAACCTCGCCGAACAACTCATCAGCGGCGTTACCATAATGGTGATCAGTCGCTCCTTTCGGTTTTGGATGGTACGGGCAGCCATGATGGCGGGCACCGCGCAGGCCATGCCGCTGATGAGTGGCATTACGGAGCGCCCGTTGAGCCCTACGCTTCGCATCAGCCTATCGGTAAGGAAGCTGATACGCGCCATGTAGCCGCTGTCCTCTAGTATGGTGATAAACCCAAACAGCAGCATGATCTGCGGAATGAATACCGCTATACCGCTGATGCCGGCCAGCAGGCCATTTATCAATATATCTTTAACGATGCCTTCGGGCAGGATGTCGCCCAGCCAGCCGCTTACGTAGCTAAATCCGGCTTCCACCCAATCCATAGGGTACTCAGCCAGCCAAAAGATACTCTGGAACAGCAGGAACAGTACTACCAGCAATACCAGGTTGCCCCACAGCGGATGCAGCAGCAGTTTATCTATCCGCTCGCTCATAATGCTTCGCTTCAGCGGACTATCTTCTACCACGCACTGCTGCATGATATGGCCTATCCTTTGGTAACGCTGCATTATTTCTTCGGCCTGCACTTTCGCTTTGTGGAAGTTGGCCTGATCGGCCAGTGCGCCAATCTGTATGCGCTGTGCTGCATTCAGGTAGGTCACGTCCAGGTAGTTGCAGGCTGTATGCAGGGCGCTATACGCTGAGCTGAGCTTGCACAGCTGCTTTATTTCCAGTATCCAGGATCCTGTAAGGGCAACTGTATCTATAAACTCTGCAGCTGCTATCTTTTGTCCTGATGCATGTACATCGGCTATCGCTTTTTTCAGCTGGCCGATGCCCTTGTTCTTGCGTGGGTTGATGGCCACCACAGGCACGCCCATCATCCTTTCCAACCCTGCCAATTCGATGCTGATACCCTTTTTCCGGGCGATATCATTCATAGTAAGCGCAATGACCACCGGTATCTTCAGGTCCATTATCTGCGAACAGAAAAGGAGATTGCGCTTCAGGTTGGCAGCATCGGCTATTACCACCACCATATCAGGGCGGTCGGTATTGTCCGGGTTCAGCAGTACTTCGCAGGTTACCTGCTCATCGGCACTTTTGGGGTACAGGCTATAAGTACCCGGCAGGTCGATGATCTGAGCCGTAAGTGAATCGGTGATGGTAGATGAACCGGTTTTTTTGTCGACAGTAACGCCGGGGAAATTGCCTACTTTTTGGTTCAGGCCTGTAAGGGCATTGAACAAAGAGCTTTTTCCGCTGTTGGGGTTACCTACTAATGCTATTGTAAACCGGCGCTGCATCAATGAGAGCGCAAAGTTACCAATAGATTACCGCTCTTGTACAGAATTGATTAACAGTAAAATAATTTTCCCGAAAATGAAAATCGGCTATCGTATCAATAGCACGTGGCCGGAGTGGCGTTTGGTTTGCCCTGTGGCGCCGGCCTTGTATTCCAATACATATACATAGGCGCCATTATCTGCCACTAGATCCTTTTCAGTTCGCCCATTCCAGCCGATCGACAGGTCGTTAGTCTCAAATATTTTGTTTCCCCAACGGTTATAGATGATCATATGGAAATTAGTAATGGGACAAATGGTAAGCGGTTTGAACTCGTCATTTTTGCCATCCATATTCGGTGTAAATGCATTAGGCATTTTTACACATGTATCGCACATCGAGAATACCACATTTACCGTATCGGTATAGCTGCCACATTCGTTCGATACATTGACGGCAAACTTTCCTTCCCTGTTCGGGATGATGCAGCAGGAATTGTAACCTGTATTCCAGCGATAGCTGACATCGGGGAGCTGCACGCCTATTGTATCGCGGTACCGCTCGCACATGACCGACTGCGGCGATAGCTCGTCCTTCGGTTTATATTTTACATATATAGATAAGGGCACACGCTCACTTTCGCACTTACCTATGGTTTGAGAAATAAAATAAGTCCGGGTGCCCAGCAGATTGCTATTTACAGGTAGCTGATGTACATAACCGCCGGATCCGTTCTTGGAGGTATACCAGTTAACATTGCTTCCCTTCACATTCAATACCACATTCTCCGTACCGGCGCATATCATCGTATCGCGCACTTCGGGGCTGGGTGTGGGTGGCTGTATAAATACATCAACCGTATCGCTCTGCACCCCACAGTCGCCACTGACCGTAACAATATATTTACCGGGCGTTTCTACCGTAATGCTGTCGATAGTAGCGCCTGTGTTCCATTGATAGGATTTAAATTTTTTACCAGCCTTCAGCGTTACCGGGCTGTTGCTACAGTTAATGGCTTCGCGTGGCAGGTCGAGGTAGCCTTGCGGATCGTACTTTACGCGGAAAGTATCAACATACCAGCGGCAGTTGGTATAGGTATAGCACAGATACGTACTGTCGCTGCTCACGTTGATCGCCTCGGTACTTGCCCCTGTATTCCAGCTATAAATGCCGTCGGCCCTTTTGCTTTTGAGCGATATGGGTAGTATGCCGGGGTTGCAATAGGTCGTATCAAAGGAGGCTTTTATGGTATCGGCCGGGTTTATTTGTTCCACGCTTACATCATCGAGGTACAGGTAGCTGTGGTACTTATAGCCCGTAGCCGCTGGGTCCATTTTGATGAAGTTGGGCGGATTATTGGCATTGGTGAACACACCGATGGTCATGAACTTCTCGGTGCCGGTAGCGGTGTACAGCGTAGATATCTTGGTCCAGCCGGCTGAATCTGTGATGAATCTGCCACTGGTATTCATAATATGGTAGGGCAGGCTGAGTGTGCGGGCTGTATTGCTCTGGACTTTGTTAGCAGAAAAGTGAACCCCTACCTCATCTACAGCCAGATAGGTTTTGTTGGCGCTAAAGACGCCGTTCGTCATGGCATTGCTTACAAAAAAAGTAACGCAGTAATTTTTGCCCGCCTGTAAAGGTTGCTGTAATTCTGTTTGCAGGTATTCGCTAAAATGGTCGGTAAATACACCATTATCATATTCGGCCTCCCAGGTAATGATGCCTGCCATTCCCTTGCCGCCATGGGCCCGCTGGTACCCGAATATATTATTAGGCATACCACACTCGGCCGATATGGTGCATCCGTTAAACAGGTCCGGAGTGCCGAAAGACGTGGGCGATACCCAGCCCGTAACATTTCCATTTAACATGCCGATGGCGCTCGGGCAAATATTATATTGTTCAAAGCCCGGGTTGGCTACCAGGTTTTGAGCATAAGTACTGCCGGAAAAGACCAACGCCAAGACATATGCAAATGCCAGCGTTATGCATTTCTTCATTCAGGATGCGTTTGGGTTTTTATTAAGACAGAGTTAAAGTGCTAATATGTTGGGCTGCAATACCAACTTTTTTGGAGGAATGGAGTTTCTGTAGAAGGCTATGCTTGCGCCCGCCGTTTATTTCAGCTTTATCAGATGGTACGTACTCACTGCTTCAGGCCGCGTCTGGGGATTCAGGAATGCAGGCGTTACCTCACTTACACGATAGTAAACTCCTTGATTCACAATATCATATGAATGCCCTTCTGCTTTGAGTGTATCCAACCCCGGTGGTGTGGTCAGCACATATTTGCCGGGCCGGAAGGTGCCTGTATCCCTTATCAGGTGATTTGCATAAAAATGTAGCGAAACCAAAGCATTATCGATCGACTTGAATTTCACCTCTTTAGGGTCAATATTATTTTTAGTAATATACCTGCCCACCTGCGACCCAACCTGGTATTGCATCAGGTTTCGGTAGAAATAGTGGGTAAGGAATACATTAGCCAGCATCACTCCTGCAACAGACATATAAAAAAACTTACTTCGAACAGGCGTTTTCCACAAAGCCAACAACCATACGATGACTGCCAGTGTCCATAAAGCATACCCTAAAAAGCCCGCGGGAAATACAATTGTAATGACTAATAATGCTGCAACCAATAACAAAGCCGAAACAACTATTTGAGTGGGCTTGATGATACGAAAGAATCCCGCGAAGGAATTTTGTTCAAAATAAGACTTCAGCAACGCCGCTACCATAATGCTGGTTAACGGGAAAACCACGAAAATATAGTGGGGCAACTGATATTTGGACGACCCGAGGGCTATGTAGCTCAGTATAAAACCACCCGTAGTGATCCACTCCTGCCCGGGTTTTAATAAGAATCTTTGTTTTGCAAGTTGTACAATATTGACAAGTAATGCTGCCACGAAAAGTAATATCCATGGGAGGAACGCCCAAAGCATGGAAGAAAAGAGAAAATCGAAGCCGGCTCCGTTGCTCCATGGGCTTTCGCCGGTAATGCGGCCAAAACTCTGCGACCAGTAAAAGAACCGCAGCCCCGAAACGTTCTGCAAACCGTTCACCGTTTTCTCCGGGTGCAGATCGAACTGTTGGTACAGCCCGATACTCATCGGTATCAGCAGGATAGCGATCACTATAATCCCAAGAAGGTAAGCAGGCTGAAAAAACTTCTTCCAGTCCCGCCTCAACGCCCAATCGCTGGCGAAACAAAACACCGGCACAAGCAGTGCGATAGGCCCTTTGGTCATCATGCCGAAAGAGATAGCGGCACATCCAAGCAGCAGGTATTTTAATTTATTAGTTACATCCCATTCCTTTATCAGCCATATAGCTGTTACCACCCAGCTCATCAGAATGGTATCTGTGCGTATATCGTTTGTAACCAGAAATAGGCCCTGGCAGGTACCAAGCACCAATGCGGCCATCCGTCCTGCAGCCTCGCCGTATAGCAACCGCCCCAACCTGTAGGTAGCATATATAGCCCAAAAGGCAAATAAGACAGATGGCAATTTATAGGCAAAATTGCTGACGCCAAATACGGTCATACTCAGCGAAGTGATCCAAAAAAGAAAAGGTGGTTTATCTAAGTATTCATTACCCCGGTCGTAGAGCTGTAAGTAGCTACCGCTCTCCGCCATCTCTCGGCTCATCTCAGCATATTGAGATGCATCCACATCCATCACATCTATATAAAATGCAGACAGGTGCAGCAGGGCAAGCAATATGAATATCCAAAACGGGACCTTAGGCATGAAGAAATTTTCCGTACGCAAAAATAGTTGCAATTTTATTGAATGCTGCAATTACGCTACTACCCATTCGAACTGGCATTTGAACACCCCTTCACCATATCAAAAGGCACCAAGATCCATCAGCCCACATTAGTAGTATCCTTGGGGCTAAGCAGGCTCATAGGTTATGGCGAAGCACCGGCTATTAATTATTACGATGTGACGGTAGCAGGCATGATAGAAACACTGGAAGCAAAGAAGGGTATAATAGAACGATATGCCCTTACCGACCCGCAGCGCTACTGGCATTTTTTGCATCACCTGCTGCCGGGGCAAAACTTCCTGATAGCGGCACTCGACATTGCCGGGTGGGACCTGTTCTCACAGATGCGTCGTATGCCCTTGTACCAATTATTGGGTCTTCGTTGGCGGAATGTACAGACCGACTACACCATAGGTATCGACACTGCTGAAAAGATGGTGGCCAAGCTACAGGCCAAACCATGGCCCATCTATAAGATAAAGCTGGGCAGCCCGAATGACATTGACTTACTTCGCGCGCTGCGGCAACATACAGATGCGCCATTTAGGGTGGATGCTAATGAGGGATGGAGCCTGGAAGAGGCAAAGGCACTACTACCTGAACTACAAAAGCTGGGCGTAAACATGATAGAGCAGCCCCTACCCAAAGCAGATTGGGAGGCTATGAAAGAATTAAAGAGCATTTCCGCGATACCGCTGTTTGCAGACGAAAGCTGCGTAACGGAGGACGACGTCGCAAAATGTGCGGAGGGTTTCAACGGAATTAATATAAAGTTGACAAAGTGCGGCGGCATCACACCTGCCCTGCGCATGATACACGAGGCGCGTAAGCTTGGGCTCAAGGTAATGATCGGCTCCATGAACGAAAGTACCATTGGTACTGCAGCCATTGCGCACCTCGTGCCGTTGCTCGATGAGGTAGATGCCGATGGACCGTTGCTGCTGAAAGAAGATGTAGCAGAAGGCATTATGTATAAAGATGGGTTCGTTTTGCCAAGTGCCGGTCCAGGACTTGGCATACGTTTTAGAGGTGAGAAGTACGAAAAGCACCCATAATAAGCAGAATAGAACTACTATGTTAACTTTGCCACGCATGCAATTACAGCAAAACGTATCGCTAAAGCCATACAATACTTTCGGACTGGATGTACCTGCGGGGCATTTTTTAGAAGTGACGGACGAAAGCCAGCTACCCGAGATAACAGACGATAGCTCGCTGCCTGCCGAAAGGCATGTGCTGGGTGGCGGTAGTAATGTATTGCTGACAAAACCGGTATCGGGCATATTGCTGCATAACAAGATAAAAGGCATCAATCGCATAAATGAAGACGCCGACCATGTATGGCTGCAAATAGGCGCAGGCGAAAAATGGCACGACCTGGTCATATATGCCATCAACAATGACCTGGCAGGACTAGAAAACCTATCGTTGATACCAGGTACTGTAGGTGCATCGCCTATGCAGAACATTGGCGCGTACGGTGTAGAAGCAAAGGAAACAATAGAAAGCGTAACTGCATGGCACTGGCAGGATAAAGCCTTTACTACCTACAGCAATGAAGAATGTCAATTCGGATACAGGGACAGCATCTTTAAGAATAGCCTTAAGGACAAAGTATTCATTACCTCAGTAACCTTCCGCCTCAATAAAGTACCAAGCTTTAATACCAGCTATGGCGCTATTGAAGAGGAGCTAAAAGAAATGGGCGTAAGGGAGCTGTCTATCCGTGCAATATCCGAAGCGGTAATTGCGATACGCACTAGTAAGCTACCTAATCCGAGCGTAATAGGCAATGCCGGCAGCTTCTTTAAGAACCCTACAATCCCTACATCTACATTCCAACAACTGAAAAACCAGCACCCGGAAATACCATCTTACCCCGTAGACGAACAAACCGTAAAAGTACCTGCGGGATGGCTGATAGAACGGTGTAGCTGGAAGGGCTTCAGAAAAGGCGATGCAGGCGTACATACAAAGCAGGCGCTCGTACTGGTAAACTATGGCCACGCCAAAGGCGAAGACATCTGGTTGCTGTCGGAAGATATCATACAATCGGTACAAGAGAAGTTTGGCATTACGCTGGAGCGCGAAGTGCAACTGTGGTAATAGTTTTAGCTACGCCTGAATAGCGGCATACGTATGTAGAAGGTAGTTCCTTTCCCTTCTTCCGTCTCGAACCATATGGTTCCTTTCCAAAACTCTATGATCTTTTTGGTCATGGCCAGGCCAAGTCCCGTGCCCGATGTCTTGGTAGTGAAGTAAGGCTGGAAGATCTTATCCACTACATCGGCAGATATACCTACACCATTATCGATGAACGATAGTAAAACCTGTCCTTCATCTTTTGTTAGCACTACCGATACTTTACCTGCCCGTCCATCGGGTATCGCCTGTACCGCATTTTCTATCAGGTTGGTAAATACTCTTAATAACTGACTTCGGTCGGCATACACGTACAACGGATCGGCAAAGGGCTCTATGGTTACTTTTACATCCTGCTCGTTCAGGTATAGCTCTACGGTGCGGCCCAGCACATCGTTTAGCTCTATCTCCTCCGGCACAGCCTCCGGCATCTTGGCAAAGTTGGAGAACTCTGATGCGATGTACGATAGGTTATCTATCTGCTCTATCAGCGATTCGGCTACCTTGGCTGCGAGCTCTTTGACATTCGGGTAGTCGTTCCTTAGCGCCTGTTGCAGGTACTGTATATTCAACTTCATGGGCGTCAGCGGGTTCTTTATTTCATGCGCCACCTGCTGTGCCATTTCTCGCCAGGCACCTTCGCGTTCGTTGCGTGCCAGCATGGCGGCATTCTCCTCTACCTTCCGCACCATCTTGTTATACTCTTTCACCAGCATACCTATCTCATCTTCGTATGGCCAGTCTATCAGTTCATTCTTCGTAAGGCTCAGCCGCTCAAAGCGATTGATAACAACGCTAAGCGTACGCGTAAGCCACTGTGTGATGAATACCGTAAGAAGGCTGGATAAAAGGAAGATGAACGCATACAGGTTAATAAGCGCAACAAGAATATTCGATATCTGGAAGCTTAATTCTTTCTCCGACGAGAAATAAGGTATGTTGAGGAAGCCAAGCACACGGCCGTTGTATGACCATATAGGTACATAGCAAGACAGATAACTAAGCCTGCCCACCTGTTCTTCCTGTATATGTATCGACCTGTTGATGAGCGCCAGCATATAATAGGCATCCGACTGCATAATGCGCGCCAGCAGCGCCTTGTCATAAATGTTCTCCTGCGATGTAACCTTTAGTATCCCCGTAGCATTGAACACATTGATATCGATCTTCTGGGCATTGGCCAGCGAGGTGATGAAGTATTTGAACTCGGTGCTGGATATCTCCTTTTCAAAGGTCTCATTGTTATCCATAGCGCCGCGGTCTTTAAGATACTGCTGAGCGGTACGCTCTACAAGTTGCATTACAAGTTGTAGTTTCTTCCTGTTCGACTGTTGATACTGATAAGTGCTGTACACGATCGTTACCAACCCGATGATGAGGAAGGAGATAAGCACCACCCCCAGTAGCGAATAGTGTATGCGCCTGCGGAGTGTAAGGTTAATAAGCCTGCCGGTAAATTTGGGTTTTGTAAAATAAGAGAGATAAGCCCTGTATAGCAACACTACAATGATCAGCAGCATTTGCACCCCGAAGATGTACGAGAATAGTGTAATGGTCTCCAGCCACAGCCTATGCACCCTCACGATCGTCACCGTCTTCGATTCATCGGCTTTATAGAACAGCTCCGAAAGGTCGCGCCAGTTGTAGAAAGTATACGGGCCTTTCAGTTTTGTTTTATCGAGGTAGATAGGGAACACATACTCACTTGTTTGTGTAATAAGCCTGTTATGTACGTATACGCCATAGTAGTAGCGGGCTTCGTTCTGATTGCCCTTCACCGTACCGGGTTGTAGCAGTTCGGGATACACACTCTCACCCCCCGACTCCTTCACCATAAAGTCTACAAACACATATCCTAATCTTACAGAG
>SEFT01000050.1 GCA_004144175.1 Sphingobacteriales bacterium
GCCTTAAAGAAACATAAAGTTGCGGGGAATGGCTGCGCTATTTTTAGTTTTGACGGTATGCGCGTATTCCTGTTCCTTTCCGTTTTCGCATTGCTCGCAGCCTGCAACAACAACGAGCGCGACCCTTTGCTCGACGCGGGTCCGTATGCGGCTTTGAGCGACAGCATCCGCCGGCAGCCGCGCAATGCCGACCACTATTACCGCCGCGGGCAACTGCTATTTACCAACGGAGAATTTGCCGTGGCAAAGCGCGACCTGCGCCAGGCCTGGAGCCTGCAGCCGCGCGAAGATATCGGCCTGAGCCTCGCTACGGCATTGCGCCGCGAGTCCGACGATTCGGCCTTCGTCTTTTTACAGAAGGCCCGCGAGGAGCTGCCTGAAAGCCTTGCGCTCGCGATCGGCCTGGCAAGAGGCTACCAGCAAAAAGGCCAGGCGCCGGCCGCGCTCGAGATATGCGACAATATATTGAAGGTTCTGCCCAACCAGCTCGACGCCTTGCTGCTCAAGGCCGACCTGCTGGAAGAAACGGGCCGCGACAACGAGGCGCTGCAAACCCTCGAGCAGGCATACAGCTACGCTCCTTTCGATGTGGAGTTGGTGCACCGCGTGGGCTTTGCTTATGCGATGGCAGGCAACGACCGCGTGCTGCCGCTCATCGATTCGCTGATTCAATTGGACAAGGAAGGTCTGCACGCGGAGCCTTATTACTTCCGTGGACTGTATTACGAAAAGAAAGGAAACAACATCGAAGCCATCCGCTGGCTCGACGAAGCCGTGCGCCACGACTACAACTTCCTCGATGCGCATATGGAGAAGGGCCAAATCTTATATGGAATGAAGCGCTACAACGACGCCCTCCAAACCTTCCAGCTCGCCCTCACCATTACGCCCACTTTTGCCGACGGGTATTATTGGGTAGCCAGGTGTCTTGAAGCAATGGGAAATAAAGATGATGCGCGTACGAACTACCAGCGGGCGTATGGGCTGGATAAGACGAATAATGATGCAAAGGCTGCGGCGGAACGGTTATAGGCGACAGAAGCTTTGTAACGCAAACGACTCCCTTCACGGGGTACATCACAGTCGAGCTGGCGTTTCTTCAACTATCTGAGCGGTGCCGGCTCAATATTCTCTCCTTCAGCTTCTATAACCGCACCACGGCCACCAACTGGAGCACACTAGTCACCACAGGCTATAAGAACTGGCTGATGACGATCAACGGCTTGCAGGTAGGTGCTGATACCATGAACCGTGGATTTACGATGGTATCCACAGGAACGCGCATTGTGGAGAACCCGGCCAACGGGCTTATGGGAACGGTCACTGTGGTGTTGAACTTCTCCAATTCGTTTGACAAGACCGGTACGCTGCGGATCGACAGCTTCACCCTCAATGGGTATGTAGAGCAGATTCCTGACACTGGACATGATCCTGTTACCACAACAGACGGTAAAGGGTACCGCTTTGGTTTCAACGGTCAGGAGAGAGACATTGAAAATGGCAATGATAGTTATGTCGCGCAATATTGGGAATATGACAGTAGGATTGGCAGACGTTGGAATGCAGACCCTTTAGATTTTCATTCAGTTAGTTTATATTCTGTATTGAACAATTCGCCACTATTTTATGTTGATCCTGACGGCCTTTATTCAACTAGAGAAAGAGCAGAGAAGATGAGGGCGAGGGCAATCGAGCGTGGAAAAACTGTGGGTCAAGTAACCTTTAGGGCCAAACAGAAGGATTGGATTTTTACCGAAACTGTTGTGACTAGTAGGATAAATGGTGAAGGCCAAAATGAAACAATAGTTAAATATATTAGGCATTCGGAAACGAGATTCTTCGGTATGCCCTGGCAAAAGCTGGAGGACCTCGTAAAGGATTTGAATCCATTTAAAAATGCTGAAGTCTATATTGGTGGTGTTCTAAAAACCGATATGGTCACACCGAAGGGCAAAGTATCAGTGCCTTTTGGTGGGTTTCAAGTTAGTGGAACTTATGAAGGAGGAAAGTTTGACGGCAGGGCCGATATAATTACCGGCACCCAAATGTTTGGTAGTTACTCATATGGAAAGTTTGATGTAAGAGCTATGCCATTGAACGGCATTGGAGGGGATTACCAGCCTGGTGTTAGAGTACTTTACACCATAATAAGAAGACCTATTCTAGTTCCTGTTGGTGAAATTCCTGTGCCTATCGGAGAATGGAAATTGCAGGGAGACGGAAGCATGAACATAAAACAAGGTAAGGTTGGCATTAGGGCAGCTGCAGAGTCCGTACCTATTCCAAGCTTCAAATTGGGTAAAAGCGGATTTAAGTTTGAATTAAATGCGGGAATAAGATTTGAACTGCAAATGCCAGATATCTTAAAAAAGTGATTTATGGAAAAAGGGAACGATGCAAGTAAAATAAGCTTTTTTATCTTTCTAATATTATTCTGGAGTATAATTTATAGTGGGATTATTTTTGATATGGAGGCTACCATTATTTCGATCAACATGATCCAGATCATCTTTCTCTTTGTAGTTTTTTTTTCGATTTACTCTATCATTGAGCCATTGGTAGTGCCAGCTAAGCAGGCTAGGGCATTGATTACTAAGCAGAATTGTGTTTTTCGATTAAAGATCTTCGGCGCACATTTGCAAGTCTGGGAGTTTGATATTTTGCTTGAGGAAAACGATGTGCATTTAGAAAAACAGCACACGCTTTCAATATTGCGAGACGGATCTATAATATCCTATTATTATGATGGTCGTGGGAGGCCTACACTTTCGAATTTACCATTTCGATGTTTTGTTTCAATACCAACGGTATTTGTTATATCCTTTCTTCTTTTCGTCTTAGAGAAATACAAGATTGAAATTGTGGGCATTTTAAAGTTTTAAATGATAATTGAATTTGCTTGAGGAGCCTTGGTTTACCTAATTTCATTAGGCATCCAGCTTTGCCCATTATCGATTGCACGCATGCTCTCCGGTTAAGGTGTACCTCCATGGCTTTAAAACCAAGGCCTCGGGCACCTCTACAACCTACGCGGTAGCGCCTGATGTGCTGAGTACCTATCTCGACTCTTCGAAGTGGACGCTTTCGACACCAGGGCAGGC
>SEFT01000033.1 GCA_004144175.1 Sphingobacteriales bacterium
CAAAAAGATGATCAAGGACGATATCCGAAACTTCAAAGCGTATATGGAAGGCGGGCAAACATCGGGCAATGGTACAGGTCAACTGCGTAGCGGTAGCCTGAATGCTCCGGAGAAGGTGTAACTACAATACAAGCATAGCTAAAAACGTAAACCCGGTTCTAAAGGAACCGGGTTTACGTTTTATGTATTTAAAGAAGCTTATTCGCTATCTCTCATACGCTTGATAGTATCGTGCGACTGGCGCAGTGACTGCTGCTGGCGAGATACGATCTGGCGCAGTTCAGGGCTCAATTCGCTATCGTTCAGTGCTTCTTCGTATGCACGTTGTGCAGCGTCTTCGCCAAATTCGCAGTTTTCCAGTACCGCCTTACGGCTGCTACCCGTAAACATTGCTTTTACATCCATCCACATACGGTAGATCTTTCCGTCTGTGCGTGTACCTGTTTCGGGTTCAGCGCCCATTTGGCTTACTTTTTCAGAAAGCTCTTGCTTGTACTGACGGCTTTCGGCTGCCATTTGGCTGAAAGTAGATTTCAGATCAGCGTCCTCGTCTCTTGCTTCTTTTGAAGCGCGCTCATAACCTTCGATACGGTCGTTGTTGATTTTTACCAGATCGTTGAGGATCTCAACTGATTGTTCATTCCTTGACATAAGAAGAAAGTTTTTTTTCAAGCGCTCACCAATACTGTACCATGAGACTGCTTTGATTACGGCGTGATCGCTTTCTTAACAGCAATTTCGAAACAGCCCTAAACCAACGGCCTGCCATGTGTTGCAGCCATCAACCACCTGTTTGCAGGTGGCACTAAAGCTAGTGACCTGATACATAAGTCGCTAACCATGGGTATACCGAAGATGCCTTGAAGCGCCCTTCCCCAAAATAGCCTGGAGCCGAACTGCCGCTGCCATTTGTTGCAATATTCTTGCTCTAACTTTTTTCTTTCGTCCTTGTTGATACAATTGTGATCGAGTAACCTGCTCTTGATGATTAATTCCCCAAGTAATTTGGCCCCACCTATCGCCATTGACATACCGTTGCCACACAAGGGCGTTATTAATCCCGCTGCATCACCACACATCAGTATATGGTTCTCCACCAGTTGCTTTGAGCTAAAGCATATTTCATTGATAGCCTCAGGCGCTTCGGTAACAAATGTGGCAGACGTAAATATTTCCCGTAAGCGCGGATTTTTACACAGCACCCTTTCCTCCAGTTCCCTAACACTCTTAAAGCGCACCTTTTCATTTCGCTTGTACAGGTAGCAGATATTATATTTATCCTCCTCTATCTTTACGATTCCGCAATACCCTCCATCGAAGTTATCGAGGCCTATCTCGTCTACGGGATAGTCCAGCCGAACATGATATTTTACGCCCATGTAGCCTGTATGCTTTTGGATAAAATCCCTGTTCAGCTTTTTATCCAGCACATCCCGCTTTCCATAGCTGCCTATGACAAGTTTAGCCATTACCGAATCTCTGCCTGAAATCTCTACAGAGAACTGCTCGTCGGTAAATCGTACATCGGTTACTTTAGTATTCGTCCAGACGGTAGCTGCTTTTTGTTTCGCAAGTTCGCATAAGGCATTATCCATTAGATGCCGACTTATACCAAAACCACCAAGATCAAGATCGGTATATACGTTCTTGCCTGCAGGCGTAGATATTCTTAATTTAGTTATATCCGAAGCGCCATACTGAAGTGGATCAAATCCTAGCGACTGCAGATAGCCCAGCACCTCATTACTGATATATTCGCCGCAAACCTTATGAAAAGGATACTCTTTCTTTTCTATTAATAAGACCTTCCGATTATCGTCCGCCAATATACATGCAGATACTAGACCAGCCAGGCCACCGCCTACTATCACCACATCGTAATCAGGAATGATCGAAGACATTACTATTTTTTAATGATTAATTCCCAACGCCAGGCCCACTTCCAGCTAAGCGAATAATTTGCGATACCTGCTTCAGAAAGTGTTTCCCGCCAGTCTTGCCGGGTAAAGGAGCGCGCTACCGATAATGGTGCATCGTACTTTACAAGATATGTTTGGGAAAAAGCAGCAGTTATCCATTTAATAGAATGGTAGGCAATCCAGTGGCGATGGAGGTCGTTAATAATAACTGCCATATCTGCCAGACGGTACATGCGCGATACCAGGCCTACCAATTCCACCTTATCGAAATGATGGCAAAACAAACTGCTTGTAGTGATGTCTGCTTTTTCATTTAAGAGCGCATCGTCAAACACACTCATTGTTTTAAAGCTTATACTACTATACTGTTTCGATTTCCCAGATGCATAGGCCGTCATCACTGGGTTCCAGTCTATACCTATCAACTTTACATTGCGGTTTTTCTTTTGGGCCCAATTAGCTATCGACCGTAATATGTCTCCACCACCGCAACCCAGGTCCATGATGATCACTTCACGGTCTGGCCAATCCATTTTTTCCAGTGCCTGTAGTATTACATTATAGCCACCAAGCAGCTCATTCACAACTTCCAATTCCCGTAATGCCTGCTGCGTTTCGTGAGCCGGCACGCCTGGAGCGTCCATTTTCTCGGGCAATATGCTGCGAACAGAAAGGTCTACCATGAAATGACTAACAGGTTTCTATGATCATCGACTCGATGGTAAGGCCGGGGCCAAATGCACAAGCCATTATTTTCTTGCCCGGATAGTCGGCCGATAATCTCTTCATATACTCTGACAATACGAACAGTATGGTCACAGATGACATATTTCCGTAATTGCTCAGCACTTCGTAGGATATTTCATTATCTTCTTTTGTAATTCCTAACTCCTTCTCACAAGCCTCCAGTATCTTAACGCCACCGGGATGTATTGCGTAATAGTCTATATCTATCT
Organism: Sphingobacteriales bacterium; assembly: GCA_004144175.1. Taxonomy (GTDB): domain Bacteria; phylum Bacteroidota; class Bacteroidia; order Chitinophagales; family Chitinophagaceae; genus Polluticoccus. Next base: position 2,876 of record SEFT01000033.1, read on the forward strand.
GTTTCAAGCCTGCCTTGTGCAGCAGCTTGCTCACCATTCCGGCAATGTTTCCTTTTACAAGGTTGGGCACCTCCGGACTCAAACGCAGGTCGAATGCCGCATCGCCTATCCGCCAAACCATTTCCTCTACTCCGCTGTGGTCAAATTCAGAATAGAAGCTTTCGAGGCGCAGGCTTGGGAAGCTTGCATCTTTGGCCAACTTCCTGCATGAGACTATGGATACAGCTGCGCCATCCGAGAATAAGGCATTGGCCAGCATCTGGTTTTGATCTGCGCTTTTTTGATAGTGCAAAGAACAAAGCTCAACGCCCACCAGCATCACTACAGCATCCGGTTCGGACCTTGAGATATGATATGCAGTTTTTAATGCATTAATCGCTGCATAGCAACCCATGAAATTAATACAGGTACGTTCAACGCTGCGTTGCAAACCCAGTTGTTGCACCATCTGGACATCCAGCCCGGGCGCGTACATGCCGGTGCAGCTAAAAGCTATAAGATGCGTTATCTCCTCCTTCTTTAAGTTGGGCAGCATTTCAAAACATTCATTAGCTGCCTGAAGACACAGCGAGGACGCATGCTCCTCATACACATTCATCCTAACCGATATAGGCGCCGAAACTTCTCCTGCCGGATGAAATATCAGGTTCTCAGGTTCATCACCGCCGTCAAACTCTTGCAGCACGCTGTGCCTGTACTTGATACCACTACGCGAGTAGATCATTTTCATGCGCAGCTTCTCCTCCCGGTTCAAGCCATTTGCCGATTCTAAAATGGCATAATGTTTTTCCTGTGATATCTTGTGCGGAGGGTTTGCTGTGCCGATTGCCTGTATTGAAGGATTCACCATATTTCGATATTGCGTATTCTTGTAATAAATCTTCTTAATGAGTCTACCTGATATCAACAAACTAAATCCCGCAAAGGTTTTCGATAGGGATACAATTTTGCATCTTCGTATACCCTTCTCGTTTTTTCTGCTGCCGGTCTTTTTGTTTGCTATCAGTCAGGCGTCAAATATTCATGCCATTAATACCGTCATTGTTTTTATTGCACTTCACTTCTTCATCTACCCTGGTAGCAATGTATATAATAGCTATATGGATAAAGACACCGGTAGCATCGGCGGCCTGGAGAAACCACCGCCAGTTACAGACAAACTTTATTTTGCAAGTATATGGGTTGACGTAGTGGGCATTCTCATATGCTTGCTGGCAGGCTGGCTGCTCACATTAATCATGATGGGGTACATAGGCTTCTCTAAAGCATACAGCTGGCATGGCATACGTATAAAGAAATATCCATGGATTGGCTGGTGCTCAGTTATGTTCTTTCAAGGAGGCTACACTTTTATGCTCGGGCACATGACGGCTACTGGCATTATTGGGCGGGAATGGTTTACTGCAAAGAATATCATCTGCATGGTAATATCGTCACTGTTCATCGGCGGATACTACCCGCTTACACAGATCTACCAACACGAGGAAGACAGCAAACGGGGAGACATTACAGTAAGTTATCAATTAGGTATAACCGGATCATTTGTGTTTGCAACAGTGCTATTTTTAACAGCTGCACTTATGTGCAACTACTATTTTAACACTTACCACAATACATTCCATTTTGTATTATTTATAGTTTCACAAATACCTACAGTCTGCTTTTTTACATATTGGTTTACGCAATGCTTTAAAAACAAGAGCTATGCAAACTACCGAAATTCTAAAATGATGACCCTGATATCATCCGTCTGTATGAACGTACTGTTCGCCCTGCTAACATTCACAAGTCGCTAATCTACAACAACTTACAAAGACGCATTCAAGCTAGCAGGCCTCCGCTTTTTCCGAACCCAGTATAGAGCTTGCACAGTTATACATATTATTATTCACAGATGTAACAATATTCAATTTATTGTTTCCATTAACATCTAGATAACTCTGAGTGCACTTAATACGAACTTAATTTGCATTATGAAATTTACCATCTATAGTCTTATCGAAATTTTCGAACGTTCTAAAACAACAATATAGGGAAAAATTTAACAGCCAACCCAATACCTCACTCACTCTCACACTCAATCTTATGTCGTTACATTCAGTTCTTAGCAAGCTCTCCATGTTGTTTGTTGCCATGTTTATATGGGCACAATCTTATGGACAATGTACACCGCCTTCCGTCACATCAGCTCCATCCTCTGTTACGGTCTGCTCCGGAACAAGCCCGACCTTGACCGTAGGCGCTACTGGTACTAACATCAATTATCAGTGGCAGATCAATACCGGATCTGGTTTCGTAGACATATTAAACAATACTACTTACAGCGGTGCCACTACAGCTACGCTCGGTATTTCGGGTACTACAACTACACTTTCCGGCTATCAGTATCGGTGTGTTGTGCGGGGTGACTGCACTCCAAATGCCACTTCAGCTGCGGCCACGCTAACGGTTAGCTCGGCACCTACTATTTCGGCTAATCCACCAAGCCGGACTATTTGTGCAGGTGCAAACACAACATTCACTGTTACGGCAACAGGTACAGGTATTACCTACCAGTGGCAGGTAAATACCGGATCAGGATTTACTAATCTGTCTAATAGTGGAGTTTACTCAGGTGCTACTACAGCTACGCTAAATATTACAGGTGCAACGACATCGATGAATTCATATCAATATCGCTGCGTTGTTTACATCGGCTCATGCTCTATTGAGAGCGCTGGCGGTACACTTACAGTTGATGCCCTGCCAGCTATTGTTACTCATCCATCCAATGCTACAGCATGTAGCGGGTCAGGAACTACATTTACAGTAGGTGCAACCGGCGCTGGACTTTCTTACCAGTGGCAAATCAACACGGGATCTGGATTTACAACGGTTACCAACGGCGGAATATATACAGGAACTACCTCCGGAACGCTGACGCTAGCCGGCGTAAGTACAGCAATTAATACATACCAATATCGTTGTATTGTTTCGGGTACATGCACGCCTTCTGTCACATCCAACGCTGCTACAATCACCATTAATTCTTTGCCGGCTATCTCTGCTAATCCTGTAAACAGGACTATTTGCGAAGGAATAAATACCACATTTAGTGTTACCGCTTCCGGCACCGGCCTCGATTATCAGTGGCAGGTAAATACAGGGTCAGGCTTTACCGACCTGTCAAGCAACCCGCCATACAGCGGAGCTACCACTGCTACATTAGCTATTTCAAACGCACAACTTTCTCATAACGGATATCAATATAGATGTATTGTTAGGGGTGATTGCACGCCATCGGCAACTTCTGCAAGTGCGTCACTTACCGTGAATGCTGCCCCCTCCATATCAGTTCAGCCGGGCAATCAATCCATTTGCAATGGTACCAATACAAGTTTTTCTGTTACGGCGTCGGGCACCAGCCTTACCTACCAATGGCAGGTTGATAACGGCTCTGGTTTTACAAACGTATCGAATGCCGGCGTTTACAGCGGTGTTACATCAGCAACACTAAATATTACAAGTGCTACGGGCGCCATGTCTGGCTATAACTACCGCTGCGTAGTTAGCAATGCTAACTGTTCTGTACAAACGAGCAGTGCAAATTTGCTGGTGGGCGCATCGCCAAGCATTACGTCTCAGGCGTCTAACAAAACTATTTGCGAAGGTTCTAATACGACCTTCGCAATCAACGCTTCAAATGCAACAACCTATCAGTGGCAGGAAGACGCCGGTTCAGGGTACACAAACATAAGTAACGGCGGAGCATATAGCGGAACAACTACTGCGACACTTTCTATTAGTGGCGGTACAGCAGCCATGTCAGGTCATCAATATCGCTGCGTTGTAAGCAATAGCTGTACATCAACCAACTCTACGGCAGCTGCTCTTACAGTACATACAGCGCCTTTGATCACCGTACAACCTGGTGCAGCAACTATTTGTGCCGGAAATAACGCAAATATAACAGTAACTGCTACAGGCACCGGAGTTACTTATCAGTGGCAGGTAAATAACGGGGCCGGATATATAGACGTAACTAATAGCGGCGCATATAGCGGTGCAACAACCGCTACCCTTGGCATTACAGGTGCAACGGGTGCCATGTCAGGATATTTGTATCGCTGTAATATTATCAACGCCTGCGCTACACTTACGTCAAACGCCACTACCCTCACCGTAAATGCCAATCCGGCTATCACCACCCAGCCATCCGCAAGAACGATTTGCGAGAACAGCAATACAACATTTATTGTTGCTGCTACAGGCGGAGGACTTTCATACCAATGGCAGGAAAATACGGGATCAGGATTCAGCAATATCTCAAATGGTGGTACATATAGTGGCGCAACTACAGCTACATTATCTATCACAGGCGCTACAGCCGGCATGACCAGCTATCAATACCGGTGTGTCGTTACCAACAATTGTACTTCTACCAACTCTTCATCTGCCGGCTTGACGGTACAAACTGCACCGGTAATTACCGGTCAGCCAGGCTCACCTACCATTTGCGCAGGCAATAACACAAATATTACGGTTGCCGCTTCAGGTACGGGCCTTTCCTACCAGTGGGAAGTAAATACCGGCGCTGGCTTCACAAGCGTAGTCAATAGTGGCGTATATAGTGGTGCTAATACTGCTACACTTAACATAACAGGCGCTGCCGGCACCATGGCAGGATACGAATATCGCTGCAACGTCAGCAATACATGTATTACGCTGACTTCAAATACTGCAACACTTACTGTAAATAGCAACCCTTCTGTAAGCACTCAACCGACTGCAAGGGTGATTTGTGAAAACAGTAATACAACATTTATTGTCGCCGCAACAGGTGGCGGACTCGCTTATCAATGGCAGGAAAATTCAGGATCCGGATTTACCAACATTACCAACAGCGGCGTATATAGTGGTGCAACTACGGCAACACTTTCTATTACTACCGCATCTATAGCCGTGAGCGGCCATCAGTACCGCTGTGTAGTGACAAATAACTGTACATCAACTAATACATCGGCGGCAAGCCTCACTGTTCATACGGCTCCCGTTATTACAGGCCAACCAGCTGTAAGTACTATATGTTCCGGCAACAATACAGCCTTTTCTGTTACAGCAACGGGATCTGGCCTGTCGTACCAATGGCAAGTGAACACCGGCTCCGGGTTTGTAGATGTTAGCAATAGCGGGGTGCATAGCAATGCCACTACAGCTACACTTAACATTACAAGTGCTACAGGTACGATGAGCGGATACCAATACCGCTGCAACGTAACTAATGTGTGCGCAACACTTACGTCGAACGCTGCGGAACTGACAGTAAATACAACGGCGGCTGTTACAAGCAATCCTTCTGCAAGGATCATATGTGCTGGTTCCAATACTACTTTCGTTGCAGGTGCTTCAGGTACCAATATTACTTACCAATGGCAGGTAGATGCCGGCTCAGGATTTAGCTCCATCAGTAATGGTGGTGCCTATAGCGGTGCTACTTCATCTATATTAACAATATCAGGTGCCGGAGCAGGTTTTTCAGGCAATCAATACCGTTGTGTAATAAGTAATAACTGCGCTACAGTTAACACCACTGCCGCAGCACTCACTGTTCACGCTACTCCTGCTATCACGGGGCAACCAACAGCTAGCCTTGGCTGTTCAGGAGGCAATACATCGTTTGCTGTAACAGCTACAGGTACAGGCCTGTCTTACCAATGGCAGGTGAATACAGGTTTAGGTTTTGTAGATGTTACCAATGGCGGTGTATACAGCAATGCTACCACATCGACCCTGGATATAACCGGCGCTACTACTACAATGACCGGATATCAGTATCGTTGCAACATCACTAACGTTTGCGCTACCTTAACTTCAAATGCTGCTACACTTACTGTAAATACAACGGCTGCGGTTACAAGCAATCCATCAGCGAGGATAATTTGTGAGGGTGCTAGTACAACATTTGTTGCCGGTGCTTCAGGTACTAATATTACGTACCAATGGCAGGAAAATTCCGGATCAGGATTTACAAACATTTCTAATGTTGGTGTATATAGCGGTGCAACTACTGCAACACTGTCTATTACTGCGGCTACCGCTGCTTTTTCCGGCAATCAATACCGTTGCGTTGTAAGCAATAATTGTGCAACAGTTAATTCTACAGCGGCATCACTTACTGTACACACTACGCCATCAATTACCGGCCAACCTGCTAATAGCGCGCTCTGTGCCGGTAACAACACATCTATTACCATCACAGCCGCAGGAACCGGCCTGACCTACCAATGGTCTGTTAACACAGGTTCTGGCTACACTAATATATCGAACAATGCAGTATATAGCGGCGCAACAACGCAGGTACTGAATATAACAGGTGCCACTGCTCAAATGAACGGCTATCTTTACCGCTGCGAAATCAACAATGTTTGCTCTACGGTAACATCAAATAGCGCAACACTGAACATTAATTCTGCGCCTGCTATAACGACACAGCCTACAAACAAAACAGCTTGCAACGCTGGCAATACCTCATTTACTGTAGCTGCAACAGGCACTACCCTTTCTTATCAATGGCAAGTGAATACCGGCAGCGGCTTTAACACGGTAACAAATTCTGGTATATATACAGGTGCTACCACTGCCACACTTACACTCACAGGTGTTGCAATAGTTAATTCAGGACATATTTATCGCTGTGTAATATCAGGCGCGTGTACTCCGTCTATCACTTCTAATAGTGCAACGCTTACCGTCAATCCTGTTTCTGCAATTACGCTAAACCCCAACAACAGTACCATCTGCCGTAACGCTAGCACTTCTTTTAGTGTGACAGCAACGGGTGTAGGTTTAACGTATCAATGGCAGGTAAATAGCGGGTCTGGTTTTACCAATATCAGCAATGGTGCGCCATACTCAAATGCGACAACGGCCACTCTCAATTTAACTGCAACTCCCGTTACGCTCAACGGCTACACATATCGTTGTGTTGTCAGCAGTGGTTGTGGAAACCAAACCTCTAACTCTGCTGTACTAACTGTAAATGCACCGCCTGCACAGGTAACCGCACCCGCTGCATTTACTGCTTGTGCCGGAGGCAATGCAAGCTTTACGGTGGCTGCTTCAGGCGCCGGACTTACATACCAATGGCAGGAAAGGCCTGGTACTACCGGCACTTACACTAACGTTCCCACTACTGGTATCTACAGCGGTGGCACTACTGCAACCCTTAATTTGACTGGTTTTACGTCTGGTATGAACAACTATAGCTATCGTTGTGTTATTACCGGCACATGTACTCCTACAGCTACATCAACTGCCAGAACATTAACTATTGTGACACCACCGGTTATTACGTCGCACCCGTCTAATGCTACGCTGTGTGCTTACAGTGCAACATCATTTGCCGTTACAGCTACAGGTTCAGGCTTTACATATCAATGGCAATACAATACCGGCTCGGGTACATGGACGAATGTACCAAATGGCGGTACGAACGGATATGCCGGCATTACTACGGCAACGCTGAATATAAATACACCGACACCGGCACTTAATGGCTATCAGTACCGTTGTGTACTTACCAATGTTTGTGCTGCCGTCACTTCTAACATCGCCACTCTTTCGCTAAACTCCACACCCACGATCACTACCCACCCGGCATCAAAAACGCTTTGCTCGGGTGTAAGCACAACATTTAATGTTGTTTCTGCCACAGCAACCACTTTCCAATGGCAACAAGATCCAGGTACGGGTATTTTTGCTAATCTTTCCAATACAGGTATCTACAGCGGCGTTACTACAAATACGCTTAACCTTTCGCCAATTGCTGCAAGCATGACGGGCTATAAGTATCGTTGTGTACTTGGCAATGGTACCTGTTCTGCAAACACAAATGCAGCTACGCTTACGGTAACTACCGCACCTGATGTAACAGTACAGCCGGTTAACAGGGCTATTTGCCAGGGAACGAACACAACCTTTGCTATTACAGCTACAGGTGCAAGTCTTACTTACAGATGGCAGGTAAAAACACCGGCCGGCAGCTGGACAACACTATCTAACAGCGCTCCTTATTCAGGCACCACAACTGCTACAATGACCGTAACCAACCCGGCCCTTACACTGTCTGGAAATCAATACCGCTGTTTTGTATATAATGTTTGTACCGCAGATACTTCTGACCCTGCATCGCTTACGATAAACGCACTGCCAGCAGTTGTGACGCAACCTGCAAACTTCAACGCATGTATCGGCTCTGCAGCATCGGTTTCAGTAAACGCTACCGGAACCAGTACTTATCAGTGGCAAGTAGACATTGGCCCAGGCGGATTTGTTGATGTTGTGGCAGGTGCTACCTACAGTGGCCAAACGAGCGCAACATTGAACATTGCGAATGTAACCTCGACAATGAACAGCTATCAATATCGTTGTATACTGGATGGAGCGCTTTGCCCGGTTGTAACAAGTGTAGCTACGATGACAGCTATAACACCAGCTGCTATCATAGCCGGTCCCACATCACAGCCAGCTTTATGTGAGGGGGCTAATACTTCGTTCTCTGTAACGGCTACCGGCTCTACAGCATCTTATCATTGGCAGGTAGACGACGGCAACGGATTTGTAAATATCTCTGATGGAGGCATTTATAGCGGTGCGACTACTACCACGCTAGCACTCACGAATGTACCATCAAACGTATCGGGATATCAATACCGCTGCGAAGTGAGCAATTTCTGTACGACGCTTACATCTGCAGCCGCTTCTATCGGTGTTCATATCGCCCCGGCATTCACAACACAGCCGATTAATACTTCAATTTGCGATAATGACAACGGAACGCTGACTGTTGCAACTACGGGTAGCAACCTTTCTTACCAGTGGCAAGTGAACACTGGATCAGGATTTACGAGCATTAGTAATACACCTCCGTATTCAGGAACAACCACAGCTACACTTGACATTACTGCTGCTACCACAGCGATTGATGGTTATATTTACCGTTGCGTGATCAGCAATACATGCAGCACGGTAAACTCAAATTCGGCTGCCGTGTCTATCCACACACCGGCTGCCATTGCTTCAGACCCTACTGCACAATCGATATGCGAAGGCAGTAATACCACATATTCAGTTTCCGCATCAGGTACGGGCGTATCTTATCAATGGCAGGTAGATGATGGTAGTGGATTTGCCAATCTAAGCAATGGAGCACCATACTCCGGCACTACTTCGGCTACTCTTAATATATCAAATGCACCGGCCTCTATTACAGGTTATTCATACCGCTGCGTGGTATCCAACCTATGTACATCATTAAACTCTTCGGCAGCTGGCATTACGGTTCATATTAATAGCGCTATTACTACACAACCAGCTAATGCGGCAGTGTGCGACGGCAATAATACGTCATTCTCAGTGGTAGCAACCGGAAGCGGCATTGGTTATCAGTGGCAGGTAGACAACGGTGGTGGATTCAGCAACTTGGCTGATGCTGGTGTGTATAGCGGAACCGCTACTCCTACATTAAGTATTACGGGTGCTGCTAACACGATGAATGGCTACATCTACCGTTGTGTAACCACAAATAATTGCGGAACGATAAACTCAAATGCTGCTACACTTACAATCTATACACCAGCGGCTATTACATCGAACCCAACAGTTCAATCGATCTGTGAAGGCAACAATACTACATATTCTGTAACTGCTACAGGAACGGCGATAGCTTACCAATGGCAGGTAGATAATGGTGGTGGATTTGTAAATGTCAGCAACACGGCCCCTTATACAGGAGCTACTACCGCTACTCTTAGCATATCTAATGCGCCGGCTTCCATTACGGGTTATCAATACCGTTGTGTAGTTTCTAACCTGTGTACCTCATTAAACTCTACAGCAGCAGGCATCACAATCCACACCAACGCTGCGATTAATACGAACCCATCCAACTCAGCAGTTTGTAACAATGACAATACTTCGTTCGCAATTGCTACGTCTGGCAGCAACCTTACCTACCAATGGCAAGTAAATACCGGATCTGGTTTTAATAATGTGACGGACAATGCAACATATTCCGGTGCTACTACAGCTACTATGAATATTACAAATGCAACTACCGGCATGAACGGTTATTTGTACCGTTGCAACATAACAAATAACTGCGCTACGCTAACGTCTAATGCAGCTACGCTGACGATACACACACCTGCTGCTATTACTGCCGACCCAACAGTCCGCACCCTGTGCGCTGGTGGTAATACGACCTACACGGTAGCAGCAACAGGTACAGCCCTATCTTACCAATGGCAGGTAAACACAGGATCAGGATTTGCAAACGTTAGCAATGCTGCCCCTTATACAGGAGCTACTACCGCTACTCTTAGCATATCTAAT
>SEFT01000051.1 GCA_004144175.1 Sphingobacteriales bacterium
TTTGATAATTATGCGCATGACAGGGGTGGGGGCATCTATAACGGCAATTCCTCTGCTGTCCTAGTGAATACGGTTGTGACGCGAAACAGCTCCCAATATTCGGGAGGCGGTATCTATAATTTTTATGCTCCTGTTAAAATCATCAACAGTACCATTGCCCACAATCACTCGGGAAGGGTGGGCGGTGTTCGAAACCTGGGCCTTGAATCGCAAGTGGTAATGACCAACAGCATTGTTTCGGGCAATACCAAAACGGCTAACGATCCGGAGAATGTCAACCTGAGTAATCTTGGCGGTGCCACCATCACTTATCATCATAGTTTTGTGCAGCAGCTTACCACAGCCGATGCGCAAGGGAATATTGATGGCGCTCTCGACCCGCTTTTTGTGAATGTTCCTGCCAATAATTTCAGGTTGCTTTCGTGCAGCCCGATGATCAATGCAGGTACCAATACGGCTTTTGCCGTGGGGCAGACACCGGATTTGTCTGCGATTACGACCGACCTGGATGGCGATCCCAGGATGTACAACGGAGGCGTTGTAGATTTGGGGGCCTACGAAAATGAAGATACGGTGTTTACGACACTCTATGTGGATGGCATGGCTACCGGCAACAACGACGGGACTTCTTGGGCCAATGCTTATACAACTTTTGCGGAGGCGGTTTTGACGGCGCATAAATGCGTGGCTGTTACACAAATCAATGTTGCAGAAGGAACGTATTATCCGGAGTATGGCCCTTATCTTACTACTGCAACAGGCAGAAATAAATGTTTCCTTTTTAGAAGAGGCGGCTTGAAGGTATTGGGCGGTTATCCTAATGGTGGCGGTACCAGAAACAGCAGGCTTCATCCAACCATCTTAAGTGGTAATATTGGTGATCCAGCGGTTGATACTGACAATGCCTATCATGTAGTAATCACCAACGGTCCAGCCGTTAACCAAACGTTTCTATTTGACGGTTTTTCGATTACAAAAAGCAATGCAAATAGCAGTAGCAATTTATTAGTTAATAATCTTGACGGTGGTGGCTGGTTCAATAATAACAGTAGTCCTACTATTGCGAACGTCATCATCAGTGGAAATTATGCCGAACGTGGAGCAGGCTTTTATAATGAAATAGGAAGTCCAACACTTACAAATGTGGTACTTACTGGCAATAAAGCCTACTTTGGAGCTGGTTTCTATAATTACTTGGGAAACACTGTGCTTACCAATACCACCATTAGCGGTAATCTTGCTACGACTCATGGAGGTGGGTTTAGATTAGCCTACGGCAACCCTATCATCCGAAATTGTATTATTTATGGTAATACTGCGCCACTAAACCCAGGAATACACACTAACGGGACCGCACCCACCATATCTCACAGTCTGGTTCAAGGTTTTTCCAATACCGCCAACGGCAATTTGGATGGTTTAACGACGAACCCGCAATTTGTAGCTCCAACGCTAGCAGCAGCAGCTCCTACTATGTCGGGTAATTATCGTTTGCAGGCCAACAGCCCTGTAATTGATGCCGCCAATAGTGCGTTGATTCCAACAGGCATCACTACCGATTTGGATATCAACGAAAGAATTATTGGCCTTTCGGCAGATATGGGAGCCTATGAATACCAAGGGAGTTATTGCCCTTCGATCACCACTTGGAATGGAGTAGCATGGAGCAACGGATTGCCTAATGAAGACACTAAGATCATCTTCAATGGTGATTATACTTCTGATAATTTAAATACCGATGCAGGTACATTGCAGGGCTGTTCAGCTGAAGTAGTCAGTGGCGATGTGCTGATTTCTGAAGGCCACAATTTGATCCTTAACCATGAGATCAACATCGCTGGAGGATCTTTTAACTTAAAAAACAATGCAAGCTTGGTTCAAATAGAAGACAGTGCACTCAACAATGGTACACTTACCTCAGAACGCATCACCCCTCCTATTTACCGCTATGACTATGTGTATTGGTCGTCGCCTGTAACAGAAGATTCAGGATTTTTCCTGGGTAGAGATGTTGCCCATCCAAGTATTTTAGGATTATCCCCCACTACTTTGTTTGACAAATTCCACGCTTGGGATACCGATGAACAGGCCTGGTCAACCATCCTTTATGGGAATGAAGTAATGGTCCCTGGAAAAGGCTATATCGTGAGGGCTCCACAAAGCTATGGTGACGATCCTTTGGATCCTGCCTCCTACAATGCCTTTACTGCTGCTTTTATTGGAGAACCCAACAACGGCAGTGTAGATACTCCAATTGCAGGTGGGGTGAATCAATGGAATTTAATTGGAAACCCATATCCTTCGGCGCTTTATGTAGATGCCTTTCTATATGAAAACAACACTATTGTAGATGGAACGGTTTACATCTGGACCCATACCACCGGAATCACTAATGGGGGTTCGGGCAGTGTCTATAATTATGACGCTGGCGATTATGCCGTCTATAATCTTTCGGGTGGTGTTGGTACAGGAATCGGTACCGAGGCTCCAAATGGCGGGAATGTTCCGACAGGTTACATCGCAAGTGGGCAATCTTTCTTTATCAAAGGAAGTGCTACCGGAGGCACTGCCTTTTATAATAATTCGATGCGTATTGCCGGACAGAACAATCAGTTTTTCAGGCCTGCTGTTCAAAGTTCATCCTATGACACTCCAACGACCATAGGAAAACATAGAATCTGGCTCAACCTTACCGGAACACAAAATGACTTTAAGCAAATGATGGTAGGCTATATAGAAAACGCCACCAACGATTTGGATTGGGGCTATGACGGCGAAACGTTCAGTACGAATTCGGTTTCACTCTATTCGGTTCTCGACGATAAGACACTTTCCATCCAAGGACGTGCTTTGCCTTTTGATAACCAAGATGAGGTGCCGTTGGGCTACAAGACTTCCATTGCCGGGACTTTTACTATTGGCATCGACCACGTTGATGGTTTGTTTGATGAGCAGGCCG
>SEFT01000052.1 GCA_004144175.1 Sphingobacteriales bacterium
ACCTGCAGAGCTTTGCCTTTTATAGCTTTAGCGAAAGGGTAGCAGACAAAGCAGTGGCCAGTTCAACAATCGCTGATCTGCTCCGGAAATCCGTGAGCGACCACCTGGTTGCAGATGCGCCGATAGGGGTGTTCCTCAGCGGTGGGATAGATTCGGGCATCTTGTTTTTACTGGCCGCGGAATTGAAAAAGCAGGGATTGAATAGCCTGTCACTTTACTTTAATGAATCTGAATATTCAGAAAAAAGATACCAGGATATATTGCTGGACCAGGTGAATTGCCAGCGGCACCAGTACCTGTTGAAAGAAGATGCCTTTCTCGATGCCTTACCTCAAATTTTGCAGCAAATGGATCAGCCCAGTTGCGATGGGATAAATACCTGGTTTATCAGCAAGTATGCGAAAGAGCAGGGATTGAAGGCGGTGTTGAGTGGCATAGGTGCTGATGAACTATTAGGGGGTTATCCATCCTTTAATCGCCTGCTGCCCGCCAGCCTGTTGCAGAAAGCACCGGATGCAGCTTTGCAAATGGCAAGCAGGGGCGGGGGCAGAAAACTCAGTCGGCTTAGTTATTTGAAACTCGAAGGCATTACCGGGTTGTACCTTTTTTTAAGAGGACAATTTTCGCCCAATGATATCGCTCGTCAGCTCGATGCGAGCGAGCGGGAAGTATGGCAGGTGCTGGCAGCGCAGCCGATGTTGCCCGCTGTGGATGAACTGGCAAAGGGCAACCAGGCCAGCTGGATGGAAACCAATATGTACATGCAGAACCAATTGTTGCGGGATGCGGATGTGATGAGTATGGCGCATGGCATCGAAATAAGGGTGCCTTTTCTGGATCATCGCTTTCGCAGTTACTGCCACAGCATTGCTGCTGACACTAAATATTCGGGAACAATTGGTAAAGGCTTATTGATAGACGCCTTTAAAAAGGAACTGCCGGAACCGATCTGGAACCGCCCGAAGATGGGCTTTGCCTTTCCATTCAGGGAATGGTTTGCAGGCAGCGAGTTTGTAAAAGAGCAACTGTGTGCAGGGGACAAAAAAGGAGGAAAGAATTTTGATCAATTCTTAAAAGGAGGGTTGCACTGGAGCCAGTTGCTCTCGCTGATGCTCGTCAAATCAAAAACCGAATCGAAGATCGCAGGGGCAGCGGCCTGATTCCCAATTCCTAATTTCAGCGCACCAATGCCGTTTCAAATAATCTTCCATCATCGTGCACACTGACACCCTCTTCCTCACGCTCAACATATTCTCTGCTACGGGCGGTATTGAGAAAGTATGTCGCATTGCAGGTAAGGCATTGTATGAAACAAGCGTGCAGACAGATCGCCGGCTGATGATCTGGAGCATGCATGATAAGGAGGGCTCGGTGGAGGGCAATCCCTATTTTCCTTCTGAAGTTTACAGTTGTTATGGGGCTCGGAAGGCTTCTTTTGTAAGGGAAGCCGTGCAGCAGGGAATTCAGAGTAAGACCGTATTACTGAGCCATATCAACCTGTTGATGGTGGGCTGGATGATCAAGAAAATATCGCCAAAAACCAGGGTGATCCTGATGGCGCATGGCATCGAGATATGGGGACGGATCTCCAAAACAAAATCTTTGATGCTGGGAGCCGTCGACAATATCTGGGCCGTGAGCAATTATACCCGGCAGCGGGTGATGGATCATCATGGAGTGCCTTCCGACAAGATCGCCGTGCTTAACAATTCCCTTGATCCTTTTTTACCAGCAGCAAAAAATATTACCGTGCCCGATGAGCTGTACATCCGCTATGGAATACGGCCGGGACAGAAAATTCTATTTACGTTGACCCGGCTATCGGCCAAAGAAAAATACAAGGGCTATGATGATGTGGTGACTGCCCTCGCCGATTTAAAAGATCCATCCATCAAATATATCATCGCTGGTAAGGCTGATGCTGTGGAGATGCAGTTAATGCAGCAGAAAATCAGCGAAGCCGGCTTAGCGGAACAGGTGGTATTAGCAGGCTTTATACCGGAGGATGAAGTGGCAGCGCATTTTAAAATGAGTGACTGTTATATCATGCCGAGCAGCAAAGAAGGGTTTGGGATCGTGTTTATCGAGGCGATGTTTTATGGTGTGCCGGTCATAGGAGGCAATGCAGATGGGACGATGGACGCTTTAAAGAACGGCGAACTCGGGACTGCGGTAACCCCAGGAGATGTCGGCCAAATACAGGCGGCGATTATGAAAGTGTTGGCCGATAAAGCCGGCAACAAATCCGATCAACGTTTGTTGATCGACAGCTTCAGTTACAGCAGTTATAAGGAACGAATCGGACTGCTAATGAACCAGCAGGTCAGTATCCCCGTCCTTATCACTGAAGTATAAATTCGTGTAATTAGTGTAATTCGCTTAATTCGTGTAAGTCGCTTGATTCGCGTAATCCGCGATAAAAATTCGTGTAATAAAAACAAATGAGTGAGTTGTCAAAAGATATGGAAGCAGAGCACTGGGACCAGGTCATCGAGCCCAGGGGGAAACTGCTGGATCTTAATTTAAAGGAAGTTTGGCGCTACCGCGACCTGTTGTGGTTATTTGTAAAACGTGATTTTACCGCACAATACAAGCAAACGATTCTTGGTCCGCTCTGGCATTTTATACAGCCAATTTTTACGACGCTGATGTTCCTGTTTATATTCGGGCGCATAGCCAATATTCCTACCGATGGCATTGATGCCATTCCATTTTACATGAGTGGAATCGCTATCTGGAATTATTTCAGTGCCTGTCTCACCGCCACTTCTTCCACCTTTGTGGCGAATGCGGGCATTTTTGGAAAAGTATATTTTCCAAGGCTGGTCATACCCCTCAGCACAGTAATGAGCAATATTGTAAAATTCGGCATCCAGTTTTTATTGCTGCTGGCGGTGAT
>SEFT01000008.1 GCA_004144175.1 Sphingobacteriales bacterium
AAGCTACCACTAGGCTCGCCTGAACGGGCTACCCAGCACTCACAAATCCAGAGTCTCGTTGCCAGTATTAACCGGCGTTTTATTGGCAGCCAAAAAGCGAATGATATCCTGATTGAACGCAATCCTTTTATGGTCCCACTTTGAGCTCATCGCATCCATATACTAGCGACACTGCAAACGCACCGAGAGAAACTGGTCACATTGCAGAGTCGTCCGAAGTTATCAAAAAGGAAGCCAAAAACGATTTCCCAAACAATGAGGCTTTCGCAACGTTCCTCGGATTCAAGTCCAGAGCAGCAGTAGAAGGGGTGTATGCAAAAGGGGGTAAAGGCGCTCGTGAAACCATCGCGGCCATGAGAAATTATTTGTCGATCAAGCAACCCGCACAAGCCTAACCCATGAACTTTTTCGACTTCATCCCCAGCGCCGAAGCGCAAGTATGGCTCCACTGGCTTTACCTGGCTGCGATTACCGGCACGCTCGCAATTGCTGGCTTCTTATTCCTGAAAGGCAAAATCTAATACTATGAGTGTTCAAATAATCACCTTAGAATCTCCGGCACTATTCCAATTGATAGCCGATGCAAAGAAAGAGGGCTATCTGAAAGGCAGGGAAGAAGCAGGGATAATACAGCCAGACCCCGAGCAATGGGTAACGTTCTACGAGATAGAGGAAGAGCAGTACGGTATGGTGTGCGTGCGCACGCTTATGAACTACTCGAAGTCTATGCACAACCTTAATGTTAAGCCGGTAGAGAACGGCCGCCACGCTATACAACGCAAGGACATACCAAGACTGCTACTATTCATCAAAAGAAAAGGAAAATAGCCATGGAAGATCTACTAAACATATCACCGGTCTTAATGGTTGGGCTAATAGGTGGCGGTGTGGGCGTGGCGCTTAGTGTAGTAATGCTTACGATAGACGGTATAAAGGCTTGCTTCAAATGGGCATCTAAAGGCTCTCCTATAAAGAGACTAGCCAATAGCAGATATGACAACCTGATAGCTGCAGTATTGATAGTATTAAGTGGTGGAGCAGCAGTAGCAGGTACACTAAGGGAAATGAGCTACGACCCTTATTGTACTCCGGTAGTAGCAGTAAAGCCAGCCAAGAGAGCCAGGAGAAGGGAGTATGACATGAAGGGTGCCGGTTCTTCTTTCAGTAAGTCAACAGTAGTAACAGCACAGTAATTCCATTCTATTAATAATAAATAATCTCTCTTCTTAAAAACGCACTCTTTATGAGCACACAATCAATTGCAAAAGTAAAAGGTTACAAGGTAGCTAATCCGGAAGGTAAATGCCGCGGGTATCAATACGAAGTTGGCAAAATATATACCCACGAAGGGACCGTCAAGGTTTGCGGTTCAGGCTTTCATTTTTGCCGAATAGCTGCGGACTGCTTCAACTACTACTCATTTAATAGTAGCAACAAAGTTTTTGAAGTAGAGGCATCTGGCACGATCGAACATGGTGACGACAAAAGCGCCTGTTCTGAATTGCTTATTGTACGTGAAATAGATTGGAGCGAGTTGTTGACAATCGTAAATACTGGCAAAGACAACACAGGCTTAGGGAACACCGGAGACAGGAACACCGGAGACAGTAACACCGGAGACAGGAACACCGGAGACAGTAACACCGGATACAGGAACACCGGATACAGGAACACCGGATACAGGAACACCGGAGACAGGAACACCGGAAACTGGAACACCGGAAACTGGAACACCGGAAACTGGAACACCGGAGACAGGAACACCGGAGACAGGAACACCGGAGACAGGAACACCGGAAACTGGAACACCGGAAACTGGAACACCGGATACAGTAACACCGGAAACAGGAACACCGGAGTGTTCTGTACGGGCGAAGAAAAAATAAAGCTATTCAACAAGCCTTCGGATTGGACAATAGACGATTTCGAGAATAGCAGAGCCTATCGCCTAATGTGCGATTATGTAGATACTAAAATGTGGGTGAATGAAAGCGTAATGACTGATGAGGAAAAGCTAAAGTACCCTTCCTATAAGACTGCCGAAGGTTATTTAAAGGATATCCCCTTCAAAGAAGCCTTTACTAATGCATGGCATAACTGGCAAGAGGATTCGCGTTCCGCGTTTACATCGCTACCAAATTTCGACAAGGACATTTTCTTTCAAATAACAGGCGTTCAGCTTTAATCTCTCTTCTTATGGAAACACAAAAAGCATTTCACTTTAGTACGCCGATACCTGGTAGTGACCCAATAGTAAACCTACACATAGCAGGCTTTGCAGAGTTTGACGGCGAAGAAGTAGACGTAAGACAAGGTTCGATATCAATGGTAATGAATGGCATCGATGTTACCTGCCTTGTAAAGTCGCTTGATCCGTACCAGTTAGAATACATCTGGAAATCTATTTACGCTCATGCATATAAGCTATTTGATGTGTATGAGCCAGGCAAAAGGGAATCGAGGGAAGTAGCACCATTGCCCGATGTATTTGGGAGTGTAAAGGTTATCTGTGAGGACTACAACAAGCGCATCATCCCCGGCTACGCATCAATAGGTAATGGTGCAGTATAGCAGTATTCTATTCTCTTAACTAAAATAAAAATTAAAGATGTCAAAGTTAAAGCTGTTGGATTTGTATTGCTGTGGTGGTGGCGCAGGCTGGGGGTATCACTTTGCAGGCTTTGAAGTGACAGGGGTAGATATCGAAGCACAGCCAAAATACAGGGCGGGCAAATTCATACAGGGTGATGCCATAGAATATTTAACTGCCAACTATAATGATTTCGATGTTATCCACGCATCCCCGCCGTGCCAAAGATTTAGCAAGTCAGCTCAACAATGGCGCAAGGACGGCAAAGATTACCCAGACTTAGTAGAGGCAACACGAAAGGCATTGATTGACACAGGCAAGCCTTACATAATAGAGAATGTTGAAGGGGCCCCGTTAATTAATCCTATTCTTTTATGTGGGGGGATGTTTGAAGGCTTGAAAATGTACCGCCATAGACTTTTTGAAAGCAATCTTGAGATTAGCGCACCGCCACATCCCGTGCATACCCACAAGCAGGCAAAGATGGGCAGAAAGCCTAAACAAGGAGAATACATTCAGATGGTGGGGCATTTCTCTGGCGTAGCAATGGCGCAGGAAACAACCGGGTTAACCTGGCTAGGGCAATATGAACTAGCGCAGTGTATCCCGCCCCAATATACTCAGCATCTGGGTAAGCAGATTATAGAATACTTGTCACCCCAAAAATACAACCAGGTAGCATAATCAATCTTTCTCTTAACTAAAATAAAACAGCTCACACAATGAAAAATCTCCTTACAAGAATCATCAGCTACTTATTTGAGTCTATCTCTCTATGGTTTGAACAAGATAAAGAGCCAGTAGAGCTATCTGTAAAAGAGTTTGAATCCATGCTATTAAAAGGCATAGCAGAAAGCAGAAATGACTTCCAGATAGATAACTGTATCGATCTCATAAAAAGGTACAAGGGCGAGGGCGCAGAATACGAAGCAGCAATAGCCAGGCTTGACAGAGCCATCATCTTAAAAAGGTATTTGATCTCTACACCTGTAAAGGCTAGTGTTAAACGGTATCAGCTTTCTTAAATCTCATCCGATCCCAATACCTCCAGATAACAGGAAAAGAAATTCAATAATCAAAAACCACACTAAAAACAAACAGTTATGCAATTAGAAATTACAGGCGAGATATACAGCCAGCTATACGCCAAGTTTAGAGATAGGCTATATGTGTACGAAGCTTTTTCGGATGCCAACGGAGATAACCCAGTAGGGGTAGGCCATCCGTGTTTAGAAACTATATGGGGAATTAAAGATAGGAACGCTCCTTTCATTTCTACTTACCAGATGAAGCCTATGGTATCACAAGTTGAATGGCACACCCAATACTTCCTTTATGTGGAAGACCCAATAGTAGAATAATAAACCTCCTAATAACCACACTTTATGAATAGCACATACAAAGAACTTGAAAGGCGTATAGATAGCCTGAAAGATTTCACCGGATCATTTAATGACTGGTACACCAAAGTATATAACCTGAGGATGGAAGTATATGAGTGTCATGCGGGTTATGATATTGAGGATACTGAAATGTTGGAACTACTGACAAAGCTCAATTCCAACTCTTACAGAGTTCCTAACAAGTACCAAGCCAGCCACTACGACCGCGCAATGAACGATGACATATACGACTAATCCCCCTTCAAAACATTAACAACTTAGAAATAGAATAAGATATGCAACAAAGAGAAATAAAGTTTAGGGTGCTTCATGGCAAGTCAGGGCACCCAATAGCCTTAGAGTCATTCACAAAAAGGGGATGGACTTACCAATTGATGAACAACTTAGTTAATGAAGGGTATGATGCGCCACATTACCAAGGTGTATTTATCGAGTCTGAATGTGGATGGACAGAAGGCTTACCACGTGTGCAATACACTGGACAAAAAGACAAGAACGGTGTGGAGATATACGAGGGGGATGTGTGTAATGTACGGGCTATTGGTGCTAATTATCCTATTAATTACGTAATACTTTTTAACGATGAATTGGCATTCAGAATGCGATTCATAGACAGATACAAAAACGGAGAAAGTAGTTTTTACGATAGCCCAATCCAGGTAGACCAATGCGACATCTTTGAAGTCATAGGCAATATATACTCCGATCCTGAATTGATTCAACCCTAAAAATATAATATATGAATACACTAACAAATGAACAAGTAGCGAAGGTATTTGCTATGCACTTAGGGTGTGAAGTGTTGTGTGATACTGAGTTGAAAGGATACATAACAGGGTATTCTGGGTATGAGCAATTAGAGATTCAGCACCATGATGGGGTACACGCCGACGAAGAGGCAACCATTTGGCAGATGGAAGATGTAGTAATGCTCTTGCGCCCATTGTCCTCTATGACGGATGAAGACAAAATAAGGTTAAGCCTACAATGCGGGTGCCTTGAAACACTGACAAAAGATTATTTGATAGAAGTCGCTACCGAAATATTGAATGATATGAATCAGCATTTGAGTTGGCAAGGGTACCAAGCACTTATCGATGGCGGATATGATGTGCCGTTATACTTCGCTCCTAATCATCCTGACAATGGAAAGACCGCAATTGAATTGCAACTGGCAATTGATTCAACCCTAGCCCCATGAGCAAACATTCCTTTAATAGTAAAAGAGAAGAAGAACTAAGCCAATCCTTCTCTAAAGAAAGAACGCAATCTATTGATATGCTACTATACATGGAAGGAGATAAAAGAATACCAAACAGCTTAAAACAATCAAATGGAAAAATCTCAATCAATAGCGAACCTGGCGAAAGCTCTGTTACAGTTTCAGGGGAACATGGGTAAGATCCTAAAGGACGAAAGCAACCCGTTCTTTAAATCTAAGTACGCCACACTATCGAATATCCTCGAAAATATTCAAAAGCCACTGGCTGAGGCTGGGCTGTGCTTTACACAATTGCCGGACGGATCGGATGGGCTTACCTCTATGCTGATGCACGCAGAAAGCGGCGAATACCTGATGGCTACCTACGCTGTACACGCAGAAAAGAATAGCCCGCAGGCGGTAGGATCGGCCATTACCTATGCACGCCGGTACGCATTAGGTGCAATGCTCGGGTTAAACATCGATGACGACGACGACGGTAATGCAGCCAGCCAGCCAGCAAAACAACAGGTTGATCCGTACACCCAAAAGTATAAGACGGTAGCCGAGGTTGAAAAGGTGCTAAAGACCTGCAAGACTGTACAGCAGTTAGGGAATCTCTTTATTGCCAATTCAGCTATGGTTGACGGTGACGCAAAGCTGAAAGATGCCTTTACCGAAAAGAAAAGTGATTTTTCTCCCATACCAAAAGTAGCAGGGTAGTATATGAAAGTAACACCAACGCAAAGTAGGGAGATCGACGGCATACTGATAATAGAAAGCCAGAAAGGTAATAGCCCGATAAAAATACACGGTGAGAAGATGCTGGGTGTAGAAGTAGACAATGATTTGGTTTATGGATTGGGTACAGCAGGTAAGAAAGAAATAATAGGTAAGGTGGATTGCAACACATTCAGCATGTTCTATTTCGATCCCTACGAAGTAAAATTCAGAAGGGTTGCCCGCCCTGTTATTGACACACCTGAAGATGACGACTTTGACTATTACGAAGATGATAAGCAGTGCTGTTTCTACTGCGGACACGAATTTAATAGTAGTGGGCGGTGCAATACTACGGGCTGCGAGGGGAATAGCGGCCCTTTCAACCAACTAATAATAAACGGGTACGATTAACTACAAGTGTATGCCAGTAGAGTTTAAAGCTACAACAGATGCAGCAGGCAGGCTCATAATGCCACCTGAAGAAAAGGCAAGGCTTGCTAAATGGGCAGCAGAAAACCCATGTAAAGAAGTAGTAATGGCAGTAGCGGTAGTCGAGGATAGAAGAAGCTTACAGCAAAACGCTTATTACTGGGATGTAGTAATACCTGCTATGCAAATAGGGTATGAAAGAACAGGGGTAAAGCTCCGTAAAAAGGAAGAGGTGCATGCCCAGCTAAAACAGGACTTTAACTACGACGCTTCCACCGCCGATTTATCAAAGAAAGAGTTCTGGGACTACATGGAGATAATGGCACAATATGCCGCTGAATACATGCGTATTGAAATAAAGCTACCTAACCAAGAAAGGAATAAACAACTAAAGTAAAAAGTATGAATACAACTGCATCAAACAAAAAGGCTGGCGAAGCATGGACCGCGGAAGATGAAGCGTATCTAACTGCAAACTTCGCCACTGTGCCTAACAGAGAACTCGCTAGAAGAATGGGGCGCACCTATGAGGCCATCAGGTGCCGCGGTCAGGTGATGAAACTAAAAAAGGTCAGGAATGTAAGAGATCGAGCCGTTTACCAAAGAAAGGAGGTGCCGAAAAAATACATTCAGTATGTGCCTTGGCTTATGGAGCATTATGGCAAAGTGCCTGTACAAGAAGTAGCAGCGCACATGGGTATTTCTATGGATAACACGTGTACCACTTTCGTTTCAGCATTGCGAAGAGCAGGGTATGCCATACCACGAGGGGACTTTAAGCGAAAAGATACGGGATGGATGGACGCAATATTGGTTTATGTAAAAGAGAATTTTAGCAAGAAGTCAAGACAGGAAATATGCGCCCACTTAAACATAACAAATCGTACCCTTTCCACATACCTGTCTCACTGGCGCGCTAAAGGAGAAGTGTTTATAAAGCCCTCGCCTTATCCGATAGGCACTATTCGGAAGACCGAAAAAAGAGGGTGCGTTTTGCAGGAAATACGTACAGAGCGCGGCTGGGCTTATTATAAGAGTACTACGATCAATCCTAAACCAAGACAGCCTAAACCAAGAAAAGAGCGCCCGTCAAGAGCCAAGGTTTTCTCACGCGTTTTACCGAAAGAACCAAAGCCGCAGCCAGCCCGCAAGATTCTGGAAGACGCCAAGTTTATCAAATCAATGCTGGGCGAAAAGGTTATTAAGATCAAGCCGCGCACCGAGGGCAAAGTACTGGTAAAACTTGATACAAGAACATCGGTGTACGCGGAGCCTGGCTACAACATAGAAGAACTACGAAGCAAGTATCTACGTAAAACCGCATAAATCACTTTTTATGACAGACCACAACCAAGATTTAGTAAAGACACTACGCCGGATATTCTACTGTAACAGAATTATCAATTCTGACTTAGAACTGGTTTTTATGACAATTGGGCTGGCCCCGAATTTCAAGCAAAGGGTAAAGCGCATGATATCCGATATAGAATGGATGCGCCAGCAGCTTGCAACAGCTTCTCCCAATTCAGAGACACGAGACATTATCATGGCAAACATCACCAGCGAACACGCCAAGGATCTTACAGAATGGCTGGACATGGGTATAAACTGTAAGAACCTGGAAGAGGTAACAGAAGTATTGCAATCGGCAAAAGTAAACGTATCTGAAAAGGAAGCAGCCTAACCATTCATAAAACACAAAGCACATGATTTACTTCATAATAGGCGTAATTGTCCTGCTATTAGCGAAGCGTTTTATTGACAAGGAGATAGTGCCTGCCGCCGTAGATATGTACCCCATATTTAGCCCGCTATTCTTAACCCGTCTGTTCTACTTTATTGTCGGGATATTCTGGCCTGTAGCGCTATGGATATTTGCTAAGTACTGGATATCTGATGCCCATTGGTGGTGCAAGGATAGAATCTTCTTACTGCGTGCATATCTCAGGCTATTACGCTACCGCCGACACCTGAAGAGCAAAGCAGCCTAACCATTTCTAGACCAAAATATAAAAAACAACAAGTAAACAGCTTATGACTAAAGTAATAGTACTAGGTGATCCAGAATGGAAGCCAACCGGAACAAAACCAATAGAGTTTGTAAGCCTATTAGTTTCCATGACTTATTTGGACACGCCACTTTCAGGGCCTAAAGACTGGAACAGTTTAACTCTAGTCGGGAAACACAAAGATGGTTTAGATATAATGATTGTAAGCAGATTAGGTAACCCAAGAGAAAAAGCAGTACACCTCGGCTACTTCAATGACGGAGTAGTAGGAGAGTAGAAACAATTATTCACTTATAAAAAACACCACAGAATTATGATTGCAACAATGACAAATGGCGCTACGGTGCCTACAGCCACAAAGCCAACAAACAAAGGCGGTGTAATGTCCACGAAGGACTACGCATTATTCCAAATTATCAGCGGGAACCGGAAGATTGATAAAAAGCACGTTGAAAAGCTCAAAGCTTCCATAAAAGACAACGACCTTTTTAACCCTATACTGGTAAATGAAGACTACCAGATAATAGACGGGCAGCACAGGTTTACGGCCCTACATCAGTTAGGGATGCCGATAAAATACATGGTAGTACCTGGCTACGGTATCAAGCAGGTACAACTACTGAATACCCACAGCAAAAACTGGTCGGTTGACGACTATATGGAGTGCTATATAAGTCAAGGCATCAAAGATTATCAAACCTATAAAGAGTTCCGTCAAAGCTACGGGTTTACACATCAGCAGACATTAGAGATACTCGGGGCAGGGAAGATAGGCGATAAAAACTACTCCCGCGTCTTTAGAGAAGGGCAGTTCAAAATCGGCGACCTAAA
This sequence comes from Sphingobacteriales bacterium, assembly GCA_004144175.1. Classification (GTDB taxonomy): domain Bacteria; phylum Bacteroidota; class Bacteroidia; order Chitinophagales; family Chitinophagaceae; genus Polluticoccus. The sequence continues at coordinate 9,187 of SEFT01000008.1, forward strand.
CAAAGCGGTAGACACATTCCAGAAAATTAACGCCTTAGGCAAGCATTATGATGGCTATAAGCGGCGCGGCTTCGTATCGGCAATTGTCGCATGTCTAAAAAACAAAAAGTTCGACTTTGAAGTCTTTGAAAGCAAGCTGGTTTACCAAAGCAGGAAACTGGCAGGATGTGCGAGCACAGAACAATATCTGGCGGTCATTGAAGAAGTCTACAATTACAAAAGCCGCGCTAAAGTCAGCCTTAAATATTAAAAACAAGGCTACTCATGCGCCAACACGAGTAGCCTCCTAGACTTTCTTAAAACCAATTCAAAAATACAAACAAATTATGAAGTACGAATATGGTGCGATGTCCTCACGGTACGAAGTAGAGGCTGATGATAAGCTAACCGCCTACGCGACTATGGTTTACCACTACGACCGAAGTGCTCACTTAATAGCATTATATGCTCCTGAGGAAAGCAAAAAAGATTGTTGGATGTCATTTACAGGGGAAATATCGGTACGCCTAGATGAAATATTCGGCGGAGAAGGGGCATTTGATAAATATGTGACCGAAAACTTAGAGGCTGTAAAGACGTGTATAAACACGATAAAACGACTTGTGTAAAAGTAAAGCCTGCTGATACTGCGAATACCAACAGGCTTAAATGACCAACAAATTACTTAATACCAAAAATACAAAATCAGATGTACAAACAAAACAAAGCAACAAGTGTGCCAATTCCGAAATAATAATTGTGTGGTCACCTATAACCTATCACCTTCTTATCGAAAACACAGGATATATTTTTTACACACATTAATTACGGAAAGATGGCAAGGATCAGAACAGTAAAGCCCGAGTTCTGGGGTGACGAGAAACTGGCACAACAACCTGAATCTATTATGCTGACATGCATAGGCCTTCTTACATTTTCTGACGACTACGGAGTTGTAAAAGCAAATCATCTATGGTTGAAGAATCAAATATTTCCATACAAGGCTAATCTAAGACTGGAGGTTTTTTCTAAATGGCTTGAAACGCTGCAAAAGCTAGATATAATAATCCCGATCGTTCACAGAAACGAAAGCTTCTATTATATCCGCACTTTTCGCAAGCATCAGAAGGTAGAGAAACCCTCCAAATGGAGAAACCTGAAAGAGGAAGATATTATTCGTCTACTGATAGAGAAAGATTACTACCTGCAACAAGACGGCGATTGTCTCAAAAAACACTCCCCGAATAGTAGGGGAATAGTAGGGGAGCACTCCCCGCCTGATAAGGAAAAGGAAATAGTAAGTAGTAATAGTAAGGGAAGGGAAGCCGCTGAAGAGCTTTTTTTTAATGGCGAAAATTTAGAAAAAGGGGATAAGCCGCAAGCGCAAGCAGAAAGCCCCCCCTCTCCCGCGCCGCCCCCCCCAGAAGAAAAGGTCGTTATGCCGGAAGGATTTAGCGAACAGTTTGCCAAGATGTGGCAGCTATGGAAAGAGTACAAGGAAGAGGTTTGGAAGTTCAAGTATAAAAGCGTCAAGTCCGAACAGGCAGCAATAGCAACACTGGTAAAGAGCGGGCAAGGCAACGAAGAGGATTGCATTTACATCATTCAGTATTCAATTGGACGGCAGTGGGAAGGATGTTACCTGCCGGACGAACTAAAGAAAAAGTACAATGGACAACAACAAACAAATACAAGCCAACAGTGGCAAGGTCCAGGCAACGCCGTACGAACAGAGGGTGGGTATAATGCCGCTTACAAAAGAGACCTACTTAACCGTATGGCAGGAAACCAAAGTAACGGCTTCTCAAACCCAGATGGAGGTACTCAGTAAGCCAACGCCCGAAATAAGCACAATAAACCGAGGTACAGGCAGCAGGGAGAATGGAATAATGGTAATGGAAATGGTAGTACTCTCCCTGCTGGAGTACTACGGTATCGAGTGGAGCCCGTTGCAGATCCGCGAAACCGCTGAAATGATGTTTACGGAATTCTACTGGTTGCAGATAGCAGAGTTAAAACACTTCATTTTAAAGGCCAAAATGGGCGAGGCTGGTAAGATGTTCGCCGGTAGGGCGTTCCTGCCTGTAAACCTCATGGAATGGCTAAAGAACTATGCTCAGGAAAGTTTATGGATACGCGAGGGTAGGTATATCTCAGATTCACTCGAAGAAAGGTACGATGAGCGCTGGGCATCTAAGGGCAAAAGAGAGGCAACCGAAGCCGACCCGATATACATGCAGGAGAAAATCAAGCAGATGCAGCGGGACGTACAAAGAAACCAATCTGATAACGCTAAAACCGGAACAAATGGGTAACAAAGCAATAACAGTGCCTCCTCAATGGGAGCTATGGCAAATGAAAATACTCCATGCCCAATTTGGTAAGATGGACGTTTTCGACCTGTCAAAGAAAATAGGCAAGTCCCCTGTGTCAATTATCCGTATCGGTAAGAAATACGTTAAAGACAAATGGGATAGCGGAGAAGCATCAACCGGACCAGTTTCAAGACCGCCAGCTATTTACAATGCCGGTGGGGTATATGATGCCTTGATGAATAAATACGTACCGATTCAATAACCCAAAAGAAAGAACAAGTATGTCAAAAGTAATAACATTTAGCAGGAAATTCCCTGCATATCATCCAAACAAAGGTGGGCCCACCTATTTCGTAGAAAAGGTATGGGAGGCAATAGAGCCTGGTGAGAATGAAGATGATAAAATAATAGCTCTATCGAAATATCAGGATCAAACAGAGCTAAACAACGAAATGTACCGCTACCTGCGCTACGACTTCGTAAAGAAGATCCACACCATACGCAATGGTGGCAGATGGAAGACAGGGGATAAGGCCAGCCTACGAGTGTGGAGCGGCCAGCCATATCATAGCAAGCAGGTAGAAATAGCGCCAGAAATAACTATCCCCTTAGTTCTGGACTTCGAGCTAACCGAAATGCGAGATGTGTTTATTGACGGTAAAAAGTGGACTGATATGGACGTGTTGGCAAAGAATGATGGGCTTAAAACGGATGACCTGTCGGATTGGTTCAACAAGCCATTCAGAGGGCAAATAATATTCCTGACCAATGTAGATAACCCTTATGAGTGCAGATAATATCGGATTGTGCCCTATGTGTCCTGCTGGTACTGGAGAACACCTGTTAATAGCCGGTAAATGCAAGTATCACTTTAAGCACCCCGAAACACAGAAAGCCCCGAAAGCAGTAGTACTACAATTACGGGAGCTGATAAAGCCAGCTATCAACCAAGTATCTGAACAGAAGAAAAAAGACGATTCTAAGTACAAAAAGCTGCGAAAAGTATTCCTGAAAGAGAACGGCTACTGCATGGTACAAAAGAAAGGATGCACCGGTACAGCAACACAGGTACACCATAAAAAGGGCAGGATAGGCAAAGATTACTTGGATGTAACAACATGGCTACCTGTATGCCCTACCTGTCACGATCACATAACAGAGCACTCTAAAGAAGCCATAGAAGAAGGGTACTCTGAAAGAAGAATAACTAAAATAAATAAGTAAAAAGATGAAAGATATAATCTCAACACTACAACAAAGATACCCGCAGGGTGAATATAGGATTCTAAAAGAGGTCCAATACCAGAACCGTTCTGCCGACTTCATTATTGTTAGTCTATGGCCGTCCCGTGGGCTGTCAATTATTGGCATAGAGCGAAAGTCCTACCGAAGCGACTGGCTTAGCGAACTAAAAAAGCCAGCTAAAGCAGAAGCTATTTACAACTGCTGCGACTATTGGTATCTACTTACCGACAATGAAAACGTCGCCAAGATTGAGGAAATACCCGAGACATGGGGGTGGTTACATATCAAAGATGGTAAAACATTTGAAATGAAGAAAGCCCCCAGAATACCGCACGATAGCACCGATGTTAACAGGACGTTTGCAGTGAGCGTAATAAGAAGGTCTACTGATGGTATGATACACGAAAGTGCCATCAAAGACCGGATAGAGGCAGCCAAGATAGAGGGGTCAGAGCAGGCTAAAAGAGAGTTGGAGCGCAGCAGAAAAAATGTCGCAAGCGAGTATGAATATCTAAAAAGGGCAGTAGCAGAATTTGAAGAAAAGTCGGGTGTTCAGATTCAATCATGGAGTGGCGCGAGAATAGGGGACGCTGTAAATTTTGTTCTACAAGGCGGCATCGAACGTCAAAAAAAGGAGCTGAACGAGTTACACGGGAGAACTACCCGAATACTCAATGCTATTAACCTTGGCATCGGTGAACAAAAGACCGCATGAAACTAACTACTAAATACCTGGAAGAGCAGAAGAGAGCAGGCCTTATCAAAGACTGGTGCTATGTAGGAGATCCGGTAAAAGGGGGCGACGTTTCATCGCTCCCTTCAAAGAAGCCCCGAAAAGCCAAGTACAACAACGAAAAGGTAGAGGCAGACGGCAAAAAGTTCGACAGTAAGCACGAGTACGAGGTGTACACAGTACTAAGATTCAGAGAAGCGGCGGGCGAGATCACAGATTTACAGACACAGGTAAAGTTTGAGCTGGTAGGCAAGCAAGGCAAGGAACGCCCGATAAGCTACGTAGCAGACTTTACCTGGCTAGAAAACGGGGAACTGAATGTAGGCGATGCAAAAAGTGAAATCACCCGCAAATTAAGCACCTACGTAATGAAGCGTAAGCTGATGTTATCGGTGCATGGTATAACGATTCAAGAATTGTAAACACACACTTAAAAAAATACTTTATGAAAAAGGTACAGATTCAAGGCAAAACGTATCAGCTGACCAATGAGCCAGTAACAGAGGGGTGCCTATGCTATGGTAGTTGGGGGCTAAGCAATTACCAAGACAATTTGAGGTGGGGGATTTGCGAAAAGGTGTCAGGCGGGATAGCTGAAATAGCCAATCAGTACGGCAACATATCTGCTATGCCAATAGGCGGCAATAAAAAATACCCTGACGCTTATGTTAAAAAAATAGTTCCCTGTATCAAGCCACTAACCTCAACCAACTAAATAAAATGACACAAGAAGAAAGGAAAGTATTAGCAGTGTTAAAGAAGGCTTTCAGATGCACTTACACATGGGCTGATAACCATGATGGCGACCTATACTGGGCCAGCGATGTGAGCCAAGCCAAAAGGGATTTTTTCCAGAGAAGTGAGGGAGAAAAAGAAGATTTCCTGTGTATAAGGGCAAAGCGTGCGCCTGACTTCGATTTGCTAGAAAATCCTAATCCGCACCCACTTTTAAATGAGTTGTCCGACAAGCAAAAAGGCAAAATGGAACATGCAATAGGGCACGACTACTACAAAGATGAGCCTTATAGGAACCGTTACGTGTGTGAAAACGATGACGACATGGAGTGTTTAATAAGTAAGGGGCTAGCACATAAAGGTAGCCGTTTATTAGATAGCAATGTTTACTGGCTCACTGAATTAGGGATTGCCGTTATCAAGTCTGCGCACCCCATTTATAGAATGAATCTTCAAAACAATATCAAATGAAATACCAAGTAATAGACAACAACGGCAGGATTGAGATAGTGCAAGATTTGGAAAGTGTAGAGCCAAAGCCAGAAGACTATGAAACTCAAGAGGGGTGGGAATCTGACTATTTCGCGTGGGATTGCTCACAACCCCGTACCATCCCCACCTTAGAAACAGACAGAAACCACTGGCTACCGCTAGTAAATACGGTTATAGATGAAAGTAAGGTGAAAATAGTCCCAATAGGTGGATGGGTGCCGTCATTCAGTAACCCAGATAACATGTTTTGTGAAGAGCCAGCAGAACCCTACGCCATCCCCGCTATTGCACCTAAAGACCCTGCTAATAGAATAGATGCTCTAAGGGAGTTTACAGGTGACAAATGTGCATCCACAGAGAAAAAATACGAACAGTTTATTGCACCTAAAGAAGAAGAGATAACATGGGAGCAGGCGTTTAATGAGTTCAGCAGGATCATTGCCGACCCAAAAAGACTTTACCCTGTTGCGACATTCATAGAAATATGCAAACAAAATGGTTATTCACTCACCCGTAAAAAGTAATAGTATATGAAAGAACAAATATTAATGACACCGCAACAAGCCAAAGAGGCAGGCTATACGCATTACGTACATGCAGATGGAAATTTTGAACCAATTCATCCGCTTGACGAGTTGGGCGAATTCACTGACAAGTGTATAGTGCTTGTCGAGCCGAAACCGTATTCGCCTACCTGCGATAGTGCAGAAATCATATTAGAGCAACTGGCCGAGCAAATGCATTGCAGCATATGTAATGAATCAGGGGATGATACAGATGACGTTTATGATGCCATTAAATCAATCGACAAAGACATGCTACAGCCGTTTGTAGATGCCGTAAATGAAAAGCTACAAAAGATAAAATACTACAGTAGTACTAGCATCCTTCTCGTTAACCAACAACCATAATTTCTATGACAGAACAACAAATAAAAGAAGCTGCTGAAAAATGGTGGATAACGCTCAACACATTTGAGATAGCAACCTATGAAGAATTGTCGGTAGACGCATGGCAAGCCTGCGCAAACTTCATTCTTTCTCAACCAGTATCGGGAACAATAATAACCACGGAGAAACTTGAAAAGATGGACGAAGAGATTGATGAAATACTAGAGCATGAAACCCCTGAATCGCTTACAGAATGGCTAGATAAAAGAAGAGAAGCGTATGATTTTCTTTCTAAACCAGTACCTGATACTGGAATTAAAGAAGAGGTAGAAAAGATATTCGACAAGTTTGCTCCAAAAGGAGATAAGATTGAACTCCTTACAGCCCTCATAAAAGCCCACGGCATCCAGCAATGCAACAAAGCTATCGATGATGCAGCGGAGAAAGTATCGCCCGAAATAGAAATAGGCAGAATAATTCAACAATCAATCCTCACACTTAAAAAGTAATTCTATGATACAACTAACACCAAATGTAATATGCCTGGAACTGCCGGAAGATGCAGCTAAGTATAGGATAGCTCATAAAGGAAGAGCTATCGAGGTAAAATACGAAGACGATACTTCATGGAACTTCATTGAAGAGTTTGAACACGAAATGTCCATCATAGGCTTACTATCCGACTGCTTACAAAATGAAACACTGGCTGAAAAGGTGGTGGAGAAGGACGAAACAATAGCAGGGTACATTTATAGCAAACCCTATATTATGAAGGGCTTCAAAGAGTACCCTAACGCCAATAGCGTACTTGGCAGGGCTACAATCTCACTAAAATCCCTCATATCCTCCCACTCTCTAGACCTAGCTAAAACATTTGTATTACTAAGTAATAAAAAAGAAACAGTATGATACAAGCAAATGAATTGCGTTTAAAAAACTGGGTACAGGATCGAGACGAATATTTACAGGTCGTCGCACTGGACAATGATAATGCCATTGTGCAAGACCCAAACATAAAGATGACTTATGAGTTATCTAAGCTATCGGGCATCCCCCTCACCCATGCCATACTAGAAGCAGCAGGGTTTGAGAATGAAGACATGCACGACTTAGGTGTACGGATATACACGCCAATAAGCACCGAAACTGATTACTGCCTGAGTTTCGTGAACGGCACTATATGGCTGGAAGAACACGACACAGGAGCGAAATACGTCCACCAATTGCAAAACCTATATTATTCTCTAACTCAAACCGAACTACAAATAAAACTATGAAAAAGACAGCAATACAGGAATTGGTGGAAGTGATGCGGCGAAAGATCAAGGAGTGTAGAAAGCTTGCAATGTTGTCAGCGCAGGACGGAGATAACCACTCGAAGCGGCTTTATGCCAGCGAGGCAAGTGGGTATGAATTCTGTCTAAGATACGCTGAATCCCTTCTCACCAAAGAGCGTGAGATAATAGAAGAGGCTCACCTAGCAGGGCAAGGAAACGGCGATGTAGGCGACACTATCGACTGGAAAAAGCAATGGGCAGAGGACTACTACAAAAATCATTATTCACAAACTGAAAATAAAGAAGGATGATACCAGAAGAAGTAAAACAGAAGATACAGGAATTGTATAAAAGGCATTATGCCGAAGTCAATGATGACGACCTGACTAGCCTCGGTGAGATAATTGAGGCGCACTACCCATTAGAGATAAACGACAAGACACAGCCAGAATTAGATGAATTAATGCGCGCTGTGTTTGATGAAACTGCAAAATACATGGTTAGCTGGGCTAGTAACTTCCATTACGATCTTGTCAACAACTCGCCTGAAATATGGAACCTACTAGCTAAACAGTGGATAGATGTGAATGAAAGATTGCCGGAACGCTTGGAAGATGTAATTGGTGCAAGGTCAATAACGGTATTGTTCTCTGATGGGATAGATTGGGAACGGGGCTATGCAGAATTGTGGCGCTGAACTCAGGAAGTCCGAGAATGACAGTGATAGGGGTCACAGCAGATGGCAGTGTTTATTGTGTGTACTACGATGAAAATGCGCACAAGTTTACTACACTGTATGGGATTGGTAGCTCCACTGGGGGTGTGGACCCGAAACTACTCTTTAAAACCACCTCTTAATACCAAAATACAATTCGTCTAAGCCTCACTTAGTGGAGGCTTTTTTTATTTTATAGCGGCATCCTTAATGCACCTCATCCCATCTTCAAGAGCAAACCTATCCTGTATATGAGGGTTATCAACTGCTAGCTCCCTATGCTTTTGAACTAATAACACCTCATCACCGGCATGATCCGCACAAAAGAGCCGGTATTCTTCCAGTATCTCTTCTAAAGATTTAAGTTTCTCCATAAGCCAGCAATATAGCAAACCCCTTGCCAGTTATTAAAATGTTAATAAATTTAGACGACTCAAATAAATTTGTTAGATTAATCGAACTTATGTAATTTTATGCCTATAAATGGCAGCAGCAGAGGGTAATACATATGCTTTAGGTAACGCAGGAGGTGCACCAACTAAGTATAAAGAAGAGTACGCCGTACAAGCGTACAAGCTTTGCTTATTGGGTGCAACGGATGAAGAGTTGGCCGATTTCTTTGATGTGTGCGAGAAGACTATTAATAATTGGAAAGAAGAGCATGAAGAGTTTTTACAGTCCATTACGCGCGGGAAGAAGGTAGCTGACATGGAGGTGGCACATAGCCTTTACCAAAGCACTCAGGATAGGGTGGTAACAGAGCAACAGGCTTTTGTATTGAAAGAGACTGTTAACGGCGAAGGGTCCAACCAGAGGGTAGAAGTGGTAGAGCTTGAAAGGGTGATACCGGCTGACTTTAGGGCGCAGCAATTCTGGTTAAAGAACAGGCAGGGGGGCAAATGGAAGGATAAGACCGAAGTAGACAACAACATCAGAACTGAGCCTACAATAATCAAATGGACCGAGGATGATAATAGTCCCAACACCGAAACAGAGGGAAGCGAGGCGGATAGCCGACAGGCATAAAATAACCCTGTACGGTGGCGCGATAAGGGGTGGAAAATCCTATTGGTTATGTCTAATGCTCTTGTCGCTTTGCTTTGAATACCCGCGCAGCAGATGGCTTATTGTGCGTGAATCATTGCCCACCATGCGTAGGACCATCTTGGTGACGTTTCAGGAGTTTTTAAACAATGGTTTTCATCAATATGTAACCACTTACGATCAGCAAATGATGACAGTAACCTTTAATAACGGCTCACAGATCATATTCATGGCAGAAAGCTATGATACGGATAAGGAGTTGAACCGCTTTAGAGGTTTGGAGATAAACGGGGCCGGTATAGATGAGATAAACGAAATTCAAGAGGCCACATTTAATAAAATAATCGAAAGGTCGGGTAGCTGGAACGGTTCGCCTGGCTGTCCTGTTAAGATACTGGCTACCTGTAACCCCACTAATGGTTGGGTTAAGGAGAAGTTCTACAAGCCTTGGAAAGAAAAGGCTTTGCCCTATGGCTTTGCTTATGTTCCGGCCAAAATAACAGATAACCCCCACTTATCAGCGGAGTACCTGGATTCCCTTAAAATGCTCCCCCGCTACCAATACGAGGTATTCGTAAACGGTAACTGGGATATACAATTAAAAGTAGGCGGTGAGTTCTATAAATGCTTTGAGCTCGATAAGCATGTAGGCAAATGCGATTACGATCCCGCCTTGGCACTACACATAAGCTGGGATGAGAACGTAAACCCATACCTACCATGTGGCATCTTCCAGTTGAAAGGCAAAGACATCTACATGATAGATGAAGTGGCAGCGGTCAACCCGAGAAACACCATAAAGGACGTATGCAACGAAATAAAGCGTAAATACCCGGCTCATGCGTCGGGCATGTTCATATATGGGGATGCTACCAGTAAGAAAGAAGATGTGAAGCTGGAGAAAGGCCACGACTTCTTTAGGCTCATTATGGAGTACCTGAAAGACTACAAGCCACAGCTTAGGGTACTATCTGCTAACCCATCGGTAGCGATGAGGGGTAATTTCATTAATACCATACTGGAGAAGCAAGACACAGCCACACCATATGCAGGCATTACCGTTACAATAGATGAAAGATGCCAGAACACTATTAATGACTTCGTACTGACTAAAGAAGCAGCAGACGGTACAAAGAATAAAGAAATGGAGACCGACCCAATAACCAAGGTAAGGTCACAGAAATACGGGCACTTCACAGACTTGTTTGATTACCTGATATGCTTTGCTTTCAGAGCAGAGTATGAGCAGTATCAAAGAGGCGATGCCCCAACAAAACGAAACTTCGGTAAGAACGTAAGTAAAAACGGTTATTGATGGGCTACTTAATACAGAACGACTATTTAAAGCAGATACAGGCCAGCATGATCACCCAATTAGGGGGTGTAAGCGTGCTTAACCAGGTAGAACTATCAGCCGAGGGAGAACTGCGCAGCTATTTAGTACAGAAGTACGATATAGACAAAGAACTGACCAATACAGCTGCATGGAGCAACGGGGTAATCTATAAGGCTGGTAACCGCGTATACAACGATAGCAATGTTCTGTATTATGCTCAATACCCTTACGCAGTATTCAATCTACACGGCAACTACGCCAAGGGTGACAAGGTATGGTGGAATGATCGTACCTATGAGTGCAAGCAGGCTACCACCTACATCAGCCATGCAGGCGCTATACAGTACAACAGCGTACAAAGCATACCGCCTGTGAACGTATTCCCCGATAATGGGCTGATAGGTGCGCAATACTGGACAGATTTAGGGGCATACACGATAGCTGCCGGTACAGCACTAAGCGATGCTACCAAATGGACGCAGGGCGACAACCGCAATCAGCAGTTGCTTATGTACCTCGTAGATATGGTGCTTTATCATGTTCATTCAAGAATAGCACCTCAGAACATACCGCAATTAAGGCAAAACAGGTACGATACCGCTTTGGATTGGCTGGTAAGATCAGCAAAAGGTGAAATAACAGCCGATTTGCCGGTATTGCAGCCCAAACAAGGGGCTAGAATACGGTTTGGAGGCCATGTAAAACAGATAAACGGCTACTAAATGAAACTATTTGGAATAAATATTACCAAAGCCAGCATACGCAATCAAGCGGTGAACGGGATAGAAAAGCAGGGCAAACATAGCCTTGCTAATACCATATCCCCTTTACAGCTCGACCGCATACGCCAGGACGTAAGTACATGGAGAGATAGCATACGCGAGGCAGAACAGGCATGGTTCCCCCACAGGGTAAAACAGCAGCGGCTATACCTCGATACTAACCTGAATGGGCATGTACTCAGCGTAAAAGAGCGTCGTAAAGACCTTACCCTGCTAAGGGATTTCAAATTTGTAACCAAGGACGGCAAGACAGAGAGCGAAGAGCTAAAGGCCATGTTCGATCAGGAATGGTTCTATGATACCGTTTCTTACGCCTTAGATGCCCTATGGTACGGCTATTCCCTTATATCATTGGGAGATATAGTCAATGACCAGTTCGTCAACCCATCGCTTATAAAGAGGTGGCATGTAAGCCCCGACAGAGAGGTAGTAGAAAAGTTCCTGTATGCTACATCGGGAGCCAGCTTTATAGATGGTCCAGCAGCAGACTGGCACCTATGGGTAAAGACACCGAGTGATACGGGTGTAAGTAACTGCGGCTTTGGCCTGTTTAACAGCATCGCCTTGTATGAAATAATACTCCGCAATACTACTAACTGGAACGCTGATTTCGTGGAGTTGTTCGCACAGCCATACAGGGTAGGTGTGACTACCAAGACAAGCGAGGAAGAACGCGCAGAGCTGGAGCTGGCACTGATGCAAATGGGATCAAGCGGCTACGCAGTAGTAGACCCTACCGATGAGATAAAGTTTATTGAAAGCAAGCTATCCGGCACCGGCTGGCAGTCATATGACAACCTGGATAAGCGGTGCATGAATATGATCTCTAAAATAGGGCTAGGTCATGCTGACGCACTCGATAGCATCCCCGGTAAGTTAGGAGGTGGCCAAGGCGAAGACAACCCCGTATTCGCGGCACTGAGAGACAAGCAAACCAAAGACGGACGCTTTATCCAAAACCTCATTAACGGGCAACTGATACCTAAGATGCGCAATCTTGGCTTTAGAATACCGGAGGGCTTCACATTCATGTACAAGAATGATGACGAGAAAGAAGCGTTCCGCAAAAGGCAAGATGAAAGCAACCTTGCTACTGCCAATGTGGCTAAGGTGATGAAAGATAGCGGGCTTAAAATGGATGCCAAGTATTTCGAGGAAAGAACAGGCATACCTACCGAAGAAGTGAAAGAAGAAGCACCAAAGCCTAGCAAGCAATTCAGCAACAGGGTACAGAATAAACTAAACGATTTGTATAAACATAAACATTGATGGCTACCCACGAGCACCACAACCAAAGAGCTGAAGACTTTCTAAAAACGCTACCGACTAACAGCGCACCAGCTGGGCTGTCTGACTTCCCGTATGGCTTAAAGTTCATGGGTAAGAAGTGGGATTATGACCTGCCTAGCGTAGAGTGGTTGACTGAGTACTACAGAGTATTAAAGCCGGGGGCGTTTTTATTTGGGTTTTCATCTTCACGGACTTACCACCGCCTCACGTGCAGATTGGAAGACGTAGGCTTTGAAATACGCGACTGTATCATGTGGATATATGGTAGCGGCTTCCCGAAAGGGTTGAATATCTCTAAAGCATTTGACAAGGTGCAAAACTATGTACTGCGTGATAAATGGGGTGGTTACAATACGGTACTAAAGCCAGCCTATGAACCTATAGTAGTAGCAATGAAGCCCTACGAAGGCACTATCATACAGAACTGTGAAAAGTACGGGGTGGGAGGGCTAAACATTGATGAATGTAGGATTGAATTGAACGGCGATCACAAAGGCGGATTAGCCAACAGGGTAAAAGGAATTGGAGAACTGCAAAATGATAGCGTGTATTCCAAGGCAAAACGATCAGTGCACGATGACAGTGTTGGGAGGTATCCGTCAAATGTGCTATTGTCTGAATGGGCTGGGGAAGAACTAGACAAGCAAAGCGGCATTCTTAAAAGCGGTGCCAAAAAGCCAACAGACAATAGGAATTACGGAGAGGATATTCCAAACACAGTGTTAGGAAAGTATAAATTAATCCCTTGTGACTACCCAGCAAGCGAGGGCGGTGCGTCCCGATTCTTCTACGTAGCCAAAGCCTGCCCATCAGATAGAAACTACGGTATGCCAGCAGGCAAGAAAAACACTCACCCAACAGTAAAGCCTATAAAACTCATGCGCTATCTGGTAAGGCTATTAAAGCAGCCAAGCGAAGACTTTTTCATACTGGATGCCTGCGAAGGTAGCGGCGGTACGGGTGTGGCCTGTATGCTGGAAGGAGTGAGCTATAAAGGCAATGATATGGACGCAGGGCACCATGAGACAGCGAAGATGCGAACAGCGTTTGCGTATAATGAGTGTAGTTCTGAACTGTTCAATAAAGCCAGTTAATGTACGTATTCAGCGAGGAATATATAACCAAACTACTGCAAGGCATCTTTGATGGCTCCATAACCCCTTATGAGCTACCAACGAACCTGTATTTCGATATAGCTGAGTACTTAAAAAAGGGATTATACGAAGGGTTTGGCGCTACGCTGGCCGATCTTGTACCGGATAGTACAGACTACGAACTACTGGCAGAGCTGAGAGAGAACATTTACATGTTTTCAGCAGCAAAAACCTACCAGGAGACACGGGAAATGACCGATATGCTCACCGATGGCGATAAAGTACGCTCATTCAGAGAGTTCAAAGAAGAGGCAAGCAAGGTGTTTACCCAGTACAATGAAAACTACTTAAGGACTGAGTACAATACAGCAATAGGGCAGGCGCAAATGGCTAGTAAGTGGCAGCAAATAGAGCGGGATAAAGACATCTTCCCTAATCTGAGATATTCTACAATAGGCGATGCTTGTAAGATATGCGGCCCATTGGATGGGTTTACAGCACCGGTAGACGATCCTGCATGGGATACCATTACCCCTATGAATCACTTTGAGTGCGCCTGCGTACTGGAGCAACATGACGAAGATGCGGAGCTAACGCCAAAAGAAGATCGAGACGAGTTGTTAGATACTGCTTCTGGGTTAATGCAGCCTACGTTCCGGATGAACCCCGGCAAGGATAAAGTGGTGTTTGACAAAGAGCACCCTTATTTCGACGTAGCACCAAAAGACAGAGATTTTGCAGAAATGAATTTTGGATTACCAATACCTGAAGACGATGGCGAATAAGTTCCATTTTGACCGGGTAATAGCCAACATGGAGCAGGTCAAAATGGAACTACCTGTAAGGCTGGCCAAGCAAGCGGAAAACTACTTTTTAGGCGGCTGGAAGAAACAAGGCTTTGACGGCGAGAAGTGGCCGGAGGTGCAAAGAAGAATACCCGGCACCAACGCATGGAAGTATCCAAAGAATAAAGGGCTATCCAGAAGAACCAAGCCGATCATGGTAGGCACAGGCGACACACGCAGAAAAGTAAGTAATAGTATGCGTGATGCCACATGGGAGCGTATCCGGCTGATAGTAGATAGTGGATATGCCAAGTTTTTGAATGAAGGGCGATTCCCTTTTATGTTCCAAACCGATGAACTAAAAAAGATGCAGTTAGGGCTTATAAATAAAACCATCGATACCATATGGCGGGGCAAATAAGAGTAGCGATAGAAGACATGCGCGCGCGAGGTGAGGCCGTTGCTACCGATTTCAAGTATGTAGCCATCTGGAATAACCAGATAGAAACCTACCTGAAAGGGGAAAGCGATGTATTTGATTCGCCACAGCTCTTCATAGAAATGCTGCCACAGGCGGGCGGGGTATTGGGTGTAGGGGTAAATCAATTCGATATCATCTGGAGGCTGCATATAGCACACTACGAACTGGATGCAGGCGACGGCAGGATGGAGCAGAACGTAACCGTATTCGACCTGCGGAACAAGGCAGTAAAAGCATACGCTGGCTACCGTCCTTCTAACTGTACCGGCTTACAGTACGTAACAGAGAACACCGATAGCAAGCATGGCAATGTCTACCACTACACCATAGACTTTAAATGTGCCTTTATCGATACTTCGGCCAGCCCGTTAGACCCCGATAGCACCGACTGGATAGTAAAAGAACCGCCAACCGGCATTGTAATAAACGTAGACAAAGTAATAAGCATAGACAATGGCTAGGACAATAGCAGATATACAGAATCAGATCATCGCCAATGTAGAGGCAGATAGCGACCTTTCAGGTGTAAACAGCCCGTCCAAAAGGGCATTATGGAGGCTATGGACCTATATAGTAGCCACTGCGATAAGTGTATTTGAGCAGATATTAGACATTGCAAGGGCGGATATTGAAGCCACCGTAGCGGCAGCGCCACCGGCGACGGCAGCATGGGTACAGCAAAGAATGTTCGAGTTCCAGTACGACGCTACCACGCCGCAGTACGTTCAATTGGTGGACCTGGTGCCGCAATATACCACCGTAGATGAGAGCCTGCGCATTATTACCCGTTGCTCGGTTACAAAGGGCTTTTACAATAACGTAAATATCAAGCTTGCTAAAGGTGACACGCCTGAGCCGCTCACCACCGATGAGAAGAACGCAGCACAAGACTATATCAATACCATAGGCATAGCCGGTATTAACTACCTGGTAAATTCCACCGACTCGGATAAACTATACATAGCAGCTGATATCTACTATAAAGGGTCGTTCTCTTCCACTATCGCCACTACGGTTATAGCAGCTATCGACTCTTACCTGGCAGCTATACCTTTCGATGGTATTGTAAAGCTGGTGGACCTGCTGGATGTAATGAAAAGCGTAACAGGGGTAAATGATGTGGTACTGAAGAGTGTAGGGGCGCGTGAAGATTCAGTCGCCTTTGCCAATAAAACGCTGCTGATCAACAATAATACATGGCAGCTGACCCAATGGCAGACCGTATCAGGGTATATCATAGGGGAGACAACATCAGGCCAAACGTTTTTGGATAAACTAAACTTTATACCTCAGTAATGCCGTACAATATAGACTATACAGAACTGGTATACGACACGCTGCCACCGGATAAGCGTACTACAAGGCATGCAAAATGGCTGATAGCCTTAGTAAGCCCGCTTACCTGGTTAAAAGACCTGTTCTTTACAGACTACCTGCAAGGCACTACTTACGCCGCTTATAATCCCCTTACTACTTACGCAAAGGGGGACAGGGTAACGCTAACAAAGGCCGTATATGAGAGCCTCCAGAACAGCAATACAGGTAATGGAGTACTGGCCAACCTTGGCGTATGGTGGATCAAAGTACAGGACAACTATTTAGGCGTTGATGAGCGTGTACAGTACAACGGGCATAAGCTCATCCTGGAATACGCTTTAAACAAATGGTTTGGCGGCACATTCCGGCAACCACCTTTAGAGTCGGATATCTACATAGAGAACATCGCACAGTCGGACCTGTCCTTTTTAGTGGCAGCGACCGACAATATGAGTAGCCCCGTAGGCTTTACCGATTCTTTCGGTTATGTCAAAGGCACCAATGCAGGTGTTGATGAGTTGCCCGAGTTCAATTTCATCATCTACGTACCTACGGCTATATATAGCCTGTTCACAGACCCCGAAACGATCATTTCTGAATACGCAAAACAATATGTGCCCGTTGGGCTAACCTTTAAAATAGAAGAGTACTAATATGAAAGATTTATTTACAGGGCAGGTAACCGATAGCGCACGTATGCCCATTAAAAGCGGCAGCTTACAATTCATTCAGGAAGCATACCGCGAGGTATTTAAAGCGATAGGCGACTACCTGACGGACGGAGACCCCACCAAAGCCTACATAATACAAGGGGTTTATGTAGACCTTTTAAGCGGGACCTGGAGCGTGACTGCAGGCTGGGTTTATTGTAACGGGGCTTTCTTTCGTGTCGATCCTGTCTCTTTCGTTGATGTAGTAGGGCAGGTGCCGGTCCTGCATATCGAAGAAGACCCAACGCTGGCAGCAAACCAAGACCCGGTAACATTTACCGATGGCGTTAACCGCAATGTACACCTTGACGCAACTGTCAAGTTCAAAATGGCCGTTGCAGGCGGCAGCGGTGTATCGGGTTATGTGGCGGACTATGCCAATGTGCTAAGAATACCGCCACCTAACAGGACAATAGAAACCGGTGTACCGTTCCCTACTACATTCACGGCGCAATTTGACCGTAACTATAACCTGTTTTTCAGTGGGACCGCATCCGGATTGAATGATATACAATTTGATTTGCGGTATGTAGCGCCAGGCGCAAGTACAAGGATAGAAGCGACTTTTGCAGCGGGGGCTTCTCTGGTATTCACCCTTGGCGGCCAGCCTATCAATATCCGTGCTGAAGGTGGTACAGGTATAACAATACCCGGTGGCGGAGGGTTGAAAGTAATCTACCTAACCTACCAGGGGTATAACGGCTCTAACCACATCATAACATCAACTGCCTATAACTTATAAAAACTTTGCAAAGATGAGCGAAAAGAAAAACAGCCCTCACGATAGACGAGTTGATGTGTACCTGAGGCCGCAGATATTGCCTATGGTAAAGGCATTTGCTGAGGATAACCACATGAGCCAAAGCGAGTGTATGAATTTTTTCGCCAGCCAGTATATTGCATCATTACCGGCGGATCAAAAGGAGCGCTACAAGGCAATAGCGCAATCAAAAAACAGCTATTAAAGACTATTCTTCATTATCAGACTGAGGGCCTGTTTCCACAGGCTCTTTTTTATTGAAAATAGGTGGGGTATAATTCATTAGCTCTTTTCTAATCATCTGAAATTTACTAACAGATGATATTCCAATATACCATAGATGAAAGTGCAGAAGAACCGATCATGCTTATCAACAAGCATATCGGTATGGATGCAGAAGACGGAGAGGGTATTATGGGCGCTCAGTTCCAGGCTGAATTATTAGCACTGGATACCATGGGCAAGAAGCGTATACAGGTATGGATCAATAGCCCCGGTGGTGGCGTAATGGATGGCATGAACATTCGCAGCGCCATACTGAAGAGCAATACAAAGGTTGACACTTACTGCGTAGGCATTGCAGCCAGCGAAGCGGCCAACATCTTCCAGACAGGGCGCAAAAGAATCATGGCGGACTATGCCTATATGATGATCCACAACCCCTATCATCCAACGCTTGACCAGTCAGAGAATGCCGCTTTAAAGGCGTTTCGTGACAGTATAGCTACTACACTTTGCTCCAGATCTGGCAAGACACCTGAAGAGGTGGAAGCCATGATGAATAAAGAAACATGGATGAGTTCTGCGGAGTGTTTCGGTCATGGCTTCTGTGATGAAATAGAGGTAAGCAATCAACTGAACAAACCGCGCGCTACCCCGCAGGTGAGCGTGAAAAGCGCATGGAGCGAGTATAACAACGTACTAAACAAAATAGTAAACCAGGTAAAACAAAATACAATGGCTACAATGTCGAAGGTGACAGCAAAGCTCAATCTTACCCCGGATGCAAACGAAGATAGCATTCTGAAAGGCATTGAGCAGATAGAAAACAGGGCTGCCGACGCAGAAACAAAGCTGGCGACAGCAAAACAAGAACTGGAAGCCGAAAAGGCCAAGCTTGTTGAAACACAGAACAAGGTTACAGAGCTGGAGAGCAAAGTAACGGAGGCAGAGAACAAAGAAAAAGAAGCCACCGAAGCAGCCGCGAAAGTAGCAGCTACTACCGAAGTAACCAACCATGCAAAAGTGGGCCGCATTAAGAATGACAAGGACACTATTGATGCATGGGTGAACAAATACATTGTCGACCCGGAAGGTATAAAAGCTATGCTGGAGGCTATACCAATGAATAAGACAGCGCCGAGCATCGTAGATAAGATAGAAGTGGCACCTGCCACCGCTGGTGTAGCTGGTATCATGATGGAAATTGCTAACAAAAACAAACAACTATAACAAATGGCTAACGGTTTTGTAATTAACGATACTACTTACGCCGGTGAGGCCGCGAGTAGATTCATTGTAAAGGCTATCACAGGCAACGAGACAGTTCAAGGCGGTCACGTATACATAAAAGATGGCATCAAGAAGAAGTATACCATACCTCGTTTCGACGCAAACTATGAGGATTTTATTCAGGACCGCGCAGCTGTGCCTACCTCAAAAGGTAGCTTCACAGTAGATGGTAAAATGCTGGACCCTCAGGACTACATGATCTACACGGAGTTTAACCCGCGTGATTATGAAGACCATTGGTTTGCAACACAATTGCAGGCAACAATTGCTAATCGCCCGTTACCCGGCTCAGTTGAAAGCGTGGTAATTGAGGAAGTGCTGAAGCGTCATGATAAATACATGAACAAGGCGCTTTGGAACAACTCCACTGCCAATGCAGCGCCGAGCATCTACCGCTATTACGATGGCTTTATTAAAAAGTCGGTTGATGATGCGGATTGCATCGACGTAAGCTCGCCGGTAACGTTGACCGCAACTAATATCCAGGCAGAACTTCAAAGAGGCTACGACCTGATACCGGACGCCCTGAAGTATGACACGAATATGAAAATATTCATGAACTACAAGCACTACGACCAGTACATGCAATCTCAGATCGCCCAAATATACAAAGGCGATGACATTACCCAGCGAGGCCGCGATACTTTCCGTGGGCTGCGTATTGTGAAAATCGCAGACCTGCCGGATAACTTCTACTTTATCGCAAAAGGTATGGCTACACCTGAATCAAACCTTTGGATAGGCTTGAATAGTGTAGACGATGCTAAACTGGAACTGAAGCAACTGCAAGCAAACGCTGAATTGTGGTTCATTAAGATGAACATGAAAGTGGATGTGCAGATAGGCTGGGGTTCAGAAACGATCATGTACAAAGCGTAATCATGGAACTGCTCATAAAACATCTAGAAGCTACACCATCTATACAGGTGGTGTACTTCAATGAAAATGGCGAATGGCTATTTCACCCAAGGGCAGGCTACGAAGCCAAAACACGGGATGAAATACTAGCCCCAAAGCCTAAAGAAAAAGCATCTACTAACAAAGAAACTACCAAATAATGGCAACTACTTCACGTTTTGCAGGCGGTGAGAATAACGATAACACCTACCGCATCTTAACGCATCAGGACCAGGCACCGGCATACGCTGCCAGTATTGCAATCACTACCAAAGAGTATAGCACTACGGTAATGCCTGCGCAGCTTACAGGTGCGCTCACGCTTACCATCGGTGTAGGCACTTCAACCACTGCCCCGATGAAAGGCGACATTGTACGCTTTGTATTCAGCGCGGACGGCACTAACCGTGTTGTTACCTTCTCTACCGGCTTCCAGAGCGCAGGTACGCTCACAGTGGTAGCCAGCAAATTCGGTTCTGCATCGTTCATGTTCAACGGTACGGCATGGATCGAAACAGGTCGCGCACTTACAGCATAATCTAAACAATATTTTAGACAAGTCTAAAAATAGAAAATGGCTTTAAACGATATTACTTTTGTAAAAGGCGCTGGTGGTTTGGGCAGGGCATTACCGGGGGAGGACTACAACTCCGGTTTGCTCCTTTACAACAATACCTACCCTTCGGGGTTTAGCTCCAGCGCCCAGGTAAAGGCGGTTACATCGCTTGCGGCAGCGGAAGCGCTGGGTATAACAGCCGATTATAGCGACGAAACTAAGAGCGCCGCTTCTATCGCGCTGTCCGCAGCAGGTAGCACAGGAGATAAGATAACCATTACCGTTACTGAGCCCATAGTAGGCGGCACGAAAGCGGTAGTTATCGGTACTTATACCAAAGTGTCCGGCGATACCACTACCACCATACTAGCCACCAATATAGCAGCTGCGATCAACGCGGGCACTATTACCCATGGTTATACGGCGGCAGGAGCCACAGCTAATGTAAACATTACAGCAAGGGCAGGTGTAGGTGGTAGCCTGGATTCAGGCACACCGCTATCGGCAGTATTTACCGGCACTATGGCGGGTACGATCACGCAGTTTACAGGCGGTGTAGCATCTAAAAGGGTTGTCTACCACTACCATCTGAAAGAGTTTTTCCGCGTACAACCGCAAGGCGTAGTGTATGTTGGTGTGTTCCCGGTTCCTGCTTCTACTTATACGTATGCAGAGCTGGCCACCATGCAGAACTACGCAGAGGGTAAGATAAGGCAGTTTGGTATCTTCAAAGATGCCAGCTATGCAGTAGGTGACCTTACTACGATACAAAGCGTATGTACATCGCTAGACGACGAGCATAAGCCGGTAAGCAGCGTACTAATGGCGGCCAATATCAAAGGCACATCAGACCTTACCACACTGAGCAACCTC
Organism: Sphingobacteriales bacterium; assembly: GCA_004144175.1. GTDB lineage: Bacteria > Bacteroidota > Bacteroidia > Chitinophagales > Chitinophagaceae > Polluticoccus. The sequence goes on from SEFT01000008.1 coordinate 31,005, forward strand.
GCTACACGGACCGATTCTAAATGCTCGGTGGTTATCTCTCAGGATGGCGGCGGCGAAGGTGCTTTACTGTACATCACCTGCGGCAAGTCCATTACCAATTTGGGCGCAGCACTGGGCGCAGTATCGCTGGCTAAAGTAAGTGAATCGATTGCCTGGATATCAAAGTTCAATATTTCGAGTGGTACAGAGAACGAAACACTGGCCTTTGCGAACGGCACGCTTTACAGTGTGACCGATACGAACATCTTAACGGTACTGAATAACTACCGTTACCTGTTCCTGCGCAAGTTCGTGGGTATCTCCGGCTCCTACTTCAACGATTCGCATACGGCGGTAGCCACTACTTCGGACTATGCCTATATCGAGAACAACCGGACCATCGACAAAGCAATACGCGGTGTATATGCAACGCTATTGCCTGACCTCAACGGTCCATTGCTACTTAATAGCGACGGTACGCTGACAGATAACACCATAGCGGCACTTACAGCAGATGCAAGGCCTAACTTGGACCAGATGGTAAGGGATGGTGAAGTAAGCGCATACGCTGTGACCATTGACCCGGCGCAGAACGTACAGACCACCAGTAAAGTAGTAATAGCTATCAAGCTGGTAGGCGTAGGCGTAGCAAGAAACATAACTGTTAACATAGGTTATACAATCTCATTATAATGGCAACACCTTTAATAAACGGCATTAACTACGACTGGGGTAGTGTAAACCTGATACTCTTCGGGGTGCCTGTTGTAGGCATCACTAAGATCAGCTACAAGTCGGCACAGGCTAAGGAGAACAACTACGGGCAAGGCCGCAAGCCGGTAAGCCGTGGATATGGCGCGGTAACCTACGAGGCATCGATAGAAATGTACCTGGATGAGTGGAAGAAGATCATAGCATTGGCTCCGAATAAGGACCCGCTGCAAATACCGGCATTTGACATATCGGTATTGTTTGGCGGTGCGGGCGTATTGCCTAAAAAAGACACGCTAAGAAGTGCTGAGTTCCTAGAAAATCCAATGGATGCTAACCAGGGCGACACAAAGCTAATGGTGACTATCCCGCTGATCATCGCAGATATTGAACACGAATAAACATAGAAACATGCCAGATACACCACTAACCAAAGAACAAATTGAAGCAAAGGCAAAAGAGTTAAGCGAAAAACACGCTTGCAAAGTACACGGGTTTGAATTCATCAATCCAGAAAATGGGGATCAAGTTATAGGGTACATAAAAGAGCCAAACAGGCTTTTGAAGCTATACGCTTTAGACAAAGGTGCGCTTCAGCTGTACTCGGTAGGAGTCCAGCTTATTGACTCTTGCCTAATAAAAGATGAAAGCGACCCGCGTATCTATAGCGAGAGCCAAGAGCATGATACATATTATTTTGGGGCTATAGACTTTGCTAACGGGTTGATAGCGTTATCTAGAGATCAGCTTAAAAAAAAATAGAGAGCTTTAAAATAGATGAGAGTACCGGGGAAGAGCGCAAAATAAGTGCTATGCTCCGGTACTTTTTTCATTTAGACCCCGACGAACTTAGCGAAGAGGACTTTTGGAAGCGGTGGTTTGAACTGGAGTATGTATTAAAAATGACCGGCCAAATTAAATAATAATGGCAGAGAATCAGGTAGTATATGAGGTATCGTTAAGGGACCGGAACGTAAATACGCAGCTCCAGTCCTTTGACCGTAACGCCAACCGCTTCGAGCGTTCGATACGTAGCGCAGATAGCGCACTTTCTTCTTTCGGTAAAGGTGCCATAGCTGCGTTAGGTACATTCACCATATTCGATATCATAAGAGATTCGATAGGGGAATTTGACGCAGCAGCAAAAGCTACCGGCCAGCTCAACGCAGCCCTAAAGAGTACGGGAGGCATAGCCGGGGTAACGATGGGGCAACTCATCGACCAGGCGGAAGCGCTCCAGAAGGTAACGCTGTTTGATGATGACAGTACCAAAGGAGCGCAGTCACTTCTACTGACCTTTACCAACATACGCGACGAAATATTTACCGAAGCTATACCGGCCATACAGGATCTGGCTACCCGTATGGGTACAGACCTCAACGGGGCAGCCGTACAGGTAGGTAAAGCACTGAATGACCCCATACAAGGCATCAATGCCCTGCGCAGGGTGGGGGTATCATTTACCAAAGACCAGCGTAAGGTAATAGAAACGCTGGTAAGGACCGGCAAGGTAGCTGAGGCACAAAGGCTGATACTCAAAGAACTTAATACTGAGTTTGGTGGTTCGGCCAGAGAGGCAGCACTAGCCGGGGCAGGTGCATTCCAGATACTGCAAAATGAGATAGGAGACATAAAAGAGGACCTCGGCGAACTGGCCCTGGAACTGGTACGCGAGTTTAACCCGGGAATCAAGCAGTTCGTAAAATCATTCAAGGATGGTGTAAAATGGCTGCGAGAGCATAAGGAAGGAGTAAAAGAGATCGTTACTACGGCTGCTAAACTAATCCCCGTATATCTTGAGTATAGGGCGCTGATATGGAGCCTCACCAAGGCCGAAGCGGCGTTATTGCTCATTCAGCAGCTACGCACCCGCGAAATGGGGCGGCAGGCCACAATGGGAGCAGCGGCAGCGGGTAGTGGTGCAGGCGGGGCGCTAGCCAGTAGCGGCCAGCTATTCGGGTACGCGGCAGCAGGCGCTTTTATCTACCAGGTATCCGGCGAGATGGCCCGCGTCATCGAAGAAAAGGATTGGTTTGGCGATATGTTCCGTAAACGTGCGGTTCAAAACTTTTGGGAGAAACAGGGATCGTTTGCAAAAGAAAACCCGAACAGCTACACCGCGGAGGTATACTATGAGCAGTACGGCAACCGCCTGGTCGATGCCATGGAAGGAGGTATCGATAAGAACATATGGAAACTAAGCCAGCAGTTCGAAAACATCGGCAAGATAGGTGGGCAGTCCATGGTAAGCGGCATAAAGGAGCAATACCTGAAGGTGGCCCAGTTCATGGATAACATCTATAAGGGCACACCGTTGGAGGGTTCTTTCTCTTCTGCCTATTACAGCACTTTAGAAAAGCTTTACGACTACAACAACAAAGAAAAAGCCGGGGGCAAAGGCCGCCCACCTATACCTAACCTTGGCGGGGGAACGGTAGATAAAATACATGGCAACCAGCCGGTAACTATTAACGTCAAGATCGATAAGCAGATAGAAACACTGGAGATACACGCACAGAACATGACCGAAGGGTTAGGTAAGCTAAAAGAAGGAGTGCAAGACGCTATGTCAGCAGCCATACGAGACAGCCAAATATTAGCAGGACGATGACAAGAAACGAATTTATCATAGGGGATATCAACCCATTGCAGCCATCGGCAGGGCTGGCGCAGTATAATACAGCACAGATAAGCCGCATAGTGATAGGGCAGGGGTTGAATAGTTTACGTAACGTACCGCAAGGCCCGGAGCCGGATAAGCCCTTGTATGCAAGTACTATGCTGGGGACACCCGTAATGGCCGACCTGCAGATATTGGGCGGCTCATACACCGGCAGGGACGGCAAGAAATACACAGTGCCCGACATAAGACTGGAAACCGTCTTAATATCGGTATCTCAGACAAAGAACATTATTACTACTCAGGTTGCTAACAGGGACGGCACCACAAAAGAATACATTGGGCTTGGTGACTACATGGTGAGCATATCGCTTATACTGGCTGCAAGCAATGGAGTATACCCAAAGGAAGAAATGGCGGCCCTCGGGAACGCGCTAAAGGCCCCTGTCACCCTTGGGGTGGTAAGTGAGTTTTTACAGCAATGGGATATTGACAACCTGGTTATAACTGATTTTGCCACACCACAAGAACCGGGCAAATACTCTACGCAGACCGTATCGATACAGGCATTGAGCGATGATAATTTTTACATAAACCTATAATATGCTGAGGGTAGTAACTAAAATAGTAATAGAGCAGCAGACACCGCCAGAATACCCAACGGTACGCAACAATAAGTTTACAATAGACTTTGTAAACGAATACCAGGGTGAAAGTAGTTGGGAGAACCTGACCGATACCTTTGAGGTGACACTGCCCAAAAGCGTATATGTGCTGGATAAATACGGCAATAAATACAACCTCTTCGGCACCAATAAGAATATTGGCGGTGGTACGGATATCCCGCCGCTCTTCCTGAGAGGCGATAAGATAACCGTAGATGCGGGCTACTGGCACTACACCGAAACAGGAGTAGAAACGCTGAGCATGACCGGCACCGGCACAATACCGCATTTATTTGAGGGGTTTATTACTCAGGTGAAATCCGATACCCCTTTCACCCTGGAGTGTGAGGATTATTTCTATACACTAAAGCAAGTGCCCAGTCCTAAAAAGAACTGGAAAGGCGTAAGTATAGACGACATGATACGCCAGCTGGTAAAGGGAACGGGGATCACGGTAAGCCAGAAGAGCAAGATAAGCATTGGCTGGACAGCCGGGCACTATTCGACCACCGGCGAAAGTGTGGCCACCGTATTATCTTCTTTGCGCAGCCAATGCCACTTGGAGTGTTATATGCGTGGCAAGGAGCTAAGGGTAGGCTACCCGATATACTACGAAGATGAGGCCCGGCAACTGGATTTCTGCTTTAACGGGGCAAAGGGCAATATCATACAGCATGATCTTACCTACCAGCGCAAGGATGATATAGTGTTAAGTGCAGTAGCCAGCAGCACAATGGTTACGATAGACGGCGTAGACGAAGATGGCACCCCAAAAGAAAAACGAAAGCAAATTGAACTACTGATCGTGCTGAAGAACGGCAGGTTTACAGTTATAGACATCGAAAAAGGGGAGAGCGTACCGCCGAATACAGAAGGGCAAAGAAGAGATTTCCCATTCACCGACAATACCCCACGGGATAAGATGATAATGATATCAAAGGAACGGCTGATGAAGTACTATTACGACGGCTTTAGCGGGTCCTTTACCACGTTCGGGCTGCCCTTTGTAAAGCATGGCGACACGGTGAACCTTACCGATGATATTATGCCGGAGCGTAACGGGCGGTACAAAGTGAAGCAAGTGGGCTATAATGGCGGCGTGAACGGTCTAAGGCAAACCATTTCTTTAGACTATAAATTGCTGTAACTTTATAAAAAGATACTATGGATAATCAATATCAAGAATTACTTAAGAAAATTGCAGAGCTAGAAAAGCGTATTAAAACGTTAGAGTCAAAAGAGCATTTTGCAAAAATGATGACAGAGATATTAAAAGATACATTGCGAGACTCACGAATAGTAGACTAATATGGCAATACCAATACCGGAAGCGGTCCAAACACTGGCTGGATCAGAAAAATTTGATCGTAGGGCCACACTTATAGTGGCCGACGTACTGAGTGTAAACGAAACTAAAAAGACCTGCGTAGTGAAGGAGGTGTGGCCATGGGGCGGGGTTCAGTGGCCCGATGTGGTGTATAAGACCTCCAGCGGATCGGGCGAAATGAGTACCCCGCAGGTGGGTAGTCAAGTACTTATGCTCTTCCAAACCAACGGCGACGCTTATATAATAGGCTTTGCAGAGCTGGATAAAAAGAGAATAACAGCCGCGCAGCAAATCAGTTTCCATGCAGGCACAGGGCTATTGCCAACCTTATCCAGTGTAAAGCTTACGCCGGATAGTATTGTGTCACAAGTACCGCAAGGGGGGAATGTAACACTGTCGAAAAGCAAGACACAACTGAATGACGGCAGTTATGGCGGGTTAGCAATAGTGGAAGCTGTCGCTAGAGAATTGAACGCATTAAGAGAAGAGGTAAATACGATAAAAGCAGCCATCACAGCACAAGCGCCAATCGATAGCCCTATTAAGGCGCAGGCTGTACTATCAAGTTTAACGACTTGGGGAGGCCAACTACTTACCCCTGTCCCCAAGTCTGAGTTGGAAAATACAGATGTTACTCATGGTAAAATATAAAGTGGAGGAATTCCTCCACTTTATTCAACAACCTCTGGTTCTTGTATTTCTGCTGGCTTATTTTTCTTCTTGCCTGCATAGTAAGCCCCCGAACCAATAGCACCATGAGATAAGGCAAGAAGTAAGTATTTAGCAAACTCTTCTTTGCCCAGATAAAGAAGTATAATCAAAAAAGCTAAGCATATTACGAGTATCCCCACTACAAAGGAGCCTATAACAATGTATCCGTAACGGTCCTGCTTTGGCTTACCCTTAAGATAGTCGGCCTGTAGCTCTAATTGCTTTATCGCAATGCGCTCATGGCTCTCTATCTGCTTTTCATTAGACACCTGTTCGGCTAGTTTTACATCTAGCCGCTTATGCTCTACATCAAATATTTTGTGTACAAGCTCAGGGTCGTTAACAACTTTCGATTGCTGCTGCTGTGGTTTGTTTGGTTGTTGGGGCATAATGGTATTGTACGCGGAAATATCCTAAATGGGATGCCCCCAATTTAGGAACTATGAAAGTTACTTTCTCAATCCCGGCCCTGTTTGCCTTTGCGATCTTCAGAAATTGTCTTGCCCCCATCTTATGCGTTACACTGCCGAAAGCCCATCTAGCTACGTTGTTGAATGCGTTTGACATAAGTTACAATTGTTTACAAAAATAGTAAATAATTCAAAAATTGTACCCACCATGTGTTATGGGGAAGTAAATTATATTTATATAGCCAAAGTTAATTGACTACAAAACTCCGCACCTTGTCGCACACCCTATAAATATAGCTGCCAGCAGGTAGATCTCCGCGCTGTATCAGTACATCGTTAAACTGGTCCGTAACTATCATTTGCTTCACCAATACCCCGGCGCTGTTGTAAATGTTCAGGTTTGCTTGCCTTTGTCCTTCAGGTAATTTATAGGTGATTTTAGCGACTGTCTCTACGGGATTTGGGTAGATGCTTGTTTGGCTGGCTTCTCGGGCCTCTGGCTTTAGTCCAGTGTATGTGCCCGGTAAAGAATATACGTCCGTGGTCCCCTTAGTCTGTTTTACGACCAACAACATAGCCTTGCCATTTACATTCTTTACCTGGCAGCTTGAAGCATCTTCGAATGTTTGCAAAGTTTTACCATCTTCATCTACAATATAGCTCTTTGTCGTAGTGCCATTGTTTACCGTTACAAGCGCCTCTACCTTATTGTCGGCATTAAACAAGTTTTTTGATAAGTATATTGTGTAGAATGGCCGCGAAAATGGCCCCGGCAGCCCTGTATTTATTTCTTTATACAGCGAATGATCTACATTATAGACACTTATGCGACTGCCTGTAATTATAGCGTATTTCTGACCCTCGCCCTCAAGCGTTTCTACACTGTAACTTGTGCTGTTATAAGTATTTTCGAAAGTGGCTACCTGGGCAAAGGAATTAAACGAAGCCATTACGGCAACGCTGGTAAATATTTTCTTCATATCAGTTGGTTTTAATTACATCCGTAAGCTACTTTGCCATCTACCACTAAGCAATTGCATATCCAATTATTCGGGTCGGCCCAGTCGCCACTTATGTAAGTGAGTGTACATGTATATCTGGAGCGGACTTCAGCCCCAAAAGAGTTTTTTGAATCTACATAATGGTTAACGATATATTCATTCCCTGAATTTCTAACGCGCGGTTCCGCGAACATGCCGCCAAAATCGGCACTCGACGGAGATTTTAGCGCAGACTTTACGAAATTCTGAGAGATAACAAAGGCCTTATTGTTCGTTATTTCACTTGTACTGGTGTGTGATTCTTCAGTAGGTGAACTTTTATCGCTCGTAACTAACCTGAATATTACAAAGGCTATAAATAGCCCCAATCCCCATTTCATTACATTCCATGATTCCTTTCTGTTTTGTTCCATGGCTATCTAAGTATTAGAAACAACAAAGCCTTGAATGGCAATATGATATACCGCAGCCATTTCGGTAATCGCTTCTTTCTCATTATCGTGTGTTTTAGGCTTTAAATGTAATCATTCCTTATATCAATAGCAATGCCAGAAAATAGGTGGGGTACTTAAAGCCCTGTAAATAAGGGTTTCGTGAATTTGCATACATGGCCGTAGACTACCTCTTAGACGATACCGGGGACCTGCTTTTTACAGGCGGCGACCTGGCCTATGGCGAGAGTGACCCGCAGCATATTCAGGACACGATCAACGCTTATCCCGGCTGGTGGAAGGAATTCCCCGCAGACGGGGTAGGGATCAGAAGCTACCTGAACTCCAGCGGGCAAATGCAGAAGCTGGCCCGCGAGATAAAGATACAGCTGCAAAGTGACGGCTACGCAGTAAGCCCGGCACCAACCATCGATACCAGTAACGGATCAATGACCGTGTACCCCAATGCCACAAGGATATAAAACATATAGAACTGTATCGGACCAGAGTGTTTATGACCTCTGCCTGAATACCTATGGCACATTGGATAGGCTGGGCCTACTGATGAAAGACAACGGTATTACCTCGGTAGCCCGCAGGCTGCCCGCAGGCACTTCTATTACTTACGACACTACCCTGGTAAACGATCAGCGTTTTAACGAGCAGGGTTTTACGTTCGCTACTAAAGCAAAAGTACCGGGCACACTGCTACTGGACCTGTACCCAAGTGCGGCGATAGCGGTAAGTACCCGCAAACTTAACAGCAACTACGGCGGCCCTGCCCTGCGACTGCGCCGGGAATCGGACAGCGTGGAAATGGATGTTTGGTTTAACGAAGACAACAACCTGGACGTGCTGAATATGACGCAGTTCCTCAGCGGACAGACAGGGTATGTAGTAACCTGGTACGACCAAAGCGGCAACGGTAACCATCTGACACAGCCGACCGCCACGCGCCAGCCAATACTTTACAATTTCACCCTTGACAGGTACGCAGTAAAGAGCGACGGCAGTAACGACTTTATGTATGTACTGCTGAATACCCCTGTAACAAGGCCGATAACCTACCTGTTAGGGGCCAAGATAACAGGCGGTGCGGGTGAGCAGTTCGTACTACATAACCTTTCCAGCACCAATATAAACGCGGCGCTGATAAGAAAGCTAGGCACCAACCGGGGTAGCTTCATGGGGCATACGTTCACTTACACCATGCCGTCCGATATGGAGGTGATCACCGTAACCCGCAGCACCGCATCCGCGCAGTACTACCGCAATAACGTAGCGGTAACACCTACGCTAACGGGTAGTAGCAACCTGGATATAGCAAGGGTAAGACTATTTGCCGAGGTGAACGCAGCGCTTACTACGCCAACCAACCATGGGCTTTGCGAGGTGCCGGAACTGGTAATATGGAGCAGCGACTATTCACCCAACCTCCAGGCGATCAACAATAACATGAATAACTACTTTAAAATATACTAAATGGGCTATACTTTTTTAAAGACAGGCAACCTATTTGAATTTACCCATACAAACGGGCGGAGCGAATCTACCAGCAAGCCATTAGAAATACTGATGGAGAATGGTATATTCTTCCTGAACGGGCTGGATAAAACAGGGCCGCTTACATTCCGTAAAGCGGACATAGACGATATAGGCGGTAGCGGCGTACCGGCAACAGATGAAGAAGTTAAAGATGCTATTGCAGCCTGTTTCCCGAACTCTACCAGCTCAGGCGGTGGTGGTGGCGGAGGCGGTGAAGTAACCATCCAAGGTGTTACGCCCGTAAGTGGGCGCTTGCCGGTATTGGCAAACATCAACACAGGACAAACCATAGGCGTAAGCGGTAATGTGGAAGTTACTAACGATTCCGGCAATCCACTACCGGTTAGCGGCTCGGTATCAATTACCGGCACGCCTGCTGTTGCTGTCTCTTCTGGCTCTATTACTGCGACCATATCAGGCACCCCCAACGTTACCCCGCAGGCTACAGAAAGCCACCTGGGCGAAGTAGGGGGCAATACCGTAGTAGTAGCGGCCAGCTTTACGAGGCCATCCGATACTGCACCTTATACCGCTTTGGATGTGGTGGGTAATACCGGCACGGCAGCGGTGATCACTTTTTCGGGGTTGGCCCGTATCAATGGCGGCAGCGGCTACATTACCAAGTTGCGCATTATGACCGACCAGTCAACCAATACAGCCAGGTACAGGCTACACCTGTACAGTGTAGCGGTTACCGCCATTGCAGACAATTCGCCATTTACGCTTTTATGGACCAACAGGGCTAACCGCATAGGCGCTATAAGTGTAGATGCGGGATTGATCACCGAGGGTACAGGGTCTACCGCTGCATATGGTGGCACTTCTACCGTGCGTATGGCATACAAAGCAGCAACAGGCGCAACCGCTATATATGGGATACTGGAGACCTTGGACGCATTTACACCGGCCAGCGCTCAAAACTTTTATATCGAACTAACCGCAGAGAATAACTAATGCCTAACCTGATAAGAAACAGGCGCATATTGCAGCCATCTACCACCTTTACCCCCTTGCTGGATACTTACGGCACAGGGGTAAAAAGTGCGTGGAGTATGCGGAAACTGAAGGGAAGCGCTACATCTCCTTTCAGGGTGCGCAGGGGTAGCGACAGCGTAGAGATGGATGTAGGCTTTGTAGGGCAGGAAGCCGACACGGCGGGCATGTTGAACTTCCTTGCTGGTAGCGACGGCTTTATAACTACCATATATGACCAAAGCGGGAACGCACAGCACCTTACGCAAACATCGGTAACGGCGCAGTTCAAGATAGCCAATGCGGGCGTATTGGTAACTGAGAACAACAAGGCATTCAACAGCGCGGACGGTGTGAATGATTTTATGTCAGTGAACTCATCTACAGCTTATTATAAGTTCCTGCATGACGGCACTGCCGACTACTATATATTCTCTGTACAGAAATTCGGCACCACTAGTAACCCCGATACCCGCTATACGCTACTATGTTCGGCATCGGCCACTACCGCAGTAGGTAAGTGGTTGCTGTATGATGACAGGTCTGGCAGCGCCAATAACAACGCCGTATCGGGCATTATATACCGTGGGGTGAGCAGCACCACCGCCGCTACCTCGATGACGCAAAACGCCATCAACCCTAACCAGCTCATGCAGATGACAACGGTAGGCAGCCCGGGCAATGCTACCGCAGCCGATAGGCTCTACTGGCATATAAACAGCGGGGCCGCACTTAAAAGCAACGTGTCTACATCTACGGTATCGACCGCTAATGCTACAGCAGACCTGCGGGTAGGCGCTACCAATGCGGGTAGTGTGCTCTTTTTAGGAGGTATCGGCGAGATCATCATGTACACGGGTGATATGTCGGCCAACAGAGCATCGATAGAAGCAAACCAAAAGACATATTGGGGCACACCATAAATATTTCACCAATTTAAAATTGAAACATGATACAAGTACCAAGGATCAAGGTTTACATTCCGAATGACGCTGAGGCGACCGCAGATGCAGCGGCAGCTATCGTAGCTATCCTGGACAGGGACGCAAATATTCCACCGGAAAGTGTAACACAACATGCAGCACTGCCTTACAACTGGCAATACTGGGATGATGTAGCCAGCCCGACGAGCGATGAAGGAATGAACGCCCTGTATTTCGATGTAGACGGCACCATGTCCGACTTCTACAACGGCGTAAGCCACCCACCGCTGACACTGGCCGGGCTGGATGCAGAGTTGCAGACCATGACAGGCGTAGTGATCGTAAACGGGTCGGCATTTATCAACAATACAAAGCTGGACGCACCCGACGAATAATGGAACACGCACACCACACAGGAAACTCGCCAATTAGTGGAATACTGCTCATGGCATCATGGGCAACAGCAGTAATAGCAAAGATGGACAAAGGCGACATATCATTTATACTCAGTTGCGCAGTATCACTCTGCGCCATATGGCACTATATCATTCAAATACGAAACTCGAAAAAGAATGTTCCGTAATTACTTCAAGCGCACCCCGAAGAAGCTGGTTAGGCTCATGCTGGCCGTAAAGGCAATACTACTGGCAGCTTCGGGGTCGGCCTATGCCAATGACCACCCAGGCCTGGCGTTCTGGATGTTGGTAGCGGGTGCGGCATTAGATGAGCTTGTAAAACTATTTACCGATGAGAACAATAACAGCACTGGTAGGGATAGTCTTACTTAGTGGATGCTTTAGCCCTGAGAAAGCAAAGCGCGCGGTGTTCTATGCCAATAGCAGGCACCCCGAGGCGGTGGCGTCTGCCTGCAGTCAGCTATACCCACCTAAAGACAGTATCCATACAGAAACAAAGTATCTGCCGGGGCAAGTACAATACCTGCCAGGCGATACGGTAACGGTGAATTGTGATAGCGTTATTAAAAGTGGAGGAATTCCACCACTTTATGGAAAGCCGCGACTGGTAAGGGTTCCATGCCCACCTTGCCCATACAGGGTAGATACTTTCAAGAGCATTGAGTACAAACAAACAGAGAATACCGCCAAGGTAACCGCATTAGAAAAACAAACCGTAAGGCTGGAGCATGAGAACAGCGCGTTAAAGTGGTGGGCTATCGTAGCTACCATAGCAGCTATTATACTGCTCACGGCTTTATTAAAAAGAAAGTGATATGCAAGTAACAGCAGCACAACTAAAGGCCATAGCCTCCGTAAGCGATAAGCAAATAGGCATATTCCTGCCATATATCAATAAGTATGCAGCAGCCTACCAGGTGACCACCGTAAAGCGGATGGCTATGTTCCTGGCGCAGGTACTACACGAAAGCGGATGTCTGAAGTACACAAGGGAGATGTGGGGGCCGACAGAGACACAGAAGACCTACGAAAGAGATATGTCGGCCAAGTGGGGCGAAGGACTGAAGAGTACCGACCGCAACCGCAAGGCCTATATGCTGGGTAACGTGAACCCCGGAGACGGTAAAGCCTTTGCAGGCCATGGACTGATACAGGTAACAGGACGTACCAACCACTTTAAATGCAGCTACGACCTGTTTAAGGACGACCGGCTAATAAAGACCCCGGAGCTACTTACTACCCCGGAATTTGCGGTACTATCGGCTTATTGGTTTTGGGGCAGGAACAACCTGAACACACTGGCAGACGGGGCAGACCCGCTACTGGCATGTACCAAGCGGATCAACGGCGGCACCAATGGTATAGCCGAGAGAAAAAAATACTACGAGGCCGGACTGAAAGCACTGGCATAAGATAGGTTTAGGGTTTATATGGATGGAGGGCGGGTATTCTTACCTGCCTTTTTCTATTTTCAGGCCATGGACCTGATAGATATAACCTTTGAACACTATGGAGTAAGCTACCACGTAGAGGTGAGCCAGCCTGGCGGAGTTGGCAGCTATCATGTATTTGTAAACAGGTACTTTGTAGGGCAGGTAGTGGAAAGACCGGATGGGTGGTTCTCATACGTAGAGAGTGAACTATTATACAGTGATGATATACTGGTAATACTGGAGGCGATAAATTTAAAGGGAAGTTTGGTCATATAATTAGACATAAACGTTTTACGACATCTTGAAACACAATATAGGAAAGGGATTCAGGCGTGAAAGGCTTTAACGCAGCTTTAACGGGCAATATATTTTATGAATATAATCCAACCCGCGGTATGTGCTAAATTTGCATAGGCTTACGCATCTTTGGTGCACTGCCTGTTCACTGCACTAATTTTTCGATCATTTGGAACACATCCTGGAGGCCCGGCAACTTACCAAAACTTTTGGCTCGTTCCGGGCAGTCGATCAACTCTCTTTCGGTATAAAGCCGGGCGATATCTATGGCTTCCTGGGCCAAAACGGTGCCGGTAAAAGCACTACGCTGCGTATGGTGCTTGGGCTTATCTATCCTGATAACGGTTCGGTATACATAAAAGGTGAGCTTTTGAACAATAGCAGCAGGAAACTGTTGAAGCATGTAGGGGCAATTATTGAGCGGCCGGATATGTATGGTTATCTCTCTGGTCGCGATAATCTAAAGATGTTTGCCCGGATAAGCGGCAGCAAAGTTGATAGCAAGCGGTTAGATGAGGTATTTACCATTGTTGGTCTCAAGGGTAGGGAACAGGATAAGGTTCGTGCCTACTCGCAAGGCATGAAGCAGCGCCTGGGCATAGCCATCGCCATGGTCCATAACCCTGACCTGCTGATACTGGACGAGCCTACCAATGGCCTGGATCCACAGGGTATTGCAGATATGCGGCAACTGATCTTGAGGTTGAGCAAAGAGTTTGGCAAAACAATATTGATATCGTCGCACCTCCTTTATGAGATCGAACAGATGGCTACCCGTATGATCATTATTAATCGCGGAAAGAAAATAGTTGAGGGGCCAACCCGCGACTTGCTCAGGCCCGAAGAAACACTTATGGAGATTGACTTCCTACATAATGACGCAATTACCTCGCTCATGCAAAGGTCGGAGTGGGGTAGTGTATTCGTTTCGGGCAACGAGACACAGGCAGTTGTAAAAATGCATCCGGAGCAAATGCCGCGGCTCAATAACTGGCTGGTAGCGAATGGTGCACAAGTGTTGGAGATAAGATCAAAACACTCGCTCGAAGCTTATTTTTTATCTCTTACCAACGACACACATGCTGCGACTGGAACTGTATAAGATATTCCGCAGGCCAAGGACCTATATCAGCTTTGCCATCATTACTGCCATTACATTCGTTATACAACTGGCTATGCTGGTAGACGGCAGCAGCTTTATGGACTTTGCATTACAGGGCGTAGGTGAGCAGTTTGATATACAGGGTAATGTACTCAACGGCTATCTGGTTACATACCTCATCCTGCAATCTCTGTTGATACATATACCCCTTCTGGTAGCTTTGGTTGCTGGTGATGCCCTGGCGGGTGAAGCCAATCTGGGTACACTACGGCTGCTGCTTACCAAGCCGGTTTCGCGGGCAAAGCTGGTGCTGGTAAAATTTGCAGGTAGTCTTTTATACACTTTGCTGCTGCTGATATGGTTGGCGGTAGTGGGGCTGGGTTTGTCGCTGATCTTGTTTGGCGATGGCGATATGATAAACCTGAAAAGTGATGCCTTCGTGATGCTACTACGCGACGATATTATGTGGCGTTACATGGCCGCATTCGGTTTTGCTGCATTGGCCATGACATCGGTAGCTGCGTTAGCATTACTGCTTTCTGCCTTTGCTGATAACTCGATAGGTCCAATCATTAGTACCATGGGCATTATCGTAGTGCTCACCATACTGTCAAACCTCGAGTTGCCGTTGTTTAATATTATAAAGCCTTACCTCCTTACCACCCATATGATAGGGTGGAAAGGTTTCTTCGACGACCCGGTGCCGTATGAGGCTATCCAACATTCTGCAATAGTATTGCTGGCCTATACCATACTATTCGTTGCTATTACCGTTTTGTACTTCAATAAAAAGGATATTAAATCATGAGGATGTTCAGGCTGTTATTTGTGTTATTGTTTCTACTGCCCGTTCAGCTAATTGCCGCTACTGCCGATGCTAACTTGCTTTTTCTACAGATGCGGCAAAAGCTGGATTATGTAAAAGATTACGTGGCCGATGTGAAGATGAAAGTAGACGTAACTTTTATGAAAGTACCACCGCTACATGGCAAGCTATACTTCAAGGCCCCAGATAAAATGAAGCTGGACCGCAGTGGCGGCATTTCTATAATGCCCCGTAAAAGCATCAGCATGACCCTGAATAACCTGATTCCTTCGGGCGACGCAACGGTAATAGATGCAGGTTACGAGCAAGTAGGTGCAGTAAGAACAAAAGTGATAAAGGTAGTGCCGGGCACGGATCAGACAGATATTATACTCACCAAGATATGGATAGACGAAAGCCGTATGCTGGCAATGCGTACCGAAACTACTACCCGTGATAACGGAACTATAAATATGGATCTCGTATACGGCAAATATGCAGAAATAGGTTTGCCCGATAAGATCACTTTTTTTGTGGACGTAAAAGAATTTAAGCTACCGAAAGGCGTCACGATGGACTACGACCAAGGGAATAAACCGGCAACCGCCGCTGCTGCGCCGGAAGCAGGGAAGCAGAAACGTAAGAAAGGGAAGATCGAGATCACGTATCTGAATTATGTGGTGAACAAAGGCATATCTGACGATGTATTCCGCGACGATAAGAAATAATTAGCCCTCAGGCTTTTGCAACATCAATATATTGATTAGTTTTAGGTGCTTAATTTTTAGAATACTATGAAGTATTGCATACTACTCATGTCTGCATTGGTATTTGTTGCAGTGTCTTGTAAAAAGGTAGAGACGCCTAAGTTCAAGGAGGATACGCTTCGTGAGGGTAAGTGGAAGCTATCGCACGTAATAAAAAAGACCAGACTAGCTGATACTGTCACATATGTTGATACGCTTTCGAGGATAGAGCCGGATGCAACCTGCAAAGCCGACGACTACCTGGAATTCAAGATCAATAATAATGGCATGCTGAAAACAGGCGAGAATAAATGCCAGCGCGAGATAGATGAAATTCCATTTAAATGGGGCATCACAGATAACTATACCAAAATGTATATTTATCAGGCAGGAGAAATGTTCTTTGGGAACAACGATGTATCTGGTAACATAAAGCAGTTTGAGGATAACCAGGTAGTGATCGACTATTACACACTGAGCAACTCACCGGGTGGACGTATCGATACGCTTAAGTACGAAGCACTCCTGAAAAGGTTCTGATATTAATAACTTTTAGATAAGCCACCGGTATCAGATATTCTGCCGGTGGCTTCTTATTTTTTTAGAAACATATACAGCATTGCAATTTTGTACATTTGCAGCTGTTTTTAGTAAAACAACCCGAAAGAACGTATTATGATTCATATCACTTTTCCTGATGGCGCCGTACGCGAGTATCAGGAAGGTACTTCATCACTCGACATTGCAAAGTCGATAAGTGAAGGCCTTGCAAGAAAAGTATTGGCAGCAGAGGTAGACGGACAAGTTGTAGATGCAACGCGTCCGCTGGATAAAGATGCACAGATAAAATTCCTGACCTGGGACGATAAAAGTGGAAAATCTACTTTTTGGCACTCGTCTGCGCACCTGATGGCAGAGGCGCTGGAAAGCGTTTTTCCTGGCGTTAAGCTGGGTATCGGCCCTGCTATCGAAACCGGCTTTTATTATGATATAGACCTCGACGGCAGAAGCATAACAGAAGAAGACCTCAAGCGCATTGAAGATAAAATGCGCGAACTGTCAAAAAGCAATAGCGAGTATCAGCGCCGCGAGATTGGCAAGGACGATGCAATAGCTTACTTCACCGAGAAAAATGATCCGTACAAGCTGGAGCTACTGCGCGACCTGCAAGATGGCCAGATCACTTTTTATACCCAGGGAGGCTTTACCGACTTATGTCGCGGCCCGCATATACCGCACACCGGCTTTATAAAGGCTGTAAAGCTGATGAACATCGCCGGTGCATACTGGAGGGGTAATGAAAAGAACAAGATGCTTACCCGCATCTATGGTGTTACCTATCCATCTCAGAAAGAGCTGGATCAGTACCTGACACTGCTGGAAGAAGCTAAAAAGCGCGACCACAGGAAGCTGGGTAAAGAGCTGGAGCTATTTGCCTTTTCTGAAAAAGTAGGTAGTGGTTTGCCTTTGTGGCTGCCTAAAGGCGCCATGCTGCGCGAACGCTTACAACAGTTCCTGCAAAAAGCACAGCTGGCAAGCGGATACCTTCCGGTGGTTACGCCACATATCGGTAGCAAGCAGCTATACATTACTTCAGGCCACTGGGAGAAGTACGGTAAGGACAGTTTCCGTCCTATTACTACTCCCCAGGAAGGGGAGGAGTTCATGCTAAAGCCAATGAACTGTCCACACCATTGCGAAATATATAAGACGCAGCCAAGGTCTTACAAAGACCTGCCGCTAAGGTTAGCCGAGTTCGGAACTGTATACCGCTACGAGCAGTCGGGAGAATTGCATGGACTGACCCGCGTGCGCGGATTTACTCAGGATGATGCGCACCTTTTTTGTCGTCCCGACCAGGTGAAGGATGAATTTAAAAAGGTAATCGACCTGGTACTGTACGTATTCCGCTCGCTCGATTTTCACGAGTTTACTGCACAGGTATCTCTGCGCGACCAGGTAGACCGTAGTAAATATATAGGCAGCGAAGACAACTGGCATATTGCAGAACAAGCCATTATAGAAGCTGCATCAGAGAAAGGTCTGAAGACAGTAATAGAGTACGGCGAAGCGGCTTTCTACGGCCCTAAGCTCGACTTTATGGTGCGCGATGCCCTCGGTCGTAGCTGGCAGCTAGGTACCATACAGGTAGACTATAATCTTCCGGAGCGCTTTGAACTGGAATATGTTGACTCGGACAATACCCGTAAGCGGCCGGTAATGATACATCGCGCGCCGTTTGGCTCAATGGAGCGCTTCATTGCTGTATTGCTGGAGCACTGCGCTGGTAATCTGCCGCTGTGGTTAGCACCTGTACAGGTAAAAGTGCTTCCGATCAGCGATAAGTTTGGTGAATATGCCGAAGCTGTAGCTGTCGCGTTGAGAAATGCCGATATACGTGCAGAAGTAGATGACCGCAACGAAAAAATAGGTAAGAAGATACGCGATACAGAGCTGATGAAAGTACCATACATGCTGGTAGTGGGCGAAAAAGAAATGACCAATCGACAGGTAGCCGTACGTAAGCACGGCGAGGGCGATAAGGGCGTAGAAGGACTGGAAGAATTCATAAATAATATAACAGCAGCAATAAAAGAACAGATAGGCGGCAAACCCGCCACGGTAGTAGCATAGAGTTTTTGATAGTTTATATACTTGGAAACTACAAATACGCTATTTTTGCCACACTTTTAAAAACCTTTAATGCAAAAAAGAAGCAAACCTTTTTTTAAACCAAGAGTACCGCAGAACGAACATCGTTTAAACAGAGAGATTACAGCACCGGAAGTGCGTGTAATAGGTGAAGGCATCGAGCCGGGAATATACCCTGTGGCCGAAGCGCTGAAAATGGCGCAGGACCAGGAAGTAGACCTTGTGGAGATATCGCCTAATGCCGTTCCTCCCGTTTGCCGCCTTATAGACTACAAGAAGTTCCTTTACGAGAAGAAAAAGAAAGACAAGGAGCAGAAAGCAAAAGCAAAACAGTCGGAGGTGAAAGAGATCAGGTTTACGCCTAATACCGACGACCATGATTTTGACTTTAAAGCGAAACATGCTGAAAAGTTCCTGCAGGAAGGTAATAAAGTAAAGTGCTATGTGCAGTTTAAAGGTAGGGCTATCATGTTTCAAGAACGTGGAGAGCTATTGCTGCTAAAATTCGCTGAGCGCCTTGCAGAGGCCGGTACACTGGAGTCTATGCCTAAAATGGAAGGACGCCGTATGTTGGTGATATTCACTCCTAAAAAGAAGAAATAAGCAATAGCAATTGTTTTCTAATTGTTTATAGTTTGTTTTTCAGTTGTTAATGTATGTTTGGTTGGTGTAAATGATTGGTTATTAATGTGTTACGAGGTTGTAAAAGTTCAAAAAAATCTAACAAAAACTTGTGCATAAGATAATCTGTGATTAACTTTGTTCTATCGAAAGAACGATAACAAAAAGATCATTTTCACTTCGGTGTTAATATAAGAAGTTTTCATGGTGATAGGGTTTATAGGGGCTGGCCTGTTCTCAGGCTGGCTTTTCTATTTTTAGTCGACTCTAAAAATATGTAGATACATATACTGTCTATGTAAGTATTTGTCAAATCAATTTTGAGTATTGTAAATCAGCCGTATTTTTGTAAAAGTTTTCATAGTGATAGGGTTTATAGGGGCTGGCCTGTTCTCGGGTCGGCTTTTTTTATGTAGTTTTAAGACCTAATTAGCGGTGATTATCATGCCTTTGAAGAAAGCTTTACTTCTCCTTCTGTGTACTGTATTTGTTTCTGCTGTAATGGCCCAGCCGCTGGCAGTATATACTAATATGCAAAACCAGGTGATAGTTTGGGATCGCGGGATAATGAGAAAGGTAGACTACCTGCCACCGGTAGAAGTAAAGACCGGGCGCACTGCCATTCCTTATCTGGATAATTCAAGGTCATTTAAGATATACTACAAGGGTGGGGCGCGCACTGTAAATGCGGGATTTACTAATGAATTTGTCGTTAGTGATAACCTTATAGCATTCCTGAACGCAAAGTCGCTGAAGGTATTTGACAATGGCAACATCAAAGACCTTTCAACCTTCTGCACGCAGTATTACATGGGTGATAGCGTACTGATGTTCTTCGATGGCGTACGCTCCGAGTACAAGGCATACTATAACGGGACTGTTTATCCAATCGAGGGCTTCCTTGCCGGTAATCCGCTGGAGGTAGTTAAGGTATCGGATAATATCGCCGCTTACGATAACTACGCAAATCAATTCCGCATCTTCTACCACGGTAATATCATTGAGCAGGAAGACTATGCAGTGAGCAGCTTCGAAGTAGGCCGTAACACCGTCGCGTACGTAGATATCAATCGCCAGTTCAAGATATTCCATAATGGCAAAACATACCTTACAGAAGAGTTTCCTCCGAGTGCGTTCCAGGTAGGCGATAATGTAGCCGCTTACGTGTCAAACGATGGTTACTTTAAGGTCTTTTACGGCGATAGTGTGCGTTCGCTTGGATTCTTCACACCCGAGTTCAGGGTAGCTGATAACATGGTCACTTACCGCGATCCTGGTGGTTATTTTAAAGTGTTCTACAAAGGTGATATCTACACTCTTGAGAGCTATTATCCGGAAAAGACTGTAGTTCAGTATAACTCTATCGCTTACGTCAACAGGGCAAACATTCTTCGCCTGTTTACAGAGGGTGAGATATATGATGTCACCAATGCAGAACTGGAAAGCTGGCAGCTTAATTACGATGTAATTAAGTATCAGATCGGCCGCAATATGTTCCGCATCTATTACAAAGGCACGGAATACAGCCAGTAAATAACCTTAGATATACCGTTTGATTAACCTCAATGTGTGGGTGCGTTTGCGCAATGTTGTGCTGATGATTCCACCCGGGTCTATCTTATCGATAACAACCCTGCCGGTAGCGCCGGTGGCATGTATAATTGTCTGATTATCGAGCAATATGCCTACATGGATGATTTTACCCTCGGCATTATCAAAGAAAGCCAGGTCGCCACATTTGGCATTTTGCAGGAAGTCGACAAGTACACCCTCCAATGCCTGTTTATCAGCATCCCTTTGAGTTGCTTTCCCGCAAAGCTTAAACGCCATCTGTACAAGCCCCGAACAATCGATGCCCGCGATGCTACGCCCGCCCCATAGGTAAGGAGCGTTCAGGTAAGTCATGGCGGCGGCTACTACTGAGTCGCAGTTCAAGTCCAGTTTCTTAACGGCAATCTTTTTGCCTTTGAACTTCCCCTGCTGATTGTATATGCTTATTTTTCCTTTCTTGATGTTGAACAGGTCTGCGCCCTGTGGTATCCACTGGTGGCCATTCTCAAATACCAGTTTACCATTGTTGTTGGCAGCCAGGTGTTTGGCTGTTTTCCTGAATTCTTTCTGGGTAATTATGGTTAGCTGTCCCAGTCTGCACCAGCCGACGTATTCGTCCCAATAGCAGCGTATGCGGGCCCAGTCGCCATCGTTTATTTCCAGTATCTCTATCCTTTCGCCAAATAGTACTTCATTAACCTGCTCGGCCCTGTGACTGGGTTCAGCGCGCATTGGCATATTAGATACATTGCAAAAGGCGTAAGATAGAACCATCGTATTTTATATAGAATTGAATCAGCAATATTACTGTGTTCGGCGGATATTGTATGGCGCAGCGCTCAATTTCCTTTCCCCGATTTCTTTTATTAACTTAGCACGCTAAAGTTATGCCCTATATTATTAGTTTACACTTCTATATAATATATGTGTCAGGCTGATAGAATGGAATAAATCACAAGACTAAAGATTTTAAACAATTATGGATTCTACAATTATTGTTGCCATCGTAGCGGTGGGAGCTATTCTAATAGGGATATTCCTTGGCAAAATGATCTTTGCCAAAAATACCCAGCGCCAAATAGAAGAAGCAGATCAACAAGCGAAAAAAGTACTGGAAGACGCGAAAGCGCACGCAGAAACACTGAAGGAAAAGAAAATACTGGAAGCCAAGGAGCATTTCCTCCAGCTAAAGAACAAGAGCGAAAAAGAACTGCTGGAACTGAAAAGCCAGCAAGACAAAGCAAAGAACGAGCATGAGAAGGAGTTGCTGAAGCGCAGCCAGAAGGTAGTAGAAGACGAAGCAAAGCTGAAACAACAGCAGCAGAGCATCAACGATAAAAATGCTTCTCTGCAAAAGCAGATCAATGAGAATGAGCAGATAAAAACAGAGCTTGAAAAGCAAGTAGAGGTAGTAAACATCAAGCGCTCGGAGCTGGAAAAGCACGTGGATGAGCATAAGCGCAGCCTCGAAAAAGTAGCGAACCTTTCTGCAGAGCAAGCTAAAGCCGAGCTTATTGAGCTGGTAAAAGAAGAGGCTCGAACCAAGGCTATGGCCCATGTGAAGGAGATAATGGAAGAGGCTAAACTCAATGCTACCAAAGAGGCTAAGAAGATCGTAATACAAACTATCCAGCGTACAGCTGCTGAGCAAACCATCGAGAATGCGATTACGGTGTTCAACCTGGAGAGCGATGAGATAAAAGGGCAGATCATTGGCCGTGAAGGCCGTAACATACGTGCGCTGGAAGCTGCTACAGGTGTCGACTTGATCATTGATGATACCCCGGAGGCTATCGTACTCAGCTGTTTCGATCCCCTTCGCCGCGAGGTAGCACGCCTATCGCTGCAGCGCCTGGTGCAGGATGGCCGTATACACCCTGCCCGTATCGAAGAAGTGGTAGAAAAAACCAAGAAGCAACTGGAAGAGCAGGTAATGGAAATAGGGGAGCGTACCATTATAGAACTGGGCGTGCATGGCCTGCACAAAGACCTGGTACGTATGATAGGTAAGATGCGTTTCCGTTCGTCTTATGGCCAAAACCTGCTGATGCACTCTAAGGAAACAGCTAATCTTTGCGGTATAATGGCTGCTGAACTGGGCCTGGGTCAAAAAGTAGTAAAGTTGGCTAAGCGCGCAGGTCTGCTGCACGATATAGGTAAAGTACCCGACGAAGAAACAGAACTGAGCCACGCATTGCTGGGTGCTAAGCTGGCCGAAAGATGTGGTGAGCATCCTGCAATTATAAACGCTATAGGCGCGCACCACGATGAGATGGAAATGACCTACATTATTTCGCCTATTATACAGGCTTGTGATGCCATCAGTGGCGCACGCCCTGGTGCCCGTCGCGAAATGATGCAAAGTTACCTGCAGCGCATCAAAGACCTTGAGAACCTGGCTATGGCCTACAATGGCGTAGAAAAAGCATACGCCATACAAGCAGGCCGCGAACTAAGGGTAATCGTTGAAGCTGATAAAGTAACAGATGCAGACAGTGACCGTCTGTCGTTTGAGATAGCCGATAAGATACAGAAGGAAATGCAGTATCCCGGCCAGATCAAAGTGACGGTAATACGTGAGTTGAGGGCGGTGAACATAGCACGCTAATATTACATTTATATCATTCTACAAGCGGCAACAGATATCTGTTGCCGCTTTTGTTTTGGGCTAAATGGCATAGCTTTTTAGCATCGTTAGGTTAGGATAAATCGATAAAGGCCCTCGGCTATTGTTTCTAGCTTTGTGCCGTCTTAAAAACGCATTATGGATAAGAAGCGTGTAGTAATACTAGGGGCAGGATTTGCAGGTTTGTTATTGGCTAAGAAGTTGAAGAACAGTGCATACGATATAACGCTGATTGACCAATATAATTTTCACCAGTTTCAGCCGTTGTTTTATCAGGTAGCAACAGCGAGGCTCGAGCCTAGTTCCATTTCTTTCCCACTGCGTAAAATTTTCCAGCGCCGGAAGAATGTGCATGTGCGTATTGGCAAAATAAAAAGCGTGGATACGGCGGCACAAAAAGTAATCACAGAAGAGTGTACGTTCCCATATGATTATTTGGTCGTTGCCACTGGTTGCACCAGCAACTTCTTTGGTAACAAGAACATTGAGAAATATGCATTTCCTATGAAGTCGACCACGGAGGCTATCACCCTCCGCAACAGGCTTTTGCTCAACTTTGAAGATGCACTTGATTGCAGCGAGTCGGAATTGGAGGGCATTATGAACATCGTAGTAGCGGGTGGTGGCGCCACCGGCGTAGAGCTTGCAGGCGCGCTGGCAGAAATGAAAAAGAATGTACTGCCACGCGACTACCCTGATATGGACTTTTCGAAGCTGAATGTGTACCTGCTGGAAGGTGGGCCGGTAACGCTGGCGCCTATGAGCAAAGAATCGCAGCAAAAGTCGCAGGAGTACCTCGAGAAGCTGGGTGTAAAAGTATGGACCGATGCACTGATACAAGACTATGATGGTAAGGTGGTAAGCCTGAAAGATGGCCAAACAATACGCACCAATAACCTGATATGGGCGGCGGGTATCATAGGCAATGTACCCGATGGCATACCTAAAGAAGTGTTGGTGCGAGGTAACAGGATAAAGGTGGATCAGTATAATAGGGTAGAAGGCACAACCAATATATTTGCGCTGGGTGACATAGCCTATATGGAAACACCCGAATTCCCACGGGGGCATGCGCAGCTGGCAAATGTAGCCAACAACCAGGCCGCTAACCTGGCTAAGAATATGGAGCGCATGCTGGATAACAGGGAGCTAAAACCATTTGTATACAAGAGTCCTGGCACCATGGCTACCGTAGGTAAGCGTAAAGCGGTAGTAGACCTGTCGTGGATCAAGTTCCAGGGATTCTTTGCATGGCTGGTGTGGATGTTCCTGCACCTCATGCTGATATTAAGTGCCAAAAATAAACTCATCATATTTATCAACTGGGCCATTAGCTATTTTACGAACGATACTACGCTAAGGCTTATCTTACTGCCTACGCGGAAGCAGATAGAACTGGCGCGTGAGCATCATCGGTTAGATAGTGGCGATGCACAAACAGCTTAAGATGAAAAGAGTCCTCATCTGAGGACTCTTTTCATTTGATATTATGTTATAAATATTACGCCGCTTCAGCTATATGCCTCACCAACATCCGTTTTGCAATTGGTAGCAATGTCTCGTCAAGCGGCACCTGCATCTGCGACTCAATACAATATACTGCTGGGTTAGGCAGCGTACGTATCTGGTTTATTATGTCACGCTTAATACTCTCGTAGGTATTAGCTAAGCTCTTGGTGTAGCGGTCCACATAGTTCACTTTGATACCTCTGTATTTGGCCTGCTGGTGTTCAAATAAAGTAATGCTGTATGAGTAGGCTTTTATTTCCGATTGGTTGCCATAACGCAGCAGCATGTAGCCTTCGTTTTTGTACAGTGGTATGATGCCAATAGGTTCTATTCTCAACTGTTTTTCAACCAGCTCATATATTTCAGCACCGTTATCGATAATGCTCTTCATCTCACTGACGGCATAGTTGGTAATAGATTCCAATTCATTCATTACCTCATCATCCGCCAGCATCTTTTCGTACATCAGCTCCAAGTTGCGCATATCTACTTTATTTAGCTGTTGCGGAAACTGATCTTGTAACAACTTTTTATTGGTGCGGAATGCAAGCAGATTATTATGATGAAAAATAACATCGCCCAGCTGTGGATAAAGCTTGGCCTCATTGAAGTATTTATTTACCTCCTGCAGATAGGCGAGCAAGCGATACTTCTGCAGCTCGAAATCTATATGCCCTTCCATAAACCATGTTTCACTCAACCTCATAGCTACTAATGTTTTATCTTCTTACTTATAAAAAGCAAAAAGGGTGCCATAAGCAGGTCTGTAAGTCACAGCGTTGTAGTTTATACCACCCTTGTTTCGATGACCAGCGGATTGGTAATTGCCTTGTGCATTGGGCACTTGCCGGCTATCACCAGCAACCGCTGTTTCTGGTCGTCGCTAAGTGTACCTGTAAGCTTTATGTTAAGGCTCAACACGGGTATCGGGTTGTCGGTGTGGTAATGCACATTCACGGTTGCCTCTATCTGTTCAACAGGCCACTGCTTCCTGTTGGCATACATACGCAGTGTAATGCAGGTGCAGGCTCCCAACGATGCAGCCAACAGCTCCTCCGGCATAGGCCCTTTATCTGTCCCGCCTTTTGCTACAGGCTCGTCGGCAAGTAGTGCATGTTCTCTTTCGCTTACTATGTTGGTGGTATAACGATCTTGGCCGATGGTGGCTATAATGCTGCCCATGTTATGCTGTTTAGCCGATAAAATACTACTTATATAGTATCTGGCAATTTTCGCAGTAGAATGTCCGGCGTTTACCCGCGCCCAGGTAGTCTTTATGAAAGGGCAGGTTGCAGCGTTTGCATGTTTTTTGTGCATTGGCAAGCCAATGCTTCCGTAATACATATTGCCGCTTCCATTCAAGGAATTCAAAAGTGTATACTCTTGCTTCTTTGATCAGTTCCGACAGCTTTTTGGGCGGCAAGGCACCAATAGTGCTTAACGGATGTACTTTGATCCTGTATAACACTTCATTCTTAATGATGTTGCCCACGCCCGAGAATATCTGCTGGTCGAGCAGCGCGTCGCACACAAGCATATCAGGCGCAGCTTTTAGCTTATTCCTGGCCTTGGCTGCATCCCAGCTGTCTGACATCACATCTGCACTCCAGTCATAAATCTCATCCAGTGGTTCTTCTATCCATTTCACCGCTGTAGTATAAAAGTTCCACTCGTCGTCCTTAAACCTTAGAGATAACCTTAGTTGTTTGTCTTTGCGTTCATTGATATAATACACCCCAAACATTAGGAAGTGTACGCGGAGCGTAAAGTCTTTGAAACAGATAAGAAAATGCTTTCCCCAGGTTTTGATGTCAATTATCTTCTGTCCGGCAATCCGGTCCATGTCGATCTTCGAATTGCCTGTAGCCTCCAGCACTTTCTTTCCGATAAATCTTACCGTATCTTCTTTGAACATTACCAGTGAAGGACCTTCGGGCATAATCTCAGCATTTTATCAGCAACTCAAAATTTTTATTCCAATGAAACTACACACAGTAACCGTGCCTAATGGTATGTATGTCAGAAAATTAACGTCGTAGTTTAAAATATTGACCACTAGTTGTCTATGTGATATATTTTATATTGATTAATTGTGTAAATTGCAGCCATCTTCAATAGTCAAGTAGGGAAATGATCAGGAAATTGTGCAGTATGTTGCTACTTGGAGTAGTGTTGTCCACTCCCGGGTTTACGCAGACCAATGAATTAGTTGCAAGCTTAAATATACCTAACCGCATACCGGGCGAGGTATCTACCGAAAACGAAACCGCAGTGGCAGCGTCCGAAAAAAAGGAAGTTACGTTACCACTGCCGGAGTTAAATGAGAGAGCAAAAATCTCTTTTAGTCCTGAATATCTTACCCCCTTACCGTCAGACCCGTTCAAAGTTAAACCTCGTTCTTTCATCATGCCCGCCGGCCTAATTGCCGTCGGTACCTACAGTCTATTCAGCGAAGACTGTAAAGACTTCAACTCTTTTGCCCGGGATAATATGTGGGACAAGCGTGACCGTAGTGGTGAGCATCGTGGGTTTGTGCCGGATGATTATACAATGTTCCTACCGTTTGTAGCCTATTATGGACTCAATCTAGCAGGCGTAAAAAGCCAGCATAAAATGGTGGATGGTACACTCCTCTACGTAATGTCTACGGCCATCACCAATACCATCGTTTTTACCACTAAGAACCGCTCGGCAGTGGAACGCCCCGACCAGTCAGATCTGTTATCGTTCCCTTCAGGCCATACGGCCCAGGCGTTCGTATCGGCCGAATTTTTCAGGCAAGAATATAAGCATCTGTCTCCGTTGTACGGCGTGGCGGGTTATGCAGCGGCTGTTACTACAGGAGCATTACGTATGCGCCACAACAAACATTGGCTGAATGATGTTGTAGCCGGTGCCGGCGTCGGTATATTATCTACGAGGTTTTCGTATTGGCTGTACCCTAAGATGAAAAAGCTGGTAATGCCAAATGCAAAAAACGACATGATGGTAGCGCCATCGTATAATAATGGCGCGGTGGGCTTGTCTTTTATGTACAGTTTTAAATAGTGCCTGTCTCGGATACTGGATTTGGGATAGATATCATACTTTAATAAAACAGTAAAGGCACCATGCGGTGCCTTTACTGTTTATGCTAATTTAAACCTAGTCTCTTTTGCCACCGAAAAGACGCAGCAGCATCAGGAACAGGTTTACGAAATCAAGATAAAGAGTAAGTGCGCCTAATACCGACATCTTTGTTGCACTGGCAGTGTCTACCCCTTCATATTCTACCCCTTCACCCACTCGCTTCAGTTTCTGCACATCGTAAGCTGTAAGGCCTGTAAACACCATCACGCCTATAATGCTGATGATATAACCCATACGCTCGCTTTGCAGGAAGTAATTTACGATCATTGCTATTACAATGCCGATCAGTCCCATCATCATAATGCGGCCAAAAGACGTGAGGTCCTTATCAGTAGTATAGCCCATGAAAGCCATAATTCCGAACATTGCAGATGCAGATATAAAGCAGCCCAGCACCGAACTAGCTGTATATGTAAGCAGTATAAAACTAAAGCTGATACCATTGATGGCAGCATACAGTATGAATAACCCGATCATGGCCGGTGCCGATAACCTGGCAAAACCGAACGACATAAGCAGGACAAAACCAAGCGGTGCAAACATTACGATATAGCCAAGCAAATTTCGCCCGCTGCCGTCGCCTATAATTAATGTGCTAAGTAGCGCCGGCGACGACGCAAACACTCCTGCGAAAAGCGCTGAAATGCCCAGTGCTGCAAACATCCACAAAAAGACATTGGCCATGAATTTTTTCGCGGCTAAGGGTTTAGTATTGCTTTCTAAAACAGTAAAATTGGTAAACGGCTGATTCTGATTTTCCATGTAGTCGTATATTGGATAGCTAAAATACGGAAAACAAAATAAAGGGAGGGTAGCAGCGCATCTGTTGAGGCCGCATTTAACGGAACATTACGTATAGCAGGCCAGTTGTGTTTCAGCGGGTTAGCGTACAAAAATTTGCAACACCTCGAAAAAACCTATTTCTTTGCTATATACTCCATCAATGGAGTCTTTTTGTTTAACGCAGTATCAATGTTAAAAAAAATAAATTCGTTCAGTAAGGATTTTTTGCTGGCTTCGAGGGTGGGTGTGCTGCTTTCGCCGCTGAAGAACTTTTTCAGGTTCATGGGCAACTTTTGCGACCTGAGTCTTTGGGTACACCGTCAGCATAAAAAGGTTCTGTTCACTGATTTTTATAAGCCCGTAAGAACGTATTCTGACCGTGAAAAGCTATATAGCCACGTATCAAAGCTTATAGATCTGCAAAACAGGGCCATACAGTACTACGAGTTTGGTGTAGCTTCAGGAGCATCATTCAGATGGTGGCTAAAGGAGAATAAAAATCCCGCGTCTGAATTTTATGGCTTCGATACATTTGAGGGACTGCCGGAAGACTGGCATTTTTACAAGAAGGGCGATATGAGTTTTGGCATCCCGCAGGTAGACGATGAACGCGCTCATTTCTTCAAAGGTTTATTTCAGGATACGGTGCCGGGATTCATTAGGGAAACTACCCCGCATAATAATGCCGTAAAAGTGCTGCATATGGACGCCGATCTATACTCGTCCACTTTGTACGTGCTCACTTATTTTGCACCTTACCTGAATGAAGGGGACGTTATCTTCTTTGATGAGTTCAACGTGCCAAACCACGAATTTGCAGCATGGAATGACTTTGTGCGCAGCTACTATGTTCAGTACGACGTGATGGGTGGAGTAAATAACTATTACCAAACCTGCTTTATGTACAAAGGCACAAAAGTGGAGTTTTAAAAGACAATCTCATACCTTTTTACACAAGAACGGCGCCTTTACAGGCGCCGTTCTTGTGTATAGCAGTAAAGCTTATTATTCCATAGAGAACAGTCCAAACGGGTTTCCTTCCGTATCG
Source organism: Sphingobacteriales bacterium (assembly GCA_004144175.1). Taxonomy (GTDB): domain Bacteria; phylum Bacteroidota; class Bacteroidia; order Chitinophagales; family Chitinophagaceae; genus Polluticoccus. The sequence continues at coordinate 61,018 of SEFT01000008.1, forward strand.
ATACAGATAGAGCAGTAGCCAAATTCACCAATCGAAAATTTTGGACGGCTCACTTCTCCGCCTGCTTCCTTCACCCGTTTTTCTTCTACACTGGAGTCGTGGCAAGGGAAGTACACCATCGTATTTACGCAGTGTCCGTCGCCTTCTTTAGTGCCCGGCATTTCGATCAATGCTCCGGATACGCCTTGGTTTTCCATCGGTGAGAAAAAAGACATCTTCATGCTATCTGGCGAATCGCCGGGCACAGGACTGTCGATAAATGCGGTGCCTAATACTGCATTGTAAAATTTCTTGGCCCGCTCCATATCCTTCACATAGATCTCAAACCAGCAGATAATGTTTTGGTTCATGTTGTTGATTTTTATTCAATCGAAGGTATGCTAAACGATTTTTTTGCTGGATGGCTGAATGCGTCGTTTAGAGGGGTATTTGCGACAGGGAAAAGTATTGTACTTAACCAAGCAAGAAACTATTTTGCATTTTGTGCATAAATTATACAGCCAAATTTTAGCATAAGAACGGGTTGTTTTTCTAAGCTATTCATAGTTCATCTTGTAACATTACTTTTACTACATGTCTGACAGACTCAAAGCAATAGTAAATGCGCTACCGCTAACGGATGGGATGAGAATACTGGAGATAGGCTGCGGCACGGGTGTGGCAGCAAGAGGGATTGTGAAGCGAGTTAGCAGTTGCTATATGTTAGCAATAGATCGATCAGAAACAGCCATCCGGCAAGCTGTAAAAGGGTCTTCCGCAGAAATTGAATCCGGAAGGCTATCGTTCAGGCAAGTAGCCATTGAGCATTTCGAACTGGAACAGGATGAAGCATTATTCGATATTGCATTTGCAATTAGGGTTGGGGCATTAGATGGCCGTCATCCGGAGATCGAAAAGCAGGCGTTTACGCAAATTGCGAAAGCGCTGAAGACAAACGGAAGGCTTTTTATAGATGGAGGAAATCCGTTGAAAGAAGTTGACTTAGATCCTTATCGCTAATTACAATCCCGGATTTGTAAAAAGATCACACCTCCTAATGTTGAGATACTATAAAGAAGGCCCGGCGTTTTGCCGGGCCTTAAGCTTGTAACGTTTGCGGAGAGAAAGGGATTCGAACCCTTGATACCCTTTGACAGGTATACACACTTTCCAGGCGTGCCTCTTCAACCACTCGAGCATCTCTCCGGTTGAGGGGAGGCAAAGTTAATCATTACAATCAGTTAGCGAAAATTTTTTCTGCATTCTTGCTGGTGATTGCAACCACTTCCGCTACCTCTATTTCCTTTAGCTCGGCCACTTTTGCAGCAATTAACGGTATATAGCTGCTCTCATTTCGCTTGCCCCGGTATGGAGTGGGAGCGAGGTATGGAGCATCGGTTTCTAGTACAATATGATCGAGCAAGACTTCTTTTACAATATTCTGCAGACTGCTTTTTTTAAATGTAACTACACCACCAATGCCGAGGTAAAATCCCAGATCAACGATTTGTTTTGCTTCTTCAAGTGTACCGCTGAAGCAATGAAAAATACCATTGAGTTTTCCATTTTGCTTTGCTCTTACTACATCAATACAATCTTGCGTCGATTCGCGGCTATGGATGACGATGGGCAGGTCGTATTGCAGCGCCCAGTCTGTCTGTTGTTCAAATGCCTGTTTTTGTTGGGCAACATGTGTTTTATCCCAGTAGTAGTCCAGGCCTATTTCGCCAATGGCCGAAAACTTTCGCTTACCTAGCCAGTCTTCCACTATCGCTAGCTCGTCTTTATAGTTATCATTTACATAGCAAGGATGTAAGCCCATCATAGGGTAGCAGTTGTCCGGCCATTTATCGGCCAGTGTCATCATGCCTGCAATGGTCCTGCTGTCACAGTTAGGCATATACATCTTGGTGACCCCAGCATAGATAGCCCGCTGTATGTTTATATCTCCTTCTGCAATCAGTTGCTCGTCGTAAAGGTGTGTATGCGTGTCTATATACATTAGTACTTAGGTAATGCTTTCAGCATCCAGTTTTTGTTCTTACAATAGGCTAATACCTGTGGTAGCGCGTAGCTCATCCGCTCCCATGCCTTCTCGCTATCGTGAAAGACGATGATGGAACCAGGCTGTATGTTCTTCAAAACATTTTCGGCGCATTGCTGTCCGGTTATATTCCGGTCAAAGTCGCCGCTCAGTACATCCCACATATATATCTTCCAAGAGGCTTTCAGTAGCCTGCTCGCTTGTCCCCTGCGTATCTTACCATAGGGAGGACGAAAGATGCGGCTGTTGATATGTGAAGAAGCCTGATGGATATTTTCCAGATAGGTCTTCGTTTTACTCTTCCAGCCATTCAGGTGGTTATAGGTATGGTTGCCTGTTGTATGACCTTTTGCTAATAGTTCACTGTATAGTTCAGGGTGTGCCACTACATTCTTACCAATGCAGAAAAATGTGGCTTTCGCATGGTACTGCTCCATCATATCCAAAGCATATCTCGTAGCTATCGGGTGCGGACCGTCGTCGAATGTGATGTACACTGTGGGTTCATCACTTGCAGGCATCTTCCAGATAAGACGCGGATAGACTAAATGGCTCAGCCACCATGGTGTTTTTACCTGATATGCCATAGTGCAAAATTAGCTTAGATTTTGGTGAGCTTGTCTTTTTGTATCCAACCGGTGCGGCCATCAGGTAGCTGTATTTCTACCCAGTTGTTTTCGGCCTGCTCTATCCTTACGGTAGTGCCCTCCGGTAACAGGCTTTGGTATTTGCTTTCCCTGGGGGCGTTCATCAATTCTGCATCCGGCTCCATTATTACCGCATGACCGCTATCTGCTCTCCGCATCGATGCGGTGTAGGAGAATATTAACAGCAATGCCAGGCCGGTACCCAAGGCTATCTGGATCCTCACATCGGGTCGCCGTGCTTTACCGAGCCTCGATGCGATGAGCCAGCCTATCCATGAAAGGAATACAAGAAGGCTGATGACAGCCCATATGTTTGCTTTGTCGGCGCCTGTAATAGTCTTCCACCAGCGTACGAAAAAAATGTCCTCAGCGCCTTGTATGCGGTTGCCTATGCGGCTTTGAGTAAGGGAAAGATTGTCTTTCGCTTGCTTATTGCCTGGATCGAGGTGCAGGGCACGCTCATAGTTAAGCACCGCAGGGCCTATTGCATTTAGCCTGTAGTATGCATTGCCCAGATTATAATATACCACAGCGTCGTCCGGATTTTGCGAGGCTATCTTCTCGTAATAGGCAGCGGCGCTATCGTATTGCTGTTTCTGGTAATGGTTGTTTGCCTGTTGCCACCAGTTGCTATAAGGTGCATCGGCAGCAAAAAGCGAGAAAGAAGCAAATAACAATATTATAAAGACTTGTAACTTTCTCATTTCTTATTAAACGATTCTTCCAGTTTACTGATTACATCTATTGCCTCCTCATACACATGATTCATCTGCTGCGAACCGCCCGATGGTGCATATAGCGCAGCTTCGCACTCATTGGTGATATTATACACCTGCCTTTGCAAGTCCATTGGGATGTCTCTTCTTGCCATTGCTTCCTCGGCACGCTCGCGCGATAACGAGGATAGTGGAATGTCCAGTTTATCACTCAGGTATAGCCATATAGCCTTCGATACCTCTTCGTAAAATGGTTTACGCTGGTTTTGTTGCAACAGCTTCTGTGCTGTCACCAGGCGTTTAAGCGCCACTTTATTAGCGCGTCTATGGCGAAGCATTACCACGTCTTTGGATAGCTCGTCCTCTCGTCTCCTCCATACAGCGATACCAATAAATGCCATCAGCGGTAGCGCATACATGCTCCAGTATCCTGCGGTAAGAAACAATGGGCGGCTATTGAATGTAAAATCATTTACCGGTGCAGGACTGATGTTGTGGATATCCGTAAGCCGTGTTTGCGCGAGGTTGCCGGCCGACTTGTTTCCTTTGCCTTGCTTCACTAACAGTTTGGTAGGTGTGGTATGCACGGTAACATACGAGCCGGATTGCAAGTCGAAATAAGTGAATGGTATGGCAGGTATATCATAAACACCCGCTGTGCTGGGGGTGATAGAATAGGTAAGCATGCGTGAACCGCTAATGGTAGTAGTGCGACCGGTAATGGTATCCGTGATAATCGGGTCGAACGTGCTCAGTCCATTAGGCAATTTCAGCCTTGGTGACTGTATCAGCTTAAGGTTGCCACTACCGGTAATGGTGAGTGTAAGGTTGGCAATATCGTCAGTAGTCAGTTCCGTTTTGTCGATCTTACTGCTTACAGTGAATTTCCCAACAGCTCCACCATAATCAGCAGGCTTGTTCGCTTCGGGCAGCTGCGTCACATTGATCTTCACCGGCAGGCTTTTTAGTTTCACCTTCACATCCTTATAGGCCATAGTGCTGAAGAATCGATCGTCGAAGAAAGGGTCGCTCATCATCATGCTGCTAAAGAACGGGTCGTCATCAAACATGTCGGCGAATGGATTACGCTGCTTTACTTTTTGTATGATGCGCGCTACACCTTCTGCTTCGGCAGGGTCAAGTTCCAGCGTTCCGGTCTGCTGCGGAAACAGCGCCGATTTTTTCAAAACGAATACCTGATATTTTTTACCATTTACAGTCTCTTCTACAGGCTTGATGTTCGTTTTGGGTATGTCGAAATCCTGCGTCCAGAAGCCATTAAGCGATGGAAGCTTAGAGATACTTACATTCATAGGTACGCGCGCATACAGCTTGTAATAGGCTGTTATTTGCTCGCCCACATGCACCTTGGTTTTATCTACATTCACACGTATAAAGAGGTCTTTACTTAAATCACTCTCACTGATTACCTCAGGCTCTTCCTTAGGCTGCGCCTGTTGATGGCGTTGCATGGCGCGCTGACGCTGTTGGCGCATCATATTGGCAAAGGGATCAGAATCCCAATTTGGGTCGCCGCGCTGCTGTTGCTGGGCTAAACTACCCTGTACTACCTCTATGGTAAGCGTATTCGAACGGTATGTTTGCCCATCCGCATCCTTGGCAGTTGCAGGTAGCAGGGTTATCATACCGGTACGCTTCGGCTGAAAAATATAGGTAAGTGTAATGCTTGTCGATTGCACCATCCGGTTACCCGTGACAGATACATTCGTGCTGCGTGATTCGAACGGGCCGCCTACCAGGTGAAAATCTTTTGTAACCTGCGGTGCCGGGGAGATAGACTGTAAGTTATTGCCATTCTGTATGGTCAGGATAACCTGTACTTGGTCTTTAAGGCCGATCTTAGTAGCACTTGCCGATTGAGAAAAAACTAAATTTTGGGCAAGAGCATTGCCACCTGCCAGTAACAGCAGAAGCAAGATACTGAAGCTCCAAATATTCTTCATATACACCATTGAGATAGCTACAAATATATAATACTGCTACCACACTGTACGGGCGACAGGCGGTTAAAACATAGTTTAAAAATAATCTCTATAAGTCGCCCTGTAGTGGACGAAGCACAATGTTGTCGACGTTGGCACGTGGTGATAGCTCATATGCCGACCAAATCATCGTTGCAATATCAGCGCTTTCCATAATCCGTTCCGGGTCTATGCCACTGCTTGCCCAGGAACGACTGTAAGTAGCGCCGGGGCACACTGCTGTTACCTTTATTCTGTCGGGCATCAATTCATGGCGCAGATTGTCTGAAAAGCCGAGCAAAGCGTATTTGCTGATGCTGTAGGCTCCGCCATTGTCGTAAGCTTTCAGGCTAGCTACCGAGCACATATTGAATATATGTCCGCTCCGCCGTTCCTTCATTCCCGGCAAAAAGCAACGGGTGAGATGATAAGCGCTATAAAGATTTGTAGCCATCAGTTTTTCCAGTTGGCCGTCCGGTTCTTCGCCCAGCTTGCCGGGGAAGAATGCGCCGGCATTATTTACCAACACATCCACATGCGGAAAGTTAGCCAATACATAGGTTGAAAAGGCTACCACATCTTCTTTTATACTAAGGTCAGCAGGGTATTTGGCAATTGACCCTGCGGGATATTTATTGTTCCATTCGCTTTCTACAGCAGTCAGGTCATCTTTACTACGGGAGCATACTGCTATATTGAATCCTTCGGATAAGAATTTCTCTGCAACGGCTTTTCCTATGCCTTGTGTGGCCCCGGTTATAACTGCGTATCTCATAGAAGTTGTTTTTTAACCGTAAATGCAAAAGATTTGCACCAACAGACCAGCAATTATACAACAACCTGATGAAAACAGTATTGAATTGGAGTTCGGGTAAGGACGCAGCATTGGCGTACAATATGTTACTGAAGCAAACGCAGTACCAGGTAACACATCTGCTGACTACTATAAGTTCCGAGCAAGACAGAATTGTGATGCATGGTGTAAGGGAACGATTGCTGGATGTGCAGGCAGAACGTATGGGACTGCCTGTGAAGAAGATCATGCTGCCTGCTTCTCCCGATGATGCTATCTATAAACGATTGATGCTGGATTCGCTTTCCACGCTGAAAGACGAAGGGGTAGTTGCATCTGCATTCGGAGATATATTTCTCGAAGACCTGAAAAATTATAGAGAGGAGCAGCTAGCTACAATAGGTATGCAAGCCGTATTCCCGTTATGGAAAAAAGATACAAGGTCGTTGATCGCTACACTTGAGGATGAAGGAATAGAAGCAATGACGGTGTGTGTAAATGAAAATTATTTGGGTAAAGAATTTCTTGGACGGAAGATAGATAGGCGCTTCCTCAATGACTTGCCCGATGATGTTGACCCTTGCGGCGAAAACGGTGAGTTCCACACCTTTGTTTATAATGCATCTTATTTCAATGCGCCTATCCCAATAGTACAGAAGGAAGGTGTCTATAAAAAATACCCATCACCCGATGGTGATAATAAATGGGATACCGGTTTTTATTTTCTTGATATTGATGTTGCAGGCTAGTTGCTGCTGCGTTTGATGAACCTATCGTCTGTAAGGGAATGAAGAAAGGCCTCCAGGTCCTGTTTCTCTTGTTCAGTTAGGCCAAGCGGCTGTAGCAGTACACTATCGCGATTCAGCGCGTCCGGTACCAGTGTATGTGGATTGTCGTAGTAGTCAATAACTTCTCTCAATGTCTTAAATCGGCCATCGTGCATGTAGGGCGCGGTCATTGCCACATTGCGCAGGCCCGGCACCTTCATTTTGCCAATGTCTGCCGGGTCTTTCGTTACCTTATACCTGCCACTGTCGTTTAATGTAGTTCCGTTGAACAGCCCGATATTTCTAAAGTCATCAATAGTAAAGTCAGGTGAGAAGTGGCATTCAAAACATTTAGCTTTTACGCGGAATATATCACGGCCCCGTTCCTGTTGCGCTGTCAGTCCCGCTGGTTCATCATTCAGCCATCGGTCGTTAGGTGTATTGCTGGTCTCCAAGGTTTCCTGAAATGCCGCCAACGCAACGCCCAGATTTTTAGCCGAGGGGTTTTGTTTAAAAACTTTTACAAATAGCTGTTTGTATTTGCTGCTGTTGTTCAATCGTTTTACGGCTTCTGTCACAGGCAGGTTCATTTCATTAGCATCGGCAATCGGGAATAGCGCCTGCTCTGCAAGCGTACCTGCACGGCCATCCCAAAAGAAAGCCGTACGGCTGGCCATGTTCATTACCGACGGTGCATTGCGGGCACCCAACCTGCCATGCACGCCCTTGCTAAATGGCAGTGTGTCGGCAAAGGCAAATTCCGGCTTGTGGCAGGATGCACAGCTGATGCTGCTGTCCTCCGACAGGATAGGGTCAAAGAACAGCATTTCTCCCAGTTCAGCTTTAGTGACACGCGTAGGCGTATTGCTGAACGAACTAGCAACGATGACAAGACCAAATAAAGAAAAAAGGATATACAGCCGATTCACGCCGCAAAATTACGAAGAACAGGCATGTATTGATTCACAAGCTATTAGACGAAATGATAAAACGAATTAATGCAGTATGAAAAATTACAAATAATATACCTTTGCCTAGCTTAATAATATAATTAAATAATAAAAATAAAAATATGGATTTTCGCATTGAGAAAGACACCATGGGCGAGGTAAAAGTACCTGTTAATGCCTACTACGGTGCACAAACACAACGCTCTATCGAGAACTTTAAGATCGCTCAGGACATCAATAAAATGCCGAAAGAGATCATCCGTGCATTTGCTTTCCTGAAAAAGGCTGCGGCACTTACCAATACTGATCTGGGCGTGCTTCCTGCCGAAAAATCGAAACTGATAGGACAGGTATGCGATGAGATACTGGAAGGTAAGCTGGATGACGCTTTCCCGCTGGTTGTTTGGCAAACAGGTTCGGGTACGCAATCGAACATGAATGTGAATGAAGTGGTTGCATACCGTGCACACGTGGTAAACGGTGGCCAGCTTTCTGACAAAGAAAAATTCGTTCACCCAAATGATGATGTGAATAAATCACAATCTTCAAACGATACGTTCCCTACCGCTATGCACATTGCTGCATACAAAATGCTGGTAGATGTAACTATACCGGGCATTAAAAAACTTCGCGATACGCTGAATAAAAAAGCGAAGGAGTATATGCACATCGTGAAGATAGGCCGTACCCACTTTATGGATGCTACGCCACTTACGCTTGGTCAGGAGATTAGTGGGTATGTTTCTCAGCTCGATCATGGTCTTCGCGCTATCAACAATACACTGGCTCACTTGAGCGAGCTTGCACTGGGTGGTACCGCGGTTGGTACAGGTATCAATACACCTAAAGGATACTCTGAGCACGTAGCACAAAAGATAGCTGAGCTTACTGGCTTGCCATTTGTTACTGCCGAGAACAAATTTGAAAGCCTTGCAGCACACGATGCAATCGTAGAAGCACACGGCGCACTGAAGACGGTTGCCGTAAGCCTGATGAAAATAGCAAACGATATACGTATGCTGAGCTCCGGCCCTCGTTGCGGTATCGGTGAGATATTCATACCTGATAACGAGCCGGGTTCTTCTATCATGCCGGGTAAAGTGAATCCTACACAGTGCGAAGCGCTGACGATGATAGCTGCGCAAGTGATGGGTAATGATGTTACCATCAACATTGGTGGTTCTAACGGTCACTTTGAGCTAAACGTGTTTAAGCCGGTAATGATCTACAACTTCCTGCACAGCGCCCGCCTGATAGGTGACGGTTGCGTGTCTTTCAACGACAAATGTGCGGAAGGCATCGAGCCGATACAGGCGAACATTAATGAAAACCTGCACAACTCACTGATGCTGGTTACGTCGCTGAATACTAAGATAGGATATTATAAAGCAGCCGAGATAGCGCAGACTGCGCACAAGCAAGGTAAAACACTGAAGCAAACAGCAATAGACCTTGGTTACGTAACTGCAGAAGAGTTTGATGCGTGGGTTGACCCTTCAACCATGGTAGGTGAGCTGCCTAAGCAGGAAGTATTGAACTAGAAAAACAGATTTATATGCGTTAGCCACTAGCTAGTAGTGGCTAACTTTTTTTATCACCCTGTTTCTACCGAGAATATGACCACAAATACTTCTGGGCATGGTGTAATAAAAGGTATTGTCGTACTGCTGTTTGTATGTATGATAATAACTACGCGCATGATGCACGGGTTTGACTGGGATGTGTATCTGTTTACAGAATGGGCGGTCCATATTTTCAAGCATGGCTTACCGCAAGCTTACGATGCAGAGATCAATACCTACATGCCCTTATATCAGTATGTGTTATACGGCTTTGGAAAGCTATGTGGCTCAGAGGAAGCTATAAGGCAAAACTTCAACTACTCGCGCATCGTAACCTTGTTCTTCGATTTTGCAGGTCTTTGGTACGTATACAAATGGATCGATAAAAGGGTCGGCTATCATTTCCTGGTGCTCCTCGGCATGCTCAATGTTGCTTATTCTTACAACACGGTAATATGGGGACAGGTAGACGCGGTATCTTCAGGATTGGCGTTTATTTCGATTTACTACGGCTTTAATAAAAAGCCGCTTGCCAGTGCACTGTTCCTATTGCTCGCCCTGAATATGAAGCTGCAAATGATCGTGTTTGTTCCGATTTGGGGGCTGCTTTATTTATACAACATTATTGAGACGCGTTCATGGAAAACATTCCTGTTTCCACTCCTGGTATTAGCCATTGGGCAAGTGATATTGCTTACACCATTCATGTTTTATGAGAAAGGACTCGAACAAGTCTACAATGCCGTATTCACATCGGTGGGGCAGTTTCCCAAGGTGTCCGCTTTTGCCTTTAATATGTGGTACTGGATATGTCCACAGGGTCCGGTCAATGTTCTGGACAGCGAGATATTTATAATGGGATTATCCTATAAGCATGTAGGGTTGTTGCTATTTTTTTGCAGTTCATTTTTGGTAATGCTCCCACTTATCACTGGAGTTTTAAAACGACTGTCTGGTAAAAGCCATCTATGGCCATTAAAGCAACACCTATGGTTGGTTTGTGCGCTCATTCCACTCTTTTTCTTTTTCTTTAATACGCAAATGCACGAGCGCTATTGCCATCCGGCATTTATCTTCATTACGGCAAGCGCGTTTTTTACAGGATATTGGCTGCCATATATCTTTTTTTCAGTGGCATACTTGCTCAATCTCGAGCGGGTTATGATGTCATTGGGCCTTAATAATTACAGCGTATTTGTTTTCGATGGAAGGTTTGTAGCGGCACTTTATGCGATTGCGATAGTGCTATTACTGGCTAAGTTTGTACGTACTAAGGTCGATGCCGAGTCAAATGTCGGCCTACGTACTATATAATGCGCTTGTATTAGACATAAATAGAAAATGCCCGGAATTTTCCGGGCATTTTCTATTCGATTATTTTTATCGCTTAGCTCCAAACGTATTGCTTCTTATTAAGCAGCAGCGCATCGCCGGCTATTGTTTTGTCGCCTGTGCTTACTTCGTACACTGCGCAGTCGTAAAGGATACGGTTCTTATCGGCATAGATCTCTTTTACCGTCACAACGGCCTCATACTCTGTATCTACAAACATGGGCTTCATCCACTTCATGCTTTGGCTCATGTAAACATGTCCATCAGCATACCAAAGCGCACCGAATATTTTAGTAAAAACACTTGCACCCAGGAAGCCGTGAATTATGTTGCGGCCAAACATGCTGGCCTTTCCTGCCTCTGCGTCTATATGCAATGGGTTAACATCTCCGCTTACGCGTGCATAGGTGTCAACATCTTCTTGCGTGTAACTGAACTTATGACGAAACTCGTCTCCTACTTTAAGCATAAAAAATTTCTTCGGTTTTGATTACACTGATAAAGTAGTAACATTATTTAGAAAAACAAAAAACACCGGAGCCGTAGGGGCATTCTATAACACCATTATTTATGACAATATTGAAGGTGGATAGAAGTGTAGCAAGACATACATGCCTCATTTTCAGCTAGAAGCTGGAAAGTCAAATAAAAAATATTTTTATTAGAAAAACTCCCGTACCTTTGCGGCGCCTTAAGGACGTATAGACGATTCTGCGACGAATAGATGATAATTGATTAACAAAGAGGAAATACTTAGCTAATATAGAAAAAGTTTCTTTGGCGCAACATACGATAACAGATTTATTTAATTATAAAACCATTTCAAATGGCTAATCAAGACAACAATTTTGTGGACACACTGGTGAACGCACAAAAGCAGGTAGTAGATACCGTGGTGGAGAACACAAAGAAATTTGCTAACGGCAATGCTGCTGTTAACGAAGTGGTAGATAAAAGCAGCGATTGGTATAAAAACTGGCTGAACACACAGAAGAACTTCTTCGGCCAAACTACGCAGCAAACTGAAAAAGCAACAGATACTGCAAAAGACAACATGTCGAAAATGAACGAGTTCTATCAGAACTGGTACAATAGCCAGGTAAACTGGGCAAAACAAATGTGGGAAATGAGCAGCAACTATATGAAGCAAGCAACTAACGGTGCCGCTGCTAATACTGCTGACCCAATGAGCAACATGACCAACATGTGGAGCAACTGGAGCAACAACATGAACAACTGGATGACCGGTATGAACAATACCAACAACTGGATGAACATGATGAACCAGTGGCAGAACTCAAATCCATTTAACATGGATGCATGGAAGAAAGCTAACGAAAGCTGGACAGGTATCTTCAACCAATACTACAGCATACTGAATAGCAACGTAACCGAAATGCAGAAGAACATGCAGAACGGTACTACACAGGATGCTTACAAGAACATGGTAAATGTTTCTGAAGCTTTCACCCGCTTTAGCGAGATGTGGATGCCTTTATGGAAATCCATCCAGGATAAGACTTTTAATACAGAAATGTACAAGCAATGGATGAACCCTGCGATGTACAAAGATGTAATGGATAAGTATTTCGGTTTTATGCCTGAGCAAAGCCGCCAATACTTCCAGAACATGAGCAACATGATGCAACAAAACATGGGCCAGATGAGCAGCATGGGCATGGACCAGTATCAGCAGATGCGTGGTGCTATGAACAACATGATGCCTAATATGTCTGATATGTTTGGCAGCATGCTGAGCAACTACAACACATGGTTTGGCCAGATGAGCAATGCGGTAACTCCTTTTACTAAGATGATGCCTGCTAACCAGCAGACTAAGACTATGATGGAGTGGAGCGACATCGCAAATCGTATGGCTGTTTACAACATCAAAAATGCAGAAATGCAATACATGATGTACAGCCAGGGCGCTAAGGTGATGGACCAGGTAGCTGAAAACATCGCTGCTAAGATCCAGAAAGGTGAAGAGATCAACAGCATCATGAATGTTTACCAGGAGTGGATGAACATCAGCGACAAAACTTATGTTGCACTGTTTGAAAGCGAAGACTATAGCAAGCTGATGGCCGAGGTAAGCGCTATGCAACTGAAACTGCGTAAAGACGTAGAAGGTCAGATGGAAAAATTTATGACCGGTATTCCGGTAGCTACACGCAGCGAAATGGATGAACTGTACAAAACCATCTATGAGCTGAAAAAAGAAGTACGTGAGCTGAGCAGGGCAAATGGATCGGTAGAAGCTATAACTGCTACTGCCACCGCTACAGAAGAAAGTGCTGATGACAAAGCCGGTCGTCGCAATACTGCTAAAAAATAATTGAATTCTTATAGCATATTGAAAAGGGACAGCAATTGCTGTCCCTTTTCAATTATAGCAATGCTTTCAGCATCCGCGGGTTACCATGCATGTCTGTTCTTAAGGTGACGTCACCATAGCCTTTGCTTCTAAACAGTTCTTCTGTTTCTTTAGCATGGTCGGCATGCAGTTCGCAATAGATAGCTCCGCCGGACTTTAGATGAGTCTTTCCGAATGATGCTATGGCACGATAGAACAATAGCGGATCATCGTTCGGGACAAATAGAGCAAGATGCGGCTCATGGTCTTTTACGTTGGTATGTATATTGGCTGCTTCGCTTTGCGGTATATAGGGTGGGTTAGATACAATAACATCAAACGCAGATAATACTTCGCGCTGCGCTTCATTCAGGAAGTCGAGCTGAAACAGTTCTACTTCTACTTCAAGCCGACCAGCATTTTCTTCTGCTATTGCCAATGCATCGGCACTTACATCGCAGCTATATATAATGCTATCAGGCAATGCCAGCTTTAAGGATATAGGTATGCAGCCGCTACCGGTACCAATATCTAACAGCTCGGGCGATTGCTTGAAGTAGTCGCCGGCTATCCACGATACCAGCTCTTCTGTTTCAGGGCGGGGTATCAGCACATTGCTATCTACTTTAAATGGCCTGCCCATAAACCAGGCCGTACCCGTTACATATTGTAGCGGCTTACCTGCTGCCAGGTCTGTTTTCATAATCTCATATTGGAGTTGTTGCTTGTCGCTCAGTTGCTCATCTTTTTTTATGATTCGGTCCAGCTTTTTTAATCCGGTCAGATGCTCCAGCGCTTCGTGTGCAATGGCCGCCGCTTCACGTTCGTCATACACTAGCTTAAGGGGTGCTAACAATTGGTAAAAGGCATCGTTGTATGTAATTGGCATAATAGCTATATCCTAATACTGCAATATTAATTAAAGAATACCTGCTCTTCAGTATCTTTAAGCCTATGCACGAGCATTACATGAGACGCTGTCTGGAACTGGCACAAAGGGCAAAAGGAAATGTAGCTCCCAACCCGATGGTTGGTGCTGTGTTGGTACATGATGGGCGCATTATAGGCGAGGGGTGGCATAAAGAATTTGGGCAGTCACATGCTGAAGTAAACTGCTTCGAAAGCGTGCAAAATTCAGACCGGCATTTGATCGCTGAAAGTACTATGTATGTAAGCCTCGAACCTTGCGCACATCATGGCAAAACCCCTCCATGCGCATTACGGCTTATTGATGAAAAGGTAAAGGAAGTGATTGTATCCAATGTGGACCCCTTTGCAGCCGTAGCAGGTAGGGGAATACAGCTGCTACAGCAGCATGATATAGCGGTAAAGACCGATGTATTAAATGCTGAAGGACTTTGGTTGAACCGGAGATTTTTCTGCTTTCATACAGAGAAGCGGCCGTATATCATTTTGAAATGGGCGCAAACGCAGGAGGGCTTATTTGCCCCATTAAACCGCACACGCTACCAGATGAGCAATGAGCATACCAAGCAACTATTGCACAAGTGGCGTACTGAGGAGGCTGCTATCATGGTAGGCCATGTAACCGCTGCTGCTGACGATCCGCAGCTCACAGCAAGACAATGGAGCGGTAAGCAACCGCTCCGGATCGTACTCGATAGAAAGCTGGCGTTGCCGGATAGTCTCCGGTTATTTGACAGTGAGGCCAATACCTGGATCATCAATGAACAAAAGGAAGTCACAGAAGGCAATCGCACCTATGTGCAGCTAGCGTTTGACGAGATATTACTTACGCGCATACTGGAGCGCCTTTATACAGCCAACATCCAGTCGCTGATAGTGGAGGGTGGGGCGTCATTATTGCAAAGCTTCATGAATGCAGGCCTATGGGATGAGGCAAGGGTATTTGTAACAGAAACGATGCTGTCAGAGGGTCTGCAAGCGCCTGCTATACGCAATGCCGATAAAGCCTTTATTACCCCACTGGATGGTGATGAGTTGCACATGTACGTAAATGAGACAAGCGAATATAAGTATGTAACTGGCATGGAATTGTAACCCTGATATTGGTATGTTATACCTCATACTCACCATTGCGCTCAATGTTGTCTTGTTCGTTCTGTTCAAGCTGTTTTCTAAATACAGTATAGACAGCCTGCAGGCCATAGTATTCAATTACCTCACTTGTGTAGTGACAGGTAGCATGTTGCTGGGCAAGTTTCCGGTTTCGGCAGCAAGCCCTTCGCAGCCATGGTTTTGGTGGGCGGTAGCAATGGGCGCCATGTTTATTTCTTTATTCAACCTCATTGGCCGGCGTACCCGCGAAGACGGTATTACTACTACCACTATAGCCAACAAACTTTCGCTGGTAATACCCGTGATATTTTCGGTGTGGCTGTATCATGAGGAGATGAACGCAATGAAAATTGCAGGTATACTGCTGGCGCTACCTGCGGTATATTTTACGGCTCACGTAAAGGGCGAAGATGCAAAACCTAAAAGCATACTTTGGCCGGCTCTACTGTTCGTCGGTAGTGGCTTGCTCGATACGTTGGTGAAGTATGTAGAGCAATCATACCTGGCTACCAATGAAGCACAAACCGCATACACTGTACATGTTTTCCTGAGCGCGTTTATTATTGGATTTATTTTACTGGTTGTGTTGAAGCTGATGGGTCGCCCCGAGTTTGCATTTCGAAATATCGTGGCGGGTGTGATCCTTGGTGTACCCAATTACTTCTCCATATATTTCTTTATCAAATTCCTGCATAGCGGTTTCCTCGATAGCTCTGCTGCTATACCTGTCAACAACATCGGCATTGTGTTACTCTCTACAGTTGTCGCCATACTGTTTTTCAAAGAGAAAGAGACCCCGCAGCGTATCTTTGGGCTGGTATTGTCTATTATAGCCATATTGCTCATTGCCTTCGCCGATATACATGCAGGAAGTAACTAAATACAAGACGCTCGCAGAACCTACTACAGCAGAATTTAAAGACCGCGGAAGCAAATTCATTGCCTATGCCTATCCCATACAGGATATAGATGATGTAAAGGCAAAACTGCAAAACCTGAAGAAAGAACACCCTAAAGCCGTACACCATTGCTATGCCTATAGAATAGGTACCACCGGCGCCATATTCCGCGCCAATGATGATGGCGAGCCGTCTGGTAGTGCCGGGCGCCCTATCTTGGGGCAGATAGACAGCTCGGGCCTTACGAATACACTCGTGGTGGTAGTACGTTACTTTGGCGGTACGCTACTGGGCGTGCCGGGGTTGATCAATGCCTATAAAACGGTAACTGCTGATGCTTTGGCTAATGCGCCTACTACCGAGCGCTGGATAGAGGAACTATATGAGCTGAGCTTTGACTATTCGGTAATGAGCGAAGTGCTGTACCTGCTGAAGCAGGCGGAGGCTACCATTTACAAACAAGAACTGCAACTTTTCTGCTCTGTTAAAACAGGCATCCCGCGCGTACATGCGGCGCAATATGTGCAAAGACTTTCGGAACTTCGCGGATTGACAGTGAAGGAACTAAAAGAAGGTCAGTAATTGTTTTCCAACGATAGAAATACGGCATTAATAAAACAAAAGGCATCGGAGCTGGGCTTTATGAGCTGCGGTATAGCCAAAGCTGTGCATCTGGATGATGATGCCCGCAGGCTGGAGCAATGGCTTACTAAAGGGCATCATGGCGGTATGCAGTACATGGAGCGTCACTTCGATCTGCGCACTGACCCGCGCAAACTGGTGCCAGGTGCTAAGTCTGTCATCACATTATTGCTTAATTATTATCCATCTGCACAGCAAAAGCACGATGCACCTAAGATAGCTAAGTACGCCTGGGGCACCGATTATCACTATGTGATAAGAGATAAGCTGAATGAGTTATTGGCATTTATCAAAGAAAATATTGGTACAGTGGATGGCCGCGGATTCGTAGATAGTGCACCTGTATTAGAGCGTAGCTGGGCAGTCAATAGCGGGCTTGGTTGGATTGGCAAGAACGGCAATCTGCTTACACGGAGCAATGGGTCTTTCTTCTTTATAGCCACACTGATAACCGATTTGGAATTGGTTGCTGATGCGCCGTTTGCTACCGACCATTGCGGTACCTGCACCCGCTGTGTGGATGCCTGCCCTACACAGGCTATTGTATCACCGGGCGAGGTAGACGGAAGTAAGTGCATTTCATACCTTACCATCGAGCTAAAAGACGCAATGATACCAGGCGAACTTCAGCCTAAAATGGAGGGCTGGATGTTTGGCTGCGATGTGTGTCAGGATGTATGTCCATGGAACAGGTTTTCGAAACCCCACAGCGAAGAATACCTTACTCCGATACCCGAAATACTCAACTTGTCGTTAAGTGAATGGGAAAATATGTCTGAAGAAAACTTCAGAAAAGCATTCAAATCTTCACCGCTCAAGCGTTCGAAATTTGCAGGTATCCAGCGGAACCTGAAAGCCATAAAAACGGGGAATACTTGATTATTTGTTTTTGCCCTCCAGCATCGGTACAAAGCTAAAATCGCCAAGCACTTCTTCCTTCGTGCTGCCGTCGGCCTGTTTGGTTATTTTCATCATCTTTTGGCCTTCGCCTTCGCCCACGGGTATTACCAATATGCCACCCGGTTTCATCTGCTCTATAAGCTTAGGCGGTATGTTAGGTGCGGCCGCCGTTACTATCACTTTGTCAAAAGGAGCAAAAGAAGGGAGCCCTTCGTAGCCATCGCCGTAGAAGCGTTTGATGTTCGGGTAGTTCCTCAGGAAGAAGAACTGTCCAACAAAATCATACAATGTCTTTTGGCGCTCGATAGAATATACCATAGCGCCCATTTCGGCCAGTACGCACGATTGGTAGGCGCTGCCCGTACCGATCTCCAGTACTTTGTCAAACTTCTTTATTTGTAAAAGCTGGGTTTGATAGGCTACTGTATATGGCTGAGAAATAGTTTGCCCAGCCGATATTGGGAATGCACGGTCTTCATAAGCAATGCGCTCGAAAGCAGGGTCGAGGAAGAAGTGGCGGGGAATAGCTTCAACAGCAGCCAATACCTTATCATCGGTAATGCCTTTTTCGCGCAGTATTTGTACCAGTTGTTTCCTTAATCCCTTGTGTAGATAATTGTCTTCTTTCGGCTTGCTATGGAGCATGGTGCAAAATTAGCTTTGTCGGCTCTTAAATAAAAATTGCAAAAACGGATTTTGCTGCTAGTACTTGGAAAAATATTGTGCCGAAGTTCATTTGAAATTCATCACCAGTCCAAACCCAATGCCATTAGGGCTGGCTACAGGGCTCATATTCATAGATATATCCCGCGATACATCGAAGTTCTTGAGGTGTGCTGCCGCCACGGCATCTAGTATTTGCGCAGCATACCCCAATACGCCAAAAAGTACGGTCATATCCATGTTTTGGCGGTAGTTGTTCTGCAGTTGTTTTAGTTGCTCCTTTTCATACCTCGGGTATAGTGTCCGGTTATTGGGATCTTGCTCCCTTTGAAGGTATGCCTTGCGGTATGATTGGTAGAACTGAAGGTTGTCCTGAAAAAAGTAAACTGCGGTGCCGAGGCCGGCTATCACTATCGGTATCTTCCAGTATTGCCGGTTGTACAGTTGCCCTGCACCCGGTATTATGGCTGCATACAAACCTGCTCTTTTAGGTATCGGCTCGAAGGGAAGGTGCGGAGGCGCAATTTCCAGCACCGAATCCATATTGATAGATGTATCAGCCTTTATCTCAGCAGCAAGCGGTATGGGATCAGTAAGGGCTGTATCAGGCACTATTTGCGCAAAACTATCGGTCGACAGCAGATCTGCACAGAGCAGGGCAACAAAAAAAGCGATATACTTTATATACTTCACCTATAGCGTTTAGCGCCTCAAAATTAGTGAAGTGCGTTGCTGTTACCAAACTTCGTCAATAAAGAAAAGGCTCCGGAATCACCGGAGCTTTAAAATTATGCAATGCGAATCTACTTGATTGTGTACCCAACACCCAATTTAAAATCCAATCCATTTGTATTGCCATTAAATCTATACCGGACTGACTGGTTCAATTGCCATTTTTTATTTATTTGCCAGGTGACACCCTGTGTTACAAATGCCTGGCCTGACTTGTAGTTATCATAGTACACATCAGTTTTGCTAAACCCTGACTCAGTGCTGGTAGTTCTGACCCGGTCGCGATGTGCATTTACAACAAGACCTGCACCGAAGTATGGACGTATCTTACTTTCCTTGCTCAATAAATGGTACTGTACCTGCACCGGCACCTCTATCGAGAATTCGGTCCTCCGCTGGTCTATCAACCACTGCCTGCCAGTATAATCGCTACCATAGCCGCGTATGGTTACGCCATCTGTCATATTATAGTTTATTCCTGACTCCAGCGCCCAATGCTCGCTGATAAAGTACCTGGCATATAGTCCGATACCGGACCCTGATTTGCCGGGCTGGTATCTGTGAGATTGATAAAAAGCGTCACGGCCATAGTTGCGCGAGATGCCTGATTGAAGGCCGATGACAAACTTTGGGGATTGAACTTTCGTTTCTTTTGGTTCTGTACTTTGGGCAAACGAAATTGCTGGTAGCGCAGTAAGGCAGCAAAGGCTGGCAGAGGCAAGAATAGCTTTCATATAGTTTGATTTTGAGCGAAGCTATCTCTGCCATTCTTAATGAAATGATAAAGCCTGCTATATGAAATGTTAAATGAAACGCTTACCTGTCGCGGCCTGGAGGCAATGGTGCTAGCAATCTACGGCTCAATTCTTCTACGAAATCATCAAAATTAGATTGTTGGTTTGGCGCCAGAATACCTCTTAGTTTTTGAAAGTGGTCGAATGTTGCCAGCTCCTTTTCCTTATCCAGGAGTTGCAGTCTATGCAGTATACTATCTCTGTAAACTGTGTCTACATGGTCTGTTTTTAATAGCTGAAACAAGGCATTATGTAACGATCCGGACTGCCGTTGTATCTCTACCATTTGGCTATGGTGTTCATGCTTTAGTTCTTCAAATTGTTCTATTTGTTTGTCATCCAGCTTCAGACGCTCAATGATCATTTCGTCTACATGTGGCGGGCCTATATGATGCATTTGTGGTTTTGCGCCGTCATTACGGTCCATCCACACAAAGGCTAATGTACCGATGTTGATCAGCAGCAGCAATGTGATAACTATCCTATAGAAATTATCCTTTGTCATAATCCCAGAATAGTACCTTGTTCTGAAAGTCCGTAATAGCTGATAACTGATTGCATAGCGTCTTCGTGCTGCAAAGCTACAGGAGCTTTTTTGTCTTGCACAACAAAATAGATATTGGCCAGTATCAGCAATAGTATACTCGCTGCCGCCATCGATACGGTACGCATCGGCATCAGCTCAATTGCTCTTTTGCCGGTCTTTATGCGCATCATTATTTCATCCAGAACACGGTCGCGTGGCTGCACGGGGTCAATGCTGTTTATACTATCAATTATTTCATCTATCTGCTTCTTCCGGTTCATGTTTATTAAGACGTTTTTGTCAGTTTAATCCTTCGGTGTGGGTAAAGAAGTCGTTCAAAAGCTTTCTCAGGTTATACTTGGCCCGCGACAGCAGCGACTCTACCGCTTTTTCTGTTATGTTCATGATCTGGGCTATCTCTTTCTGCGATAGTCCTTCTATATGTTTTAGCAAAAAAGCTGTGTGTTGGTTTTCTGGCAATTCCTTCATTGCCTTGAACAGGAATACTGCATTCTCACGCTGCTCTATCAATACGCCAGGGTGTATAAAGTCGGGTGCATCATGTTGCAGACTTCCTTGCTGGTTGAAAAGGCTGGAGATGAATGCGAATCTCTTCTTCCTGTTCTTATGCCTTAGCCTGTCCAGGCTTTTATTGATCGTTATGCGGTATATCCACGTAGATGCTGAGGACCGCGCCTGAAAGTTCTTTGCATTATGGTACACTTCTACAAATACATCCTGTGTTACTTCTTCGGCCTCTGACTGGTCTTGCAGATAAGACAGGCTGGTATTATACACGCGCCCTTTAAACAACTCATAGAACTGCCTGAAGGCGGCCTGGTCGCCGGCAGCAATATGTTGTAGTAGTTGTTCGGGTAACATTTGGTATCAGTATCGTGGAAGGAACCCAATATATAAATAAAAGTTGGCTGCTTGTTTATGAATCTGTTATATATTATAAATTGTCCTTTGGTTGTGCTTTTTGTGCTTCGGAAGTCCTAACTTTATATTGGTTATTAATGAATTATGCGAAGAATTGTTTGTCTGTTGATCTTGCTGTTGATAACTGTATCGGCAATGGCGCAGACGGTGAAGGGCATCAGTATAAAAAATGTAGCGCCACGCTATCTGCCAAAACATTTTTGTGTAGTATCGGTAGCTGATGAGCGGCATGACAAAAGCAATATAGGGACAGTACGTACCGGTAGCAATAAAAAGGCAAGCATAAACCTGGAAGGTGGCGCAGAGCAGAGCTTAGGCAGATACCTAAGTAAATTTATCAAGGCGAATGATAAACTGGAACCGATAACATTAGCCATTACCCGGCTGGAGGTGACAGAAACATATAAAGACGGAAAGGAGCAGGCAAACCTTACATACAGCTATGCGTTTTATCATGGCAATGCAAGGCTGATCGATTATGAGGGCACAGCTTATGCACAATCGATCGGCGATGCAACGGGGTACATCGAGATGCTGATAAGGCAGGGGGTGGAGCGAAGCCTCAAGGAATTCGACATGTGGCTGGCAGCTAACCCCGATAGTGTCATTGCAGCTGTCACGGTCGATGCGCAGATAAGTGCGAGCCCGGATAATCCTGACCTGATAGCATACGAATCGAATAAGATTCTTAGATACGAAGATTTCGCAGGCGAAGAAGATGATATGAGTATGGCGGCTGCTGTTACATTTAGTGGCTTCAATATGCGCTATGCTACCGAAACCAGCGGACGTAATGTGAAGATCAAAGTATTTGTGCTTCCATTCTTTGACAAAACCAAATCGTGGTTTAGAGAAGACTCGAAAGTGCCGGAAGTACTGGCGCATGAACAGGTACATTTCGACATTACAGCAGCCATAGCGCAGCAGTTGGTCAAGGCAATCAGCGCTCATACATTCACTGCCGAAAATTATGAAAGCGAGTTACTGAAGTTGCAGCGTACATACGAGAAAGAAATGATGCGCCGCCAGCGTGCTTACGACAAGGAAACAAAACATGGTACAATTGCCGCAACGCAGCAGAAGTGGGAGCAGGAACTGCAACAGGAGTTGAAGTATTTTAATGCAACAGCACTGAACAGTCAATAAATGCAAACGGCTGCTGCATACGCAGCAGCCGTTTGCAAGCTTTTCCAATGTTATATGCCATTGCCTTCCAAAGGTCTCATGATGGGTTTGTCATCTTGAGATGTCCCGTTTTTATCGTCCGACCCGAAGCGGACTTTGTCCGTATCATCTTCACCAATATTGGCAGTCCTTTCAATATCCTGGCCAGAATAACTGGCTGAAGTTGCTGCACTGAATGCTGAAGTAACGCCATCTTTCTTTTTTGTTGTATCCGGCATTTCCTTTCTATCGTTAGTTTGTTCTCTATTTTCCATGATTATTTAAATTAAGGATTGCCCATTGTATCGGTATCTGTATCACGTGTACCCGTGCTCTTTATCTTGCTATTATCTGAAGCGTTGCGCCTATCCGAATTAGCGTCATTGTCTCTCTTTTTTAGAGTTTCACCTGTCTTAGATTTTGTATTTTTCTTATTTGGCTCATCCTTTCTTGGCAGGTTGCCCTTGTTACCCTGATATCCCATGGTCTTTCAGTTTCAATTCGCTATCAAATGATAAAGACCGTACCTATTTCACTGCGTTTCAGATAGCTTACAACAGTTTTAACATTCAGATTATTGAAATTGAATTCTGATATTCTATAGATTTGACTATCAAATTATAACACGACGAAAACTATGCGTAGTAATCACGAAATAGACTACCGCATCTTTGGCGAAGAGATGCAATATGTAGAAGTAGAGCTAGATCCACAAGAGACAGCCGTGGCCGAGTCGGGCAGCTTTATGATGATGGATGATGGAATACAAATGGAAACCATCTTTGGCGACGGCAGCCAGCAACAAAGCGGACTGCTCGGAAAATTATTTTCGGCAGGCAAGCGCCTACTGGTAGGTGAGAGCCTGTTTATGACTGCATTTACGAATGTTGGCCAGGGAAAAAAGCGCGTATCATTTGCTTCTCCTTATCCTGGTAAGATCATTCCGCTGGATCTGCAAGTGCTGGGGGGAAAAGTAGTCTGCCAGAAGGATGCCTTTCTTTGTGCCGCAAAGGGCGTGTCGGTAGGTATTGAGTTTCAGAAAAAGCTGGGAACCGGCCTGTTTGGCGGAGAAGGTTTCATCATGGAAAAGCTGGAAGGCGACGGACTGGCGTTCGTACACGCTGGCGGTCACGTATTGCAGCGCGAACTACAGCCCGGCGAATTGGTAAAGATAGATACAGGTTGCGTCGTAGCATTTACCAACACCGTAAACTATGACATACAATTTGTAGGCGGTATCAAGAATACCATCTTCGGCGGTGAGGGTGTATTCTTCGCTACATTGCGCGGCCCCGGTACTGTATGGATACAAACACTGCCCATAAGCAGGCTGGCAAGCCGCATTATCTCTTACGGAGGTTCTAAACGCAAAGAAGAGGGTAGTGTACTTGGTGGCCTCGGCAACATGCTGGATGGCGATGGCTGGTAGTACGTACAAGAGTTTATTTTATAAAGGACAAGCAACATGATTGCTTGTCCTTTTTCGTTATCCGATACTGTTCTTCAACAGCATATTGCTTTCATGCTTCTTACGCACACTATCGCCTATGGGTGTAGGATTACCATCGTCATCAATGCGTACGAAGGCTATGTTTGTCGTACATACTACCGTTTCTTCGGCGCTGTACAGGTTGTATTTACGTACCTCTATATGCAGGGTGATTGATGTGTTGCCTAGGTGTGCTACATCTCCATATACACGTATGTGGTTGCCTGCCTTGATAGGCTTTTTGAATAGCAGTTCTCCCACTTTCAGTGTTACCATATTAGGAGTGAAGCAATATTCAGTGGCAAATGCCGCTGCCGCTTCGTCTATCCATGCCATCAGTATACCGCCAAACAGGTTGCCGTGTATACCGATGTCCTTACTCATACAGATCTTTTTATTGATCAGTTTCATCTCGTGTTGTTTTATAATGAAAAAGCCCTCCGGAATATCCGAAGGGCTGTTATTTAAAATAAGTTGCGTACTTGTTTTTAAATGATATACATACCCTTCGCATGAAGTGTCTTATGACAACGACAGATATGTTTTATCATTTGGCTCATATTGCAATATTAGGAAGAAAATATTAAAGCCACTGAATTTTCAGTGGCTTTGTGTCGTTAGATAATATCCCGTTCTTGCTGGTTGTTCTTGTTAGGATCGCGCTCAGGGGTGTCGTTTTGACCATCTTCTTCCTTTTTGTTTGGCTGGCTCACCCTCGCCTGGTCATAATCAGAAGTTGTGCTGATACGCGCACCTACACCAGATTGGCCTGAGGTCTGTCCTGTACCTACCGAACCGCCGCCTAATGTATTGCTGTTACCTTCGTACGAAGTATTAGTACCGGTGTTCGACAATGTGCTGCTACTGCGACGCGAGCGTACACTATCTGTCGGGCTGCTTATGATGCTATCAATGTTGGCGGCACTGCTGCCTTTGCGTTCATTGTTTTCTTTACGTTCATTATTTTCCGACGAGGTGTTTTGCTTCTGACCGTCCTGTAGTTCGTCGTTACGGTCATTTTGCTGATCTTTTTTCCATTCTCTATTCCTTTCCATAGTTACATCGTTTTTGTCATAGAAATCGGGAAAAGACTATGCCTGCGACAAGAGAAATCAAGTGCATTTGTGTTATAGTTTGGTTATAGTTATTCAAGAACCAACTTCTGTTTCAGGAATGTAAGCGTATGCTGTTCTGCTTGTTGTGATGCTTCTTTGTCAAATTTAGGATTGCTCGGGTTCGCAAACGCATGGTCGGCATCGAAAGTGTATATCGTAAACTGCTTTTCCATTTGCGGTTACTTGTCGTCCAAAAGCTTCCACTACATCACGGGTAATAAACTTGTCGCGCGATGCCCAAACATAAAGTACATCGGCACTCAAGCCTTTTATTTTCTTTTCCTCTTTTTCAGGAAAGCCATAATACATCACACAACCGGCTGCTCTCTTCTCTGCCAGCATTGTAGCTTTGAACGACCATGTGCCACCCATGCACCAGCCCAGCGTTGCTATCATTTTATCCTTGCCCACGGTACTCAGCAGGCCTTTTACAATATTTTCTCCTCTCTTCTGATCAAGTCCGCCCGATAGCTTACCGGCTTCTTCTGATGTCGCAGCAACTTTCCCATCATAAAGGTCCACCGCATAGATGTCAACATTACCCAGTAGTGCTTGCCAGCGTTCGGCCTCTCGTTTTATATAGTCATTCAGTCCCCACCATTCGTGGAATATCAATAGCACTTTATTGGTTGGCTGGTCGGATGGTACATAAAATGCCTTACCATCTTTGCCATCCAATGTTTTGAAAGTGATCATCGACCCTGCCTGAGGCGTATAGTTCAGTGGTTCCGGTGCCAGGTGTGCGGCTTTAAAGTCGGCATTCATAGCCAATAGCTTAAAATCTGCGCCTTCGGGTATACAACAAGTCTGTGCTTGTACATTGCCGGTTAGCAATGCCAATACAAGCAGAAACAAAGAGAAAAACTGTTTCATAAAAAGAATTTGTGAATGTTGGTTAAGTGATCGATTATGCAGCAATATTTCGACTGCCCGAAGTATTATAATAGCAATTCAATATAGAGTCCATCTCTGCTTTGCCTTCTGCTATCAGCTGGACCTTCTGTCTGTATTTCCGCTCTACAAGTGGTGCCAGTGGTTGCGATACTTTATTGTAATACTTAAATGCTTCCAGCAATTTAGCGTCCCATTCGGCATAGAAATATAAGAGGTCGTCGGGCATTACCTTTGTACGCGTGGTGCCTGCTTCCGGCAGGCACTCAAATGGTTCTGCCACATTCAGGTAGCCATAATCGTCCGTCAGTTCTTCACCGGGGTATATGTCGCGTATAGCAAGTTCAAAATTATAAGCCGTCGAGATGCAGTTAGAGTTAAAGCTGTGGTTTACAAAACGGGAGTGGTCCCAACAAAGTATATGATTACCCTCATGGTCGCGATAGCTATATCTATCCACCACCTGTTGAAATACCGATGGTAGTCTGGCTATGTCATCATTTGTAAATATCCTGTCGAGCGGATCAAAAGCCCACGTGATGGTGCCTTTAGGTATAAAAGCCGTAGCCACTACGCCGTACCCTACTTCAGGGCTGATAAACCTTAACTCTGTATCCGGATGTATCATACGAATACAAGAAAAATATTATACCACGACAATAAGTGCCTTAAGGCTAGGTGGTTGTGACTGGAAGCATAATGGGGAGTACTTGCTTTTGTACCTCAGCTTTTATCGCTTTGGTTTGCCCTTTATACTCACCATCTATCTGGAAATACGCTTTCTTCTTTACCTCTATTACCACTGACTTCGCAGGCAGTATCTCTATCTTATCCGGATTAAAGTTCCTTGTGCGGAACAGTATCTTCATAAAAGCGCTGATGGATAACTTCCTGATAATGATCACTTCAAACACACCATCTTCCAGGTTTCCTTTGGGGTTGATCATAGCTCCTGTCCCATACATACGCGCGTTGGCCAGCACCACCATAAATGCATCCCGTATCAACGACTCCTGTTCGGTCTCGATACGTACATGCAGCACTTTTTTATTGATCAATACCCGGAGCAGTCCGCGAGCGTATCCAAGCTTTCCGCGCCAGCCATTTTCTTCAAAGTATTTTACGAGTTGTGCATTAAGTCCTATATCGCTCAGGTGCAGGCAGGTGTCTTTGCCATTTATTTTTATCGTGTCTATCTTACGTATGTTGTCACCCATAATAATATCCAGGCAGGCTTCCAGCGAGGCCGGTAATCCCAGTTCGCGCGCCATACCATTTGCCGACCCCGCAGGTAATATGCCGAGCGGAATTTCGTTGCTGGCTAGTATCTCGGCTACCAGTTTCAACGTACCATCCCCGCCAACTGCCACTACACGGTCAGGTTTCCAGCTCTCTATCCAGTGCGTTAGCGACGACCGGTCGTTCTGTCCATTCGTAAGGTATAGCTCATAGGTATGCTCTGTATCCTTGTAATAGTTTTTGATACCGCTTTCCCATTCCGCTTTCGAACGGCCACCCGATACCGGGTTTAAAACAAACAGAATTCTCAGTTGATGATTGGCTGGCACATTATTATTTTAGGTGTAAAATACGATTAAATGCATACGCAAGTCGGATAGTTAAGCACTAACTTATGCAACCATTTGGATGGGTATTAGATAAACTGCACATAACAAGGAAACCAATAGTAAAAGTGTACCATGGGTATGGCGATGTAGACGCATTGCTGGTTTATGGTCATGTATTTATGCAGTCGCCGTTGCCACGGGTAACCTATAGGAACAACCTCCTGATCAATAGTTTTGCCATGGCGCGTATGTTCATGGCAAAGCCTTATCCTAACATACGGGTAAGGTTAAAATGGGGAAGCCAGGTCGTTGAGACTACTGCCGACAAAGACGGTTTCTTCAAGCTGGAATGGAAATCGGAATTGCCGCTTGAAAAAGGATGGCATCCGATAAAAGTCGAGGCAATCATAAAAAAAGGTAAGGTAGTAACGGGCGAGGGAAAGATACTGATACCGCACGCCAGCCAATATGCCTTCATATCAGATATAGACGATACCTTCCTCATCTCACATTCCACGGACATTCGCAAACGTATGTATGTGTTGCTTACCAAAAATGCACGTACGCGGAAGCCGTTTGATGGAGTGGTGCATCATTATCAGAAACTGGCTACAAGCAATACTAACGGCGATCTTCCCAATCCGTTCTTCTTTGTTTCAAGTAGCGAATGGAACCTGTATGACTATGTAAAGGATTTCTGTCAGAACAACTCTTTACCCGAAGGGGTATTTCTTTTGAACCAGCTGAAGCAGTGGCATCAGTTCCTGAAGACAGGACAGGGCAAGCATACGGGTAAGTTTATGCGTATAGCCCGCCTGATGAAGGAATTCCCAAGCCAGAAGTTTGTATTGCTGGGCGATGACACCCAGGAAGATCCGGTGATTTATACAGCCATCGTTGAGTCATTCCCCAACCAGATAATAGCGGTGTACTGGCGTAATGTGCGTGCCGACAGAAGGGCGATGGTACAGGAACTTGTGGATAGGGTAGTAAAACAAGGGGTGCATGTTTGTTACTTTAGCAAGAGCTCCGACGCGATCGAGCATTCGCGAAGTATTGGTCTCATCAACGAATAGGCACGGATTTTAAGCCTTAATCCTTAAAGGCGAGAACTGTTTTGTACTATGGAAGTGGAAAAGTTTATGCAGGAGGCTGTAGACCTCAGCAAGCAGGCAATAGATCAGTATGATGGCGGGCCTTTCGGCTGTGTTATCGTAAAGGATGGGAAAGTCATTGGCCGTGGCTGGAACCATGTACTGGCTACCTGCGACCCCACCGCCCATGCCGAAGTAATGGCAATAAGAGACGCCTGCAAAAACCTGAAAAGCCCCGAACTGGTAGGCTGCGAAATGTACACCTCCAGCGAGCCTTGCCCGCTATGCCTTGCAGCTGCCTATTGGGCCTGCATCGGCAAAATATACTACGCTAATACGGTTGCTGATAGCACAGCAGTAGGCTACGAAGATGCGATCATCTACGAAGAGTTCCGCAAGCCGATGGAAGAGCGAAAAATAGAAATGGTGCACCTGCGCAATGCCGACGCTATAAAAGTATTTGACTACTGGAGAGAGAAGAATTCCGGTAACGCAGATGAAAGCAGCGCAACCAACAGTTAATGCTTAGCGTCTGCCCAATTCACGCAGCATCTTACCATGCAATACCAGCGCCCTGAATACCGTTGGCTGTACATTATAAGCTATACCATATTGCTCTGCAACGCTTTTTATGATCTTCGACATTGCAGGATAATGCACATGGCAGATATGAGGGAACAAGTGGTGCTCTATCTGGAAGTTTAGCCCGCCAATGAACCAGGACGTTATTCTGCTGTTTGGTGCAAAATTGGTGGTATTATTAAGCTGGTGCGTCGCCCAGTTATCCTCAATTTTTCGGCTCTCGTTCGGCACCGGGAAGCCGGAAGTTTCCATTACATGCGCCGGTTGAAAGATACAGGCAAGCGATAGTCCGGCGATCATCTGCATAATAATGTACCCAAATATAACATGATACCATGCAAAGCCGGAAAACAACATAGGAACAACGAATAAGTACGCGATATAGAACACCTTGAGCAAAGTAAGCTCTGTAAAAGCCTTGCGCAGGGTCACCTTTTCCTTTTGCAGCAATCCTTCTTTTTCATACCTGAATATCTGCTTATAATCTTTCACGGTTGCCCAGTAGAGGTTCATAAGCGAATACAGGAACCAGGCATATATATGCTGATAGCGGTGGATACCCATCAACGGTTTATGTGGCGACATGCGTATCAGCTTCGTACCTTCAATGTCTTCGTCCAGGCCATCCAGATTAGTATAGGTGTGGTGCAGTATATTGTGCTGTATACGCCAGTTGCGCGAATACCCGCCCAGTAGATTTAGTACATTCCCCAGAAAGCTATTTACCGTATTGTTAGTAGAATAAGAGCCATGATTGGAATCGTGCATCACCGATGCACCTATACCTACTGTACCTATACCCATAGTGACCCACGCGGCATAGAACAGCCAGGGACTTGCAGCCGTAAGCCCCGTTGCGATTAGCAAAAACGGTACGAAGTAAAGAGAAAGCATCACTATGGTTTTTATACGCATAGTGTTATTGGCATTGGTGGTAATATTGTTGTTTTGGAAGTATTCATCCACCCTTTGTTTCATCACATTGTAAAAACTCTCCTGTCCGCCGGGGGCAAATTTCACTATCTTTTTTCTCTCTATAACTTTCGACACTAACTGTATTTAAGAATGGTAGGTAGTGAAGGTAGGCTTTTATTATGCTAAAACAGGATAATATAAATAATGTAACTAATAATTACCAAATGGAAGGTAGCTTATATAACAGCAACAAAAAAATGGCCACCCAAAGGTGGCCATTACTGTATAAGCTAAATGTAGTTATTAAAGGTGTATTGCTTCGCCCAGCGCTACTTCTATAGCGTCTTTTACGGCTTCGCTCATAGTTGGGTGCGGGAAGATCGTATCCAGCTGCTCCTGCCATGTAGTCTCCAACTTGCGCGATGCTACTGTTTGTGCAATGATCTCGGTAACGTTTGCGCCGATCATGTGCGTCCCTAGCCACTCACCGTACTTCGCATCAAAGATCACCTTTACAAAACCTTCGTTAGCACCAGCAGCGCTGGCTTTACCTGAAGCCGAGAATGGGAACTTACCCACTTTTATCTCGTAACCGGCTTCCTTCGCTTGCTTTTCCGTAAGGCCTACTGACGCTATTTCAGGCACGCAGTAAGTACATCCTGGTACGTTGCCGTAATCCAGTGGTTCCGGATTGTGGTGGTGCTTGCCTTCTTTATGTGCTATTGCTTCAACGCATATCACAGCCTCTTTCATGGCTACGTGCGCCAGCGCCTGGCCCATTACGATGTCGCCGATAGCATATACGCCATCAACGTTTGTTTTGTACATTTTATCAACCGTTACGCGGCCTTTGTCAGTAGCGATCTTCAGGTCTTCAAGGCCAATGTTTTCGATGTTGGTAGATACACCTACTGCACTCAGTAGGATGTCTGCTTCCAGCACTTCTTCGCCATTAGCAGTTTTCACGTATGCTTTTACACCGTTTCCGCTCGTATCTACGCGCTCTACCGAAGAATTGGTCATTACAGTAATGCCTTTCTTCTTGTAGCTCTTCTCCAGTTCTTTAGAGATATCCTCATCTTCAACCGGCACAATACGCGGCATGAACTCGACGATAGTAACCTTAGTGCCAATGCTGTGATAGAAATATGCAAACTCAACGCCTATAGCGCCCGAACCCACTACGATCATTGATTTAGGCTGCGTTGGCAGGCTCATAGCCTCGCGGTAGCCAATGATCTTTTTGCCATCGATAGGCAGGTTAGGCAGTTGGCGCGAACGGCCACCTGTTGCCACGATGATATGTTTTGCCTGGTGAGTGGCTGTTTTGCCATCAGCAGCTTTTACTTCTACTTCTTTTTTACCGGTCAGCTTTCCGAAGCCCATCAGCACCTCTATCTTGTTCTTCTTCATCAGGAACTGGATGCCCTTGCTCATCTTGTCGGCTACACCGCGGCTGCGTTTGATGATCTTTTCAAAATCAGCTTTTGCTTCGCCTACGGTAATGCCATAGTCCTGCGAATGGCTGATGTACTCAAACACCTGTGCCGATTTCAACAATGCCTTGGTAGGGATACATCCCCAGTTGAGGCAAATACCACCCAAGCTTTCGCGCTCTACTATTGCTGTCTTGAATCCCAATTGTGCTGCACGGATAGCTGCTACATATCCGCCAGGGCCGCTACCGATTACGATTACATCGTATGCCATATGAAAGAAATAAAGATTGTTTGATGAATTAAACCGGACAAATGTAGCTAATATTTTTTCAGTACGAAATAGTAAGGTGCAAGCACTTTCCCAAATGCAAAAACGAATGCTCCCGTTTTAGGAGCATTCATTCGATTATAGGCGAAAACCTATATTACCTTGGTTGTATTTGTTCCCTGCGTTATTCGTTTACATCACCTGTTTCCGCCAGTTTACGACGGTGTGGTTTCAGGTGGGCACGGTACGTTGGGCTGAATGCTTTAAATTTCTTTTGGCCATGTTCATCTACCGAATCTTCCTGCCTTTTGCTCATTATAAAGCTGTAAAGGCGCATCGCCGGGTAGAAGAGTGCTGCTGCGGCTACTACAGTCAGGCCCACCATTTTCCAGGTGTAGTCTATTGAATTCCATGTCCTGTTTATCGATCTTGTGTTCAGCGCTTTCATATTCACGTTCATAACATTCATCTTTAGTCCTCTAGTAGTTTTAAAAACCCGCGCCACTGATGCCTTGATATTCTTGTGTAAATGTTAAAAGCACCCATTTGCATGGGTGCTTTAGTTTGTCTTATCGCAGAGTTAGTTTAGCCGAGCGCTTTTCTTCCCCTGTTCATGGAGAGCAGATACAGCAGCAGGTGCACACCTGCAAAGCCCAGAGAAAAGTAGTAAAGAATAGTATCGTCCGCTTCTGCATATTTGTGGTGTATCATAGCTACGATCACCAACAGCACGGTCATTGCCAGGCCGGTAAAAGAGACGATACGGTAGCTGCTGTTATTGAAGACCCCAGCATTTAATCTGCTGCGGCTCATGCCATAGTACAAGTATATGTCAAAACCGATCATCATCCACACTATAAGGCGTATCCAGGTATCCGAAGGAAGGAATACCATCATGAACAGGCATACGGCAACACCCAATAGCGGCACCAAAGGCACCAGCGGTGTACTAAAGGCACGCGGTGCATCGGGCATCTTTTTTCGCATCACCAACACGCCTATGCAAACCAATATGAACGCAAACAAGGTTCCGATGCTGGTCATTTCTCCCACTATATCTGCGGGTACAAATGCGGCAAACAGGCTCACGAACAGCATAAACAGGAAGTTGTTTCTGGCCGGTGTTCTGTATTTAGGATGTACTTCAGAGAATACTTTAGGGATAAGTCCATCGCGGCTCATCGAGAAGAACACGCGCGATTGCCCCATCAGCATCACCATAATAACAGAAGCATATCCTGCAAGGATGGCAATGATAATAGCCTGGTTGAGCCATGGGTAGTCTGGTTTCATTACACCATCAGCACCGGGCTGCCCCATATGGTCAATAGCTACTACTACAGGTGCTATACCATCACTGCCTTTAAACATTTCATAGCTCACTACGCCGGTCATTACGTGTGCAAACAAGATGTATAATACAGTACATATACCCAGCGAGAGCAGGATACCTATGGGCATATCGCGCTTCGGGTTCTTAGCTTCCTGTGCTGCTGTCGACACGGCATCAAAGCCAATGTAGGCAAAGAACACGATAGCCGCTGCGCGGATGATACCGCTAAAGCCAAACTCACCAAACGTACCGGTATTCTCGGGTATGTATGGCTGATAATTTTCCGGACGGATATACTGCCAGCCGAGCGCGATAAATATGAGTACTACGCAAACCTTTAGTGTTACGATGATACCGTTGAATAGCGCGGATTCTTTAGTTCCTTTCATCAGCAGCAGCGACATAAGGATAACGATGAATACTGCAGGTATATTCATAATGCCGCCTTGCGCCGGGGAGGATGTCCAGGCGGGGTCGATATGTATATTATAATAGTCGAGGAATTTTACCAGGTAGCGCGACCAGCTGATAGATACCGTCGCGGCGCCCACTGCATATTCCAGCACCAGGTCCCAACCGATTATCCAGGCTATGAACTCGCCCATCGTAGCAAAAGAGTAGGTATAGGCACTACCAGCTATCGGTATCATCGACGCAAATTCGGCATAGCACAAACCCGCAAATGCACAACCAAGCGCCGCAACAATAAAAGAAATGGTAATGGCGGGTCCCGCATTATTAGCTGCTGCAAGACCTGTAATAGAAAATAAACCTGCACCAATAATAGCTCCAATCCCTAATGCCACCAATGCAGCAGCCGAAAGTGTTTTCTTGAGTCCTTTGTCTTCTTCTGATGCCTCCGCCATTAAAAGATTTAGCGGCTTCCGGATGAATAATCCCATAGATTATAATGATATAAGTTGTCAAACCTAAAGATAAAACGCGGTACATACAAACCACAGCATGGAAATATGACAGAGGTTAAACAGCTTAATATCATAAGTAGGCTGTTATAGAAATGAAAATCTTGTTATGAGACCATTTCTGCGCTATGTTTTTTACATTAGTTTTGGGGTCGATGATCCGGAAGATGATTACAAGAGCGCTGTTTTTTATACTTATTGCTTTCTCCATTACCGCAAGTGCCCAGCCAATGCTGCCAGACATGGCCGCGGCCAGCGAGAAGGGTATTAACGTGCTGAGCTGGATGAGCCAGTTTGACGGTGTAAAGTCGATTGCCGTACAGCGCTCGTCTGACAGTGCACATAACTATACTACCGTTGGCTTTGTAAAAAACATCAAGAAAGGACGCCAGGCATTCATCGATGGCCATCCGCTGCCGGGTAACAACTGGTATCAATTGTACATCGTTTTTAGCTCTGACCTTACCTGGTTCAGTAATCGGGTGAAGCTTGTTGTAGATAGCAATACCATTGCAAACAAAGGCGTACTGCCGCCAAACGATTCGCTTCAAAAACTGGCATCGAAAATAAAAATAGATACCGCGGCTGGGGGAGTAGTCTCGGGGAATCCTGCAGATACGTTACAAGGTCTTATTGACAAACTGGTGATTGCCATACCCGACCCGGGCGAGATAAATGCGTATTCTTATGTCAAATCTCAATACGTATTCACGAATCCATTTACCGGCCATGTTAATATGGAATTGCCTGAGGTAAAAGATTATCGGTACTCTATTCGCTTTTACGATGATAAGGACAAAAGGGTAATGGAAATACCACGCGTAGCAGAATCACCGATCATTATCGATAAAAGGAATTTTAAGAAAAAAGGCCTTTACAAGTTCGACCTGATAAGGGATAACGAGAAAATGGAGACTGGTTACATAACCATCTACTAGAAGCTATCGTCCCACTGGTGCGGTTGCTGCATTTGTGCCCATTCAGGGCCCAGGCGGAAACGGCCGCCTGCATATAGCTTCATCATGCTCACCATCTCTTCTGCATCCCACGAATACACATTACGTGCAAACTTTACCGTATCGCCGGCGTAGTTAAAGAACAGGTTACCATCTTCGTGAATATTCTGAATAAGGTGCTCCTGTGTCTCAAAACCAAAATAGTCGAAGCAGCCACCTTTCAGCGGATGGTCGGTTTTGGAAGCCTTGCCGCCATAGTGCAGTGGCCCCGCTTTTTTCCATTCATAACTACTGGTTACCTGGTTGAAAAGCGTGCGATGTATGAGCGTAAAATTTTGATTGTCCAGCAGTAGTGTCTCGGTAGAGAATATGCGCGAAAGCAGGCGATAGGCTGCCAACATATATAGTATAGCAGATCCCGACATCGATATCAGGCTCATGACAGCGCTCTCGGCTGGCAACAGGTATATCAGCAGCAACGTGGTCATCCCGCAGGTAAACAGGAATTCGGTCCAGAACAGCATCTTTATCCGCACGGGCATGTTATTGCCGATAGTTATAGCCAGATGGTCTTCCCCCCAGTTATAAGATATCTTATTGGGTTTGGCTTTAGGTGTAGATGGCGCTGATATAACCATATTCTAAGATATTAACTACCGACGATATTGTGGAGCTTCGATTGTAATATATCTGCAATAAATACTTTGCCAAACTCGTCTTTGAGTATCTCCTTTACTTCCGCTTCGTCTACTTGCCTACCTAGTTCCTGCTGTAGGGAAGTCACTTTTTTGTCGGTAATGCCACAGGGCACTATATGCCCGAAGTAGCTCAGGTCTGCATTTACATTAAAGGCAAATCCGTGTATGGTTATCCACCTGCTGCACCTTACGCCCATAGCGCATATCTTACGCGCCTTATTAGGGTCTTCGGGGTCCAGCCATACGCCTGTAGCGCCTTTCAGCCGGTCGGCGGCTATACCATAATGCGCCAGCGTATTGATTATCACCTCTTCCAGGCTGCGCATATACTTACCAAGGTCGGTAAAGAAATGCTCGAGGTCCAGCACGGGATAGCCAACGATCTGGCCCGGGCCATGGTAGGTAATGTCACCGCCGCGGTTTGTTTTATAGAACGATACATTCAGTTCCTTTAAACGGTTATCCCCAATCAGCAGGTTTTCCATGTGACCGCTTTTCCCCAAAGTGTAGACGTGCGGATGCTCACAGAAGAACAGATGGTTTTCGGTACGCGCATCTTCCGGCCATTCCGCTTCGGGCAGGTTATGTCGCAGGGCTTTAGCCTTCAGGCCCCTTTGTAAAATAGCCTCCTGCATATCCCATGCTGCGCCATATTCTATCAAGCCCAAATCTTCAAAATGGATGGTTCGCATACGTCTCAAATGAGCTACAAAATTAACGATTTCCTACCCCTAAAAATCACGCTGGCACTATGGTTATATAGAATATTGGATTATCGTTTTATTAACACTAATTCAATTACATTTGTTATAATACTTTACTAACTATTAGACGATTATGCTGAGATTCATGAAGAATAAGATTCTCATACCGCTATTGATCCTTGGTGCGTTGGCTACCTTTTTTTCTTTCAAATATAGCGGAGGTGAGCAGAACGATGATCAAAGAAAAACACTTGTATTACAGACGGTTGTAAAAGCAATAAATCAGGGCCATTTCAGCCCTCAAAAAATAAACGATTCATTTTCCACAAGGGTTTATAACAAGCTACTTAACACGCTTGACTATGAGAAGAAATTCTTTACGCAAGCCGATATCAACCAACTAAAGCAATATCAGTTTCAGATAGATGACCAGATCAACAATGGTTCGGTCGAGTTCTTTACAAAGCTGGACGCTATTTTCCAAAAACGCATCAGTGATGGAGAAGCTTACTATAAGGATATGCTGAGCCGTCCGTTTTCTTTTACCGGTAATGAGCAGGTAGAACTGAATGGCGAAAAAATTGACTGGGCTGCTGGTGATGAGGCACTGAAAGACCGCTGGAATAAAGTACTGAAGTATCGTGTACTGGCCCGGTATGTGGATGCCAAGAAAGCGCAGGAAAAATCAAAAGACAGCCTGACTGCTGCCGGTAAATTTAAAACCGATGCGGAACTGGAGCAGGAAGCACGCGATGCAGTCCGCAAGAATCAGGACCTGTATTTCAAACGCCTTCGTAAGATAGATGATAAGGAACGTTTCACGCTTTATGTAAATTCCATTACCAATAGCCAAGACCCGCATACCGACTATCTACCGCCAATTGATAAGCAACGCTTTGATGAGTCGATGTCCGGAACATTCTTCGGTATTGGTGCACAGCTAAAAGACGAGGATGGCAAGATCAAGATAGCATCGGTAATAGCCGGTAGCCCGAGCTGGAAACAAGGCCGACTGAAAGCTGGCGACGAGATACAAAAAGTGGCACAAGGAGCAGACGAGCCTGTAGACATACAGGGTTACGATATAGAAGATGCAGTAAAATTGATACGCGGTAAGAAGGGTACAGAAGTACGCCTTACTGTAAAGAAGGTAAACGGTGCTACAGAAGTTATTCCCATCATACGTGGCGAAGTGCTGCTGGACGATGTGTTCGCAAAATCGGCGCTTATACAAGGCCCTACCGGCCCGATAGGCTACATATACCTGCCGGAGTTCTACTCTGACTTCCAGAACATCAACGGCCGCCGCAGCGCCGAAGATGTGGGCAAAGAAGTTGCCAAGTTGAAAAATGCAGGTGTAACAGGTATCATCCTCGACCTGCGTAATAACGGTGGTGGTTCGCTGAGCGATGTGGTAGATATGTCTGGCTTGTTCATCGACCAGGGACCTATTGTACAGGTGAAGAGCAGCAATGCATCTCCAATGACCCTGCGCGACCAGAATAAGGGTATTCAGTACGACGGCCCGCTGGTAGTGATGGTAAACCAGAACAGCGCATCAGCATCTGAGATACTGGCTGCTGCCATGCAGGATTATAAGCGCGCTGTAATTGTCGGCTCTACTACTTATGGCAAGGGTACCGTGCAAAAGCTTATTTCGCTTGACGACTTTATGAGCATGAGCGATCGTTTGGGCGGCCTTGTACAAAACCGGGAATCCGGTAAAGCCGGCGAAAGCGAAGATGCCATCGGTTCATTGAAGTTGACTGTACAGAAGTTCTATCGTGTAAATGGTGGCTCTACGCAGCTAAAAGGTGTGGTGCCGGATATCGACCTTCCGGATCCTTATCAGCATATAGATATGGGTGAGCGTCGCGATAAGGCTGCATTGAAATGGGATGAGATACCTGCTGCTAACTATAATATCGTTTCTAACCCTGTGAACGTAGCTCAGATAGCTGCCGCAAGCAAAAAGCGTGTATCTAACAATGCTACATTCGATCTGATAAAGGAAAGTGCAAAACGCATGAAGCAGCAGCAGGACGATAACCAGTATGCGCTGAATGAAAATGGCTATCGTAAACAACTGGAAGAAGCGAATGCTACTTCTAAGAAGATGGAAGAACTGGAGAAGAAGGTAACTCCGCTCAACATCACCAACCTTCAGGAAGATATGGCCCGTATCAACATGGATAGCTCAACCATCCAGAAGAATAGTGAGTGGCTTAAGAACATGAAGAAAGACATTTACCTGGCCGAAACGATC
This sequence comes from Sphingobacteriales bacterium, assembly GCA_004144175.1. Lineage (GTDB taxonomy): Bacteria > Bacteroidota > Bacteroidia > Chitinophagales > Chitinophagaceae > Polluticoccus. The sequence continues at coordinate 99,689 of SEFT01000008.1, forward strand.
AACATTATCGCCGATATCGCCAAGCAAAATGTGAAAGTTAGCATGGGTGAGAATAAGAGATAAGTTTAAGCTGATATCATAATACAAGCCGCTCAATTTCGTTGAGCGGCTTTTTTGCGTCTATGAAATATTACAGACACTTTCTTCGTTCTTGGATTATGAACCGTATCAAAAAGTATATCTTTCATAAGAACGTACGAATAAGGGCTGCAATATCCACGCTATACATCCTTGCCGGCATTATTGTTAACTTCTTTCTGTTGCAAGTATATTGTATGCCTGTATGGTGGGCAGCAATATGCTTTATACTCTGCAGCATTGCCAGCATTTGGTTCCCTTTTTTGAGGAACAAGTTTCTTGTTGCTGTCGCCTCTTTTCTATTGGGCGTCGCAGTTCTGGTCTTTACTTATTGCCATCTTTTTTTGTGGGGCGTACCACATTCGCTATGGTCGTTATTTACCTCAGTTTTTGGGTCATTACTTGGTTATTTATTAGGTATTCTTGTATTCGGAGGCGGACTGCTGGCATTTATTCCCCTTTATTTTTTATACCATATTTATAAATATTACCGTTCAGGCAACGTCAATAAACGTTCATTCCGGGCGGGGTTGTTGTTGCCCCTATTGCCTCTGTGTATCTATTGTTACGGCTTCAAGAATAGTTTTGAACAGTTTAAGTCGGCATACATGGCATATCCCAAACCTCATCTTAATCTCTCTAAATTTAAACCCGACTTTTATACAGAAAGGGTCCTCGGTATCGGAATAAAGTACCATATACTACTCGAATTTATATACGACGGATGGCGCCCTCCCATGCACGACCCTTTTCTAAATATCAGCATTTGGTTTTACTCACTTAAGGGTTATCCTCTTATCGGTTTATCAGACCAGGTAAAGTATTATCAACTACTGTTTCCGGATAAGCCGGTTTTAGTTTGGTGTCCGTGTTCTTATTCGTATGATGGTCTTGGCTATTTCAGGCAGCCTCCCACAAGCGATTGATGGTTTATTTGTAGGTTTGCGTCATGTCAACCCCCAAGTTCACATCTGCTCTCGGTATACAGTTCATGGTACAGGAAGACCCCAATAAACCACATGTGGTATTGCTGCTCGTTGAAGACCGCGAAAGCTCGATAGAGGCTTACGATCATCTGAAGCAAAACTATCCGCTGGGCAGCCTGCGTATGGATATGATGGAAACAGGTGACGGAACAATCATCGTGCGGCTCAGCGAAATGAAGACCGGCGATGCCATTGCCAATATGGAGCTTTCTTACAATCAGCCACAGTTGCTGTCGTTTGCAGAGAAAGCGCATAAGGAAACGCCGTTCGTGCTGATACCTGCATTATATACTTCGCCGGATGCTCCGTTACAACCCCTGCTGGGTAGTGATAGTAAAACAGTATTGACGGTGAGCGGATATAACCTTATTTCATAGCACAGTAAACGAAAAAAGCAGGCATAAAGCCTGCTTTCAATATATTAATAAGACCAGATCAATCATCCAGTTTCAACACCGCCAGGAATGCTTCCTGAGGCACATCTACACTGCCTATCTGGCGCATACGTTTCTTACCTTCTTTCTGCTTCTCCAGTAGCTTGCGCTTACGGCTGATGTCACCACCATAACACTTAGCCGTAACGTCCTTACGCATAGCCGATATGGTCTCGCGGGCTACTATCTTGGCACCAACTGCAGCCTGTATAGCAATCATAAATTGCTGGCGCGGCAGCAGTTCTTTCAGTTTTGAGCAAAGCTTACGGCCAAAGTCCTGTGCACGGCTGCGGTGTATCAGGGCGCTCAAGGCGTCTACTTTATCGCCGTTCAGCAGAATATCCATCTTGGCGATATCGCTCTCACGATAGTCAAGCGGATGGTAATCGAACGATGCATAGCCACGGGTCGACGATTTCAGCTTATCATAAAAGTCGAATACGATCTCGGTAAGTGGCATTTCAAATATTAGCTCCACACGGGTAGGGGTCAGGTAATGCTGATTTATCAGCAGGCCACGCTTACCCAGGCACAGGCTCATGATATTGCCTATATAGTCGGGCTTGGTAATGATCTGTGCACGGATGAAAGGCTCCTCGATACGGTCGAGGCGGCTCGGGTCCGGCATTTCGCTCGGGTTATTTACAATGATTTTCTTCTCCTTATCAGCTGTGAGATAAGCGTAAAAGCTAACGTTCGGTACCGTCGTGATCACCGTCTGGTTGAACTCGCGCTCTAACCGCTCCTGGATGATCTCCATGTGTAGCATACCCAGGAAGCCACAACGGAAACCAAAGCCTAGTGCCTGCGATGTCTCCGGCTCAAAGCTCAGCGAAGCATCGTTCAACTGTAGCTTTTCCATACAATCGCGAAGCTCTTCAAAGTCATCGGTCTCTACCGGGAAGATACCGGCAAATACCATTGGCTTTACTTCCTCAAATCCCTTTACACCTTCTGTTATTGGGTTGTTGGCAAGTGTAATGGTATCACCCACTTTTACATCTTTGGCATTTTTGATACCGGTAATGATATAGCCAACATCGCCGGTATGTACTACTTGCTTTGGAGCAAGCCCCATCTTCAGGATGCCCACTTCATCGGCATTGTAGTCATTACCTGTATGGAAGAATTGGATTTTATCATTCTTTCTTAGCGTACCGTTGAATATGCGGTAGTAAGCTATGATACCACGGAACGAGTTGAACACACTATCGAAGATAAGCGCTTGTAAAGGAGCTTCCGGGTCACCCTTTGGTGCCGGTATGCGCTCGATGATAGCAGTCATAATATCTTCAATACCAATACCGCTTTTGCCCGATGCCAATATGATCTCCTCCGGCTTGCAGCCTATCAGGTCAACAATCTGGTCCGTCACTTCCGGTATCATGGCACCATCCATGTCTATCTTATTGATGACAGGGACAATTTCAAGGTCGTTCTCAAGCGCCAGGTAAAGGTTAGATATAGTTTGCGCCTGAATACCCTGCGACGCATCTACCAGCAGTAGTGCGCCTTCGCAGGCAGCCAGTGCGCGGCTCACTTCATACGAAAAGTCGACGTGGCCGGGAGTGTCTATGAGGTTCAGAGTGTATTTCTGTCCCTTAAACTCATAGTCCATCTGTATGGCATGGCTCTTAATAGTAATACCCTTCTCACGTTCCAGGTCCATGTCGTCCAGTACCTGCGCCTGCATATCTCTGTCCGATATAGTCTTGGTAAACTCCAGCAATCGGTCGGCAAGTGTACTCTTACCGTGGTCGATATGGGCTATGATACAGAAATTCCGAATGTTTTGCATATAAATAAAAGAGTTGCAAAGGTAAGCTTTTTTAAGGCGGAAAACGTTGTGTCCTGGTAGCTTTTTAAGATATGCCGACGTTCAGCGGGCGTATGGAATAAGCGATTAACGTAGCTCTGCAATGGCATGGTTTTAATCATTTCTTACCTGAGACATTGTCTTATAAAGGACCAATTAAATTGCAACTTATTATGAAAAAATATCAGTTATTAACGTTGTTTGTTTTCCTTTTGGGGCTTAGCAGCTGCGAGCTTATAGGGGACATTTTTCAGGCAGGTATGGTAGTGGGCGTGCTGGCAGTAGTGCTGGTTATAGCGCTGATACTCTTTATACTGCGAAAAATATTCTAAACATAAAATCTACATTTCACAAACCTAAAATACAACAACTATGGCTTCTAAATTTTTAGCAGGTGCATTGCTGGGCCTTGTAGCGGGACTGCTGCTGGCACCCGATAAAGGCGAAAATACACGTGCAACCCTGGCTGATACTGCCGGTAAATGGAGAGATAAGTTTAATCACCTGACAGGTGCCAGCGAACTTGGTCTGGATGACCTGCGCGAATACCTCGACCGTAACATTGGCGGCCTTAGTAACGATGTGAAACATAGGATACTGACGATACTCGATGAGCATACAGATAATGTATACACACCAAAATCGCATGTTGGCGACGGCATTGGTTAATAAGCGTATTTGAATAAATAAGCGGGATAGTGTCATACTATCCCGCTTGTTACTTTAGTTGATCAGTACTGCAAACTCGCCTTCCGTCAGCTTCATGTTGATGTTATTGAAGGTGCTTTGCAAGGAAAACTCAAACCGGCCAATCACTGCTTTTTCAGTGACCTCCGTAAGTTTTACCCACCCATAACTGTCCCGGTACTCAACACCATCTTGTATAAATGTAACCTTTGAAGCACCGTTCAGTTGATAAGTTTGTGCACCCCTGAATGGTGTCAGTTCGATTGTCATCTTATTATTTCCCTCTTTGAAGAAATAGATAGCCAGGTCGCCGTTTTTCTTGCGTGTAGCATATCCGCTTGCGAGGCTCCATCCATAGGTGTCATCTCTTATAGCCGTTACAACATCTACCGCTTGCTGTGATGTCATTCCGCCGCCACCGGTATTGTTATAAAAATTACTTTTTTCGCAAGAAGAGCATAGGGCTAGTGCCGCAAAAAGATAGATAGATAGTTTTTTTAGGTTGTTCATAGGATGTATAGTTTGTTATACTAAGTTACTGCTTTGGTACCGAAAACTCGCCTTCGGTAAAAACCACGCTGGTACTTCCGGTGGTGCTTATTAGCTCACAATTGAACCTGCCGGATACAGAACCTGGGGCATTTTCTGTTATCTGTATTTGCCCGCGTATAGAATTGTATTGTACGTTATCTTCCAGATACACGATCTTAGTAAACCCATCCAATGCATAGGTTTGCACTCCATTAAAGGGCGATACCGTAATATTGATGCTGCCGTACGACCCCGAGCAATTGATACGCATATTGGCAGTAGGCTGTAGTTCAGCATATCCGCTAGAAAGGCTCCAGTATTCACCGTTTATAAGCGCTGATATCATTGCCGGGCCGGATGGCTGCGGTGTTACACCTGTGTTATTATCGTCTTTATTACAAGATGAAAAGAAGCCTGTAGTTAATACCAGGAGCAAACTCAATAAACGCCAATATCGTATCGAAGCCATGCTTAAAATTACTTAATATTTCTGCAACATAACATTGGCCATCGCCACAACGCCCTCTTCGCGGCCTACAAAGCTAAGGTGCTCAGTGGTAGTAGCCTTAATAGATACATCATCTGCCGACACGTGCAGCAGGTTGGCTATAGTTGTGCGCATTTGCTCTACATACGGCGCTATCTTAGGTGCTTGCAGCATCAGCGTACTATCGATGTTCACCAGCCAGAAGCCTTTTTCGCGTACCAATGCATAGCTGCGCTTGAGCAGTATTTTGCTGTCGATGCCTTTATAAACCAGGTCTGTATCTGGGAAGTGCATCCCTATATCGCCCAGACTAAGGGCCCCAAGCAGCGCATCGCATATAGCATGCAGCAGTACATCGGCATCCGAATGGCCTACTGCACCTTTGGTATGAGGTATCTTTATGCCGCCCAGCCACAAATCTCTTCCTTCCTCCAGCCTGTGAAAATCTATTCCTTGTCCTATTCTGTACATAATAGTGTGTTTACCAAATGAATATAGTAAAAATAGCGTCATGGCAGTAAACCATGACGCTATTTTGTTTTTAAGAAAGTTGTATTACCAGATATTCAGTCCGTGCTCTTCGCCTGTTTCTTCTGCCAGGTCGTAGCCGGCATCTGTATGGCGAAGCACGCCCATTGCAGGATCATTATACAGTACACGGCGCAGGCGCTCATCAGCTTCGGCAGTGCCGTCTGCAACAATGACCATACCTGCGTGCAGCGAGTAGCCCATACCTACGCCACCACCATGATGGAACGATACCCAGCTAGCCCCGCCTGCGGTGTTGATGAGCGCATTCAGTATCGGCCAGTCGGCAACTGCATCGCTGCCATCTTTCATCGCTTCCGTTTCACGGTTAGGCGACGCTACAGAGCCGCAGTCGAGGTGGTCGCGGCCTATCACGATCGGCGCTTTTACTTTTCCTTCCCTTACAAGTTGATTGAACAGCAGCCCCGCTTTTTCACGCTCACCCATGCCCAGCCAGCAGATACGTGCCGGTAGCCCCTGGAATGCGATCTTTTCTTTCGCCATAGTCAGCCAGCGTTGAAGGCCTTTGTTCTCCGGGAATAGCTCCATAAGCGCCTTATCTGTTACCGCAATATCCTCAGGATCGCCACTCAAGGCTACCCAACGGAATGGACCTTTACCCTCGCAGAACAGCGGACGGATATACGCAGGCACGAAGCCCGGGAAGTCAAATGCGTTCTTCACACCGCGCTTGTCATGCGCCTGTCCGCGCAGATTGTTACCGTAGTCGAAGGTAATAGCGCCCAGCTTCTGTAGCTCCAACATCTGGCGTACTTGTTTTGCCATCGTATCCAGCGAGCGGCTTTGATATTCTTCAGGGTTGCTGCTGCGCAGTGCATTTGCCTCAGCCACGCTTAGTCCTTCAGGAAAGTAGCCGATCAGTTCATCGTGTGCCGATGTCTGGTCGGTAAGGGTATCTGGTATGATGTTGCGGTCTATCAGGCGTTGCAGCAGATCTACCACGTTGCAGCATACACCTATCGATATCGCTTCTTTATTTTCTTTAGCTTTTAATGACCAATGGATGGCTTCATCTATATCGCTGGTCCATTTATCGAGGTAGCGGGTTTCAATACGCTTCTTAATGCGCCATTCTTCCATTTCAGCAGCAAGGCATACACCTTCGTTCATGGTGATGGCCAGCGGCTGAGCACCACCCATACCGCCAAGACCAGCGGTAACGTTCAGAGTGCCCTTCAGCGAGCCATTATAATGCTGATTAGCCAGCGACAGGTAAGTCTCATAAGTACCTTGTACGATACCTTGTGTGCCGATGTATATCCAGCTACCGGCGGTCATCTGGCCGTACATCATCAGGCCTTTGGCTTCCAACTCGCGGAAGTGTTCCCAGGTGGCCCAGCGGCCTACCAAGTTCGAGTTGGCGATGATAACGCGCGGTGCATCTTTATGCGAACGCAATACACCCACAGGCTTGCCCGACTGTACCAGCAGTGTTTCGTCCTCGTTCAGGTCTTTCAGGCACTCCAGTATTTTGTCGAAGCTTTTCCAGTCGCGGGCAGCTTTACCAATACCACCGTACACAACAAGGTCCTCAGGGCGTTCCGCCACCTCGGGGTCCAGGTTGTTCTGTATCATACGGAAGGCAGCTTCTGCTACCCAGTTCTTACAATTCAGTTCGCTGCCACGTGGCGAGCGTATAATGCGATGTGTTGCTTCGATGCCTGACATATTAAGTCAAAAGTTAAAAGTCAAAAGATTAAAGTGTGTGGTGATTAAAGGGTTCCTATCTGATCAGGAATCGGTGGCAAATGATCCAGTTCTGCGTTCAGTTTTGCGATCATCTCTGCTTCGCTCACATCCTCTTTCACAAATTTCTTCCCGGTAACATGCTCGTACAGCTCTATGTACCGTTCAGAGATGCGGCTTACTACCTCGTCGGTCATTTCGGGAACTTGTTGCCCATCCTTACCCTGGAAACCGTTTTCCATAAGCCATTCGCGAACGAACTCTTTAGATAATTGCTTCTGTGGCTCGCCTGCCTTTTGGCGCTCTTCAAATCCATCGAGGTAGAAGTAGCGTGAAGAATCCGGTGTATGTATCTCGTCTATCAGGTAAATGGTGTCACCTATTTTTCCAAATTCGTATTTGGTGTCTACCAGTATCAACCCGCGCTCATTGGCCATCTTACGTCCGCGCTCAAATACGGCAAGTGTCAGTTGCTCCAGTTGCTCGTATTCTTTCTCCGGTACTATCCCTTTTTTTATGATCTCTTCGCGCGATATGTCTTCATCATGCCCCTCGTGCGCTTTGGTCGTTGGCGTGATGATCGGCTGCTCGAACGGATCATTTTCCCTCATGCCTTCCGGCAGCGCTACGCCGCAAAGCTCGCGTTTGCCGCTTTTGTAAGTACGCCATGCGTGGCCGGTAAGGTTGCCTCGTACTACCATCTCTACGGGGTAGGTCTCGCATTTATAGCCTATGGCAGCATTTGGCAGTGGCACTTTTATCAGCCAGTTAGGTACTATGTCCTTAGTAGCTTCGAGGAACTGCGCAGCGATCTGGTTCAGCACCTGCCCCTTATAAGGTATAGGGCGGGGGAGCACCACATCGAAGGCCGATATACGGTCGCTTACTACCATTACCATGTACTTGTCTGCAATGGTGTATACATCCCGTACCTTACCCTTGTAAAAATTAGTCTGATGTGGAAGCTGTAGTTGCTGCATAGTATCTTATTATCGGCCCGACCGCTTCGGCGGCTAGCCGGGGCAAAATTAAAAAAGAATTGCCTCCTTTTGGGAGGCAATTTCGGGCTATGATTAAGATTTTTTTATAATCTCGATTTAACGCTGGCAATTGCCTGTATGCGTTTTTCGGCCATGTGCATGGCAGCCAGCTGGGTATGCACCTTTTCTTTTTCAGAAGTAGCATAGATTTCCAGTGTGCGCTCGTATATTTTTTCTACGTTGCTCATCACGCGTTCGCGGTTGTAGCCTTCCAGCTCAGCGCTCACGTTTACCAGTCCGCCTGCATTTATGAGGAAGTCCGGTGCGTAGAGTATGCCTTTTTCTATCAACATAGGTCCGTGTACGGTTTCATCAGCAAGTTGGTTGTTGGCCGCACCTGCTATGATCGCGCATTTCATTTTTGAGATGCTCTCTGAATTAACGGTAGCACCCAATGCGCATGGAGCATAAATATCCATTTCCATATCGAATATCTTGCTGCCTCCTACTACCTCTACTGCACGGTATTTTTCCAGCGTCTCTTTTATCTTCGTTTCGTTGATGTCAGAGATATACACTTTAGCTCCTTCTTCTACCAGGTGGCCTACCAGGTATTGGCCCACATGGCCCACGCCCTGTACCAGCACTTTCTTACCCGAAAGGTTGTCGCTACCCCACATTTTCTTTGCAGATGCCTTCATACCCATGAACACACCATAAGCTGTAAATGGCGAGGGGTCGCCGCTACCGCCCATATACTCAGGAACACCGGTTACGAAGTCTGTCTCCAGCGAAATATATTCCATATCGCGCGCTGAAGTATTTACGTCTTCAGCGGTAATGTATTTACCATTCAGACTGTTAACGAACTTACCGTAGCGGCGCCACAGGCCTTCCGATTTGATATCTGCAGCATTGCCGATGATCACTGCTTTACCGCCGCCCAGGTTAAGGCCGCTGATAGCTGCTTTGTAAGTCATGCCGCGGCTCAGGCGCAGGGAGTCGATCACTGCTTCCTCGTGGCTGTTATAGTTCCACAGGCGCGTACCACCGAGGGCCGGACCAAGGGTAGTATTATGAATAGCGATGATCGCATTCAGTCCTGAATATGGGTCGTGGCAGAATACGAGCTGTTCGTGGCCCATTTGCTGCATATGCTCAAATACAGATTGCTGCATAAGAATTTCTAATTTGGCTGCAAACCTAAGCCTTTATTTGCCAAATTAATAACGGAGATATATTATTTGCATATAGCTCACTACTTCCATTTTAGCACCTGTGTTTCGGCTATTACGTAGATGTGTTTATGTTCCGAAGGTTCCAGTACAAGATTACCGGTGAACTGACCAAAAGCGGGAAGTATAAACCGGTGCGTGTCCTCGCAAAAGCAGTTCAGCTTAATAGCGGTATGCCCCCGCCTCGAGATGCGGATGGCCGGATGCAGGTGACCATGTATGCAAAAGGTATCGCAGTCCTCAGGTGCATCATGTGCTATGTAGTAGGGGCCTATATGCAGGCCGTCGGTATGGAGCTCCATATTCCAGTCCAGGTACTTTTCCTTCGGTAGTATATCGTGGTTGCCGGTCACAAAGTCGATATGCAGCGACGCATGCCCGCTACGCCAGTGGGTGAATGCTTCGACCTCATTATTATGCTTGCTATGGAAAAGATCCCCTGCAATGATCAGCCGTTCTACCTGGTTGTTGTATATCAGGTTGGCCAACCGGGTCTCGTCTTGCTGTTGCGCATTCATGGGTATAGCTATACCGTTCTTACGGAAGTGAGCGCCCTTTCCCCAGTGTAAGTCCGAAACAATAAGTGTTTTTTGAGATGGCCATAATAAGGCCCTTTCTGCCAGCAGTTTTACCTGCTCTCCCTGCAATACAATATCGAGCATAGCACTATTGCAAAGTTACGAAAGCTGCACGTTTTTCATGCAGCTTTCGCAGGCAATTGCTACTGCAGTACGAAGCGTATTGGCAATGTATAAAATACCTTTACTGCACGGCCATTTTGTTTGCCGGGTTTCCACTTCGGCATACTGCGCACTACACGCAGCGCTTCGTCATTGCACCCGCCGCCGATGCCACGTATTACTTTTGCATCAGTAACGCTGCCATCTTCATTCACTACAAATTGTATGACCACACTTCCTTCAATACCGCTTTCCCTGGCAGCATGAGGATAGTTCAGGCTGCGCTGCATAAATGCACTGATGTCTCCGTTGAATTGTGGCATTTCTTCTGCCCACTTCACCGGTGCAGGTGGCGGTGTAGCCGGGAGGGTGGGGATAGTTTCAGAGCCGGGTCCTATGCCGGTTTGGTTAGGCGTTGTAGCAGTTGCTGTACCATTAGCGTCCCCTTTTGCGTCCACCGGTCCGGGATCTTTACCGTTTAGATCGTCCATTGTTTTGGGTGGGTCGGTTACAAGGCTGTTATCTACTATTTTGGGTATAGTATAAGAAACGGTAGGCTTTACGGCTGGTTGTGTAGTTGCGGGCTTAGGTGGTTCAATCTTTACAGGCTCAATGATTGGACAGATCGTTATCGTAACTGGTTTGTTTATAGCTATAGGCACCACAAGGTCCGCATGTTTCTTAGGCCATAGCGCATAAGAGCAAAGCAGGGTACAAAGCAGCGCAACAGATAGTCCTGCTTTCTTCATGCGCAGGTGGTAATTCTTCCTCAGTTCGTAGCCTCCGTATTGCTTGTTGCGGTTGTCAAAGACGATGTCGAGATAGTCAGCATGGGCAAGTGTTTGAAGTTCCATAGTAGTGCGTTTATTAGATAGAAACGTTGAGTGGTTCTTTCCACAAATACTATTGTAATCTTTTTGTCACCCATTGTTGTTCTTCATCGGTCAGGTCGGCTATAGCGTAGTAGGGTATCGCATTAATAGTCATCTCATCGAGTATGCTAATTACATCTTCGTACTTGCTGTGGTCATCAGGCTTGATGATGACGTGAAGTTTCCTTGCTTCTTCTGTACGTTCAGCAGTGGTTGTGTTTAACACTTTCTGCTTATTTAGTATCGTGTTTCTTAGTTCTGCTAATGATAGCTTGCGAAGATCTGTCTCACTCTTTGCTGTTCCCTCGTAATAAAAGAACCGGTGTGCATCTGACGGAATAATGGTAACAGTTGCGCTCTCTATGAAAGCTGTTGTGGTACCGGGTGGCGGTGGATTGAAGGGCATATTGATGTCCATCATCTTAGATTCTGTCATGGTGGTGGTGTACATGAAGAAGGTAATGAGGAGAAAGCCCAGGTCAACCATAGGTGTGAGATCGATACGCGGCGCTGCAAGCCTGCCTTTTCTGCCGGAGGATAGTTGTATGTCTGCCATAACAATAGGTTTATTACTAAGACTATTGCCGTGCAGATTTCCATAAAAGCAAACCACCCTGCTTTAGCAGGGCGGTTAAACTATCTAGCTGTTAGGCTGATGTATCTTTATGTTCGCGAACCGTTCTTGTTTCCATTGGTCGCGGTGCTTGCGTAATGGGTGGTCTTTCGATTTGTTGAAGATCATCATGCCGTTCTCGCGGCCTGCACGGCGCTCTCTTTGTTCTTCGGCCGACAGGTTCTTTTCTTCGTTACATACTATGCTGCAACAACCTTGCAATTCGGCAGCACAAGACTCACATTGTATGAACAGCAGGTGACAACCATCGTTCTTGCAGTTGGTGTGCGTATCGCAGGGCTTTCCGCATACATGGCATTGGGCTATAATGTCGTCGGTAATGCGCTCGCCCAGGCGCTCGTCAAATACAAAGTTCTTACCGATAAATTTCAACGGCAGTTCCTGCTCTTTAGCCTTGCGTGCATATTCTATAATGCCGCCCTCTAGTTGGAAGATATTAGTAAAGCCATTGTGCAGCATATATGCACTGGCTTTCTCGCAGCGGATGCCGCCCGTGCAGTACATGATGATGTTTTTATCCTTCTGGTCTTTCAACATCTCCACTGCCATAGGCAACTGATCGCGGAAGGTATCGGAAGGCACTTCTATTGCATTCTGAAAATGGCCCACTTCATATTCGTAGTGGTTGCGCATGTCCACAATGATGGTATCCGGGTTATCGGCCAGCTCATTGAATTCTTTAGCCTTCAGATGCGTACCCATTTTCGAAGGGTCGAAGGTAGGGTCATCTATACCATCGGCTACTATCTTGGGCCTTACTTTCATACGCAGTACCCAGAAAGACTTTCCATCATCATCCACAGCAATGTTCATACGAATGCCGTTCAGTGCATCATCGGCAGCATAGAGGGCATCGCGGAATGCCTCGAAATTGCTATCCGGTACACTTATTTGCCCGTTGATGCCTTCCTGTGCAATGTAGATGCGGCCGAAGACCTTTAGCTCGTAGAATTTAATGTACAGCTCATCGCGAAACTTCTGCGTGTCGGCAATGTTGAAGTACTTATAAAAGGAAACTGTTTTGCGGTGCTCTGTCTCAGCAAGCATACGCGCCTTCAGTTCCTCGTTCGAGATGCGGTTGTGTAACACTGGCATGGTGTACCTTCCTTTTCTTTTATGAGGTAAAGACAATAAATAAATACGGGCGCAAAGATACAAAAACGCCTCTATCAACGGTGATTTGGAGCTGTGCAAAAGTGCGAAAAGCCTGAGTGCACTCAGGCTTTGATCGGCATTCAGCTTATTGTTTTTTCCGAAGCGTGTAGATGATAATAGCACCGTTATTTCCATTCGGTGCTCCGGTGCTGCTTACCACTTCCCATCCGTTACGGGCCAGCAGGTTTATGGCATCGGTAAGCGAATTAAAGTCTTTGACTTCTTCTATCATTTTTTGTTCCGCTTCTGTAGGCCTATACTTATCGCCCATGTCAAGCTCTATCTGCATCTTTCGGCTCATCACTTTTCTTTCGGCAGTTATTTGGCAATATTGTGCAGGTGCATTTGTAACAGTGCTGCTTTGGGCAAATGAAAACTGGGTTGTCAGTGCCACTGTGCAGCAGATTAGGAAAAGTCTTTTCATAATTATTCTATTTGTGCCTAATATAGCGCACAGGGAGCTATGTTTTTAGAAGAGTCTTAAAATATGGATATTTTGGAAGCGGCCAGAATGTTTTAGCTTTACTCTAAAGGTTTTAACCCATGCGCGCTATACTTTCTCTGGCTTTCATCATGCTACTTGTCAACACTACTAAGGCGCAGCCTGTGCCTGTGAAGATGAGGCAGCTAGGTAGTTACTTTTATATAGACAAGGGTGGGGCGCAGAAGCTGAAGAATGGCGTAAACTATTTCGTCATCTCCGACCGTAAATCGTTTGAAAAACTGTTTGGCAGGATGAGCCGCGCTGATACGCCGCAGTTCAGCAAGGAGTTAGTTGTGATGATGGTAATGCCTGCCAGCAAAAGAGAATCGACCCTGAAGTTTGAGCGGGTATCGATGAAGGCAGGAGACTATCTTGAAGTGTATTGCGGCCAGGACCTATATCACCACAAAGTAAACTATGAAATGAATGCTGTTGCTGTAGCAGCAATACCGAGAGCCGCCGGAACTAAAAAGGTGATCTTCTACGACCAGTATATGCGGAAGCTGGAGACTTTGGAGATAGACGACTAGTTACAGCCATCTTAGCGGATTTCTCCTGCGCATACCTATGTAGCGCTTCATATTCATCCAGAACGCCAGTATCATATACACGATAACGGGGGAGCCAAGTGTAAGGAATGATATGTAAATAAACCAAAGGCGGATACGAGAGGTGGCCACACCTATTTTATCACCAATGGCGGCACATACGCCAAAGGCCTTCCATTCGATAAAATTTTTGATATCCGTCAGTTGATTGTTCATAGTGGTATGCCTGTAAAGCTAGTAAACGCGGATTGCTCCAACAAGATTATATAAAATTCTATGCCAATTTTTTACAAATAGCAGAAAAAAGGAAGGCCTGCGGTATTTATCCGCAGGCCTTTATTAATCAATAGCTTAAAAATTATTTAGCAAACTCCTGGCGGATCACGTTCAGTGCGCCACCGGCTTTGAACCACTCTATCTGCTGAGAGTTGTAGGTATGGTTCAGGGTTACTTCGTCAGAACTGCCGTCTTTGTGGTGTATCACCATCGTAAGCGGTGTATTCGGAGAGAAGCTCATCAGGCCAACGATATCGATCGTATCGTCTTCCTGTACTTTTTCGTAGTCTTCTTTGTTGGCAAATGTAAGTGCCAGCATACCCTGCTTTTTCAGGTTGGTTTCGTGGATACGTGCAAAGCTCTTCACCACAATAGCGCGAACGCCCAGGTGGCGCGGCTCCATAGCTGCGTGCTCACGCGAGCTACCTTCACCATAGTTCTCATCACCTACCACTACGCTGCCGATACCCGATGCTTTGTAAGCACGCTGTACCTGCGGTACTTCGCCAAACTCGCCTGTAAGCTGGTTCTTTACTTTATTGGTCTCCATGTTGAAGGCATTGATAGCGCCTATCAGCATGTTGTTAGAGATATTGTCGAGATGACCACGGTACTTCAGCCATGGACCCGCCATAGAGATGTGGTCCGTAGTGCACTTACCAAAAGCTTTGATCAACAGCTTCATGTTGTGCAAGTCAACACCTTCCCATGCACTGAATGGCTCCAGCAGTTGCAGGCGTGTACTTTCCGGCTGTACAATCACCTCTACACGGCTACCATCGGCAGCAGGTGCCTGGTATCCCGCATCTTCTACCGCAAAGCCTTTTGCAGGCAGTTCAAAGCCTTTAGGCTCTTCCAGCTTCACTTGCTCACCTTTGTCGTTAGTCAGGGTATCTTTCAATGGGTTGAAAGACAGGCTGCCCGATATAGCAAAAGCAGTAACGATCTCAGGAGAAGCTACGAATGCGTGTGTAGAAGAAAGTCCGTCATTACGTTTCGCAAAGTTGCGGTTGAATGAAGTAACGATGGTGTTCTTGCGGGTAGGGTCGTCTATATGACGCGCCCACTGGCCTATGCAAGGTCCGCAGGCATTTGCCAGTACTACACCGCCCATTTCGGTCAGTGTGTCCATCATGCCATCGCGCTGTACGGTAAAGCGTACCAGCTCAGAGCCCGGTGTGATGGTAAATTCGCTCTTCGGCTTCAGGCCTTTAGCCATCGCATCTTTAGCAATGCTGGCTGAGCGTGATATGTCTTCATAAGAAGAGTTGGTGCAAGAGCCGATCAGGGCTACTTCTACCGCGTCAGGCCATCCATGCTGCTTTACTGCTTCAGCCATTTGGCTGATTGGTGTAGCAAGGTCCGGAGTAAAAGGGCCGTTCACGTATGGTTCCAGCTCGTCCAGGTTTATCTCGATCAGCTGATCGTAGAATACTTCCGGATTAGCGTATACTTCATTATCAGAGCGCAGGTCTGCCTTTACTGCATCAGCCAGTTTGGCTACATCAGCACGCTCAGTTGAGCGCAGGTAGTCTGCCATCTTCTCGTCATAAGCAAACAGCGAACAGGTAGCGCCTATTTCAGCACCCATGTTACAGATCGTTGCTTTACCTGTTGCGCTAAGGCTTTCAGCACCTTCGCCAAAGTATTCAACGATAGCGCCTGTACCACCTTTTACAGTAAGGATACCTGCTACTTTCAATATCACATCTTTTGCTGAAGTCCAACCGTTCATTTTGCCGGTCAGCTTCACGCCTATGAGTTTAGGCATTTTCAGCTCCCATGCAAGGCCCGCCATTACGTCCACCGCATCGGCACCACCTACACCTATGGCAATCATACCCAGGCCACCCGCGTTTGGTGTGTGGCTGTCGGTACCTATCATCATACCACCGGGAAATGCATAGTTCTCAACCACTACCTGGTGGATGATACCTGCACCAGGCTTCCAGAAGCCGATACCGTATTTATTAGATATAGAAGCAAGGAAGTCATATACTTCTTTGTTCACTTCATTGGCAGTCGCCAGATCTTCTATTGCACCTGTTTTGGCTTGTATCAGGTGGTCGCAGTGTACCGAGCTTGGTACTGCTACCTGGCTACGGCCGCAGGTCATAAACTGCAACAGAGCCATTTGGGCAGTCGCATCCTGCATCGCTACGCGGTCTGGCGCAAAGTTTACGTAGTCTCTGCCACGCTCAAATGCGCGTGCAGCTGTTTCGTACGTATGGGAATAAAGAATTTTTTCAGCCTGTGTAAGCGGACGACCGATCAGCGTACGTGCAGCATTTACCTTTCCGGGTAGTTGCTCGTAAACCTTCTGGATGAGATCTAAATCAAATGCCATTGCAAGGAAATTTGAGGTTTTTATTATTAAAAGTGACTTCGCGAAATTATTTAAAATGCAACAGAAAAGAAAATGTATTGACGCCTAATGTAATAATCGGGGCATTTTTCTTATTTATATAGGTAAGTATACAATATCAGCGATAGACGATTACGGCTATAAGGCACCAAAAAACAAGAGGCTGCGAACATCGCAGCCTCTTGACATATAAAGATATAAGATTGAATACCTACTATGGGAAGATACCCAGCTCTTCGTAAGATACACCTACTTTGTTGATAGCAACAGTGAAGGCAGCAGTACGCATATCGGTCATGTTGAGGCTCAGCATAGCTTCGCGGATCTCGTGGTAAGAACCGATCATTGTGTCTTCAAGACCAGAGTAAACCAGGTCAACCTCGTCCGGTCCGTGCATGATCTGACGACGTTCAATGTCCGTTACACGCTTACCGGTCAGGCTTTCTACAGTCTGCAGGATGTTCGTGTTCTGGTTTTCGCTGAAGCGTTTGTCCATACGGCCAAAACGTACGTGGCTCAGGTTTTTCAACCACTCGAAGTAAGATACGGTAACACCACCAGCGTTCAGGTACATATCCGGAACGATGATAGCGCCTTTTTGCAGCAGTATTTCGTCTGCTTCAGGAGTCAGAGGGCCGTTAGCACCTTCACCTATGATCTTAGCTTTAATGCGCGCAGCGTTAGAAGCATTGATAACATTCTCAAGAGCAGCTGGTATCAGGATATCGCACTCTTGCTCCAGTGTTTCCAGGCTGTTTGCTATGTTGGTAGCGCCAGGGAAATCAAGGATAGAACCGGTAGCCTTACGGTGAGCAACTACTTTTTCCAGGTCAAGACCTTTCTCATTGTAGATACCGCCTTCGTATTCTGCCAGACCAACGATGATAGCACCGCCTTCGTAGAAGAATTTAGCAGCATGGTAACCTACGTTACCCAGACCTTGTACCACTACTTTTTTACCTTCGATACCGGTAGAAAGACCCAGTCTCTTCATGTCTTCAGCTACGTTACAAAGCTCACGTACACCGTAGAATACACCAAGACCTGTAGCCTCAGTACGGCCGCGAACACCACCTTGTGTTACAGGCTTACCTGTAACGCAACCCAGTGCATCTATTTCACCTGGTTTCAAAGAAGCATAAGTATCAGCTATCCAGCTCATTTCGCGTGCGCCTGTACCGTAGTCAGGTGCAGGTACGTCGATACCAGGGCCTATGAAGTTTTTCTTCACCAGCTCTGATGCATAACGGCGAGTGATCTTTTCGAGCTCGAAAGTTGTATAATTCTTAGGATTGATACGGATACCACCTTTAGCACCGCCAAAAGGCACGTTCACGATCGCACACTTGTACGTCATAAGTGCAGCCAGGGCCATTACTTCGTCCTGGTTTACATCCATGCTGTAGCGGATACCACCTTTACAAGGCAGTTTGTGATGCGAGTGCTGTACACGGTAAGCTTCAACTACCTCGATTTTGTCGCCGATGCGCACCGGGAACTTCATCTGGTAAACTGAGTTACACGCTTTGATCTGCTCAAGGATACCTTTTTCAAATCTTGTAAAACCTGCGGCTTTATCAAAGTTGCGCTCTACGCCCTGGAAAAAGCTGTAGTGTTGCGCTTTTGCAGCCTTGGCAGTTGCTGTTTCTACCATATCGTTTTTAGTTAAAAATTGGGTTGGATATTATTTACTGTTTTTTTCTAATCTGCTGATTTTGCGATCGAGACTTATCAGATACACAACAATCCCCGCAAAGATAGTGGCTAATACTAAAACCACAACGTAAATTTTGCCATTTGTTCGCATCACATCGGCCATCTCCGGCTCGCTCGATTGTGCAAAGGCACTGATGCTTGCAAAAAGGATATATATGAATGATAAAAAATATGCTTTGCGCATCTGTTTATTTTTCTATACCGGTTAAGAAATCATTGTCGCGCCTGTGCTCTATAAGACCAAGGCGTATGTAAAGAGTAGATATCCATACGCCCAGCAGGAACCAGCCAATAACGGCTGGGTAAAAGACCATGCGCATTTTGCTATCAAGGTCGTAGCTGTTGAAGCCCGGGTTGCCGCCATTGCCGGGGTGCAATGAATCGACCATGCGGGGTAATACCCATAGCAAGGGTATCATCAGTGCAAACGCAAATACATTATATACAGAGCTGATCTTAGCTCTTTTTTCTTCGTCCTTGATGCCGCTGCGTAGTATGAGGTAAGAAAAGTAGATAAGCATAGAGATAGCGGTGCCGAGTTGTTTGGGGTCGTTGCTCCATGGCTCGCCCCAGCTATAGTTGGCCCACTCCATACCCGTAAGCATACCGAGGATGCTGAACACAATACCTGTATTGGTATATTGCGCAGCATATATATCATGCTCCAGCTTGCCCGAACGCAGATATTTTATCGAATAAGTAAATGCAATAGCAAAGAGGAGGATCATCGCAAACCACATAGGTACGTGGAAGTACAGGTTGCGGATGGTTTCGTTGATGATATGCTGCCTGGGGACCGGTAGTAAGAAGCCGCCAGCTATAGCATAGGCAACTAACAGTACGCAGAGTATTTTCCACCAGCTTTTGCGCATACGGGAATAAAAAATTTTCGCAAAGCTAAATAATTATTCACCTCAATCATTCATTTATAAAATGTTTATTGATTAAGGAAAACTGCATGTTTTTTACTCCTGCCAGAGGAAAGGGAAAAGTATGATGCCCAATACAACCACCAGCACATCCAGCAGCAAAAGCACAAGCGCCAGGTTCCACCAGCCGGGCTGGTATACTGGAGTGATGGCTTTTAGTGCCAGGTTACTTAGTATCATCAGTACGGGCGTCACTATAGGGAAGCCCAGTACAGCCATCAACGCAGCGTTTTGCCCAGCACGCGCAGCAATGGCCGACAGAAACGTAAATACCACCGACAAGCTGATGCTGCCAATGGCAGTGATAGCCACGAACAAACCTGTCTGCACCAAAGGGCTGCCCAGCATTACATTAAAGAGTAGCAGGCTTACAAGGCTCATGGCAAGTAACAGTACAGTGCTGTATATCATCTTTGCCAGCAAAAACGAAGTAGGCTTTACTAATGTGAAGTAGTAGCGAAAACGATTGCTATGCTCCTGTAAGAAGCTTTTGGCCACAGAGTTGACCGCCACAAACAATTGTGTAAGCCAGAACAGCGCGTTCCATATTTTCGATTCCGGTTGTCCGCTCATCATGTATACTACAAACACGGTAGCGCCTACATACAGCAGCACTCCGAACAGCGTATGCTTTTGACGCCACTCGATGAGCAGGTCTTTGCGTACAAGAGATAATAATGGTCCTGAAAACATGTTGGCTGCAAAAGTAAGTCGGCTGTTTGCAAATGCTCATTCATTAAGATAAAAAAGTTTTGGCTTGATTAGCTAGGGTTTCAGGCGATTTCTAAAAAAAAATTGCAACAGGGGTTTGCGTTTTTACGAAACGTTTCTATCTTTGCATCCTCAAAAGTTCTTAAATACATGCGGAAGTAGCTCAGTTGGTAGAGCATCACCTTGCCAAGGTGAGGGTCGCGGGTTCGAGTCTCGTCTTCCGCTCTAAAAGATTCCAAGCCCTATGGTTTGGAATTTTTTATTTGCGCACGTTTCTATTGCGTATGCAAGGATGCCCTGGTGGCGGAACTGGTAGACGCGCAGGACTTAAAATCCTGTATGCCGAAAGGCGTGTACGGGTTCGATTCCCGTCTGGGGCACCAAAACATTACAGCCGCTAATACTAGCGGCTTTTTTTATGCTCGTTCGGTACCAAAACCATTGAAAATCCTGCGCAAATCTACATCTGAGCGGGTCACTTTAAGAATTGTCATAATAATGCAAAACCCCTCTTACACATAGGGAAATATCAAACTACTGTGACAAAAAACTTTGCAAAGTCTTAACAGGAATATCTATCTTTGAAACATCGTTTTGTATTCTGAATAATTTACAATAATTAAAATATAAATGGTGAAAAAAGCTATTTTACTTTTATCTGCGGCATTGAGTTTGGGAAGTGCGGCGAACGCGCAGTGGTGTATTACAGATGAAATGAACCGGGAGGCGAAAGAACGTCATCCAGAAATAGAGCAATTTGAAAAGAGACTGGACCAGGAGTTGTTGAGAATGAAATTGGTACAGTCTAAAACAACTGCTGATGATACGGTAACGCTTCACATTCCGGTAGTTGTACACGTTGTGCACAACTACAGTGCATCCAACTATGTTGAAGATAACACGATCTATCAGATGATAGATCAGATCAACGTTGTTTATGCAGGCAAGAACGCCGATCTGGCAGACGTTATACCACCGTTCCAAAAATACATTGGTAATCCTAAGATTGTATTTCACTTGGCTACCAAAGATCCATTAGGCCGTCCAAGCAAAGGTATCACCCATCGTTTTTCTTACCTTACAAATGGTGGAGACGATCAGGCAAAGTTCGACCTGTGGCCTCCGGATTATTATCTTAACATCTGGGTTATCGACAAGATCGGTAGAGGCTTAGGCGGCGGCGGTGTAGTAGCTGCTTATGCTTATCAGCCTGCTTCAGCTGCGCAAAATCCGTATATCGATGGTATCATGACAGCTGCTCCGTTCCTGCTTGGTAGCAGCAAAACAATTGAGCACGAATTTGGTCACTATTTTAACCTTGACCACACATGGGGCGGTGGTAACGTGGCAACTGCTTGCGGCGATGACGATGTAGATGATACCCCTCCTACAAAAGGACACTTTGGCCCTACTGCCAACTGTGATCTTCCTTCTGTTCTTTATGATACTACTTGTACCAATGTATCTAATACCGCTGCAAAAGTTTTATTGGACAACCCCAATATTCAGGGCAGTAAAGTAAAAGTGAGCAACGAGAACAATCTGAATATCGATTTCGTTTCAAGAACAGGTCTTACAGTAGATTCTTTGCAGATATATCCTACTACACGTGGCGGTATATTTGATATTGAATTGCAAAAATATAATGGCAGCGGCTTTACTGTTGTAACGAAAGTTTCTAATAACTCGATCTCTCCTGTTGGTAAACCGGCTTTGTCAGGCACTCCGGTTCTTAACAATGAAACTGCTGATTCCAGCGCTTCTATATCATTTACTAATAACAGGCCGATCCGCATCGAGTCTGTAGATATCTATCCAAGCACTATTGGTGATTCTTTCAAGATCATTCTGTACAACAATGCCGACACTATGGCACTGTACAGAGGCATTACTACTACTAATACGGGTGTTCAGACAGTGCCAGTTGGATTCTTCGTTGCATCTGGTATAAATCAGGGTGCAGGTCGTCCGGCAAGTAACTACAAGCTTAAAGTTGTTCAGAATCCTGGGTTATACACTGATAACGCAAGTACCCTGGCTAAGGCTGACTCTGCGATAGTGAAACCTGTAATCGGTAGCGCTATCAGACTCACTAAAGCTACAGACATTACTAACCAGAGGTATAATCTGCTTTACAACTGGCAGGTTCGTTATAGAGGTGTTACTGCTATCGATACTGCAGCACAATGGGTACCGCTTATTGATTTTGTATCAGGTACAGATTCTGGCTACAGAATGGTTGTAACGGTTAACCCCGGTCTGAAAACAGACTCCGTTTCTATTCCTCTTTACACAAAGAATATCCCTTGCGTACTTACAATTAAGGATGACACTACCAAGTCATGGTATAACTTCCTTTACAACTGGCAGGTAAGATGGGGTTACATTAAGGATTGCATCGACTACCCTGATACTGTAAATACGCAGAACATCATGGACTATGCAAACTGTCCTAAAAACTTCACTAAAGGCCAGGTTGCACGCATGAGAGCAGCAGCTCAAAGCGCTGTAGCAAACAGAGGTAATCTACTTACAAATGCAACACACTTATTTACAGGTATCCTTGATCCTGCAACGGGTAAATATGGCGTGAAAGTAGATCTGGCTCCCGTACCTGATTTCTCGGTAGAGAAGGCTTCATCGACTGCATTGAGTGGTTCGCATTATATGTGTGCTAATGAGGCTGAGTTCAGCTTCCGCAACCGTAGCTGGGGTGATACGATTACTTCCGTTCAATTTGAATTTGCAAATGGTAATCCTGCTACAGCTACAAGTACAAATGCTGTTGTGAAAACAAAGATCACACAACCGGGATGGGTAAATATTAAACTTACTGCTGTAGGTAACGATCGTAATGCTCCGGGTAAGAGCGCCCTGATCGAGCGTACTGCTGTATATGCGGCTGATCCTACTAATAAGATCAACCCGATTGCCGGCTACTTCCAGGAGTTTAGCGATGAAAGCGAAAACAACAGGTGGCCGATATTTAACTACTACAACAACGCCTTTAAATGGCAGGTTGTAAATAATACAGGTTATTACGATAAATCTGCTATCATGTATTCAGCATATGATATTCGTACAGGTCCTTCTGCTATCACTGGTGCTCCAAGTACTTACACTCCGGACCAGGTGCAGCATACTGATGAAGACGACTTCTTTACGCCTCCGTTCGACCTGAGTGGCATGACCGAAGGTAATTGTAACCTTAACTATATGTACTCTGGTGCTTACCGTTCACAAGATCCAAACGTGATGAAGGATAAGCTGGAGATCGCATTCTCTACAGACTGCGGTACTAACTGGAAGGTAATGACTACAAGAGAAAGAGATGGTATTGCTAATAAAGGTAGCTATCCATTGTATCACCTGCCATCGTGGATGGGAGACTGGGCGCTTGCTAGCATCAATATTCCTGCTGATGCAAGAAAAGAAAAAGTGCTGTTCCGCTTCCGTTATAAGCCAACAGGCGACCCTGAATATACTTATACTTCAGGCGGTACCTCTGGCGGATTTACGGTACAGAACTACGGCGTAGGTAACAACTTCTATATCGACCGTATCAACATCAGCAACTTCCCGCTGGGTATGAATACAATCGTTGATAACAGTAAGAAAGTGGCTATCGCTCCGAACCCAACTACAGGTAGCTCTTATATCGTGATCCGCAACTCTGAGAACACAACTGCTCAGGTTCAGGTTACCGATATCACTGGTAAAGTGGTTTATCGTACAGAAGCTAAAATAACTAACGCTGTAGATCGTATCGAAGTACCTGCCGCTGTAATTTCAGTAAAAGGTATCTATCTGGTACACATCATCACAGGCAACCAAACATTTACTGAGAAACTGGTTTCTCACTAGTAGATAATTGTAAGTATAATGCAGATGCCCCGGATATATCCGGGGCATCTTTTTTTGTGCTTTTATTAGCGGTCATAAGCTGGCATTCTTATCTGTTTTCCGCAATAAAGCGTTTATATTTGTTGCAAAGCATCAGCTGTCTATGAACGAAAAGATCGTCTCGATAACCAACGCAAACATCTACCAGGGCAAAAGCCTGATACTGAACAATGTGAACTTTGAAGTAGGTAAAGGTGAATTTGTTTACATGATCGGTAAGACGGGTAGTGGTAAGTCTAGCTTGTTGAAGACATTGTACGGCGATCTGTATCTGAAAGAAGGTGAGGGCCAGGTGGCGGGCTTCGATCTGAAAGGTCTCAAATGGCAGACGGTCCCTTTGCTCAGACGTAACTTGGGCATCGTATTTCAGGACTTCAGGCTGCTTACCGACAGAAATGTGCACGACAATCTGGAGTTCGTACTGAAGGCAACCGGCTGGAAGGATAAGAACCTGATGAAGGAAAAGATTGAGAATGTACTAAGCAAGGTTGGCTTGAAGAACAAAGGATTTAAAATGCCTTACGAGATGTCGGGTGGTGAGCAGCAGCGTGTCGATATTGCTCGTGCTTTGCTGAATAATCCTAAGCTGATATTGGCCGATGAGCCTACGGGTAACCTCGACCCGGATACTACCGACGAGATCATGCAGCTGCTTTTCGCGATCTGCCGCGACTATCAGACGGCCTTTATCATGGCTACACACGATTATAGCATTATCCAGAAGTACCCTGCCAGAGTAGTGAGGATAGAGCAAGGCTCAGTAAAAGAAATATCGGTGGCTGGTATGTAATGCTACCGGCTGATGAGCTTTGATATGTGTTTTAGCAAGCTGAATACCCATAAAGCTGGTATTGCTATACTGAATAGGGGGTTGGTTTTCCAGATAGAGCTATAAGCAGTAAGTTCACCTTTACGCATCTTCCAGAGATTGCCTGATGCACCTCCTTTTGTAAGTTGCGGCCTGCCCAGGCGTGTAAGCGCTAGTGGCAGCATATAGCAGCCATATTTGTAAGCCATTCTTAGCGAGAACTCCTGGTCCTCACAATACCGCATTTCCGGATCAAAAAGCTCCTTAGCCTTTTTCCGCACCGAAATACAGGATGATTGAAAAGGGTTGCTCAGCAGGACGGATGTATAAGACTTCTTTTCTAGCAAAAGGTTGCCTGCCTCCATTTCAAATGAACCTAATGTATACGGATGCCCGAGAAACGCAATTTCTGGATTGCTACTGAATACCTCGCTAATGATCTTCAGCTTCTCACGGTGCCAGGTATCATCCGCATCGAGGAAAGAGATGATGTCTCCGCTAGCCATACCCCATCCCCCATTACGGGCAGCCGATGGCCCCTGGTTATGGCGAAATGATACAAGAGTTGTTGAAAGGTCAGGATGCGCTGAAAAATAGGCTTTGACAATCGCTGCTGTATCATCCGTACTACAGTCATCTACTACGATTATTTCATACGGTGCATGGCTTTGTTGCAGGCATGAGTCCAGCGTTTGCCTGATGGTATGGGCAGCATTATAAGCCGGTATGACAACACTTATATTCAAGGCTATCCCAGTAATTCTTTATAAACGGACAAAAGCGTTTTTTCTTCTTCCTGCCAGCAATACTTTTCTCTTGCCAGCAGGCAATTTTCGCGCATACGGCTATGGTAGGCTATATCTGTTATCATTTTGTTCAATGCAGCGCCAATATCTTCGGGGCTTGCAGGGTAGTCTATCAGGCAGGCCACTTCATATTCTTTGTTCACGTTCTGATACTCGGGGAAGTTCATGCATAGCTGTGGCACGCCATGGTGCATGTAGTCGAAAAAGCGGTTTGCCATCGACAGCACATTGCTCTTGCTGGCAGCATCAAACAGCGTGATGCCTATATAGGCAGTCTTCGTATAGTCTGCCAGCTTATCGGGCGGTACGTAGCCTTTGAAGTCTATCTTATGAGTAACATTATATTGCGCTGCCAGTTCTTTCGCCTGTTTGTAAAAGTTACCCTCGCCGCATATTACCAAAGGCATATCTACATACTGCATAGCAGGTATTAACTCTTCAAAGCAGCGCCCCTCATTTACCCAGCCCTGGTACAGTATATAAGGCGCTGTGCTTTCCGGTTTACTAAATGGCTTTAGTACGGTGGCATTCCTTACTACTTTATAATTCACACCGTACTTCTTCCTGAACTCGTCGGCATAACAAGGCCCGATGGTGTATCCTACCGGGAATTTCGGCACAGCGAACCGCTCTATCCAGCTCCACATCTTGTACACCGGTGGTCGCGTCACAACTTCCTTCAATTCAGTAAAAAGCTCATGCGCATCATACACCCGTTTCGTCCCCTTTAGCGCCGATGCAAAATATACAGGCATGATGGTATCCAGGTCTATCGCGCACATCACATCGTAGCCGCCAGATATAAGTTTGAAGAACAGCTTTCGCCAATAGTCGGCATATAGCAGCTTTCCTTGCTCGGCTATTATCGGTATGCGTATCTGTTTAAAAGAGCGTTCCGCCAGTGGTTTGCTCGTTTTTCGTTCAAATCCGATCAGCGTCACATCGTAACCCGCATTTACCAGCGATGTACATATACGTATCATACGCTGGTCGTAGTTCAGGTCATTTGTAACAGTAAATACAAGCCTCTTATTTCCCATCCTTATAATCTGTCGTTAAGTAGATCTTCTTGCCGTTCATCATACAATAAGGCGGCTCAAACCCGGGCATCGATGTAGCGCGTATATGCCTTTCTATTTTATCCTTATCCCAGTCCAGGTCTATCTCTTTCAGCTTCGCTATTTCGTTGCGGTAATGGAGCGATGTGCCATGTATTGATTCGAGTGTTGTTTGCGGTGTAGCTGTATAGTTGCCATTTATGATATCGGCAAGGCTACCTTTGAACAGCGCAACAGAAGCATCAAAAGTTAGCTGGTATAGGTCGGTTATCCAGCAACCCTCGGGTATTTCAAACCGTTTCTGAAAAAGTATAGCCCCATGGTCAATATTCTTGTCCATCACATGTATCGTAGTGCCAAATTCTTTTTTGCCTTCTATAATAGCATAAGAGAACTGGTTACTGCCGCGATACTCAGGCAAGGGAGCCATATGCAGGTTCACTGCCACCTGCTTTGACTTTGCTATATGTGCAGGCTTTAATATCTCATGGTACTGTACCGAATAGAGTATATCACATTCAGGCAATTCACTAAGGCCGGCAATTACCGGAATGTCATGTTTCGATGCCAATGCGGCCAGATCCGAGTCTCCCGAAAATTCCTTTCTGGCTTGCGTCAACAGCCCAATGATTTCAATATTTAGCTCTGGTGTAGCTGCCACCAGGTGGCTGAAACACTGGTAGCCTATAGGTTTCGAGCCAAGAAAAATGATCTTTTTCTTCATTACCGCATAAAAATACGCGTTTTAAAGTTGTAGTTTATTTTCGTAACTCGCAGGCCAATGTCAGGTAAACGCATATTGATACTTACAAACCGGGTTCCTTATCCGCTCAACGATGGCGGCAACCTTGCCATGCATGCCATGATAGAAAGCTATCGCGAGGCTGGGTGGAAGGTAGCGCTGATGTCGATGAACACAACACGGCATTACATCACCCCCGACCAGATAAGCCGGATATATAATGACATCGACTCTTTTGAGACGGTACCTGTAGACAATCGCGTGAAGCCATTGAACACCATGTCGAACTTCCTGTTCAGCAATGTGCCCAACCACGTGATGCGCTTTACCAATGCTGAATTTGCCAGCAGGCTTAAATGTACGATCGACGACTTTGATCCGGATGTGATACAGGTAGAGAGCATATTCCTTACAGGTTACCTGGCCGATGTGCGCAAAGAAGGTAAGATAAAGACTGTACTGCGCCTGCACAATATAGAGTACCAGATATGGCAGCGGCTGGCAATGGAGTACAAGGGCTTTGTCAAGTATTTCTACTTCAAAAACCTTTCGGGCCGCATTAAGAGTTACGAGGAATGGGCGTGGAAGCAATACAATCTGCTGCTGCCGATAACTGATGTAGACGCTGCTGTGGTAAAACAAAGTGATCCCGCAGCGCCAACGCTAACAGTACCCTTTGGTATAGACACAAATAAAGTAAAAGCCACGCAAGCCGATCTAAAAAAGGGCTACCACATTGGCGCTATGGATTGGATACCCAACCGCGAGGCTATGACCTGGTTCTTGCAGGATGTATGGCCAACATTGCATAAGGAGGTGCCCGATTTTAAATTCTATTTCGCGGGCCGCGATATGCCTGCGTCTTTTGCAAAGCTCAATATTGAAGGGGCTACCTGTATGGGCGAGGTGCCTGATGCCAATACCTTTATTGCCGATAAGAAGATACTTATAGTGCCATTGCGTTCGGGT
Organism: Sphingobacteriales bacterium; assembly: GCA_004144175.1. Taxonomy (GTDB): domain Bacteria; phylum Bacteroidota; class Bacteroidia; order Chitinophagales; family Chitinophagaceae; genus Polluticoccus. The sequence goes on from SEFT01000008.1 coordinate 127,814, forward strand.
GGGGGTATACGTGTAAAGATACTGGAGGCCATGGCTGCCGGTAAGGTGGTGATAAGTACCGAAATAGGTATGCAGGGTATAGATGCCATAGATGATGTACACTATATAAGGGCAAATGACGCAAGGGCGTTTATAAACGCCGTAAAATGGTGCCTGAGCAAACCCGAGCAAGCTGAGATAATAGCAAACAATGCGCGAAAACTGGCTTTAGAGAAATACGACCGCCAGGTCATCATGCTGGGGCTTAACCAAAAGTTGCAACAAATGCTTGCGCCCAAAGCGTAAAATGGCTTATTCGTAACGCTCTTTCACCGTTTTGTCAATTTTATAAGTATTATCGATAAATCCATATCCGATTTACCTGCAATAGATTGTAAATTTGCGTGTACAATAATTTAAGAGGGTTTATATGCTTGATACGATAGAATCTGCACTCGAAGATCTTAGGGCCGGAAAACTGCTGATAGTGGTGGATGATGAGGACCGCGAGAATGAAGGTGACTTTGTGACCGCTGCGCGGAATGTTACTCCCGAGGTCATCAACTTCATGTCGAAACACGGTAGGGGCCTTATATGCGCACCTATTACCGAGAAGCGTTGCGAAGAGCTGAAGCTGAACTTGATGGTGGAAGACAATACCGTACTGCACCAGACTCCGTTTACCGTTTCTGTCGATCTTATAGGCCAGGGCTGCACTACTGGTATCTCTGCTCACGACCGTGCAAAAACCGTACAAGCACTCATAGACCCAAATACAAAACCTGAAGACCTGGGTCGTCCGGGCCATATATTCCCACTCAGGGCCAAAGACGAGGGTGTACTGCGCCGCTCGGGCCATACCGAGGCTACCGTTGATCTTGCCCGCCTTGCTGGTTTTGAGCCTGCCGGTGTACTGGTCGAGATCATGAATGATGATGGTACCATGGCGCGCTTGCCCGAGCTGAGGGAAATAGCTAAGAAATTCGATCTGAAGATCATCTCTATAAAAGACCTGATCGCGTATCGCCTCCGTACCGAAAGCCTGGTAGCAGAAGAAGTACGTGTACACATGCCTACAAAGCATGGTGATTTCGAGCTGGTTTCTTTCCGCCAGTTGAATACTGGTGAAGAGCACCTGGCGCTGATGAAAGGTACCTGGGACAAGGACGAACCTGTACTGGTTCGCGTTCACAGTTCTTGCTTCACAGGTGATATCCTGCATTCACTACGTTGCGACTGCGGTGAGCAGCTGCAAAAAGCCATGGAAATGGTGGAAGAAGCCGGTAAAGGAGTAGTACTATACATGAACCAGGAAGGCCGCGGTATAGGACTGCTAAATAAGCTGAAAGCATACAAGCTGCAGGAAGAAGGAAAAGATACGGTTGAGGCAAACCTCGCTCTTGGCTTTAAGAACGACCAGCGCGACTATGGCGTAGGTGCACAGATACTTCGCCACCTGGGTGTATCTAAGATACGCCTGATGACCAACAACCCGCGCAAACGCGCCGGATTGCTGGGCTACGGACTTGAGATCGTGGACAACGTACCTATCGAAATAGTTCCGAATCCGCACAATCAATTTTACCTCCAGACCAAAAGGGATAAGCTGGGCCACGAAATACTGAAATAAAAGCAAGGCCATAAAGTAGCTACTTTGAAGTTTCTGTTTCTTGCCAACCGCATACCATATCCCCCTTACCGGGGCGATAAGCTGAAGATATATAACCTCGCAAAGCGATTGCAGCATCATGAGCTGCACCTGCTCACCTTTGCGCAAACAAAAGAAGAGTTTGCGTACAAGCAGGAGCTGGATAAGATATTCAAAAGCGTAACGCTGGTTTATCTGGCTAAATGGAAGTCGGCCCTCAACTGCCTGAGTGCACCATGGGATAGTACGCCATTACAGGTACAATATTTCCGTTCGGCAGAGATGCGCAAAAAGCTGGATGAGGTCCTGGCCGCGCATAAATTTGATGCAATACATGTGCAGCATCTGCGCATGTCGCCCTACCTGGCTGCCCGCCAGGACATCCCCCGCATCCTCGACTTGCCCGATGCCTATTCGCTCTATTGGGAGCGGCGCAGGTCGGCAAAGCGTAGCCTTGCGGTTAGCCTGTTCGAGAACATGGAGCAGAAGCGGGTTCTGGATTACGAGCCGATACTCAAGAAATACGACCTATCGCTGGTTTGTTCGCAGGAGGACCTTGCATACTTGAAACAAGTACATAAACTCGATAATATCCACCTGCTGCCCAATGGCGTCGACCTCGACACCTTTGCACCACGCAATCACAACTATACGCACAACCATACTTTGCTTTTTACGGGCAATATGGACTATGCACCCAATGTAGATGCGGTAGTCTATTTTACTAATGAAGTACTACCACTCATTCGCGCTAAGTTTCCGAATGTGCAGTTTGTCATAGCAGGGCAGCGCCCAATCAAAAAAGTACAGGACCTGGCCAACGACCATGTAAAGGTTACAGGCTTTATACAAGACCTGGCAGCCGTGTATAACGAGGCCAGCGTAGTAGTAGCGCCCCTGCGCTTTGGTGCCGGTACGCAAAACAAAGTGCTCGAGGCAATGGCAATGGGTATACCTGTTGTCTGCTCCAATATCGGCTTTGCAGGTCTTGGTATTGAAAGCGGTGAGGGTGCTATTATGCAAACCGAAGCTACAGCCTTTGCCGAAAGTGTGATGCAACTACTTAGTAGCGAGGCTATGCGTCGCGATGTAGGGCAGAAGGGTGTAGCAGTAATGAAAAGCAGGTTTGGCTGGGATGCTATAGCGAAGCAGTTGGAAGCTTATTTATTACAAATAGCCAGGTAGGTATCTTACCAGGTTCCTACACGTTTTTCTTTCGATGTATCGGTTGCAGGTGTGGCAGGTTGCTGGCGCAGCTCTTCCAGTTGGGCCGCATAGTCGGCCTTGCCGAATAAGCCACTCAGTGTGTTAAAGCTCTTCTTCCACGAAAGGCCGACACCACCTCTCCACATGTTAGAGTTATTCACCACGTCGTAGCTCTGCATCCTGAATACGTTCAGGCGTAGGTTGCTACCTTCTTTTATCTGGTATTGTGCGCGGAAGTCGCCTACGGGATTAAAGTTGTTTCTGTTATTGCTCGACGTACCGGTAGCACGGCCCCAGTCAAGCGAACTACCCACTTCTACATTCAGGCGGTTATTATACAGGCTTTTCTTGAAGCCGAGTGAAAGCTCATTACGACTTACCGTTCCTGCTTCTGCAGTATACGGATTGTATTTAAAGTCTACAGAAAGGTCTTTATCCCCCGTTATCTTACTTACAATATTGGTAAGCTGAGAGGATGCCGTGCTTGAAAAGATAGAACTCACATTGCTGATAGCCCCTGTACGCGCACTATTGGTAAGGCCGGAGTTGGAGCCGGTTTCCGGCGGTATAAAACTGTTGATCAGCAACAGCGAACCTACCTGTGTGTAGAGTTGTTGTTCATTTTGGTTATACACCATTAAACGGTTGTAGGCCGATGTTCCTACAGCGCGTTTATTAGGTACATCCAACCTAAAGGTAAGCTTAGGCTCTTCCAGTGAGCCCTTCATGTTCAGCAATACGTTTACATCCTGCGCCTGTTTTGCTTCTTTGGCTTCGTTCTCATCCACCAATGATTTCTCCGACTCTGTAAGTACGTCGAATAATCTCGCTCTCGTTGTGTATACGCCGTCCACATCCAACCGTGTCTCTTCAATAGAACCGTTAAAATCTATACGGCCACCAGTGAGGGCAAACACTCTTTTAAAGAAAAGCTGGCTGATGGTAAATACATAGTTACCTTCTATGATGTTGTAGCTGCCGTTCATGCGCATATCGCTATTGGCAGGTATGTCGAGCGCTATATTACCAGTACCTTTTGCATTGATGGCGTCACCTGTGGATGGGTCGAGCACCAGCGATATCTCTGCCAGTTCATTCAATCGGGCATCGATATTGATACTAATCCTGTTCTCTTTTTTCTTCACTACTTCCTGCTCTTTGCCGTACGTTTTAAAGGTGACATAGCTATAGCTGCTCATCTCGGTAGTGGTAGTGATGGGCAGGTAGAGGTGAGAGGCAGCACGCGGCCTTGCATCCACTATCCTTATCGACAGGTCTTCAAGCGGACCTGTTATATTAAGACTCCTGAAACCTGCTATCAGGTTGCCATAAAACAGGTCGCTCTCGTGCTCGCGCAGGTTCATTACCTCAAATTTGGAAGAACCCGCACTGATGTTGAAGCGGAAGTCTTTAAAGCGATTGTGATATACTTTACCAATGAGTAGGGCATTGTTCTTAAGCGCATCGTATACGCTTACCGTACCCACGTCTATCGAGTCGTTGTTCACGGATATGTTCGCGGTGGGTATAGTATAAGTTGTACCCAGTATGTCCAGCTTCATAGTGCCATTGTCCAGCCTAACCTGTCCGTTCACATCCGGGGCGCTGGCGGTGCCGCCTATGTTCACTGTTCCATTAAGCGTACCACCGATATTGCTCATAAAGCCCTCCAAGAAAGGCCCTGCTAAGCCAATAGGCGCATTCTGAAAGCGCACCACACCATCCAGCTTTTGGTTGTTGGTTTTAGTACTATCGAAGAGTACATTGCCCGCCGCCGTTATCGACGAATTACCCCTGTAGATCCCGCTCTTGGGGTCCAGATTTATGAGTTGCTTCCGTGCATCGTAGCTGCCGGCAATATTGATATTGCCGATCGTATCTGCACCCAGCCTCACATCATTGGCCCTTACATCGCCCGACACGATTATATGCGTGAATATATCTTCCAGTATGATGTCGCCATTGATACGCCCTTCCGGTTCGTAAGCCGATATACCGGCAAGGCTGCCTATCAGCGCTACATCCAAGTTGCGGATGCCAACACCCAATACATTTTTGCCCAGCTCTTCTCTTGAGTTAGCTGCTATCTCCTGCAGGCCCGACCTCATTACAAGGTTGCGTATGTAAAGGTAGTTACCGCTAAGGGTTATATCGCTGCCACCCGGTATCTCCCATTTCTTTTGCTTCAGAAAAAACTCGGAAGGAAGGATATTGAAGTACAGCGAATCGCTGCTGGCATAGGCGGTTCCATTCAGCGTAGCCGTACCATAGTCGTCCGATATCGAATTAGTTGCAATGTTGAATGCAAGCGAGTCATTACCTACCGTTGTGGTCACACTTACAGAGCCGGTCAGTACGCTGTCACCTACAGTCACGTTCTCGGCGCTCAGGTTCAGGCCAAGGGTGTTATTATTACCATCGCCGTTTACGGTTGTATTCCTTATGGTAATGCCGCTGATGTAGCCATAGGGCACATTTACATTCAGTGTCAGCTTTTGTTGCGTGGTGTTCAGTATGCCTTTTATTTCGGTATTGCTAAAGCCTTTGATGTCCGGAACGATAACGCCCAGCAAGCTGTCAATTTGATTAGTTGTAATGTCGAATGAGATATCCTGTTTGGCTGCAAACTCTTTAGGCGGCGCTATATAGTTGGGAAGATACCGCGATATATAGTACTGAAAAGAGTAAGGGAGGCTACTCAACTGATAGTCACCGTTGATGTTAGCCGTCAGCGCATTACTCTGTATCGATAGCTGTTTCTTACCATTATTCTCAGCTGACCGCACATATACCGAGTCAATATCCAGGTGGTGGCCGTTACGGTTCACGTTTACGTTATACAGCTTGGCATATCCCAGGAAGTTGTCTATATGATTACCTGTCCAGTCGAGGTCAAAGTCGGCAGAAGCGGTGATGGAATCATTTACCAGCTTCAGCGCCATCAGGTTGCTGTATAGCAGGTGTGCCCGGGCATTGATGCCCAGTTGTTGTTTGCTCAGGTCCAGGTCGCCCGAGAAGGTAAGGGCCAGGTTCGGGTCATCTATCAGCGCATTACCGCTAAAGAGGTTCTTTGCCAGCAAGCCTTCTGCCATGATGTTCCGGTACGAGTACCCTCGGTAGTCGATACGGTCGATAATAGAGTTGATCCTTACCTGCGCTACCTTAGGATCGAATGCACGACCACTGACACCTGCCCGCAGGCTTACATAGCCAAGGTCGGGCTGGCGGAAGAGTGCGCCTGCATTAAAGTTTTGCGTAGTAACCGTACCCTTATATACCGCATTCCTCGCAGCTATACCACGCATATCCAGGTCTACATCCGAGGTGATGGTGCCGAGGTTTGTCGTTAGTATGCCATTAGCTGCAAAATTCTCCACATAGCCTATAAAGTTTCCTTTGAAGTACGCATGCGATATCTTTTCAAGCGCCAGGTTGGGATTGCGTCTCAGGTCGGGGGCATACCGCATTACGGCATTGCCGTTGGTGTATATCTCTCCATTCCGGTAGTCTATCCACGTAGTATATATATCGGGCAGGCCGGTCATATTCAGGTCGCCCTTTATGGTAGTGTAGCCGTCAGTTACCGATATGCGCTTGCTGGTGACACTATCTACCGTACCCGATACCTTACCCGATGCATAGATGATCGTTGGTGGTAGTAGCTGCCTTAGCTGTGGTGCAAAATAGGCCACATCCCTCGAGTCGATCTTAGCATCTTCAAAGTTCCCTTCCATCCGCACTTTGTCGATGTACTGGTTAAAGTCGGGGAAGCGGGTATAGTGCATGGCGTAATAGTCGCGTAGCACACTATTATTTGTTTCGATATACAGGTTGCGGCAAATGGATGCATTAGGCGATACCGTAACATCTGCATGTGCCTTTCTTATCATGATGCCCGACCGTTCTTTGGCAGTCAGGTTTTTAATCTCCCCGTTAAGGGTGTCCTTCAGTATGCGGATGTTTGTGGCAAGCCCGCTGATGTCCCTTATTTCTATGTACTCGGGGTCAAATTCACCTTCTTTCGGAGCGTCGGTAGTACGTACATCGCTGAAGTAGCAGTCATCTATTGCCAGCTTATCCATCTTCAGCACCCAGTTGCCTTTGTTGAAAGCCGTAGTGTCGAGTACTCTTTTCTTCTTAGGCCTTGGCGGGCGGCCACCTTCGTAGTCGCGGAAAACCACAAGGCTCTTTTTCAGGTTGATGGCATTGATATCTATCAGCCTTTTTTTCAGGTCAATCTCTTCAGCATCGATACTCAGGCTGCCCACATCGAACTCCATGTCATTACCCACCCATGCATCGTCCCAGTGGAAACGTACACTGGAGATATCTACTTTCTCCAGGTCCAGCTCAAATTCATTCTGTTTTTTAGTAGAATCTTTTTTCCCCGTATCAAAGGCATCAATGATGAATTGGTGGTTCCATTGGTCAGAATTAGCCTTGCGGTACATATGCACATACGAGTTGTGCAGGCCCACATAGCGTATTACAGGTTTGTCTTTCTTCAGTATAAACCAATCGCTGATGCGTACCCTGGCCTCACCGGCATATAACAGTGTGTCCTTTGAGCGATCTTCGATATATAACCCTTGTAATAAAACATGGTTCAGAAAGTCGATGCGTACATGCTTTACTTCCACTCTAGTGTCCAGCTTGCGGGCAAGGTAGCCTGCCGCCTGGCTGGCAATATAGTTCTGTACCGGTGTCAGGTTCACCAGTAAAACGATCAGCAAAACAAGCCCCAAAATAGAGAGGACAAAGTTTCGGAGTATTTTTAAAAACCTGTTCAGACTGTAGCTTCTATAATAATACCGTGCAAAAATACTTCCCAAGGTCCATATCCTATAAAAGTTTTTGTTAATGGTGTCATATCATTAGCGGGTGATAGTACACGGGAAACTGTCCGTAATCGCACATTATTTCATTATTCCGCATTAATTTCGGCACCATTAATTCAAACAATGTCCAACGGGCATACACAAACCAGTTACTTTAAATATGAAAGTATTGTCCCTTTGCACACCATTCTTAGTATTAAGTATGACTGCTGCTGCACAACAGCCATGGACTTTCAATGGCAAATACCCGGAAACAAAGACAATAAAACAAAACGATGAGTTCTTCGGCACCTCGGTTTCTGACCCCTACCGCTGGCTCGAAGACGACCTGTCTGCTGAAACACAGGATTGGGTGAAACGCCAAAATGAGGTGACACAAACGTACCTGGGCCGCATACCATTCCGCGATGACATTGAGAAGCGCCTGACCGAGCTTTGGAACTATGAGAAATACAGCGCTCCTTTCAAAGAGGGCGGCTACACCTACTACTACAAGAACGACGGACTGCAAAACCAGTACGTGCTGTATAGGGAAAAGGGTGGTAAGGTAGAGACCTTCCTCGACCCCAATAAATTCTCTAAAGATGGTACTACCTCGCTGGCAGGCATCAACTTTACCAAAGATGGTTCGCTTTGCGCCTTCCAGATATCCGAGGGCGGCTCTGATTGGCGTAAGGTTATCGTACTGGATACGAAAAGCGGGAAGCAGCTGGGCGATACGCTGATGGATGTAAAGTTCAGCGGCCTCTCCTGGAAGGGTAATGATGGCTTCTACTACAGCAGCTACGACAAGCCTAAGGGCAGCCAGCTATCGGCGCAAACACAGTACCACAAGCTCTTCTACCACAAGATGGGCACACAGCAGAGCAGCGATAAGCTCATTTTTGGCGGTGAAGAAACACCACGTCGCTATGTAGGCGGTGGCGTTACCGAAGATGAAAAATACCTGGTGATAACAGCCGCTAACGCTACCTACGGAAACGAGCTATACATACAAGACCTGAGCAAAAAGGATGCACCGATCGTAACCATTGCTACGGGCTTTGAGAATGAGCATGATGTAGTGTATGCTGAAAATGGTAAGCTATATATAGTTACCAACCTGAAAGCGCCAAACCGCAAGCTGGTGGTTACGGATGCTGCTACACCACAGCCGGACAACTGGAAAGAGCTGATACCGCAAACCCAGTTCCCGCTTACAATTTCTACCTCGGGCCGCAAGCTGTTTGCGCAATACCTTAAGGATGCGGTTTCAGAGGTGCATCAGTATAGCCTCGATGGTAAGAAAGAGCGCACCATCACACTGCCCGGCCTTGGTACCGCCAGCGGCTTTAGCGGCAAGCGCGAAGAGACTGAGATATACTATTCTTACACTTCTTATGTATATCCTCCCACCATCTTCAAGTACAACCTGACCAGCGGAAAGTCGGATGTGTATAAGAAATCGAATGTAAACTTCGATCCTTCTCTGTATGAGAGCAAGCAGGTTTTCTATACTTCTGAAGACGGTACGCAGATACCGATGATCGTAACCCATAAAAAGGGTGTACAACTGAATAGCAAGAATCCTACTATGCTTTATGGTTACGGTGGCTTCAGCGTAAGTCTTACGCCTAGCTTCAGCGTCAGCAACTTGGTATTTATGGAGAATGGTGGAGTGTACGCCGTAGCCAACCTGCGTGGCGGCGGCGAGTATGGCGATACCTGGCACGATCAGGGCACGAAGCTGCAAAAGCAAAATGTATTCAACGACTTCATTGCGGCTGCTCAATACCTGATCGATCAGAAATATACGTCTAAAGATTACCTAGCTATATCGGGTGGCTCTAACGGCGGACTGCTGGTGGGTGCCTGCATGACGCAGCGCCCCGACTTGTTTCGCGTAGCTTTCCCGGCAGTAGGTGTGCTCGATATGCTTCGTTATCACAAATTCACGGCTGGTGCGGGCTGGGCTTACGACTATGGTACGGCTGACGATAATGCCGAAATGTTTGGCTATCTGTACAAGTATTCACCTGTACACAATGTGAAGAAAGGCACTTGTTATCCATCTACCATGGTAACGACTGCTGACCATGACGATAGGGTAGTTCCGGCGCACTCCTTTAAGTTCGCCGCTGCATTACAGGAAGGCCAAGGCTGTAACAACCCTACGCTCATCCGTATAGAAACAAAAGCAGGGCATGGTGCCGGTAAGCCAACTTCGATGATCATAGACGAGCAGGCCGACAAGTGGGCATTTATGCTCTACAATATGGGCCTTACTTATAAAAGATAAACAGTACTGATATAAACAGAAATGGCGACCAATGGCCGCCATTTCTGTTCTAGTCCATTAGTTTTACTACTTCCTCGTTTCGCGCGGCGGTATTGGCCGCTCCTTGGAATATGTTCTTCCAAATGATATTGAAGAACCCTGCCTTGGGGCTGCGGTTCACAATGCTGCTTGCAGTCCTTACAGGTTTGCCCGGCTCTGGATTTTCACGATGCAATAGTGCATGGTTGGCTACAAACGAAGACACTGCTTTTGTCTCTGCTTTACCCGTTTCTTTATTTATCTTTTGTAAGCCTACTTTCAGGTCGTTGTACAGTATCGTAAAGTCGCCGGTAGAGCTATTTTCATTACCTCTTATTTTTATATCTACACTGTCAATATCCAGCGATTTTATTTCGGCAAGGGCTAGTGCCTGTGCTACTTCGTTTACCTGTGCTGCTCTTATATTTTTAGCGTACCCATCCACCTGGAATTTGCCTGTGCTATCGCCCAGGTAGAACACAAAGTTTGCTTTCAGGTCTGATTCCTTATTGAATTTGCCTTTCAGGTCTGCAACAGCCCATTTGTTAGCTTTTAGCTGCTCTGGTATATTGGTCACATTGCGTATAATGCCGTTTATTTCACTAAAGGCAATGGAACCGGGTTTGTTTGTTAGTTTGCTTACTTCTGTATAGGTCACCACTGAGTTCTCTACCATTACATTCTTCAGCTCTATGGGCATACCTGCATTTTGCAGCAGTTGCTGCGGAAACTGGCCGCCTTTATTGACGCCTGAAGAGGGCAGCAGCATGGAAAAATGTACATCCATCGCAGCGTTCTTTATAAAGGTATTATGCACCCTCAGTTCTCCATCGTTCACCAGCTTTTGCCAACTGATGCCACCCAGTGTAAGCTCCGGTACCCGTACGCGGAAGATCTCTGTACGCTTGCCTACATAGCTATAGAAAGAGTCATTGCTCATCGTTGGCTCTATCATCAGGTTCTTCAGCGTTACCGTTTTGTCCTGGGTAGAGAAGCTGATATCACGGCAGTTTATTTTATACAGGCTCTTGCCGGCTGTCTGCCGGATGCTGCCAAATGCTATCTTACCATTTTCTGCAAAGGCAAATGATTCGGGGTCACGTTTCTCGCGGGGCTCATAGGTCCAGTCGGTAAGTACTACGTTGCCATTATCAAGGTACAGGTAAGAGGTATCGGTAGCCGATATATACCTGTTGATAACGTTTACATTAGTAATGCTCAGCTCATCGGCATGCAGTTTTTTCAACAACGGCTGTTCTTCCACTTTCGCGGTTTTAGCCGTATCGACGTATAGCTGAAAGTCGTGTGGCCTGGTAATGGTCAGCTGCGCTTTATCCAGCATCAGCTTTTTGCAGCTAAGCTGCTTGCGGCTTATATAGCCTGCCCAGTTCACGCCTGTTGCAGTCAGGCTAGGTATCGTCAGCTCGTAATAAATATCCTCGCCCATGCCCTGTTTTTGCATGGCCTGCATACGCTGCACATCGGGTATCAGGCGTATGTTGGTGGCCGTTATCTCTCTGTTTACAATATTTAGCTGAGCATCACCTATTTCCACACGGTAGGTGCTGTCGGTGGCTTCGGTCACCCACTTGGCTATACTCAGTTTCAGGTTGTCATCATAGCTGTATGAAAACCAGGCTGTAGCAGCAGTTGCTGCTATCAATATTGCTGCGACGGTTATTAGTAAAGGCTTTCGCATAGTTCTTCGCATCTTTTGCACTTGCACAGAAATGTTAAAATCGTGCCGACACGGCAGTAAGCCCATAATGCTGTTTTTTGCGCTGATAATACCTGCTTTATGCTTAGTGATTTACTGATGCCAATAGATTATCTTGCAGCTGTTTTTTCAATTTATTTTTTATGTATCGTACACATACATGCGGCGAATTACGCATGGAACATGTTGGAAATGAAGTGACACTGGCCGGCTGGGTGCAGACGGTGCGCAAGTTTGGCAGCATCACTTTTGCAGATATCAGGGACCGTTATGGCATTACGCAGTTGCTGTTCAACGAATCGCTGAACAGCAGGCTCGACGAAACGCCTATTGGACGTGAATATGTTATACAGGTAAAAGGAAAGGTAATAGAGCGTAGTAATAAAAACGCAAAAATACCCACCGGCGATGTGGAGATGGAAGTTGCTGACTTTGCAATCATGAATATCGCGTCTGTTCCACCGTTTACTATTGAAGAAAAGACTGATGGTGGTGATGAGCTGCGTATGAAATACCGCTACCTCGACCTGCGCCGCCCAACCTTGCAGCGCAACCTGGAGCTTCGTTATAAAGTGAATAGGGCCGTAAGGAATTACCTGGACGGCCTCGGCTTTTGGGATATCGAAACTCCGTTCCTTATCAAATCAACACCCGAGGGTGCGCGCGACTTCATCGTGCCTTCGCGTATGAATGGGCGCCAGTTCTACGCCCTGCCGCAAAGCCCGCAAACCTTTAAGCAACTGCTGATGGTGAGCGGTTATGATCGTTATTATCAGATCGTAAAATGCTTCCGCGATGAGGATTTACGTGCCGACCGCCAGCCCGAGTTTACACAGATAGACTGCGAAATGTGTTTCGTGGAGCAGGAAGATGTGTTGCAGACCTTTGAGGGACTGTTCAAGCACGTATTCCGCGAAGTGAAGGGTGTGAACATAACAGAAGCCTTTCCGCGCATGACCTGGGACGACTCTATGTGGCACTATGGTAACGATAAGCCGGACATCCGTTTTGAGATGAAGATCCAGAACGCCAAGGTGGATGGTAAAGTATATGCCGATGTACTGAACGAAGTTGACTTTAAGATATTCAACGAAGCGCCATCGGTACTGGCTATTTCGGTACCCGGTGCATCTGAATATACCCGCAAGCAGGTAGACGAACTGACCGAGTGGGTGAAACGTCCGCAGATAGGCATGAGCGGACTGGTGTACATCAGGTGCAATGCCGATGGCAGCTATAAGAGCAGTGTAGATAAATTCTTCAATGAAGAGCAGCTGAAAAGCTTTGCAACCTTTAGCAACGCAGCAGCGGGCGACCTGATACTGATACTGGCAGGAAAGGAAAGCCGTACGCGCCAGGCAATGAGCGCCCTGCGCCTGGAGATGGGTAACCGCCTGGGCTATCGCAATCCCGACGAATACAAGCCGCTTTGGGTGATCGATTTTCCATTGTTTGAATACGATGAGGAGAACGACCATTGGGCTGCAAGGCACCACCCGTTCACATCGCCTAAGCCTGAGCAGATAGAGCTGATGAACAACCGCGAAAGGTTTGGCGAGATAAAGGCGAACGCCTACGATATAGTGCTGAATGGTACCGAAATAGGTGGTGGCTCTATCCGCATCTTCCAGCGCGACCTGCAGGAGAAGATGTTTGCAGCGCTTGGCCTTAGCAAGGAAGATGCACAGGAGAAGTTTGGCTTCCTGCTTGGTGCGTTCGAGTACGGTGCGCCGCCGCATGGTGGTATTGCCTTTGGTTTCGACCGTCTTTGTGCATTGCTGGGCGGGCAAGAGAGCATACGTGACTTTATCGCCTTCCCGAAGAACAATGCGGGCCGCGATATGATGCTGGACGCGCCATCGGCAGTAGAACCGGAGCAGCTGGTAGAGCTGAATCTGCAACTGACCGAAGAAAAATAGGGAAATTAGAGGCCAATGCTTTGATGGAAATATTTTGTTTATTATTTTTAGTTCTTAGTAATTGATATACATGAAGAAAATACTATTGGCAGTACTGGTGTCCGCTGCAGGATTAGGTCTGTACTCGTGCAATAACGGCGCTTACGATCTGGATCCGAAAACCGATAATGGCGCGCTTAACCCGGTAAATCCTGACAACAATATCAGCATACCTCCGGGCAATATTAAGGTTACGGTAAATGGTGTTATATACACTTTTTATCCTTCTAAATATGTAGATACAAGTGCCGGCCAAAGGATATATATGGGATCGGGCGTACTGGATAAAGATCCTCTGTTCAAACGTTGGTTCGGTATCAGGATCTCACATACGGAAGGTGCAGATCCCGATTTTACCAATAAGACTGTTGTAGACGCATGGTATTCGTATATCGATACATCTCTCGATCAACGAGTATACTTCGTATCCGATGGTGTAGATTTCGACCCTGAAAAGCCCGGTGCATTGAAAGGTAAAGATGGAGATGCAATAAGAGGTCTGTTACCTACCGGTGAGTACAAGTTTTATCCTGTACTATACGACCATGATGAGGATTCAAAAACACCAAAGGTACCTCAGACCAGCAAGGTGTCTTCTATAAAAGTAACCGAAGGCGAGTTTCACCTTCAAAAAACGACCAAGCTGAACGAGATCAAGATGATGCAATTGGAAATCTAATTATTGATCTTAATACTAAATAAATAGGCCGCGAAGTATCATACTTCGCGGCCTATTTATTTAGGGATAAAGCTATATAATGAACTTATCTTTCTTGAACTTCAGCATAAGGCCCATGTAGAAGTCAGCATTCTTTATAGTCTTCGGCAAAATATTGGATATAAGTGAGGACGATCCTATATAAAAAGGGCCGTAGCGAAATGCTGCACCCAATGTAAGTGTTTGCTTGCCGTAAAAGGTACAGGGCATACTTACAGAATACCTGCGGTTGCCATAGCTGGGGGTTACATTCAGATAGTTGACGTAGGCCGGCCGGTAAATGTCCCCTCCGTTTCCTTTCAGGTTTAGCACGGTATTTATGGCAATATTAAAATTGTTATTGGCTACCCAGTCAGTATTGATACGTAGGGCAGTTGGTAGGCCCATACGGAACTTTTGCACCGCGTTTTTCCTTATTAGTATGGAGTCTGCAACGGCGCGGTTCAGATACTGTCCAATATCTTCCTGTTTTCTTCTTTCAATAGCATTCAGGTTTCTTGTTGTACCTACCAGATTATAAGCGCCGCTTCCGCTATCGGCATAGTATAATGCGCTTCCGATGTCGGTAAGCGAGACAGCAATACTGTACTTATAGGGTGTCTCATAGTTGGGCGTACCGTCGGGGTGGTATTCATATTGCATGCCTAAGTCAAGGCCCAGGCCGCCCTTACCTGCGCGATCCATTACAGTAAATGGATACACGCCGGGAGCAGTAAAATAGGAATTCACATTATGCGCATACTGTGTATTTATGGTGCCCCTTATCGAAGCAATGGTATCTTCAGTTTGCAATACCAGGCTAAAGTCATCCAGATACACACTTGCAGCCCCAAATGCCATAATATATTTGACTGTAGCTCCGCCTTTCAGTATGTGATATTCATCGTTGCGCAGTACTTTGCCATACGACACTCCAACCTCACCGAATGTATGAATGGAAACCCCGCTCTTATCGAGATCAAGATCCGTCATAAATGGGATTTTAGATATATCCTCAATGCCAATCACATTAAAGATCTTAAATGGAATATTGCCCATGCGTGCTAATTCGCGCATGCGGGTGTATATACCGAAGTTGTGTTTCTGCTTTACGGTAAAGGAAATGGACGGTCCCAGTACATCTACATTTTGCCACAGGTGTTTTTTATTCTCCGTACGGTCTTTGCGCAATTCGCCGCCGTCTTTTGAAAAATTGTAGCCGTTATTACCAGCAAGAATGCTTACTGCAAATAGCCCTAATTCGGTACCATTGGCAGCATTGTTAACCCATGCTGGGTTATAAGGTATTTGCTGTACTGCCGAATAAGTATTGGTAGTAAGGCCTACAAACTGCTGTGCGGTGCCGGTATGGGCTAAAAATAATAATATGACCAGGTTTATATATCTCACTGACATTCCTTATGGTGACCAGCATTAGGCTTCTATGCCAAAATTGCGACTATTTACTGATGCAAAACGCATCTATGCATCTGATTATTGTAAAATATTTATTGCAATTCATTGACCAATAAAACGGTGCAGAATTGGCCATTGCAGTATATTATTCTGGTGTAATAACGCTGTGAGATAAAATAACCCCTACTTACAAAAAGCAAATAGCCTCCGCATTTGCGGAGGCTATTTCTAATGATATGAAAGCTTAGAAAAATTAAGCGATCTCAACTTCAGCACCAGCTTCAGTCAGTTTGTTTTTCAGATCTTCAGCTTCAGCTTTGCTTACGCCTTCTTTTACTGCTTTAGGAGCACCGTCAACCAGTTCTTTTGCTTCTTTCAGACCAAGACCAGTCAGATCTTTAACGATCTTCACAACGTTCAGTTTAGAAGCGCCTGCGCTCTTCAGTATAACGTCGAAAGCAGTTTTTTCAACTGGAGCAGCTGCGCCACCGTCGCCACCGCCCATTACTACTGCTGCAGCAGCTGGCTCGATACCATAATCTGCTTTTAATACGTCAGCCAGTTCCTGTACTTCTTTTACAGTAAGACCAACTAGTTGTTCGGCTAATGCTTTAACGTCTGCCATTGTATGAATTTTTTAAGTTTTTTTAAAATTTTGATTCTTTATAGTGTGACTTGGAAGCCTAGTTTAATTTGAAAGTGTGCTAATTTGAAAATTTGAAAATGTCACACACCTTCGGTATTCGTTTTTGCTTTGTAAAATTTGCACGGACATTTTCAAATTTTCAAATCCCCAAATTTTCAAATTATTACTCAGCAGCAGGAGCCTCAGGAGCAGCAGCTTCTGTAGAACCGCCTTCTGTAGCCGGAGCTTCATGAGTAGCTTCTGTAGCAGTTGCCTCAGCACCGCCTTCTTTCTGCTCGATGTTATGCAGCAGCGCCGCGATAACACGTTTTGCAGGAGATTGCAGCAAACCGATAACGTCGCCGATAAGCTCGTTCTTGGTTTTGATGTTCTTCAGGTTAGCCAGTTGGTTATCACCTACGAAGATATCGCCGTTGATGAAAGCAGCTTTCAGTACCGGTCTTTCTTTGTTGTTAGCCTTGCGGAAAGCGCTCAGGATAACAGCCGGGTCTTTAGGGTTTTCGCTGAACATCAGTGCAGTCACATTGTTCAGTGAATCGATAACGCCGCTGTATTTTTCAGCATCCAGTGACAGAAGCGCCTTTTTGATCAGCGTGTTCTTAGCCACTTTCATTTCCACTTGCTTATCAAAGCAGTGGCGGCGCAGTGTACCTACCTGTGCAGCAGTCAAAGACTCTGTATCAGTTATGTAGAAGTTATTGTACTGAGAAAATTTCTCTTTCAGTACTTCAATTATTTCATTTTTTTGAGCTGGTGTCATTGCTAATGTTTTTTTGTTGGATTAAGAAAACCTCCGTTAACAAATTACGATACGCTCTTTGTATCGATTGCTAATCCAGGGCTCATAGTAGAAGCCAGGCTGATGCCTTTAAGGTAAGTACCTTTGGCAGTAGCAGGTTTCATACGAACCAGTGTGTTGATCAGCTCTTGAGCGTTTTCAGCAATCTTGTTAGGCTCGAAAGATACGCGGCCGATAGAAGCGTGGATGATACCAGCTTTGTCTATCTTAAATGCGATCTTACCACCTTTTACATCGGTAACGGCAGCAGCTACGTCATTAGTTACAGTACCGGTCTTAGGGTTTGGCATCAGGTTACGAGGACCCAGTATCTTACCCAGACGGCCTATTTTAGGCATTACTGAAGGTGTAGCGATGATCACGTCTACATCGGTCCAGCCGCCATCTATTTTTTGTACAAATTCATCCAGACCTACAAAGTCAGCGCCTGCAGCTTTTGCTTCTGCTTCTTTGTCAGGAGTACACAGTACCAGCACGCGCTTGGTTTTACCCGTACCGTGAGGCAGGGATACCGTACCGCGGATAGCCTGATCTGCTTTCTTAGGATCCACACCCAGGCGGATGTGTACGTCTACCGAGCTGTCAAACTTAGTGCAGTTGATGCTTTTCACCAGCGCAGCAGCTTCAGTCAGCGAGTATGTTTTGTTTTTATCGAGTTTAGCTTCTACAGCTTTTCTTGTTTTAGTAATTGTTGCCATTGCTACAATGTTTTAAATAAGGTGAACCAATGGAATTAAGCCCAGGGAGCAGCTCCTTCTACAGTCAGGCCCATGCTGCGTGCAGTACCGGCTACCATTTTCATAGCGCTTTCTACTGTAAAGCAGTTCAGATCAGCCATCTTGTCTTTAGCAATTTCTTCTACCTGAGACCATGTTACCTTACCTACTTTCTGGCGGTTGCTTTCTTTAGAACCTTTCTGGATCTTAGAAGCTTCCATCAGCTGTACGGCAGCAGGAGGGGTTTTGATTACAAACTCGAAAGACTTATCGGTGAATACCGTAAGAAGCACAGGCAGTACTTTGCCCATTTTGTCTTGTGTTCTTGCATTGAATTGTTTGCAGAACTCCATGATGTTGACACCCTTGGAACCTAGTGCTGGTCCGATTGGTGGTGCCGGATTGGCTTGGCCGCCTTTTACTTGCAGCTTTACATAGCCAGAGATTTCTTTAGCCATTTAAACCTTTCTTTTTTTGGTGTTAACGAATTGTTTTGAACAATTCTCCCAAATGCAACCTTATAATAAGAGCAATATGAGAATTGGAGCGCAAAGGTAAGGAAATGATTTATAATGTAAAAATATTTTTGAAGGGAAGTTGTTCATTTATTGTTTATGGAAATGAAGTTGTATATGTCTTCGATTAACACACTAGCAGCAGTACTAAAATCAGCAATACTATTTATTTCCAGGATCGCTTTTTTGCAAAATTCAACCTTGTTTGCTATTGTGCCACTGTCTGCCGCATATTTACGTTTCACTTCTGGAAAAGTTTTTTGTATGAATTCTCCCATTTTAGAATTCTTGTAATTTAGTTCACGCAGTCGCTTATTGTCATATTTTAGATCGGTTTCGCTAGAGTTCTCGATGCGTGCTATCGTGCGAAGGAGTACATTAGCTGAAAGGATATTTTCTATCTCTCTACCATCTACTACCCTGAAGTGTTCTTTGAGATTTTCCTGTAATAATTGAATTCGTTTTGCTTTTTCTGATTTTGGACTTTTTTCAGAATCGTCCTTATCAACGATAAGGAAAATTCTATTGCTGATGCGAGAGGCGCGAATCTTATCCCAAAGATCAGCATTAGTAAAAGACCAATGGACAATATTTGCTCCGCCATATTCGACAAAGGAAAAATCTAAGTCTTCCTTAAATAAGTTTTTGATTTTATTGGTCTGAATTAAATGTTCTTGATAAACCTCTAAATATCTTTTAATGTATAGACGATCTGTAATTCCTTCTACCCAAACGGTGCAATTGCTAAGGAAAATAGAAGAGTTTCTTACTCCTATTAAGTCAAGTAGTTTAATGTCATTATTATTGGTATTCTCAATAGTGTAGACGCAATTCCCGGCGTTCATGTCTTTATTGAATGAATAAATAGAGATTTGATTTAAGTCGAGAGTAATATCAAGGAAATGGTTTGAGTGTGTTGTAATGAAGTATTGAAAGCCAGAAAACTCATCTCTTAATAAAGCCTCTAACAAAATTCTTTGCATTCCTGGGTGCAGTGAAAGTTCTGGCTCCTCAATGAATACAAGTAGGTTTTTCCCTTGGTTGATAAAAAGTGGATATAGAATAATAATTATGGATTGAATACCATCGCCCAATTCATACACTGGTCTTTCAGGTTCGGTGCCTATTCCAATATAGAGTACATCATCTTCAATATGAGGTATGAGACTTACAGATTGACCAAGGAAAAATGTTTTGCTCAAGAAGTCTTCAAAATATTTTATTCTATTTCTTTCTGCTTTAGTATTTAACAATAGCCTTTTGGTTTCATTGTAGAGTCCGAGTCCAGTGAAAATCTTGTTATTGTTGCCGTTCGCACCAATTCTGAAGTAATCATGTACCGTTCGTTCCTTATAATTATCCACAGTCCCATCATAATTTTTTGATTGGTTCAACTGTAGCGGTCTTAATCCACGAAGAATAGGAAGGTAAATACGTTCTTCATTCCAGTCAATCTCTTCCGGAAACAATTTGGATATTTTTTTCTGTAATTTATGTCCCATATCATTTAAGTAGGACTGAAATTGCTTGTTTTTTAGTTCAGCACGACCGGACCCGTCGTTAAACTTAACACTACTAAGATGATCGAGATGAATCAAGAAATCTATAAGCTCATATATCCTTCTAGGGTAAGACCGGATAATGTTGGTTTGAGTCTTCGTATCTTTTACATATTTTATTGCATCTCTAATGCGCATAAACGCATTGCAATCAACGATCGCAGTGGTCTGTTTAGCCTCATATAGAGCTTCTGTAAGGGATGTAGTGAAAAGTTCTTCCAATACCTCGGTATCGATACCCTCGTATTTGATTTCTAAGGCTTCATTGTGAAACAGTTGTCTAAGAAATCGGCTTTTTCCGGAATTGTTAGGGCCTATGAATATATTTATCTTATTGAGAGCGTCAAGCACATTGCTCTTGCCATTTTCACGTTTGCAGCGATAATCTTTCAAAACCGTGTCGTTCAAGTAGATTGCCTTAATCATTATGCTAATATAATCTATTCAGTATTTTTCTATAATCCACCCGGCTAGCGCGAGGATGCAGTTAAGCTGTGTGCGCGGCGTCCTCGTGCCTATCTACTCGCCATATATTCCAACGTCGATTGGCAACAAACACTTTAGTAATCCGGCTCCTCCGGTATAGTCGAGAGCGCTGCTGTGCAGCCAATCCTCAGGCTTCGATACGAACCCTGCCTTCACCGGATTATTGTGTATGTAGTCAAGCTTCTGCATAATGACTGGCAGCGTAAACAGCTCGATAGGACGATTATGCTGTTGCCAAAACTGATAATTTTTGTTTTGGCTGCTTGCTTTTCCAACTCCCTGAAAATAGGAGCACATCCACTCTTTTCTGCTTTCCTCCCTGCTCGAGGCTATGGTTTCATACAGTGCCTCAGCGGTAAACCTTTTATGGTCGCGCAGTATATCTTCCATATTGCTGCCATTGGTACCAATGATCAGATGCACATGGTTCGTCATTATACACCAGGCATATACTTCTAAACCCTTTTTTGTACAGCAATAGGCAAGGCTATCCAGCACAATGTTCCTGTAAATATTTCTTGTAAAGACATCAACCCAACCGACAACAGCATAGGTTACGAAGTACATCCTGTCCTGGTTGTATATTTTATATTTCCGGCTCATGATCTTATAGTCTTGTCTTTCAAGATACAAAAGAACATGTGGCGAGGCACGAGGACGCCGCACACAAGGCTATACTGCATCCTCGCGCCAGCGGTGGTGGGGCCCGTAAGTATCGCGAGACCAGATTGCTTCGTCGTGCCTCCTCGCAAAGACAAACTGCTACCGTAGTCTAAATCTCATCCAATCCGATCATCCGGTTCTTTTCTCTTGGGGTCAGTTATATCCAACTGACAATTACAGTTGGTCTACACTGTGTTCGCGCTGGCATAGGCTCCCGACGTGCTATTGAGCTGGCCTGTTGCGTCACCCCACGGCCTCCAGGCGTTGCCTGGGTTGCCGTACGGCAGATGTGTCGTTACCGTTGTTATGATCGCGCACTGCCGGAAGACCGGTTGAGGGAGAAAGGCCATCATCTTCCATATCTGCAACATACTGCATCACTTCTTCGCAGGTTAACGGATCGCCAATATTCGTATCCTCTGTTTTTTTAACCTCTATTGTTTCGGCTTTGGCTTTTGGTTTCGGCGGCTTGCGGTAGGTGATGGTAGAGCGGATATAGCCTTGTTTCCCCATCGAAGGTACATTGTCCACAATCTCCAGCAGATCGTAGTCGTAGATCATATCGTGCAACAGATGATGAAATTGCTCTTGTTTCATGCCTATGCGTGCGGCCATCCTTCTTATGGCCTTGTCGCTGTATTCTATCTGCATCGTTTCCTGGCTATGCAGCATTTCGATGATCATCCAATAGATGCCATAACCGGCATGTCCATGGGCAGCAATGAGGTCTGCGAAACGGTCATCGCGGTAAGTGTCGACGGGGTGGTGGAAGTTGGTTTGTTTTCTCATGACAGGATAGGTTTTGCATAAAGGTGAGGGATTGGGTGGTATGGGTTGGAGCTACACACCTCCTTTTATTTATTATAATACCCCTCCGCTGGCGCGGGGATGCAGCCCGGCATCGTGCGTAGCTTCCTCGTGCCACACAGCAACTAATACTGTTGTTTTTGCGAACGCAGTGAAGTTGTAAATCCCGACTATTCGGGGCAACCTGTTTTGACATATGCGCCTGGCAGCGTCACTCGCTAATCACCAATATCTGCCTGGTCTACCACTTCAAAATCTTCCTCGGTGACGGTAAGCCCGTAGAAATCTTCCAGTTGTTCAGTAAAGTTCTCGGTCAGTTCATCTATGTTGCTGGCTACTGCTGTCAGCAGGGATGCTCCGTATTGTATACGGCCACATATCTCGCCGTCGTTATTTATTTCTGTTATTATAGTAAGCTTAGCCATGGTTAATAATTATAGTGAAGGGATGCTGAATTTTACTTACTAATATGTGCGTCACTGACCGTATAGTCTATATCTCACTCAGACCGATCATGCGGTTCTTTTCGGGGTCCCAAACCTTCAGGCGAAAGCAGGCCATGATCTCTTTAGGCTTTAGAGAGGTGGTTTTAGCTGCCTGTAGTTCGGGGATGGCATCCATTACTTCTGGCAACCTGTAGAAGGGAATACGCGAATTAAGATGATGAATATGATGATAACCGATATTACCCGTCATGAACTGCATAAAAGGATTCATCACCATATAGCTCGACGATTGCAGTGCGGCCACCTCATATTTCCAGTCTTCCTTGCTGCTAAATGTAGTGCCGGGGAAGTTGTGCTGCGCATAGAAAAGATAAGCGCCCATAGCCGATGCTATGAACATGGGTATAAAGACGGTAAGCAGCCAGCCCTGCCAACCCAGGTAGCGGATGGCAAGATAGGTGATGACCGCGTGTAGCACCAGTGCCAGCAACGAATCGGCATGGCGGCGCGGCGCACTTACAAACGAACTGATACACATACCATACATGAACATGGTAAAATACCCCATGACGATGGTAAACGGATGCCTGATGAACAGATACAGTTTGCGTTCACCCGGCGGCATAGCCAGGTACGCCTCTTTGGTGGCTATAGGGTAAGAGCCTATGCTGGCGCTGAATAATTTGGAGTTGTGATTGTGGTGATGATCGTGCGAACGTTTCCAGATACTGGAGGGTACCAATACCAGCAGGCCATATGCAGACATCAGCACATCGGCCAGTACCGACCTGTGTAAGATAGCATGGTGCTGAAAGTCGTGATAAATAATGAACATCCGCACCATCAGCAATCCCGATAGTATGCTGAAGACAAGCTTTGGCAAAAAGTATGGCAGCCATACGGTGCCTGCCAGCGCAGTAGCCAGCAGCAGCAGGGTAGATACCAGGTGCATCCAGCTCTTACTCCTGTCTTCCTGCGTAAAAGGCTTTGTGGCCAGTATCAGTTCTCTTCCTGTCTTCATGCTACCACTTGTTTTACGGGCCTTTTGTGTTTCCACCTGCGGTGCGACCATAGCCATACTTCGGGCTGCGCTATTATATCACGTTCCAGCTTGCGGGTATGCATTTCTGATATCTCGCCGTCGGTAGTCTGATTCGGTGTCTCACACAACACTTCGGCAAACATTTCATAATAACCCCTTTTTACACGCTTCACCGTAGCATACACCACCGGGTAATTTATCTTTCGCGCTATAAGCTCTGTGCCTTTAAATACCGGCGTTTCCTGATTGAGGAATGTGGTCCAGTAAGCGCTTTCGGGCGCGGGCGTCTGGTCGGCAATAAAGGCAGTTGCATTCAGCTCCGCCCTGTTTTCCAGCATCTCCCTAAAGGTATCCTTCATGGCTATCAGCTTAGTGCCGAACCGGGTACGCATACGGTACATCAGCCAGTCGAAGTACTTGTTGCTGATGGGGTGATATATCACATACAACTGCTGCTTTAGTACAAGGCTTACCGTATTGCCCGACCATTCCCAGTTGCCGAGGTGGCCCATTACCAGTATAATGCTTTTGTTTTCTGCTGCCAGCCGGTCGAACAAGGCCTTGGCTTCAGGGTTAAAGTAGCAATGCTTCAGCATACTTTTTTTACTGATGGTAAGGGTCTTAAATGTTTCGAGGAACAGGTCGCAGAGATATTTATAGTAGTCTGATGCGATCTTGTTGATCTCTGCATCGGTCTTTTCGGGGAATGAGTTACGGAGGTTAGCCAGCACTATTGCTTTGCGGTAGCCCAGCACTTTGTACAGTAATATATACACACCATTAGAAACTGCATAAAGCAGCGAAAACGGCAAAACAGATATCAGATAAATAAACGGTAAAACAAGATAATATACTAAAGCAGACACCCGGGCTGATTTCTTTGCAAGATAAGCTTAAAAGCGCTATAATAAACCTTTACAAAGGTTAATGTATAGCATATTACAATAATGATAAACCAATGTAACGGGCATCTCATTGGCCTCTGTGCCTTGTATCGTCTATGTGTATAATTATAAAGGCTGTTGATAGAATAAATGAAATGACATTCATTTAACAGTTACATATCATGTTTCTGCATAATTAATCATACCTTTGCGCCGCTCCAAAACACTTTACGGAGCATAGAAGTGCAGGCAATATGAAGAAGATCATAGAATACAGGAAATTACTAGGCGTTACTAAAACTACAGAAGTAGCAGAGCTGAAGTCGATATACAAAGGGCTGATGAAGACATGGCACCCCGACAAGTTTCAGGATAATGAGGAAGGAAAGCACGAGGCAGAGCAAAAGAGCCGTGAGTTCATCGAGGCCTACAATTTCCTGCTAAGCATCGCACCCGAAACGATCGAGAAGGCATTGCCTGATTATACCCAAACAATCACCGCCTGCACCATACTTAACTACTCGTACGAAAAATCGATACTGACGCTGAACTTCGTAGACGGTAGCAGTTACGAGTATTTCGATGTGCCTAAGAATATCTACGCAAAGCTGGCATCATCAGATGTTCCGGCGCGTTTTTGCCGCAGGCACGTGTATCACGAATATGTGTACCGCAAAGTAAGTAAGGCTGTAGAAGCTTAAAAAATCAAAGTCAGGTGAAATGCCTGACTTTTTAGTTTGTGGTGTTATGAGTCAGGTAGTTTTGGTTGCCTTATTATTACTCATCATGTACTTGTCTTTTTCGCGAAGAAAGAAGACAAATAAGTTACGTCTCAAAATGTTTAGAAACGATGACCTGGAGCTATTAGAATGGCATCAGGGTATGGTCTCGCTAAAGCTATTGACTACCAATCAAAGCCTTAATAGTATGGGATGGGACAGACTTTTTGACTGCATGGCCGAAAGGACAAAGTATATATACTTTGCTGCCCGAAGACCTGATGTGGCCGATGACAGTTTGCTAAAAGACCTACAGCATCTTTCTCATTCAACGTTTAGTGAACATGAAGCAAACCATGTTTTATTCAGCCTGCCTGACAATATACTTTTGAACAGGGGCTTGTTGTCTACTGTTTGGTCGCGTTACCAGAGTCCGGCTATTGTCTTTGCAAAATCAGCTGAAATGATCAAACTAATAGAAAGGACTTTTCACGATCGTATAACTCCATGGAAGGAGTTCTGTGATACGACTTCGGGAGTGTATATCTGTTATAAGGGTATGGAGGAAGATGTGCTATGGGTAGTAAAAAGCCCTGACATGCCCGATTTGAAACACCTGATTTCATAAGAAGTCAGCACTATTTGCCTATCGCCCTAAACACATCATTCCTCAACAGAAATCCGCCAACCACTTTAGCCCAGCCAAACCAGCGCTTGCGCTCTATTGTCGCAAATCGATAGGGATAAGCAATTGCATTGCGATTGTCAATGACGGGTATATCCTGTATATGCATGTGCAGGTGTGGCCACGATGTATTGCCCGAGTTGCCTGCCTTGCCTACCAGGTCGCCGCTCTTAATATGGTCACCTTCTTTCACCACTATGCTTCCCCTGTTAAGATGTGCCAAGAACACATAGCGGTCTTTGGCTATCTCAATCACCACATGGTTGCCCGCGGGGTTGGTCTTTACTTTTTCTTCCGACATGACTGTACTGTTCTCAAAGCTATCTGTTACGCGCACTACCGTGCCACTGGCGGGTGCGTATATAGGCTGGTTTGTGGTGTAGAAGTCTTCCACCTTGCCGCCTTCACCTTTATAGAAGGCTCCTTCCACATTTACCTTTGTTATGTCCATTGCATACTTCTGCGCACGAAGGGCGCAGTGGTAGTTTACCTTTTTGCTGCCGCCGGCATGGCCGGCGCTCCATTCGCCCTTTACCGGCAGGTCCAGCATCATGCATTCCTGCCCGGCGGGGTAAGTAAAGATCTGCGGCAGCGTGACCAGATAATAGGACGATGCGGGCACCAGCAGTGCTACTGTTATCGTCAGCATCACTTTCTTAAACGTGCTACGCTGCAACCTGGCCGACATGCTGAAGCTTAGGTAGAGTTCTAGTGCAGTCCATACCATAAGCACAGATAATAGTATCGGCATCACATACCACGGCATCAGCCGCCTGTAGCTAGCGCCTATCCATAGGTGAAACGGCAGGGTAAGTAGCAATATGGCAAATGCTGCAGCCGTAGCAATTTTCAGACATTTAATATATCGATGCCGTTCTACCTGCCGCCAACTTACACGCGGGCGTTTCAGTATGAATACGGTTATCGCCCTGTAAATAAGCCAACTACTAAACAGCCCGATGACGAACCAAACCAGTGCTGTAACAAATAAGCTAAGAAGTTGCAAATTGTCCATAATAGAATTGATATAATGAATGTACGTTTTTTGTGCTTGTAATCACATAGTGTTCACAGTTCTTAATGGGGATTACGGGCGCTCGCTAATGGGGGTGTGTAATCCCGATTGTCTGTTACAATAATCGGATATTTACGAGGTAAGATTGGACTGTACAAACCTTATCGTCACCCAACATGAAACAATTAAATACATACAGTAATACCGAACGTTCCACAGTAGAAAAAATGGCAGTTTTTACAGCCTCGTTGCAGCAGCATAGCAGCACCCCGACATCAGCCGGACAGCTACACAACAACAGCCTGACGACACCTGGAGAGCAGCTTGACAGCACCTTTACAGCAGCGTGCAGGAGTACTAAAAGAATCCCAAACGTGTATCATTCCGTTACTGAAGGCTATTTAAACGCCGCAAAATATTTCCAGCAGGTACTGTGAGATATATCGATGTGCAAACATGTCAATCTGTCGGAGTGATTTGCTAGATGCAGCATCTCGGCAAGCGTGATGTTAGCCGAAGAAATGCGGTACAAATCTGCTGGTATTACCGGTTATCAGCCCATCTGACTCTCTTATGCCGATGCCCGCAGTTTGCCCACCGATCAGCCAGCTGCCTATCACAGGCCTGTTACCATCGAAGTAGGGCAGTGGTGCGTATTGCTGGTATATATAGCCTTCCTCGCCATAGTCGCCGCCTGAATGTTCGATAGTCATCTGCTTTTCTACTATCTCTACATTGGCGCCTTCGCGCGAAAACACCGGTTTCTTAACATAGCTGCTGCCAACAGACGCATCCCATTTGCCTGAAAAAGCCGGTAGGATATACGGACTATCCGGGAAGAGCTTATGTAAATAGACCATAAGCATTTTATTGCTAAGTATAGCCTTGTACGCAGGCTCTATCCATAGCGTTTGCTCGCGGGTGCTGGGCAGGAAGGGGCCAAACATCTCATGCATCATCCATTCGTACGGGTATAACTTAAAAAGATTTTCAATAGGCTGCTCTTCGTCGGTATAGAAGGCGGTTCGAGCATTGTCCATCTGCACGTCTTCTATGTATAGAAAGTCAGTAGTAATACCTGCCTGGTGCGCCGCATCTTCGAGGTACTTGGTAGTCATGTAGTCCTCAGTATTGCCATTGATGCAGGAGAAGTGCAACTTCCCTGAGCCGTACAAGTCTTGCTTTAAGGTCTTGAAATGTGCTACCAGCTTTTCGTGTATCGAGTTGAATTGGTCCGCATCGTGCTTGTACTCCTGTAGCCAGTACCATTGCACTACCGATGCTTCGAGCAGCGATGTAGGCGTATCGGCATTGAACTCCAGCATCTTTATACTGCCGTTGTTATACACCATATCCATACGGCCGTAGATGCTGGGCATGTCATTGTCCCAGCTCCATTTTATCAGGTCGGCATACTGCTTCGGTATATGGAACTCGTCCCAAAGGTTATGGTCTATTACGTGCTGCACCACCTTCAGGCACATGTCAAAGCACTCGGCAGTTGCGGTGTCTAGCGCATCTATCTCCTCGCTGCTAAATTCATAACAGGCCGTTTCGGTATAGTAAGATTCGTTCTTATAAAACAAGAACCCGTGCGCCTTGATCTTCTCTTCCCAATCGGGCCTGGGCGAAATCGTATGCCGTTTCATTATGGAGCAGAAGTTTAAGAAGCGGATGTGCTGCGCGCAGATGAGCCGAACCCGCGGCTGCGGAATCCTGTAGGCGTCGTCCTGGCTTGAGGTGTAAAGCCGGGCCGGGCAATATCGTAAGCAGTAGCAGGTGCATACCTGCCTGTATTAATAAGGCCACCCATCAGCAGGTACCAGCCGCCGCCGAAATGGCGATAGTGGTGGACCGTATTTCCCTGCTGTATGGCTGTATCCCGTGTTTTACCTTGTGCATCTCTTCCGTCTGTCCATTCGTCCTGGGCAACCTGCTGAGGCTCATCATCTTTGCAAGATGCAATAGCCAGCAGCAGTACCGAAGCCAATACCACCTTCTTCGACTTTTTCATTCCTGATAATTCTATTGCTAAGTAACGGAATTTTCTCCTTATGCCTGTTAAAAGGGGGTGTGTCAAAGCCTTTGCGGCGTGCAGATTGCATAATT
Organism: Sphingobacteriales bacterium; assembly: GCA_004144175.1. GTDB lineage: Bacteria > Bacteroidota > Bacteroidia > Chitinophagales > Chitinophagaceae > Polluticoccus. Next base: position 156,660 of record SEFT01000008.1, read on the forward strand.
TCACATTACAATAAGCTGATATGGTACAATAATTATAGCTGTTACGGGGTAAAATAATAAGTTATGACGCGCAAGAATAATGAGAACGAGCAAACGAAAGGCGCTCAACAGGGAAATATCGATCAGGACAGAGATCTGGGTAACAAGTCACAACGAGGCACTACATCTACCAACAGCGAGAAGTCTCGCCTGCAACAGGTTGAAAATAATGACTTTGATGGTGTAGCAGAGGGCAGCGGCGGTACACGCACTACCGAAACAGAAGAAAGAGGTACTTACAGTACTGAAAATAACAGGAACGGCATGGACGACAACCGTAGCGGACAAAGTGTTTCTGACAGCAGTTTTGTCGATTCAGGCTATACCCGCACCGCAGCTTTTGACGAAGGTGGCGAGCCACGCAGCCCGGAAAGCCTGGAGCACCGTGGCCGTACAGAAGGTAGTGATGACCATGCGGGCACCATCCGTACAACTAATTATGGTCCGGATATCCGTGGTGGACGCAGCTCAGAGTCACGCGGCGGTACGCCGGGCGGCGACTACCGTAGCTCCGATAGCGTAGGTCGTATGAGAGACTAATTCTAAAAATCTTAAGTTATGGCAGATCAGCAGCGTAAAGACGAAGAATTGAGAAAAGACGGTACGGAGCAGCAGCTCGGCACACCAGAAGGCTTTGATAATTCGGTAGCTAATAGCTACATCAATGATAAAGGTGACATGGGTAAGCATGGCAGTATGCAGGAGCAATACCGTGAGGAAGAAGGGTTCTTTACGATGGACGAAGACGAGAGCAAAAAAGGTGAACCCAGCCCCGGCGACGTCTGGCGAGATACCAACGGAACAGATTGATTATATAGAAAAATGGTCCCGGATTTACCGGGACCATTTTCATAATTACTATTGTGTTGAATTCAGGTAGCAGTTACAAATCTCTTCCGAATCGAATACTTCTGTAAACTCATTGCCATTTACGGTTCGGCTTGTTTCGGGTGCTGTGGCACCGCAAGCAGTTCCGGTAAACTTATACGTTTGTCCTTGCACCAGGCCGCGGGTTTTCCATCTTCCTTTCGAAGCAAAAATGTTGAACCGGCCTGTATTATATCCCACGCTTCCAAAGAATGTTGGTTTGACTGTGTAGTTGCAGCCCAGTAAAAAGTTTACAACCACAGGTTCTCCTAAAGTCCACATGTACGGTTGTGAAAAAGTGTTGCTGCTACCGCCCTGTTGCAGGCTTTGCTGCTTTAGTAACTTATTCCAGTAGGTTACTTTAGTTTCTGCCTGTTTCAGTGTCACTGCATTTTTAGAGCAGACGCGTACTTTATAATTCATATTTAGGTTAGGCGACAGGTACCTGCTAAACCTTGTTACGCCAAAGTCGAAATATGCAGTAGCTGTAAGGTTTTCCAAGTCGGGGATTTCGTTCGAGTCTAGTGTATTGTCTATATTGAAATTGAAGTCTTGTACAAATGCAGCTTGGTGATAGAACCCAACATCATTTGACAATGACTGCACACGAAGCTGACCATTCGATGCCTTTTGAATTTTTGTAGTGATCGACCGCTTGGTGGTATAATCAATGCCTGCTTCTATCAGGTCTCCTTCTTTTATCTTCTGGTTTGTGTTTGGGTTTATAGTGTTTTCATCGAGCAGGAAGCTGGTAAACCAGTTGGCTGACTTGTCGGGGCTAAGCAAGACTGCGAAATTCGCATCGCTCTGCTTCACCGTACCGATGAATAATATTTCGGCCAGGCCTTTTTTTACTGCCGATGTATACAGCAGCTGGTCTTCCCTCACGCTCGATCCGTTCAGTATCGTGATGCTACCCGCGGCATTGGCCCGTTCTATATCTTCATTCTCGAAGAGCGAAAAATCCTTGCTTTTTCCAACGTTGTATATTACAACCACTTTTACGCTTCCGGTATATTTTTCTTTAGTATAAGATGTGGTATTTATCTCACGTTCAGCGTCCTCATAATAATTGACCATACGTCCGTGCGTAGTGGTCGCAGTGCCGGTTGAAGAGCTGCCTGTCTCCAGCCATTTCGAAACTTTCTTAGTACCGCGCACGCTCTTCGTGCTGGACCTGTAGTAATAGAAGCCGGTATTTGCCGGTAGCATCACAGTGGTCGTGCTATCATCATAATAAACTGAATCAGCAGTCCCTTTGGCTTGTATAATCCCGTTTTTTGTCAGGCCTTCGGTTCCTCCTTTCAGCGTTACTGTCTTTACCTGCAAGCCTTCAGGCGGGTGCGCCAAGTTGATCATATTTACGATCTGCTGCTGGTAGCTCTGGTCGGGTTCTACGGTTATGGTTTTAGTGGTTGGTATGTACCCCTCCACACTAAACGAGACATCGAATGTTACCGTTTGGTTCATTACGAAATAAGGCAGACCTACTGTAAGTTTTCCATTATCGACCTTGAAGCTTTTTTCGCCACTCAGCGTATATACATTGTCTGCATCGCGGCCGGTGATGGATACTGCTATTTTGGGGCTCACCTTATCTTGTGTCGTAGCGTCGTGGACATCTATGGCCACCACATTTCTTATTACATCGGCAGTGATGTACAGTTTTACGTTTTCTGTGGGCTTTTTACATGCGGCTACCGTCAGTAATGACAGCAGCAAAGCAGCCAGTGCTAGTTTTCTCATTGGATAAATATGTCTGTATTGTAATGGTATTTTGAATGTAGGCCTACTGTATACGGTAATTGAAGTTGAGCTGAAGCTGCGGAAGCCACCTGTATCCCTTCATGTTTTCATTAAGCTGGTCTTCGTTCGCTTCGTTACCCTTTAGCAGGTTGGTGCCGTGGAGCGTAATGGTAGGGCGAGATAAGTAGAACGTGCCCAGATCAGCATTTACATTGAATTTACGGCTTGGGATAGAATTAAAAAGACCGATGCCAATATATGGCGCAATCCCTTTCCAGTTGGCATTGCCATGTAGGGTTCCGATATGCTCCGGGGTCAGCTCGATCTTGCCATAATTCTGGCCCGATGTAGGCTTGGCGTCTATGTCTACTTTAGCCGTTGCATAGTAGGCAATGCCGGCAACCAGCCGAAAGCTTGAAAATGAAAACGGCCTGTACTCACCTAATGCCTGTATCTTAGTAAATGTAGATTTGGCCTTCGCGCTGATGGATACATCCTCGATTTTTGCCTCCCGGGTTAGGCTGGCGGGGAATAAGCTGGCGCCAATGCGCACATTTATTTTTTCTGTCAGCGCTATCTTTCCATTGATGCCAATGCCTGTAAAAACGCCTAGTGTAATGCCTGTAGTAATAGGCTTTTGATAAATTGGCAGCGATGCCGTTGTGTCGCTTTTTGCATTCGCCGCCTCGCTAGAGATAGCAATAGCCAAAGCTAATAGTAGAGTACGCATGTAAATGAACTGTGATGTATAATATGTCGATGCAAAGGTTGGTGAGGATCGCCTATTTAATTACTATTCAATTGTTAATGAATATAAAAAGGTGCTTAATAAATGCATGTATGTACATGTATTTACTTACCTTTGTATAAATTATTCGTTATGGATCGTACTAGCTTTATTAAACTGGGCGCTGCATCACTCTTAGCACCATTTGCAATGAAACTTGAAGCTTTTAAGAATTGGGTAGATGATCAGCCGGAGCTGGAGCAAATGCCTGTATTATTCGTAGGACATGGCAATCCGATGAACGCCATACTGCGCAATGAGTTCAGCGCCAAGTGGCAGCAATTGGGGCGTGAGCTACCAAGGCCCAAAGCGATCCTTTCCGTATCGGCACACTGGCTTACAAGGGGCACGTTCGTTACTGCCATGGAGCGGCCCAAAACGATACATGATTTTGGTGGATTCCCTAAAGAACTCTTTGCACAGCAATACGATGCACCCGGTGCGCCCGATGTAGCTAGTGAAACAAAGCGCCTGGTGAAAAGTACTACAGTGCATGAGGACCATGAATGGGGCCTCGACCATGGCACATGGTCGGTGCTGTTGCCTATGTATCCGAAGGCAGATATACCGGTATTCCAGATGAGTATTGACTACACCAAGCCTCCGCAATGGCACTACGAGCTGGCAAAGGAGTTGTCGGAATTAAGAAAGAAGGGTGTGCTGATACTGGGTAGCGGTAACATAGTGCATAACCTGCGGTTAATAGATTTTGAAGGGAAGGCGAAATTTGACTGGGCGCACGAGTTTGATGAAAATATCAAAACCTTTATCGAGGCCGGAGACCATAAAAGCGTGGTGGAGTATGAGAAGATGGGACAACTGGCGCAGCTGGCCGTGCCTACCAGCGATCACTATCTGCCATTGCTTTATACATTAGGCTTGCAAAATAAACGGGACGACATAGCTTTCTTCAACGACAAAATGGATGCAGGCTCCATCTCTATGCGTTCTGTTAAGATAGGCTAGGTACTGACACTGTGAAATATAATAATCGTTATCTTAGTTGATTATTAGTATTCTTTTAAAGATGAAGATCGCTCCTGCACGATATAGTTTCTTTCTTATTGCCCTGTCGCTGGTTACGCTGTTTGGTTGTGGCAAAGACCCCGAGCCGCTAAAGCCGATAGGTGGTGGCCAGAACCCCGGGGGGACGCTGGAATACAGTGTAATAGGCGTCAAAGACATCTCGATGGAGCGGGTAGGCGAGGCGACCATGCAGGTGAACGTTGAGCGCGTATCGGGCGACAAAAATACAGAAATTCAGCTGCTGGTAGCAGACTTGCCACCGGGCATGAAGGCCTATATTGATGTGCAGAAGTCTGCGCCAAGTTTTATCTCTTTTGTTACTATTTCTTCAGAAAGAGTGCTAGAGGGTAGCTATAAGCTATCACTCGTTTCCAGCGCCAAAAATGCTGTTAAGTCTGTACCCTTCGTTGTTAAGGTGTTGCCTTATACCAATCACTCACAAGGGGTAAAGGGAGAATATATAGAAACGCATAAATGCAGTGCCGATGGTGAAAAGACGGTGACCGTAACCATTATTCCTGATCAAAGCATTGAGAATAAGGTGATCATGAGAGGCTTCTGGAGCGGCACACAGATAAACGAAGTAGTAGCATTCATTGAGCCGGCCTCGCATACGATCACCATACCGGAGCAGACCCTATACGATGTAACCTACAAAGGCAGTGGTACTTATACCGACGACCAGATAACCGTAAACTACTCGGCTAAGACACAGATATTTGATGAGACCTGCACAGCAGTGCTCAACAGGAAAAAATAGTCTTCGCTACTCATTTAGTGAACAGGCCCGGTATCGCCGGGCTTTTGCTTTTATATCGCTCATCGTCAGTGTATTGTAATTGTTTGCAGCACCGGTGTACGGTTTTTGTATATTCCTTAACTTAAAGGGATACTCTAAAAGCACCGGTGTTGAAAGCAGCTTTACGAAGGATAGGATTTTGGATGTTTTTGGGGCTAGTGATAAGCATAAAAACTCAGGCGCAAACGAAGTGGCGGCTCGACTCGCTGGATGCTGAAAAAATACCTGTAACCTCAAAAAGCAAAGTGCTGACCCGATGGATAAACCAAGGGCTGGGTTCTATACGAAAGTCGGCACCTGATACTGCTACACCTGCAAGCCAGGCCGCTATGATCAATGCCAAGAGTGAAACACCCTACCAGGCTTATGAAGGCCGTACGATCCGGAATATCATCATTACCAATCATGACTTTGAGCAGAAGGTATCGGAGGGCAGCAATAAAATAGTTGCTACAGGAGCCAGGCTTATGAATGCCGTGCATACCAATACCAAAGAATGGGTTATAAAGAACAACCTGTTCATTCGTGAAGGTTCAGAGCTAAGCCCTTATAAAATAGCTGATAATGAACGCTACCTACGTACCATCAACTTTATACAGGACGCCCGCATTGTTGTTCATCCTATAGCAGGCAATAATGACTCGGTAGATGTAGAGGTGATAACCAAGGATGTCTTTACGCTGGGTGCAGGCATGGCCGTAGGAAGCCTGCGCAATGCAAACGCATCCGTGTCGGACGCCAACTTCCTCGGCATGGGGCAAAAAATAGAGGTACGCGCGCTAATAGACCAGGACAGGTGGCCGAGGATAGGCCATGGTATATTTTATAGTAAGAACAGCATCGGCGGCTCCTTCATTAATGGTACGCTTGGTTACGTTACGTTTAACCCATCAATGGCGGATGGCAGGGCAGAGGAACATGCCTATTATGTGCAGCTCGACAGGCCGTTGGTATCGCCATACTCTTACCTTACAGGTGGGCTCTTCTTTGGTCAAAAAGTATCGCGCAACCACTACGGCCGCCCCGATAGCCAGTTCTACCAGTATCGCAATATATCTTTTGATGGCTGGGCCGGTATTAACATAGGCTGCGAAAAGCTATTGAAGAATCAAGCGGTACGCGACCGACGTTTCCTTTCTGCACGATATGCGAAAAGTGATTTTGATAAAGTGCCGGGCCAGATAGGTGATGCATATTACGGCGGCTTCAATAACATGCAGCTGGCGCTCGGCCAGATCACCTTCTTCAGGCAAGATTATTACAAGACAAATTATATATATGGCTTCGGTGTAACAGAGGATATACCTTATGGCTACAATATTTCGCTGATAGGCGGCTGGACCAAGCAACTGAAACTGGAGCGCCCCTATGCAGGCTTCAGGGCCGAGAAATATACAGTGACAAGTGGCGGAACCTTCTATCAGCATTTTCTGCGTTCGGGCGGTTTCCTGAATCATAAGAAGATGGAAGACGTAAGCATACTGGCCGGTAGTAGTGTGATCACAAAGCTGATGACCTATCGTAAAATGAAGGTGAGACAATACTTCGGCGTAAGCTATGCACGCCTGTTCAATAAGTTTACCAATGACTGGCTGCGCATTAATAACCCTTTTGGCCTGCGCGACTTCAATGACTGGTACCCCGGCGGCTATCAGCGCATCAGCCTCCAATCCGAAACTTCGATGTTCACCAATTACATGTTCCTAGGCTTTAAGTTCGCGCCCTTTGTGTCTTTGAATGCTTCATTGCTCACACCCGATAAGACTGTGCTGCATAAGTCTGACATCTACACGGGTATTGGTGGTGGCGTGCGCACGAGGAATGAGAACCTGGTGTTTAATACTGTAGAGATCAGAGGCATATTTTTCCCTCGCAGGGCAGAGGGGCAGCCGATGTTCAAGCTAAACCTGACCACCAATCTCCGCTATCGCTACAACAGCAACTACATCACAAGGCCCGACTTTGTATATGTGAACGCTGAATAGCGTTAGCGCAAATTAGCGGGGTCGTCAAACCAGCGCATACGGTAGGCATTCATGGCGGTGTCGCCCAGCTTATCTGTCATTTTGTGATTTACATAGGCACCTACCACCGCACCTATGCCGGGTACCAGTTGTAGCAGTTTTGCTAGGTCTATATAATCGCGGTACTCCTGCTGGAAGGCACGCCAGTCGTAGTCGTTGTAGTCGGGGAGCGACTTAGTGTACTCTTCCCAGTTAGCCACAGTAGCAAATATGTTGCGCCGGTGTGCCCTGCCTGAAAAGGCAAGCTGGAATACATGCAGTATGTAGAGGCGCTCTTTAAAATCCTTTACATCATGCCCGTAAATAGCTGCCATGTCAAATAGCATCTTCATCTTTATGCTCAGCCACAACGGGAAGTCAGCCAGCCCCAATAAGAAGCCACCGGCACCTGTAATAGCTCCTTCGGCAGCGGCAGTACTGCGGTATACACTGATCCTGTCTTTCACTCTTGCTTCACGCGTGTACAGGTCTGCATTTTGATAAACATTGCCCGATATGAACTCTGCCCCGGTAAGCACGCCTTTGATCATGTGCTTAAAAGCAGTGGTGATGGTCTCATGTACCTTCTCGGGTATCATGTCATTTATCTTGTGTTGCATACCACGGGTAAGCCTTCCGGTGAAGGAAGGCCTGCGTTGCATATACTTTTGCCATTCACGCATTGCTGCGTAGGCCTGTTTGTCGTAGTTGTTCATGTTATTGCAGTACTATTTCTGTTTTACCCGATATTTTTTCTATATGGCAGCAGTCGGCTGTTACCATGTAGGTTTCATTCACCACTTCTTTACCATCCTTCATACCTACAAATTTCAGTTCCACTTTACGGTCTTGCAGGTCTTTGCGGCGGCTGTCGTCTACTACGGTATAGTAGCCGCCATTCATTCCTCCTGTTACTTTGGCCTTTTCGCCCGAAGCTACATGCAGGGTGTAGTAGTCGTCCAGTTTTACTGCATTGCCCGATGCATCAGTAATGCGCAGGGTTATCATTTTAAACATTTGCGTACACATTACGCCATCGCAATTTTTAGGATCGGTTACAGGCTCCTTCTTTCCGCAAGATGCTGACATACAGATAATAGCGGCAATAAATAACAGGCAGGCTCTCATGTTCGATTGATTATGCTAGGGTGATTCAATTTTTATGCCATATGGCGAAGCTTGCTCAGGGCGTGGGATTTAGTTATATTTACGTCATAAATTTTCCTGATAATTATGAAGCGCATTTTTCTGGCTTTTACGGCTTCGGCTGTATTGTATGCCCCTGTCACTATGGCACAGCAGGCAAAGCTGGTGGAAAAAGTTACCAAGTCTGGTAAATCACTGGTTATTCCTTACGAAAAATATGTACTGCCCAACGGCCTTACAGTGATCGTCCATGAAGATCATTCTGACCCGATCGTACACGTAGATGTAACTTACCACGTAGGTTCGGCGCGTGAGGAGATTGGCAAGTCAGGGTTTGCCCACTTCTTTGAGCATATGATGTTCCAGGGGTCGGACAACGTATCCGATGAGCAGCACTTTAAAATAATAACCGAAGCCGGTGGTACACTGAACGGTACTACGAACCGCGACCGTACTAACTACTTCGAGACCGTACCAAGCAACCAGCTGGAAAAAATGCTTTGGCTGGAAGCAGACCGTATGGGCTTCCTGGTAAATGCAGTAACGCAGCAGAAATTTGAGGTGCAGCGTGCAACCGTAAAGAATGAACGCGGACAGCGTTATGATAACGTTCCTTACGGGCTGGTGTCAGAAGTAACAGCTAAGAACCTTTACCCATATGGCCACCCATACTCATGGCTTACTATCGGTTATGTTGAAGACCTGGACCGTGTGAATGTAGACGACCTGAAAAACTTCTTCCTCCGCTGGTATGGCCCTAACAATGCCGTGCTTACCGTAGGTGGAGACGTAGAAGCTAAAGATGTGGTGAAACTGGCTGAGAAGTACTTCGGTACTATCCCACGCGGCCCGGTAGTAACGCCTACCAAGCTGCCTATGCCTACATTGGAAAAAACACGCTACATATCGATGATGGACAACTATGCTAAGTTGCCTTCATTGCGCGTAGTATTCCCAACACCGGCACAATACAGCAAAGACGAACCTGCGCTGGATTGCCTGGCTGAGATACTAGGTCAAGGTAAAAACTCGATCTTCTACAAGAATTTTGTGAAGAACCAGAAGGCAGTTAACGCTAATGCGTACAACAGCACGTCGGAGCTGGCAGGTGAGTTTGTGATCGCAGTTACACCGTTCCCGGGTCAGAAACTGGCTGATATCGAGAGCGGTGTACGCCAGTCGCTGGTTGAGTTTGAGAAAAGAGGTGTAACAGACGAAGACATCGAAAAATTCCGCAACCAGATGGAAGCACAGATGATCAATGGCCTGGAAAATGTTTCAGGTAAAGTATCTCAGCTGGCGGCATTCCAAACGTACACCGGCAACCCTAACTACATAGGCACTGCGCTGGATATGTACACGTCTGTAACGAAGGAAGATGTAATGCGCGTATACAACCGCTACATAAAAGGTAAGAACTCCGTAGTGGTAAGCGTACTAACCAAAGGACAGGAAGATAACAAGGTAGCAGCCGACAACTACACAGTTGCTGCTACCGGCTACAAAGCCCCTGACTATGGTTATGCAGGTCTTAAATACAACAAAGCAAAAGATAACTTCGACCGCAAGCAAGTACCGGGTAATGGTGCTAATCCGGTAGTGAACGCACCTGAATTCTGGCGCGAGACGCTGGATGGCAACATCAAGGTGATTGGTACCAAGACAGAGGAAATACCTGTGGTTGATATCGTTATGAGCTTTCGCGGTGGTAAAATGCTGGATGCAAACCAACCTACCAAGGCTGGCCTTACCAACATGTTTGCTGCTATGATGGAAGAAGACACGAAGAACTACTCAGCCGAAGCATTCAGCGTAGCGCTGGATAAGCTGGGCAGCCGTATCGACGTGAATCCTGAACTGGATGGCATACAAGTGAGCATCCATAGCCTGAGCAAGAACCTGGATAAAACAATGAAGCTGGTAGAAGAGCGTCTGCTGAATCCTAAGTTCACACAGGAGGCTTTCGAGTCGAACCAGAAACGTTCTATCGAGTCGCTGAAGAATGCCATGAACCGTGCGACATTTGTAGCCGACAATGTGTATGCTAAAATACTTTACGGTGCCGACAACGTAATGGGATGGCCTACTTATGGTACAGAGGCTTCGTTGAAGAACATTACACTGGCTGATATCCAGAACTACTATGATAATTACATCTCAAAGAAAGATGCAGAAGTAGTAATCGTTGGTAACCTAAGCAAGAAAGAAGCGGTTAATAAGCTGGACTTCCTGCAAAAGCTATCTGACAAATCGGTAGAAATGCCTAAGCTGGTAGCTGCGCCTAAAGTGGAGAAGACCAAGATATACTTTGTGAACGTGCCTAATGCAGCGCAAACAGAGTTCCGTATCGGCTATATCACCGACATGAAGTACGATGCTATGGGCGATTATTATAAGTCAACCGTAATGAACTATCCATTCGGTGGTGCGTTCAACAGCCGCCTGAACCTCGACCTGCGCGAAGAGCGCGGCTGGACGTATGGTGCACGTGGCGGCTTCGATGCTAATAAGTACACAGGTACATACGGTTTCAGCGCAGGCATCAAAGGCAATGCAACAGACAGCGCCATGGTAGACATCCTGAAGATCATGAAGGAGTATCGTAATGGCGGTATGACCAACGATGAGCTGGTATTTACGCAAAAATCAATGGGGCAAAGCGAAGCACGCAAGTACGAAGCAGGTTATCAAAAAGCAATGTTTCTATCGCGCATACTGAAATACGACCTGCCGTCAGATTTCTCAAGACAGCAGAACGAAATGCTGGCCAAGCTGACTACTAACGACATCAACGCGCTGGCAGCAAAGTACTCACCTGATGTAAATAAAATGCAGGTAGTGCTGGTAGGCGATAAAGCTAAAGTATGGGACGGCCTTACAAAGCTGGGCTACGACATAGTAGAGCTGGACAAAGAAGGAAACATGATGACCAAACAGTAATCTGTTTAGTACTACGATTGTAAAAAGAGAGGCTTAAAGCCTCTCTTTTTTAGTTATTTTGTATATGCTTTAACAATAAGTACATTACTTTGCCGTTAATTCAAATTAAAAATAAAACCTAATGAAGAAACTCTACATTATTGCGGCCTGTATGGGCCTTGTACAGGCATCGTATGCACAGAAACACTCCTCATCGCCTTTGAGCTCAGGGCATAACAAAAGCCGGAACGAGGCGAAAAAAACGAGTGGTAGTGCTAAATCAGCCGGAAAAACTACGACTACGCTATCAAGACTGGTAGGTAGTTCGTCCAGCAGAGATGTGAATGGCACCTTGGCAAGAGTTGATACCTTTCGTGCAACGTACACCGGCGATAGGGGCTTCGACGCTCAATTGGAAGAATGGAAATTTGATAGCGCCATGGGTTGGGATTTTGAAAATGGCAATACGGTAGAATCATACCGTACCAGTCATACCTTCGATGCTAATGACCGTATAGCTACCTCGAAGAGCGAAACTAAGGATGGCGCTACCTGGACAATAGAGAGTATGGAACGCATGAATTACACTAGTGCGGGCCTCATTAATGAGTACGTATCTGCATATTTTAATGGCACCAATTGGGATAGTACAAAGAATGTAAACGTATATGATGGCTCAGGTAAATCGTTGGGAAGCTTATCACAAAAGTGGGATGCGTCATCAAGTAGCTGGATAAACAGCTACAGAAACAGGACTGTATATGCATCAGGTGAGGTTGATTCTTCCATCTTTGAAAGCTGGGATGCAGGAAGTAGTAACTGGAAAATGCAGAGCGTTACCAAAAATGCATACCTGAGCGGTAAGCTTAACACTGCTATTAGTTACTTCAACAACAACGGTAGCTGGGAAATAACGCAAAAAGCGACTTATACTTATAATAGCGGCGGTCAGGTTCAATCAGATCTATATCAAAGCTGGAACACGATGACATCAACCTGGGAGGATAGACACAGGAATACGTATACTTACAATACCGCAGGCGATGAGACATTATCACTTGGCGAAAGTTATGACAATGGTGCATGGGAAAACAATGATAAAACAGAAATGTCTTACAATAGCTTCAGGCAGCCTACGGTAGAGTCAGAGTATACTTGGGATAACGGTCAGTGGGTTATGGATTACCAAGACCGCTACTATTATGACATTTACTTCCCAACTTCAGTTAGCGATGTAAATACTGCGAAAAACATGCTTAGTGTATTTCCGGTGCCGGCCAAAGACAAGGTTAGCTTCAAGATTAACCTGAGCCAGACTACAAATGCCAATATCGCGATCTATGATATGAGCGGTAAAATGGTAAAAACAATGGCTCTGCCTACTGCTCAGCAGTATAATGGCAGCATCGATATTGCCTCATTACCAGCTGGTAGCTACGTAATAAAAATGACAGGTGCCGGTGCTCCTGTAACACAAAAGCTGAATATCGTAAAATAGATATTTCGATATGTTTTTCGAAAGGAGGTGCCTCAAGCACCTCCTTTCGCTTTATATCATGCCGATTATACAAGCCAGACTTTTTCGGAAAGCCTTAACTTATTATTTTGCAGCTTTACCAGTACATTAGCATTCTAATTTAATCTCATGCAAGAAACACAATACATTCCTGTCCCTTACGGCAAAACCGTCCATGGCGAGGAAGAAATAGAAGCCGTAGTGAACGTACTGCGTACATCTACCCAAATGGGTAAGCATGTGCGCGAAATGGAAGAACGCATAGCTGCGCTATATTCCAAGAAACATGGTATCATGGTCAATAGTGGCTCATCAGCATTATATCTTGCTGCAGACCTGCTGAATTACGAGCCGGGTGCAGAGATCATCACGCCGGTGCTTACCTTTTCTACTACGGTAGCGCCGCAGGTAAAGAAAGGCTGGGTGCCAGCATTCGTAGATGTAGAAGAAGGTACTTACAATATAGACGTAAACAAGGTAGAGGAAATGATAACGCCTAAAACAAAGGCGATGATCATACCAAACCTGATAGGCAACCTGCCCGATTGGAAAATACTGCGCGAGATAGCTGATAAACACAATATCTTCTTACTCGAAGATTCTGCAGATACGCTGGGTGCCGAGATAGATGGTGCATCATCGGGTCGCTTTACCGATATGAGCACTACCAGCTTCTATGGCTCTCACATCATCAACTGTGCAGGCAATGGCGGTATGCTTTGCGTAAACACTGAGGCTTATTACAACCGTGGCTTGCTGCTGCGTAGCTGGGGCCGTAGCTCTTCGCTGTTCGTAGAGTCGGAGAAAATCGAGAACCGCTTTAATGTAGAAGTAGACGGTATACCTTACGATGCGAAATTCGTATTTGAAGAGCCGGGCTATAACATCGAGCCATCTGAAATGGGTGCAGCATTTGGTATCGTACAGCTCAATAAACTGGGCAAGAACATAGATACCCGTACGGAGAACTATACGCGCCTGCGCAAGTTCTTCGAGCAATATGAAGAGTACTTCATCCTGCCGAAACAACTGCCAAACTCACGTACAGGCTGGCTGGCATTTGCGGTAACCGTTCGCGAGTCTGCTCCGTTCATCCGCAGAGACCTGCAGATATTCCTGGAGAAGCGCAAGATCATGACACGTACCGTATTTACAGGCAATATCCTGCGTCAGCCGGGCTTCAAGAATGTAGCTCATAAGGCATCAGCTAGTGGCTATGCTGAAGCTGATAAGGTAATGCGCGGCGGTATGCTGGTTGCCTGCCACCACGGACTGAATGATGCGCAGATCAACCACATCATGGAAAGTGTTACTGAGTTTATGAAAAGCTTTTAATTAATAGAATGGATTTTATTCTTTGTGCACTCTTGTCGTATAATAACGGGCAGTTAGCCCGCCGCAAGGGGCAGAATGTCGTAGTGTGGGTACTGATCACAATTGTTGCTTTCTTTCTGGCTTATGTGATAGGCGCGATGGTGTTGGTTGCCTTGTTTTACGATGGGCCTTTTACACAAGATGCCTTACAACAGTTTATGACCGCTAATCCGCTTCGGTTGCTTACTTATGTCTTTACCGGTATAGGTGGCTATATGCTTATACGGTATCTGCTGGAAAGGATGCCTGATATGCCTCGTAAGAACGACATGGACTAGCTACCAGCCGAGTATCGACTTTAGCTTCGTCATGCCGCTCTTGCTTACAGTTATTTTTGCGCCACATTGCAGCAATGCAATGTGGCTTTCTTTTTCGTAAGGCTCTATTCGCACCAGCTGACCAACCGGAATAATATAAGAGCGGTGTACCCGGATGAACTGCTGCGGATCTAGCGTCTGCTCGGCATGGCTTAGGGTGCTCTTTTTCAGGTAGCTGCCATCTTTCGTTACAATCTTTATGTAGTCATCATTTGCTTCCAGGTAGTGTATATCCTGCTCGGGTATAATGCGGATCTTACCATTGTCCTTTACCACTATACGGTGCTGATAGCCTTCATACACCTGCTCATGCACCAGTGTACCTGTTTGTATACTTTGCTTACCGGCTGTCTGCTGTAGCCATTTTTGCATGGCCTTGTCGAACCGTTCGCGGGTGATGGGCTTTAGCAGATAATCCACTGCATGTGCTTCAAACGCTTTCAAAGCATATTCGTCGAAGGCAGTAGTAAATATCACCGATGGAGGATTGTCCAGCAGTTCCAGCATTTCAAAGCCGCTTACTTTGGGCATCTGCACATCCAGAAATATCAGGTCGGGCTGATGCTCTTGTATGGCTTTAAATCCCTCGAAGCCATCGCCACACTCTGCTACCACCTGCACCTGCTCATAAGGCTTTAAGAAAGCGGCTACAAGCTGCCTTGCCAGCGGTTCGTCATCTATCAGTATTGCCTTGTACATGTGTTTGTGGTATTTTCAGTATGGTTGTAAAAACTTCGTTTTCCTTTTTTGTTTCCAGCAGGTCGGCACGGGCATACAGCAGGTACAGTCTGCGGCGTATGCCCTCCAGCCCGAATCCTGTCCCTTTGGGTAAGGCTCCGTCCGGGCCGTACGGGTTGGTGATGGTAATGGTTAGCATACTTTCTTGCAGGGAGATATGCGTATTGATGCTGACGGAGCCTGTAGTGCCGTACAAGCCAAACTTTATGGCATTTTCGAGCACTGGTTGCAGCAGGAAGGGTGGTATCGTAGCATCATCGGTGTATTCCTTCTCAAACTGTACGTTCAGTCTGTCGCCAAATCTTATAGCCTCAATAGATAAGTAAGCCTCAATGTATCTCAGTTCTTCATCTATCTGTATCTTCTCCTGGGCTTCGCGCCGTACCGAGCTACGTAAGAAGTCCGATAATTTACCGATCATTTCCTGTGCCTTGTCAGGGGCTATCATGGTAAGGGCACTTATGGAGTTCAGGCTGTTGTACAGGAAGTGTGGCTGCAACTGTTGTCTTAGTTTATATAGCTCTGCTTCTTTCAGCAGTATCGAGGCATCTGTATGTTGCTTGAATTTATCTTCCAACTCATCCGATCTTTTTTGCAGGGCCGAGTAAGTTGCGGTCCAGGTACATACCAGCCAGTTGAAGATAAAACGAAACGGTGTGCTGAATGTCAGCCATGTCAAATGCTGCGGGTCGTCTTTGCCCAGGCTTAGCCTGAATACCCACCATTGAGTGTAGGTAACAGCCATGCTGAGTACTGCGGCAACGATGAGCGCATATACAATGATGCCCACGCGGGTGGGAAAGGCATTGATAAGCAGCAGCACGCCCCATATAGCAAGAGCCAGAATGGCCGTGCTCACAATACCGTCGGTATACGATATATCCCACGCCCTTCCGGCATACGTATATAGCACAAAGGTGTGTATCGCAAGGATAGCAACGCTAAGCAGTGGAAGTTTCCACCGTATATTTCTATTCAGTAGCGACAAGCTTATTAGCAGATTTAAGCTTCTATATCAGCATGTACACCGACCGGCTCTACCTCTTTCACGGTCGACATGAGCAATGTTCCATTTTGAAGATCTACCGGTTGCAGGTCTTTGATGGCCACCATCTCCCAGGTTACAGTACGTCCGTGGCGATCTACAAAAGTCGATTCTTCATCAAGCGCTATGGTGCGGGCCTGCTCCAGCGCATGGCGTTCATCCGTACCAAATACGAGGCGCAGTTGCTCCTCATATTGTTCGGTTTGTGTGCCGCTGCATTTTATGCGATAAATGATCTGTGTGGTGTAAGCATTCATAATGGATGTGTTAAGGTGTTTATGAAAATGCCCGCCTGCATCAGCAGGCGGGTAGTAGTTGTTTAGTAAGATTTTATTTCGATGCTGCCGCAGTTGCAGCTACCCCTTAGCACCAGTACTTTCTTCTCTTCACCTGCATTAGGCTGGCGGGCCATTCTATGATCTTCTACGCTGCCGAAAGTGGGCGCTATCTCATTCTGTATCTCCCAATGCGCCGGTACGATCATCTCCAGTCCGCCGAACGACACTTTTACATCCAGTACCATAGGTTGTGTGCTGCTGTCGGCATGTATCATATTCAGCTCGCAGCCGCCAAACATTACCTGTACGCGTCCGCCCCTAAAATCCTTTGAGGTAATGATCTCCTTCCGTCCGCCAAATGTTACATCAACATCAAGCTGGTTTTCGGCTGATGTTACGATCTGCATGTCTGTCTTCCAGTCGTGCTCCTTGCGTGGGCGAAACACCATGAGCAAGCCTCCGATGATGAGCGCGGCCGGTAGTACAAGGGCCGATGAACTGGTATCAGTACCGGGTATAGTAAACCTTGGTATCAGGTGAACGGTACCGATCAGTATCAGTATCCACCAGGCATTGTTCCTGAACCTTTTTTGAACACCTACGAAAAGGCCGATCGCTATGAGGATGACAGGCCAGAAATGGTGCCAGTCGAAATGAAATATATTTAGCTTACGCAGCAGGATAAATACACCCAGCAGGATAATACCTACACCAAAAACACGTTTGTCCCTGGGTTTATGTTTTCCAAAGTGTTCGGGGTATTTCTGATAATGTTGTGACATGTTCTGTTATTTAATTGATAGGACAAAAGTATAGGCTGTATATAGCCTGCCGAAGCGGCTTTAGGTAGAACGGACGGGATAGTCGGTAAATAACAGGAAAACGTCGGTAAAGAATGGAGTGATGTATGCCGTTTCCTGTAGTCATATGTTTAACTGAGTTGATCGGGTTCCCAGCCGAGTTTGGAGAATAGCTTTTTGCGAAGGGCAAAATGGTCCCACACGATGCTCCTGGGGTATATCCCCGCTTCATTGCGGTGGGTTATTAGCTTTTGCGCATCTTTGCGCCTGCCCAGCCATTTGCCCAGGCTACCGTAGAAGTGGAAGTGCGCCTTAATGATGATGCCGGTTTCTTTGAACTTACCACCCGCCATCATTTGTAAGCCGGCAATTCCATCCAGCACCAGCCGTAGTGGAAATAGCCAGAGTAGTTTTGACGCGCGTTCGTTCTTAAGTAGTAGTATAAGACTGTTGCGGAAGTTATAATATAGCTTTTGCGGACTGCCGTAGCTGATGATGCTGCCACCTACATGGAATACAGTGGACTGGCCTATGTAGCCGATCTTATATCCTGCATTCTTCAGCCGCCAGCAGAGGTCTATTTCCTCCATATGCGCATACAGGTCGGGGTCGAGGCCTCCAACTTTATGATACAGGTCGGCACGTACCATCAGGCAGCCACCCGATGCCCAGAAAACTTCAATATCGTCGTTGTATTGATTGTGGTCTTTTTCCAGCTCGTTAAATATCCTGCCCCTGCAAAAGAGGTAGCCCAGGCGGTCCATAAAGCCACCACCTGCACCAGCGTACTCAAAGTACTCACGTTCTTTCCAGTAGCGTATTTTAGGTTGGCAGGCAGCAAGGCCTTTGTAGCGCTGCATCGCATTCAGCAGCGGTGGAAACCAGCCATGCGTCACCTGGAAGTCGGCGCTTAGCAACACATAATACTTAGCCTGTATCTGCTTCAGCGCCTCGTAGTAGCCATTGGCAAAGCCTCGGTTGATAGCTATCTGCAGCGTTTGTACGGTTGGGAAAGTAGATTCCACATATTGCAGCGTATCGTCGGTAGATGCATTGTCTACCACGATGACATCATAGCCCGTATGGGCTTCAGCTACAATTTCGGGAAGAAAGAGTTCATGCCATTTTTTGCCATTGTAACTTAGTATTACAACGGCGGTATCTTGCTGGCATACGATCATTGCTCGGGGGCGATGATTATTTATACTTAGGTTCGTAGGCTGTATTCTCCGGAACCTCTATGTCTTCGGTATTCTTAAAGCTATGCTGAGACAGCTTGTAGCAGCCTGCCCATGCAAAGATAAAGATGCTGAAAAAGAACAGCACGAAGAGGAAGCGCGACTTAGTAGGTTTTGAATACTCTATGTCGGCTTTGTTTTCTAAATTATCGTGAGCGTTGTGTTGCATGTCTGTTAAATAGGAAAGTTTCCGCGGGCAAAAATAATAGTTCTTCCTTCAAAATCATAATATTTTTACCTTGTTTTCGTTTAAGGAGACTACGCTGTTATGCGCCAATACATTAACTGGAAAACATATCTGATACTCGTTGCGCTGGCTATTGTGGGCACATCGCTGCTCTACACCAATAAGCTCGCCGCCGAACTGGAAGAAGAAGAAAAGAAGGGAGTGCATCACCTGGTGGAGGGCTTGAAGACCATGGCCACTGCTACCGACCCAAACGCTACGCAATTTGCAGCCACTGTAGTGGATGCGAATGAGACCATCCCATTAATACTTACCGACGAGCATGATGAAGTACTATATACGTCAAACATCGACTCATCTAGGCTAAAAAGGAATAAGGATTATCTGAACGAGCAGATAGTAGATTATAAGGCCCAGAACAGGGTTATTGTGATGGATTATGGTTTTGGCAAGCAGAAGATATACTATGGAGAATCTTACCTGCTTACCCAACTCCGTTATTATCCATATATACAGCTGGGTATTATATTCCTGTTCCTGTTTGTGGTGCTGGTGGCGCTAACATCGGCACACCGCTCGCTGCAAAATCAGGTATGGGTAGGTATGTCGAAGGAAACGGCTCATCAGTTGGGCACCCCTCTCAGCTCTATCGAAGCCTGGCTGGAACTGCTGAAGGATAACGAGGCAAATACCGAAGCTGTGGCAGAGATGCAAAAGGACCTGGACCGCCTGAAGCTGGTGGCCGACAGGTTTGGTAAAGTGGGTAGTACGCCGAAGCTGGTAGAGGAAAACCTGATAGAGCGCCTCCGCTTTATGACGGAATACATGCAAAAACGGGCACCGTCGAAAGTTACTATAGCTATGGACAGCCCTGAAAACAATATCCCTGTGAATATGAGCGGGCCATTGTTCGATTGGGTAGTGGAAAACCTAATACGGAACGCACTGGATGCCATGGATGGCAAGGGCAGGATAGATATTAAGGTAACCAACCGCCACGACCATGTAAATATTGATGTATGCGATACCGGCAAGGGTATGCCTAAGCACCAGGTAGCCAAGATATTTAACCCCGGCTATACTACCAAGAAGCGAGGGTGGGGGCTAGGCTTGTCGCTGGCCAGGCGTATTATTCAAAAATATCATCATGGTTCTATCTTCGTAAAGACCTCGGAACCGGGCAAGGGTACGACTTTCCGCATCACGCTAAAACATGAGCATAAGAAATAATGGCTGCCGGTTTTGAGTTTTGCTCGCGGACACATAACTTTGCACTTCCTCAAAAAAGCAGAGCTGCGGCGGTGGCGAAACTGGTAGACGCACTACTTTGAGGTGGTAGCGCCTGTAACGGGCGTGGGAGTTCGAATCTCCTCTGCCGCACTAAAAATGCCCCTCATTATCGAGGGGCATTTTCTTTTACTGTAGTTTTCATAGCCAGTTTCTTCTACCGCTGTGCCAATACTGCATTCGGCACCCTATTGCTAATCGGTTTTATCGACATCAGGTAGTCGTACATGGCCTCAATATCTTCATCGGTCATTTGTGCATAGTTGGGCCATGGCATGGGTGGTAGCAATGGGCGCGAGGCTTCTATGCCTTTGTACTTGCCTTTTTTCAATGCCGTTTTAAAGTTGTCCAGACTCCAGTTGCCTATACCTGTTTCATCGGGTGTAAGGTTGGCGGCAAACGACATACCCCATGGGCCTGCAAAGGCTGTATTGAAACCGTTGAATATGACCCAGCGGCCGGTGTTGGCTGTTACCGTATCGTATGGTCCTAATGGTATATTGCTATCGTGGCCCGAGAGCATGCGGTCCATGTCGGGTACCGGGCCCATATCGGTCATTTTCTTTGGCGAGTGGCAATCATTGCAGCCACCAACGGTTACCAGGTACTGGCCGCGTTTAATGCTCTCTTCCTTAGAGCGCACGGCGGGCAGCTCTTCAGTGCCGTCTTTTTTAGGTGTTTCCGTTCCGTTTTGCTGACAGGCTACTAGTTGCGCTACTGCAATGATGCTAACATAGATGATGATCTTTTTCATTATTGATTTGTGAGTTTTGTTTGCGTTATGGCAAAAGATTGCCCCCCCCTACTGCGCGGACAGTAGTTAGTACATGTATGTAATCTTGTATTTAGTTTAGTATGGCCAGCTCGCGCGACATTTGCGGAAACTCCTCCGCCTTTTGGAAGATAGCCGTAGGTACAGCCCCGGTAAATTGCTTAAAGTCTTTAATGAAATGCGCCTGGTCGGCATAGCCGAAGTTGTAGCTGACATTGGCCCAACTCAGATCATTTCCTGATTGCTGTACATATTCATAGGCATTGCGAAAACGTATGATGCGAATGTATGTCTTAGGGCTGGCGCCAAGGCAGTCTTTAAATCCACGCTGTAGCTGCCTTTCACTCACGTAAAGCTGTCCGCTCAATTCCTCCAGCCTGATGTCGCCCTTCGATTTTCGTATGAGATTGGTAGCCTCGTATACATAGTTGCGCTCACTATTAAGATGGCAAAGCTGCTTATACAGAAAATCTTCAGCTATCTTAATGAGCAGCCCCACCTCTGTTATGCCCATCATCCTGTCTGCCAGGTCTGTCTTTTTACCAAAGAAAGTGTCAAGGTCAGTATAGTTATTGAAAACCCCTGCGGCCGGTACTTTAAATAGTCTGATCAGGCTTTCGGGCTTTAGCCTGATGCCGAACAGATAAGATGTGCCCTGTGTCTTCCACATTACTGCGTCTTTATATACTCCTACCATATAAGCGTCCGGTAAGGCCTTCCATTCATTATCAACGAATACATAGCAGGTGTTACCCTTTACATGTACGATCAGTTCCGTCATGCCCAGTGGAACGCAACGCTGCACCGGCGACTCCTCGCACAGCTCCCCGGTGAATGACTGGAACCAGTAGCAGTCTACGAAAGGCCGTAGCGCTGCAGATGGAAGAAATTCATTTTGGAAGATGTGCATAGATTGAAGGTTTAAAAAAAGTGGCGCGAAGGTAAAATGTTTTTGGACTATACGACTTCAGGATTTAATTGTACTGCCGTCTTGATTGACGAAAAGCGATTGGCAGGCAGTATCTGCTCAGCCATTTGCAATAGTCCGTCGAATGCAGACGCAGGTGCTGTATGCTTTACTGCCTGTAACCAGCCGATTACTTCGGGGTTATTTAGGGAGCGCATCATCCACATGTTTTCCTCCATCAGTGTTTCGGGCGCTATGCTTTGGATGATCTGCATTTGCATGCCGATGATTTCCTCGTCAGTGTAATGCTTCCATAAGGTGTATAGCAGTACTTCTTCCTCCTTATTCATGTGATAAAGATTGAAGGCTACGAACTCGTTATAAGCATAGAATATTCTGTTACCGGCCAGCAATTTATCTTCTGCATTGCCCGCGTTCTTCCATGCTGCAATATGCTCATTTAGTTCAGCCGCCAACTTATGGTCTATTACATGGTCGCGCTCAAATTCCTCAGTAAGTTTTTGGTCGTGCTTCAGTATATGCATAAGCAGGTATTTGTCCTCATGCTCAGCATGATCATCAAACAGCTCCAGCACACGCTGTAGCTGTGCCATTGTAGCACCTGCACCGCCGCTAGTGAAGTCGGTACGTTGTATAGCAATAGCTACGTCATACATCATCCCTCTCAGCCCCTTGTGTATCTGGTTGAAAACATTGTAACGCTTTTCCATAATCTGATTATTTACAGTGCAAAAGTAGAAACGGCAAACAACCCTAAATTGAAAAAAAGCGACATGTTTTATTAAAGAACTGTGAACGCCGGATGTGTTTATTAACTATCCAAGCTCATTGGGCATCATTACCTTCCTTTACCGTAATGACCGAGAGGGCATAGCGGCTGGCATGTGGCAGCGGCTCTATATCGCCACCGGTATGCTGCGCCCATACCTTGATGAACGAAGCGCCGAAGTACAGTATGAACGAAGAGTAGAATACGAAGAGCAAGACCAGCACTAAAGCCCCGGCTGTGCCGTAGAGATTGCCGATGTTGCTGGATGATAACAAAGAGCGAAGTATGAACTTGCCAATATTGAATAAGACGCTGGTGACTATGGCGCCCAGCACGGCCACCTTTAGCTTTGGACGACCATCAGGCAGATACCAGAACAGCATGAGGAACCAAAGGGTGACTATGATGACAGAAACGATCGTATTGAGAGCGCCGTTTAAGTAAGGGCTGATGTCTGGCGCATAGAGCGAGATGTATTTGCCCAGCCACGCCTGTATGCCATCGAGTACCAGTACCGCTACAAACAATGCACCTGCAAACAATATTACAGCTACAGCATGTAGCCTTGTAAGTAATAGAAGTTTGATACTTCGCCCGGCCGTCACTCGTATATTCCACAACTGGTTCAGCGAGCTTTTGATAATCTTGAAAAGCGTAGTGGCCACAAACAGCAGAAATATGAATATGCCGGTAGTTATAAATTGGTTCTCCTGCAATGCCAGGATGCCGCGTATGGTAGACAATACCTGCTGGCTGCCATCTTGCCCGATGGTTCCGCCGAGCTTTTGCAGCAGTTCACGGCCTACTTCCTTGCGGTTGAAGAACAGCCCTAAAGCACGGACAATGATCATCAGGATAGGGGGCAATGCGAAGGTGGAGAAAAAAGCCGTAGCGCCCGCCATACGCAGCGGGTCATTTTCTTTTAGCACGCGCATGGTATCCTCCAGGATGTGCAATACAGATAGAATCGGCTTTTTAGTCATTAACCTGTGTCTCAGTGGTGTTTTGTTGATATGAAACAGATTACAAATTCTGTACCCTGCACAACGTATGTTTTTGCAGATATATGTAATGAGTGCTACATAAATATGTACACAACTGGCTGAACGAGCGGCAAATACCGTTATTTTTGCAGTACCAATGTTACTCTACATCGCATCGTTGAACTCGGGAAGTAATGGCAACTGTTATTACATTGGAAATGAGCAGGAGGCTGTGCTCATTGATGCCGGCTTGTCGTGTCGCGAAACCGAAAAGCGTATGCGGCGCATGGGTCTGTCGCTGGATAAGGTGAAGGCTGTATTCATTTCGCACGAACATTCAGATCATATCAAGGGTGTAACGGTGCTGTCAAAGAAGTATCAGATACCGGTGTACATTACCGAAAAAACCATGAAGTACGGGCGGCTGTTTGTAGAGCCGCACCTCGCTATGTCATTCGTGTCGGATGCTCCTATTCATATTGGTTCGCTTTCGGTGACCGCATTTATAAAGAAACACGATGCTATAGAGCCGCATAGTTTTATTGTAAAAGGGCAGGAAAAAACAATTGGTGTCTTCACTGACCTCGGTATTGCCTGCGATAATCTTATTAACTATTTCAGCAAATGTCATGTAGCCTTCCTAGAAGCCAACTACGATGTGCAAATGCTGGAGCAGGGCCGCTATCCGTGGCATTTAAAGAACCGCATCCGCGGTGGGTTCGGGCACTTATCCAATACACAGGCGCTAGAGGTATTCCGGCAGCATAGGCCGGCTTACATGAGCCATCTGTTTTTGTCTCACCTGTCGAAAGACAATAACTGCCCTGATAAGGCGCTGTCGTTATTTAATGAGTATGCCGATGGTACAGAAGTGATCGTTGCATCGCGTTATACCGAGAGTAGGGTATACCGTATACCCGATGCCACAACTGATCGTATCGCACAAGCTCCTCATCGTGCATTCTCTATACAGGCGTCTCTTTTTTAATTCGTAGTTACATTTACCGATTTTATTCTATACAGTTAATCAGCTTTTTAAAATTTTAGCTGATCTTAAGTAGGGGGCAGGTTCATTATCCGCGTATCTTCATGGTACGGAACCAAGGTTTCCTGCACCTTAAACTACAACTATGCAATTAAAACTTTACTACAGCCTCCTGGTAGCAGCCCTGTTGTTACAATTCCAATCCATTGCACAACCCAATTCGGTAAAACTAAAAAGCGGCACTACGGTCATCAGCACGCACCACGGCATGCAAAGCGCCTATGCCGCTATACCTGCTACACTCACACAGCCCTATGTCATTGAACTCGATTCCAGCTACACGTCGGCCAATGACACCTTCCCGCTTACGTTTGTAAACAAGGCAGGTGCCAGTGCGGTTAATACGGTTACAATTACAGTTTCTGACGCTGTCCTGGCATCTGACGGGTTGCCTGTTCTTTGCAATACAGGCAGCAAACGAATGTTCGTCTTTAATAATGCGGATTGGGTAGTTATAAATGGCCGCAATGATGAAGTAGAAAACCAAGGATTGCAGCTTATTGGCTTTGGAGATCTGAGGGAACTTATCCTGATATCTAATGGTTCAAGAAATAATACTATAAGAAACTGCGTACTCTTAAACAATATGTATACCGGTACCGGAGCATCATGTGTCCGTATAGGCGGTGGTGGTAACTCCAGAAACCGGATACTGAATAATACATTTATCAGCTCGCATAATACAATATTATCTGATGGCGGTGGTGCGAACCCAAATGATAATATCACTGTCTCGGGGAATGTTTTTGCCGGGGCTTCGGGCTATTCTTTTAAAGCTGCTACCGGTACGGGGCGGACTATTATCGACTCTAATAGAATACAGGTTTCATCGCAGGTGGCAACAAATTGCATCTGGTACGAGAACCACCGGGATACGGCTATAATTACGCGCAATACGATCAATATCGGCAATACGTTTGATCCCAATACAGAAATAAAAGGCATCTACTTTGCAAATACTGCTGGTAATGCTGCTTATGCGCGAATCGCTAATAATATTGTTGCAAATACGGCGCACATATTTATGTCATCGTCAGGAGGGTCTCTATTTGTCGATAGTTCGGCTTATGTATCAGGTATAGAGATTGCCGGTACAAATCCTATCAAGGCAGACATTTATTTTAATACTATCCGCCTTTTTGGTAGCACAACAAATTCGCTTTCCAACGCTTTCACTGTACCGCTTTATCGTAAAGAGAGCAATATTGCCAGCATATATAATATAAAAAATAACATATTCATCAATAAACGCGCAGGCGGTGGTGCTGGGTCAAAACACCTTAATTTGTTTATGAACGGTGCCGGTACGGTTAATATTGACTATAATACTTACGAATCGGCGGGAACAGATATGATAGCATGGGATGCTTCATCTTATTCCAGCCTTGTTGCGTACAAAGCAGCCAGCCACGAACCAAACTCAGATAGTGCAGAGGTCAAATTCATGTCGCGGGAGAGCCTGCATCTGGCGCCATCTATGGCAATGAACCCTGCATTGCACGGCGTGGCGGTTGCAGGCATCGGACGAGATATTGACCTACAGGCACGTACGTGGCCATACCGTGGAGCCGATGAGTATGCAGTAGCATGTAGTGGAACCCTGAAAGGCGGTACCATCAACTTCTCTCCTGACTCTGTATGCCCAAACGCAACTGCGGTGCTGCAGATAATAGGTCAAAGCGCTTCAAATGGTGTTGTATACCAATGGCAAAGCCGCCCGGCAGGTAGTGCCGCTGACTTTACAGACATCGCAGGCGCAACAGATGATTATGTGCAAACTGTGCTGACTACCCCTATGGAGTTCCGCTTTAAAGATAGCTGCCTGGCCGGTGGCGCAGCATTCTATTCTGACACTATCAGTATGGGCATTTGGCAGGATGTAAGTGTAGATTCCATTACAGAAACGCATAACAACCTGTCGTACGCGTTTACTGCGCATGGTATAAAAAACGCCCATAGCGTACTGTGGTTGCTGGGTGATAATGCCATAGCGGATACCTTAAATCCTACTTATGCCTATACTTCACCAGGTGTATACACAGTAAAGCTTATTGTAATGAACGATTGCAGTAGCGATACAGTAACCCTGACGATAAATGCACAGGACAAGAGCCATGTAAACGATTGGAACAGGGATAACGGCTTTGACATGTATCCTAACCCGGCTTCGGGCACGGTGGTATTGCAGCTGAAAGAAGCCTACGCCGGTGAAACACGTATAACCATCACAAGCGTGACTGGCCAAGTAGTGTACGATGCCAGCGAAAGCAACAGCAATGGCCTGTATAAAGTAGACCTGAGCACCAAGCCGAAAGGCGTGTACCTTGTGAAAGTACAAGTAGGAACACAGCAAACAATCCAGAAATTGCTGCTCCAATAAGCTTTTCAGGCATTACTATATTATTAAAAGAGTGGCCGCGGCCACTCTTTTTGTTTCATACGGGCTAATGTATTGTGCATACGATGGCTTCCGTTATATTTGTAATGGAAAATCAATAAAATATGTCACTACTGAACGGGAGTAATAAAAAGGGTGCAAAGAATAAGAATGCTAAGACTACTGCACCAAGTGCTAAAACACAAATAAAGCCGGGCAAGGCAGCATCATTTGCCAAGAAGCCTATCAAAACGGGGGGTACCCGCGGCAGCTAATCTGTTTGTATGAATAGGGTAGACAGGCTATTTGGCATACTTACGCTACTTCAATCGAAGAAGTATGTACCTGCCGAAAAAATAGCAGATAAATTCAACATCAGCGTGCGCACGGTGTACCGCGATGTAAAAGCGCTTTGTGAGCAAGGCATCCCTGTAAGCTTTGAGGCTAATAAGGGTTACTTTGTAGTGCAGGGCTACTTTCTGCCGCCTGTATCCTTTACATCCGACGAGGCCAATGCACTGCTGCTGATGGAAGCAGTAGCATCCGGTTTTGCCGATAGATCGACCCTTGCGCACTACTCCACAGCGCTTAGCAAGGTGAAGGCCGTGCTGAAAGGCCCGCAGAAGGACAAGCTGGAACACCTTAATAACAACATACGGCTACAGGTGCCGTCAATGTTCCGAAATGATTTCGAATACCTTTCTACATTACAGAATGCGATATCGTCGTATTGCATACTGGAATTGGGATATACCAACAACAAGGGCGAAGTAAGTACCCGTAAGATAGAAGCCATCGGGCTCGTATTCTACGCGTTCGGCTGGCATGTGATAGCCTGGTGCCATCTCAGGGGCGAGTACCGCGATTTTAAAGTTTCCCGGATTACGCACATCCGGTCATTAGAGCAGCCATTTGTTAAGAACGACCATATGGAGCTGAATGAGTACATGAAGATGCTCCCCGTCGGGTATTAAGTCTTTCTCAAAAAAATATTTTTGGCGTAAAAAACAGACTGCCATAGGGCTGTCAGTGGGCGTCGTTTGCTTTGCATTATAAAACGAAACAAACTATGTCAATGCAAATCATTCCACTGCTGCTGAAAGAAATGGACCAGGAAGCACAAACTACCCGTAAAATGTTGTCGCGCGTACCGGTTGACAAATATGACTGGAAGCCACATGCTAAAAATATGACGCTGAAACAACTGGTGACGCACATTGGCGAGCTACCGGGTTGGGTGTCAATGGCGCTGAATACTACAGAACTGGATTTTGCTATTTCTCCTTACACGCAGGTACCGATAGAAAACAACGAAGAACTGATGGGTTACTTTGAGCGTACGCTGGCCAACGGAAAAGCTGAATTGGAGAAAGCCAATGAGCAGCAGCTGGAAGAAATGTGGACCCTCCGTAATGGCGACCAGATATACGTTACCTGCACCAAGTATGAAATGATACGCACTAGCTATGCGCAAATCATACACCACAGGGCACAGCTGGGCATGTACCTCCGTTTACTGGATGTAGCCATACCCGGTAGCTATGGCCCGAGCGCTGATGAAAGCTTCTAAGTCAATGGTGATGAAAAGACTGGTGTTTGCCATAATACGTTTATGCAAAACAACTGTGCAGTTGCTAATCATTACAATAAAAGCAGTGCTGTATACGTTGTGATGACAGTGTTGCTTTTTTGATTCTAAATGTTGACAGCCCCTTATAGCAGGGGCTGTTTTGTTTTGGGTTGATACTGTGTGCAGTACTGTTTAGCATAAAATATCTACACCCGTTGGCGTGGCTGTGCCGTATGGTTGAGCTAATTTTATCATGCTCCCCTTATAAAAAAGACGAATGGAACAGACATACCTGGTAGTAGACAATAGCGAAAAACAACAGTTTCAGGTAGAATTGCCCGACGACATAGCCCTGCTGCAATACCGCTGGAAAGAAAATATGCTGGCGCTGATGCATACCGAAGTGCCCGAAAAATACGAGGGTCAGGGTATCGCGTCCGCGCTTGCCAAGCACGCATTTTCGTATGCTGCTAACACCGGTAAAAAGGTATTACCTTACTGTGCATACATTGCCATGTACCTGAAGCGCCACCCCGAGTATGATAATCTGGTGGAGCCGGTATAATGGCCCTGACTTAAGTAGCTGGCTTTATTGCCATTACAAGTAAATATTGCTCGATCTGTACTTATATTGCAGACCGCAATACACGGTCATGTTCCTCAATCGACA
The DNA here is from genome assembly GCA_004144175.1 of Sphingobacteriales bacterium. GTDB lineage: Bacteria > Bacteroidota > Bacteroidia > Chitinophagales > Chitinophagaceae > Polluticoccus. Next base: position 185,886 of record SEFT01000008.1, read on the forward strand.
CATCAGCTTCAAGGTTATTTTCCGATTTGCCTGGAAGGTGCAGTTAGCCACCCTTCTGTTTAGCAGCTTCGTTTATCTATTGTATGAGGTGCTCAATCTGAAGATCCTCGGCATACCATTCCTGCCGGTTGCTACCATAGGTACGGCAGTAGCTTTCTATGTAGGTTTTAAAAATAATTCGGCCTATGACCGCCTTTGGGAGGCGCGCCGTGTGTGGGGCAGCATTACGAACGCCAGCCGAATGTGGGGCGCGATGGTTGTAGATATAGTAGGCTCAAGAATGGATGACCAGAGCAGCGTGAAAGTGATAAAACGCGAACTGGTTTACCGGCACATCGCATGGCTCAACCTGTTGCGATTGCAGCTGCGCCGCAATCCTGTGTTCAGCGAGCGCGAATACGTATCCTCTGCTCAGCTGGAGATCATTCGCCGGCTACAGGGCAATCCTAAGTTTGAAGATGAGGTGGAAAGAGTGTGTCAGCATTTCTTATCGCACGAAGAGCACAGGGAGATGAATGGCAAAGCCAATATGGCTGCCTGGCTGCTTAAGAAACAAGACAAAGCACTGATAGAATTGAAGAACTTGGGCTATATTGATACGTTTGAACATAGCGATATGGGCAGGCTGGTGCTCGAGTTTTACAACCAGCAGGGCGCATCCGAGCGTATCAAGAGCTTTCCCTTCCCGAGGCAGTATGCCAATTTCAGTGTCATATTCGTGTACCTATTTATCTTCCTGCTTCCCTTTGCATTGGTAAATGAACTGGAGAAACTGAACAGCGGTACTACCTGGCTGGTGATACCCTTCACCATGCTGATAGCCTGGGTGTTCAATGTAATGGAGCAGATAGGCGATGCCAGCGAAAATCCGTTTGACAATGGCATTAACGATATACCGCTTACAGCCATCTGCCGTAATATAGAAATAGAGCTAAGGGAAATGCTGGAAGAAAAAGACCTGCCGCAACGCATACAACCGGTACATGGTATTATCATGTAGTATTAGGTCCGGCTACTCGCTTTGCTAGTTATACAAATAAACATTGCTTTAAGGACTAACAATATTTTCCTAGTCTAGAGCAAAAGAGATACGTTAAACTGTATGGACCAATTTTATAAACAGATAGATGATGTTTTAGAAGCTGCTGATTGACATCGCAGGTATCGCTACTATCTGTTTATCGCTAGACGGGGTACCTAATACGCCTGACGTTGAGAATATAATAGCTGGGAAACTGTTTGGATTCTATTTGCAAAAATCAGATCAAATATTCAGGCAGCCGTTTATACTAAATATGTTGTTGGACATATTTTATCGCCATCCTTATGTCTTTGAAGTAAACCGGAATAAAGCCGATGCGTTTCTAGCCTGTTCAATGACAATTTTCTTTCAGCCCAAGGGTGATGTGGGCAGTGATTTAGACGTAGCCGTCGACACGTTATTGATGCTTATAACGGATAAGGAAACTTTTCCCGATGGGCAAGGTGTGTTAAAGGCGTTCATTGAAAAGTACCCTGACAACAGCTATATAGAAGTTATCCAATCAAGCCTTGATTGGATAACTCTTACATTTCAGTAGCTATAGTTACGTCGTCATCCTTCTTGCGCCTGTTGCCTTTACCTGTTTTGCGGGCTTCCTTTTTAGCCTTTATGCGTACGTATACATGCTTCACATTTCCGTTACCCTTATTTACCGAACGTTCATCAATGTCAAAAGCCTCTGCGCCTTTCAGCAGCAATAGCAGTTTTTTATAGCCATAGTTGCGGGGGTCGAAAGACGGCTGCTTTTTGATGATCAGGTTTCCTACCTCAGCAAGGAAGGCCCAACCTGTTTCGTCGGCTACGTCGTTGATGGTGTCCGACAACAGCTTTACCAGCTTTTTGTCTATTTCCAGAATGGTTTCAGCCGTTTCCTGTTTTTCCTTTTCCTCCTCGTGCGTTTCTTCTGCGCGTTTGCCTTTTAGTATCTCTATGAACACAAACTTATCGCAGGCGGCTATGAATGGTGCAGGGGTTTTCTTTTGCCCCATACCTATCACCTTCATGCCTGCCTCTCTCAGCCGCAGCGCCAGTCGGGTAAAGTCGCTGTCGCTGGATATGATGCAGAATCCATCAACCTTGCCCGTATAGAGTATGTCCATCGCATCGATGATCATGGCCGAGTCGGTAGCATTCTTACCCGTTGTATAGCTGTACTGCTGTATGGGTGTTATGGCATGTTGCAGCAGTTCGCTCTTCCAGCGGGTTACGTGTGGTTTAGTCCAGTCGGCATATATCCGTTTAAAGGTAGGCGTACCATACTTGGCTATTTCCTCCATCATGCCTTGCAGATTGCTCGATGGTACATTGTCGGCATCTATCAATACAGCCAGCCTGAGTTCAGAAGTGTTTTGCATAAAATTAGATCGGACCATATAATAAGATATCGCTGGTAGTATGGTCCAAAGTAACACTTAAAAATAAACACTCATTAAAATAAATTGCCGGTAGTGTTAAATGTCGTACCTTTGCACCTAAATTGTGCATATGGCTGTCACTACTACTAATGATGTTTTTCGTAAGATCAGAGAGATCAGTCTTCGCGTTCCTAATCCGCGCCCTTCTATTCCGGTTAATAACATCGCCAGCGAATTGAACATTGCCAACGATACGTTGGTATCTCATTTGACTGAACTTAAAGATATGCGCCTGATCAAGTCAAACGACTCTTTGTCTAAGTCTATCAGCCTTACTCTTCTGGGTTCTACCGTAAAGCGCGATAAGTAAACAATTCCGTTTACCAACGGAGGTTTTAGATCTGTTTTTGCTGCGCGATATGTCGATTGCTTATGGTAGTCTATATATACGAGTACTGATTGTTTTGCCTTATCAGGTCGTTGAGCGTATGCTCCTCCGCTTTTAGGTCTGCATTTACCCCTTGTATTATTTCCAGTAGTAATGGCTGATCATGGCCATCGTGCAGGTCTCTTTATCTTTCCGGTTGAGCACCTTTACCAGGTAACGTAGTCGGTCATTATCAAAATTAAAGTGTAATAGCCAGTCTTCCTCGTTTACCATCAGGTGGGTTGTAAAGCTTCTAAACATAACGCACAGTTTTTCAGGTTGACTTATGATACGGACGCTGTCCGGCACATAACGTTCAGCACATTAATCTGCTATGGCAAAGGAGGGCAATACCTTAGCATAGGATACACCTTTAGTAAAGACTAACCTCAGAATGGTGTTCTCATAAGTAGGATATACGACGGAGATTCCCTTATAGATTTTGCCTTAAGCAATAATTTTGCGCTTAGTATTCTCTCTTTCAGCTAACTGTAGATTAAATGTAAGGATATTTTATAAAAATCAAAATGCCTTTGTCAGGTAATATGCGGCGGGCTATTTTCTTTATCTTCACCCTTATATGCCAAAGCCTGTACGTATCATACTCATCGTGCTAACTGTTGCCTTGTCGGCCTGGTTCATGTCGGTATATACAAAAGGCTCCAGCCCTTTTTATGGCGATTCACTGGGATACTACGCCTATTTGCCGTCGACTTTTATATACCATAATCTCGATACAATCTACAGTGTTCCTACCGACAAGGGTATAGAACCCGGAGTATATAGTAATGTGCGGAACATGAATGGCTACCCAACTACCCCCAAAGGGTACGTGCTCAATCAGTATACCTATGGGGTAGCGCTCATGGAGCTCCCATTCTTCCTGGTAGGCCATGCTTACGAAAAGATAACGGGTGGATACGCCAATGGATACTCGGACACTTACAGATGTGCCATACACCTTAGCTCGATAGTATATGCTTTGATGGGGCTGATCTTTACTTATTTGGTCGTGAAGCGGTTTGTGGGTGATAGATGGAGCTTTCTGTCTGTGTTGTTGTTGTTTGTCGGTACAAACTTATTTTGGTTTACACTACGGCAGGCAGGTATGTCACACGTGCCCGTTTTCTTCCTGGTAGCATCGTTATGCTGGCTTACGATTAAGGTGCATGATAATCCACGAATGCGGTATTTTATACTGATAGGCCTTGTGCTAGGCATGATAGCGCTCATACGTCCTACCGATCTGCTTTTTGCCTTGATACCTTTGTTGTATGACGTGCATAACGACGAAACATTAAAGAGTAGGCTTCTATTTTTGCGTACTCATTTTACGAAGTTGCTTATGCTGGCAGCTGTGTTTTGCCTTCCACTCATTCCACAGATGCTTTACTGGAAGTGGCTTGCCGGCAGCTATATATATTATAGCTATGGCGATCAGGGTTTCAACTGGACAAAGCCAAGGCTTCTTAGCGGACTGTTCTATGGCAACAATGGCTGGCTGGCTTATAGTCCCATTATGTTTTTTGCACTCTTCGGTATGTTGCTTTTGCGTAGCACTCGCCCTTGGGCGCTGCTTGCGTGGATCATCTTGCCGGTGTATGTGTATGTGATCTACTCCTGGTATTGCTATAACTATATCAACGGCCTGGGCTCACGCCCCATGATACATGTGTACCCTTTACTTGCGATATTTCTGGCAGCGTTTTTACGTTTTATTGCTTCAAAGGGCAGGGTGGTTATTGGTGCCGTAATGCTCTTGTGCCTGTTTTTGTGTGCGGTCAATGTATCCTATAGCAGGCAGCAAGCGTTAGGCATATTAAATAGTGAAGAATCTAATCTCTTCTACAACTGGTCTATTCTTTTCCGTACCGATAATACTTATAAAGACCTGGTCACATATGACCTCGGCGAGTTTCAACCCAACGAAAAGGACTTAGTGAAGATGCCGATTCGTATTTGCAATGATTATGATGACTCTCTGTCAGAGCAGTACGTTAAAGATGGAAGAGTGCCCAGCCCCTATTTTTATCTAATAAAGGCCGATCAGGAGTTCCTGCCAAACCCTATCAAGGTAACTTATGACAGTAAAAAGTTTAAAGGGGCTAAGTGGGTAAAGTGCAGTGGAGACTTCCTGATACCGGATGGGCCTAATGGTTACTATCGCCATTTGATGCCTATATCGTTCAAGCAGGGTGAGGGTTTCACCAAATGGAAGGCCGTGAAGATCATCAATAAGCTGGACGTGTGGAATAGCAAAGAGCGCGAGGTACTACAGATAAACCGCTGGGTGAATAATAAGTGGGGGCATATCTGGTTCTACGTACGCATACCTGATGAGACAGGTGATGGCGACGTTTTAGAACTAAACGTGTGGAATATAGCCAGGCAGCCGATATATGTAGACAACCTCTGCCTGGAAGTTTACAAGTAACAACATGTCGAGTATAATTGCCTTGGCATAAGTTTAGCAGTCAGCTATACGTGAAACGTGCGTTATGGCTATAAAAATTAAGACCTACCTAAGACTGCTAAAAGAATCTGCAACCGCTTTTATTGATGATAATGGTATGAAGCTGTGTGCTTCATTGGCGTACTACACTGTTTTTGCCATAGGCCCGCTATTGTTGGTTATATTGTCATTGGCCGGGCTCTTCTTTGAGCAGGAAGCAGTAAATGGCAAGGTCGTCTATCAGATTCAGTCACTTGTGGGGGCCGAAGGAGCAGCCACTATTATGGATATTATAAAAAACATGCAACAGCAGAACACTGCTACGAAGTTTAGCATTATCGGAATCGTTGTCCTTATAATTAGCGCCACCGGTGTCTTTGCTGAAATTCAAGATTCTATAAACTACATATGGTCGATAAAAGCCAAGCCTAAAAAAGGTTGGCTGAAGTATTTAAAAGATAGGCTATTGTCTTTTTCGCTTATAGTAGGTATTGGATTTTTGCTTATCGTTTCATTGTTGGCCAGTACGGTTGTAGATGCACTTACAGAGCGCTTGCAAATGATGTTTGCCGACGTTGCGGTCATTTTCTTCTTAATACTGAATCATGTAATAACATACATAGTTGTGTCCGGTATGTTTGCCGTTATTTATAGGGTGCTGCCCGACGCCCGTATAGCATGGAAGGATGCACTCATTGGCGCCAGTTTTACGGGGGTACTATTTCTCATTGGTAAAATAGCAATAGGTTTATATCTGGGCAATTCAGATTTTGGAAATACCTATGGTGCAGCCGCATCTATTATCATTTTGCTTTCCTGGGTATATTATTCAGCTATCATACTATACTTCGGCGCTGAGTTTACCAAGGTTTACGCACTCAATGAGGGTGCAGGTATAAAACCATATGAGACAGCCGTGTTCGTTGTAAAAGAGGAAGCAAAAGAATTGCCGCATAAGCATCATAAAGGTGGAGTTGCTGATGCATAGGTGTTTCCTTTATCAAACAAGTTTCAACGTAAATCGCTCCATTTACGGGGGCTGAAATGCTTAAATGGCGGGATATAGCGAATATTTTTTAACGCGATAAATATGGGCCTTACAATTTGTTTAATAAATTTGTTTTAACTAACTTTAGTGGTTGTCTATTGGTATGAAAATCAATAGCTTATAGTCTGTGAATCCCTATCGCGAGCGTTGAAAAATGTCACTAAAGTAAAACAGAGACCACCAGACCATAATGACCGGCCATATTTTGATCGTTGGTATCGATACCCCAACTGCTATCCGACTAATAAGCCTGCTTGAAACCCTCGGCTATACGAATATCTTACCTCCACAACTAGATACAGAAAACATTAGTGCCTTTAGCAATGTCGATTGCATTTTTGCAGGCATATCACAAGCATCTGATGTACAGCAAGTCTTTTCAACTTTGCATAAAAGCAACCTGCATAAGCCGGTAATATTTATTGCAAAAGAATACAATCGACAGCTTATTACTGCTGCCGTTGAGTCGTGTGCCTGTGATATTATTAGTGAAGACTCGATTAGCGAGGCATTGTTACTAAAGACGATGATCACGGTTGAAAAGCAGAGCTCGAAAATCGATCAATCTTCCAAAGCTCAGGTTAGTGTAGATTATAAGTCGGTGTTTATGCAAAGCCCGCATCCTATGTGGATATACGACGTGGAGACGATGGCTTTCCTTCTTGTTAACAATGCGGCCATAGAAAAGTACGGTTATACTGAGGATGAATTCTTAAGTATGACTATTAAAGATATACGTCCTGACGATGAGGTAGTCAGATTGATCAACGAAAGAGGTACGCGGCGCGGAGATGCATTTAGCGACTATGGTTTTTGGTTGCATCAGCGTAAAGGTGGTGGGCAGTTTTATGTGAATATCCACTCACAGGCAACTAATTTCCAAGGGCGGAAGGCATCAATCGTTGTAGCGATGGATGTAGATGAAAAAGTGAAAGCCGACCAGGTCAATACACAGCTTAACAAGCTGGTAGCGCAGCAGAAAGAACGTATCGATCACATCCTTAGTTCGGTGAAGGAAATGATATGGTCCTGTGATGCACAAACCTTCAGGATGCTGTATGTGAACGAGGCTTGCAGAGACATCTATGGGTGCAGCCCGCAAGAGATGATAGATGATAAAGAGCTGTACTTTGATCTGATTCACCCCGACGATAAAAAGGAATTTAACAGGATAACAGAACAAATATTTGCCACCGGCAGTTATGTGCATGAGTACCGTATTTGCCACCGCGATGGGTCGGTAAAGCATGTGCGGGGCGAGGCATTTCTTAAAAAGGGTTCGGGAGGCGAGCCCGATATCATCAGTGGCCTCACCATCGATATTACTGACCTTATAAAGATTGAGTCGGCATTGCATGAAAAGGTGTCTGAACGCGACAATATCCTCAATAGTATCACCGACGGTTTCTTCATCCTGGATGATGCCTGGAGGTTCAAGTATGTCAATAAGGCATTTGAGCGTATTTGCAATGTGCGGCGTGCAGACATCCTAGGGCAGAACTACTGGGAGAAGTTTCCAAAGTCGGTAAGCCTGAAGTGGTTTAGCGAGTACCACCGCGCTATGCGCGACCAGGTAGCTGTGCATTTCGAGGAGTTCGCTTCGTCACTTGGGCGGTGGGTATCTGTTAGTGCCTATCCCAAGGCAGACAGCCTAACTGTTTATTTTACAGATGTGACTGAAGAGCATAAGCTGCTCGAGAAACTCGCCTACAACGAGCGAAACCTGCAGGCGCTCATTAATACTACGCAGGATGTAATATGGTCGGTAGACAAAAATCTATGCATCATATCGGCTAACGATGGGTACAAGCAGAGCATATACGCACTAAGCGGAAGAACTGTCGGTGCAGGAGATTCAGTACTTATCAAAGAATTTGCCCCTGAATATGTAGAAAAATGGAAGGCCTACTACCAAAAGGCGCTTTCAGGTAAGGCGTATAAAGTAGTGGAACTGATCCACTACAAAAACGAAGACCGGTATGCGGAAATAAGTTTTAACCCAATACGTAATACCGAAGAAGTAATAGGTGTGAGCTGCTTCAGCCGCGACATTACTGAAGAGCGAAAACTACAGGATCAGTTGGCCGCAAACGAACGCAGCCTAAGAGCCCTTATAGATAATACAAATGATTTTGTATGGTCGATAGACCAAGATATGAAAATCGTTACGATCAATAAGACATTTAAAGATTCGCTGACAGCAGTTACAGGCAAGCATTATGGCGTAGGTAGTCCTATTATAATGGAAGACTTTGGCCCGGAGCTAAAGGGCGTATGGTCGAAACACTACAGCCGGGCGTTACAGGGTGAAAAATTCATGGTAGTGGAAGAGCTGAATTTTGACGGGATGCAGGGAGTGATAGAGACAAGCTTAAATCCTATTGTAGATGATACCGGAGCGATTGTAGGTGTGAGCTGCTATGGCCGCGATATTACGGAGCAGCGCCGCATGCAGGAAGAGATACAATTGAACGAGCACAATATGCGTGGCCTAATTAACAGCACTAAAGACCTCATCTGGTCGGTAGATGCTACCTGGCATATTGTATCGGCCAATGATGCCTTTACTACCTGGATGAAGAAAATAAACGGAATAACAATATGCGAGGGCGACTATGCGCTGCCATCTACCTTTGGTGAGAAGATCATAAACAAGTTCCTCAGCTATTACAACCGTGCATTTAAAGGTGAGTCCTTCCGTGTTACCGAACGCCTGAAGCCCAACAAGTTTGATATTGAGTTTATTGAAACTAGGTACCATCCTATATATAACGATAAGGGTGTAGTGATAGGTGTGAGCTGTTCTACCCGCGACATTACTGAGACACGCAGATACCAGGAGCGCATAGAAGCTAAAAACCAAAAGTTAAGGGACATCGCATCTATCCAGTCGCATGAGGTACGTGGCCAAGTAGCCTCTATTCTCGGCCTCGGGCAGCTATTCAACTATAAGAACCCCGCTGACCCGATAAATGCCAGCGTACTGGAAGGCTTTATGGAAGCCACTCAGAACCTGGACCGCATCATACGCAGGATCGTTAATAAGACGCGTATAATGGACGAGATGTAAACAGGCTTTACTTCATTTATACCAAAACTGCTGCATAACTTTATGCAGCAGTTTTGCTTTTATAACAAGCTGTAATCTACTATGTCGAAGACCGGACTGTATATGTTAGCTGTAATGCCAGCACCTGACGTTACAAAAGAAATAGAAGGGATGAGAATTCAATTTGCTGAAAAGTATCATTGCAAAGCTGCCCTTAAGCCACCCGTACACATCACGCTTATCCCACCTTTCAAGTCGGCTGACACGATAGAGCCAATAATTATAAAAGAAATCGAATTGCTTGCTTCTACCCAAAGTGCTTTTTCGGTATCACTGCATAATTATGATGTGTTCCGTGAAAATCAGGTTGTATTTATACACGTAGAACCCGAACCGCCATTGTGGTCGCTACAGAGGTTACTCCAGGAAAAGTTCCTTACTGATTATAGCCATTTTAACATTAAGACATTTAAGAATTTTGCGCCGCACATTACCATAGGCTATCGCGATATTCCGCGTGAAGTATTTCGTGCCGCAGCTATTGAGTACCTTGCTAAGCCGTATTCTGCGACATTTCCGGTAAATGAATTTTACCTGTGGAAGCACAATTCTGTCAATTGGCAGGTGCTGTATACCTTCCACTTAAAGCAACCGTAAATATACTATTGAGGCGTGATATAGATAAGTTGCGTACTCAGCTTGTTGCTTATATTGCCTGCGCGGTCTTTTACATATACCTCATAGTACATCGTATCACCGTCTGGCCTGTCTTGGCGCAGTTGTAAGAATAGGCCTGCATTTATCTTTATGGTGGCAAATGCAGTAATGCCTTTGCGTGCGTCCTGCAAGTCTTTGGGTATCTCGGGGAATGGGAAGCCAGTTTCGTTTCCGTCTCGGCTGTCTTTCAGGTATACATCAAACTCCTTCTTATAAGGGTCATTGCCAAGGTCTCCGTTCTGGTCCGTAACTTTGAAGGTGACATAGACCGTATCGCGGGGGTCACCATTCCTTACGGTATTGGGGCTTGCCACCAGGTTGTCTATCGAGGGCGGAGTATTACCTGCTTCGTCTTTCTGGCAGGCAGCAAAACCAAGCAGGGCAAACAGTGCAATTATAAGAAGGTGCCTATTCATATACGTTACCAAAGTTAACAAAAGTGGCTTATAAATTTCAGTTAAATCAACATACTTATCTCAGCGATATCGACCCTCAACATTTCGATGACATATCGCTGGCTGTCTTTGGATACCAGTACCATCATAACGAGATATACCGGCAGTTTTGCAACGCCATACATCGCACGCCTGCAACAATACAGCAAACGATCGACATCCCATTTCTGCCCATATCGTTCTTTAAAACACATAGGGTAGTGGCTGATACCTGCGAGTTTCCCGAGCTGTTGTTTGAGAGCAGTGGTACTACGGGCGACGTCAATAGCAGGCACTATGTGCAGGATGCCAAGCTATACGAGCAATCGCTGCTGGCGGGCTTCCGGCAGTTTTATGGCGAGCCGCAGCAGTATGCCATCATTGGCCTTTTGCCTTCCTACCTCGAACGGCAGAATGCATCGCTGGTATATATGTCGAAGGTGCTAATGGAGCATAGTGGGCATCCCGATTGTGGCTTTTATCTCAACGAATTTGATAAGCTGAGCAATGTACTGGCAAGGCTGGAAGCTGTCGGGCAAAAGGTATTGCTGATAGGCGTAACCTTTGCCCTGCTTGACTTTGCTGAAGCATACTCCATGCAACTGAAGCACACCACTGTAATGGAAACCGGCGGTATGAAGGGCCGCCGGCAGGAGATGACCCGCACGCAGGTACACGACACGTTGAAGCAACAGTGGCAAGTAGATGCAGTACATTCCGAATACGGCATGACCGAGCTGCTGTCGCAGGCCTATGCATTGCAGGATGGCATCTTTCAGCCATCTGCCACTATGAAGGTGCTGGTGCGCGATATAAACGACCCTATGGAGGTACGAACCTCTGGCAACGGCTGCCTCAACATCATAGACCTGGCCAACCTGCACTCTTGCAGCTTTATAGCCACGGAGGACATTGGCAGCCTCCGCGCCGATGGCAGCTTTGAGGTGCTGGGGCGTATGGACCATGCTGCGCTAAGGGGTTGTAGCCTGATGGCGGTCTAAAAGATAGTTGATAGAAAAAATCATTTGAAATTATACTTGTTTCTTTAAAAACGGCGCGTATCTTTGCAGCCCTGAAGTTCTTAAACGAACATGCCCAGATGGCGAAATTGGTAGACGCACTGTGTTCAGGTCGCAGCGCCCGCAAGGGTGTGCTGGTTCGAATCCAGTTCTGGGCACCAATTACAAAGTATAAAACCCGCTCCTGTAGCGGGTTTTATCGTTTTACGGATTATCGACCACTGATTTCTTTCCATGCCTTCGCTTTATTGCTAACATTACGAAATTGATTTGTTTCTATAGCACCGTCTAAAATGTACACCCCCTTTTTATAAACAAGCACAAAACGACCTATCAGGCCATTTTTCGCCCTGTGCGAAAAAATTCGCTTTCGATATCTGTATGCTCTCTGAATAGCGTTGGTTTGATAGGTGCGCGCGGTGCTGTAAAGCTGCTGTTATGCTGCCGTTGTGCTGCTGCTATGCGGGTGTTAGGGTGTCGTCATGCGGATGCTGTGCTGCTGCCATGCGGGTGTATGCCTGCTCCACTTTTACAATAAACCTGTGATATAACAATTGTATACAGACATCCACGTTGATGCGGGCAGTCTTCGCATGGCTCAAAAAGTGGGTGTGCCGATGGCTGTCTTTCTAGCTAACAGCGTAGGTTTGCAGATACTGCAAACCTACGGTATCGCCCATCTCAAGCGTATCTATAAGACTATACGGCCTGTTACTCCTTTACCTGTTCAGGTACTGTATTCTTTACTTCTATCTTGGTGGCACCGGCCCTTTGGGTCATTACGGCTTTGCCTACTTCCTGCAGTCCTTTGCTTTCGTATATCTTATAGGCCGTAGCTACGTCAATAGCCTGTGCGGTTTGTTCGCTGGGCTGGGGTACAAAGGAGAGGAAGTTCAGCTTTACGCCTCTTAGCTCCAGCAGTCCGTTTACTTTCTTCAGCAGTTCGTCCTCAAAGTCCGACTGGCTGAAGTCTACTATATCCTGCGATGGCAGCAGCTCGCGTGCTACTTCTTTTATGCGCTTGTCTATTACCGCATTCTCGGCTGTCTCGTAGGCGCTGCTCGAGTTGCTGGCGTCCTGCGCGTCTGAGCCCGCGCGGCCCAGGTACTTGGCCTCGCTGATGAACGCCTTACCATCGGTTATGATGTAGTCGTAAGATATTTCGATATCGGCCAGCACACGGTCTTTGAACGAAGCCTTGAACCTGCTCTCGCCCTGCATAGGGTAGTCGGGTATGGTGATGGCATATTCGCAGGCATTGAGTGCCTTGGGAACAGCGTCACCAGCCTTAATGAGTTTCCAGGTTTGCCCGCAATCGCTGGTAAACAGCGTTTGTACGTTTGCCTGCGCCCTTTCGCAGGAGTTGAGTGTGGAAACTGCGCTCAGCGCCAGCAGCGCCACAATAGTCATTTGCTTCATTGTTGTATGATTTGTGGGGCAAAGATAATCTTAGCAAACTGATAGGTGAACTTCTCAGATACTCTGATGATGCCGATAGAACATGTTGAAACAAAATTGATTACATCTATTGACAGATAGTATCTTTTTATGTAGCTTGTATGCACGCTAAAAACTCGAAATGGCCATATTTGTAGGAGTAAGAGAGCAATACCTAAGCCTTATCATGCGCCAGTTTCCGGATACATCCGGCGATGATAATAATGCATCGGGCACGAGGCTATTCAAGCATATTATTATTTTCTTTCTGCCGCTGAGTATTATTACGCTGGTGCCGGGCGTTATCATGTCGCTATCGGAGGGTATGCCCATATTAGCTGCTATGGACCTGATGGCATTCCTGGTAGTGCTTTCCGTCAGCTTCGGTAAGGGTTTTGCCATAGCACACCGCAAGGCGCTCTTTGTGGCCATTATTCATCTGATCGGCGTTGCGCTTTTATACTACCTCGGCTCCTACGGGCCAGGCATGCTGTACCTTCTTGCGGGCACTTTCTTTACGTCGCTCATATTTCCGGGTAAACGAGGCTTCTGGTCCACGGCATTTATCCTTGCGGTATGTATCGCCTTCAGCATCGGCTACCATCTGCAACTGATACCTGCGCCGCAAGGGCCGTACTATAGCCCCGCAGCGTGGATCACCGTATCTGTCAACTTAGTCATCCTAAGCGCTACGGTTGCAGTATTGCTGCCCCGGTTGTTCCGGAGGATGAATAGCGCCGACAAGAGCTTTAAGACAGTGACCATGGCCACTACCGAAACCATCTGGGAATGGAACCTCGACTCGTCGCGGATAGACTACAACCGCGGGCTGCAGGAGATGTTTGGCTACAAGGCCGGCGAAATGGAAGACACGCGCGAATGGTGGATGAGCCGCATACACCCCAACGACCGGGAAAGGGTAGAGGCAAAGCTGGCCAGGGCGCTGCACGATGCCCCTGACCAAAGCGTGCAGCTGGAGTTTAGCTTCCTTTGTGCCGATGGAAGCTATAAGCATATATCCAACAGGTCGATAGCGATACTGGACGAGAACGGCAGAGCCATAAAGATAATAGGTGCCATACAGGACATCAGTAAGATAAAGGAGTATATAACAGCTATAGAGCGCCACAACGAAAAGCTGGAGGAGATATCATGGCTATACTCTCATAGTGTACGCAGCCAGGTAGCCACTACGCTGGGGCTTTTGCAGCTATACAACAAACGTGACATTACCGACCCGCAGAACAGTGTTATCATAGACGGCATAGATACATCTGCCCACAAGCTGGACACTGTAATAAAGCTAATAAATGAGCTGAGTAAAGTGCCGGAGGAGTTGAAGCAGTATAGGAGGAATAAGTAGGTGGGGGCTTGAAGACAAGATGGATTAGTGCGCTAATTTGATACCAGTCGCCGCGGGGAGTAGTTGGATTACTTACCCGCTTAGACAAAAGATTTCTTTAATCGAGCACACGCTAACCAGAAGAGTCATCGCCTTCTGAAATTGCTTGCTCTGCATCGTTCTCGTCCACTGCTTGCTCATCAAGATTTTCCTCGAATAGGTTGAGAGTTTGAAATCCAAATTCCTTTAAAACAGCTTGCACAGCATTTTGAAAGCTTCCCGCATTCTTTAATTTCTGATATATAGATAATTGGTGTGGATTAGTAAAACTTGAATGCGTGTTGCTAAAGTCCATTTGGTCTTTGTCTCCATATGCTCTGAACATATTGTTACAAAGAAACAACCAGAGAATTAATTGTAATTCAATTCTTTCATTTGCATGTATTGCCTCAATCAAGGGCTCTGAGCTATTTGTTCCTTTGTAGGCGTAGTACGAATGACGAGTATTCACTATGTCATATGCAATGTCTTTATAGTCAATTCCAGTTCGCTCTAGAACTTCATAATTTTGTTCAAAGTTTGTTAGGTTCTCAAATTGTCTACGGTAACATATGGTAATAAATTTTAGTAGCATGAATCTGGCATACATAGCGTGTGTTTCCTTTTTACACTCATCTACTCCATGCTTCTTAATGTAATTAGCCAAACTGTTAGCAGAGCCGTCCTGAATGACTTTTGACTGATAGATGACCTGATAATAGCGATCTAGAGCTGGATTTTTTGAAACAGCTACCTTTGCATAGTCACTCGTAAAAAGTAAATCTTGCGTTAATGTCTTCCCATTTTCAACACAGAGTTCAAAATATAGGTAATATAACTTTTCTTTTTGACGTTCGTCATTAAGCGCTGACTCAATCTTCTGCAGATTTCTTTCAATTGATTCGATAAATCTTTCTTTGTCAAACAGCTTAGAAAGGGATTCAAAAATGACTCTATGTTTGTCTTCGGTAATAAAATGGTTGTTGTGGCTGTGAGAATGACTGATTGGATAGCTTATCAACAATGAAATAGTTGCAGAAAATATTCTATCGATAGTTTCGGGACTTACGTTTTGAATCGACGTGATGATGTTTAATAAAAAATATACAGAATTGTCGGGTCTTTCTAATTGAACTTCAATTAGGTCGTCTACCATTTCGTTGTCCGCTTGGTCCTTGTCAATTAGATTAAATAATAGCTCTAGGACAATGTGCCAAAATGTGTTACTAATGTACTTTGTTATAAGCTTATTCCTTTCAGTTTTCTTGTGCTTCTTTTCTATATTAGTGAAAATCCAAAAAGCAGTATAATATTCTAAAAAGGTTTTGTGCGTAAAATTATTGTCGAAATAAATTGATCGTTTTTTCGCATAATCCATAAAGTTTTCAGCAATTGAATCAACTGAATATTCGTCGGCGAGTTTGAGTTTAGAGAGCAGTGTGCGTGCAACATTATTCCTAGCTTTTTCGTACGTAATACTACCTTTATTATCAGTAAGCTCTATGTATTGCCAATAAGCCAGGTCTGCCAATATAGCCTCCTTTCTTTTAAGGATTTCTTCGTCTAGTTCGATGGACATCTGTTTAGAAAGATCCCATTTATCAACTAATGTACTTGTACAACTCTCGTATATCTCAAGTTTAGATTCAGGAAGTTTCAAGTTATTACGATATAATATCACTATTAGTGAAAGCAGTAAGGGATTACGGATTAACTCTGAGTCAACATTGTTTTTCTTTTCAATAAAATCATCTATTTCCGAGAGACGGATAGCATCGTCTTCCTCTTCAACTTCATACCATTTGTTTACGTATTCTCTAATTTGCGCATCGTTAAAGCTCTTTATTTCTATCTGAGTAAAAGTTTTCGGATTTAGAATAGCTTCTTCATAACCAATTATTCGTGATGTAGTGATTGATCGTAATTTGCTATAATTAACCACAAAATTTTCAATATCATTTTTTACATCTATGCGATCGTTGATATTAAATATCTCATCCAGTCCGTCGAAAAACATTAAAGTATCAACGTTAGAGATAGTCCTATCTAGCGTAGTATCTAATATGCCATAGATACCATATTCTGTTTCTAACACATATGATAAATACCCTAGAATATTGCCACCCTTCTCTTTTTTATAAGAAAGGTATTTCCTAAGTTCTAAACGGAATGGTAAAAGTGATATATAGTCTCTGATTGAGGTCTCATTCTCCTTAATTATTGCACACATTATTGACTTTATCAAAAAAGACTTACCCGAGCCCGGGTTGCCCAAGATTATTAGGTGCTTCCCTAAGTAGGGAATACTTTTATAACTTATAGAATCTAAGTCGGGTATCAGTGCTTCAATTTCTTGCTCCTTTAATTCGGCTAAACTTTCCGCTTTAATCCTAAAAAAAGGTTTAACATATATGTCGTCAATATTCTTGCGTTTACCTTTTTTTATAGATAAATCAATCCCAAGACCTATGAAATTCACCTGGGAAAGATTATTGTGAGCATTTTTATAATACTGGTCTCTAAATTTTGGAAAATCAAATACATTTCGAAACTTATCTTCCAAATATATTTTTATAAGTTGTACTTGATCGAATGTTAATGTCGATACTTCAAGGATACTTTCCAAACTGTTTGAGATACCTACACAGATAAGATATATCTCCCTATTAGCTAAAATATTTGAAAATTCCTTATCTAAAAACAAATTTTTACGTAGTAGCTCAATAAAATCAAATATGAAAT
>SEFT01000023.1 GCA_004144175.1 Sphingobacteriales bacterium
ACATTTTTTATTTCCTACTGCCCCGCCTGCTTTTTTAAGAACTACACCGCCCGTTTTTCACTTGCGGAGCGCAAAGATAGAACCCTTTCCTTTACCAAACAAGCTTTTTTGAAAAGTTTCTTAAACAGATAGTTATAAATGCTGCACAAGCGCCAATCTTGTTGCTTATATTTGGTTTATCACAACCGTAATATTCAGCAATGAAGCATACACTCTTATATACATTCGGAATCTCTGTATTAGCAATAGCTACAGGCTGCAAAGATGTTCAGTCAAACGATCCTTATATACACCAGATGGAGGACTCTATATATAAAGCCTTCCCTACCGTGAACCGTGTGAGCATCGAGGTGAAGGAGAATACAGATGTGCTGATAACACTGGGTGATGCAGAATTATACAATGCCCCCGAAGAACAGCGCAATGCCGCAACAGCCCAACTTGCTAAGATGTCGGTTCACTTTTTTGAGAAAAACAACTACCTCGATAAGGGTACGGTGACCTTTGTGGCCGAGGAAAACACCATGAATGTAAAACCAGGGTCAGAAAAAGTCTATAATATGGGTCTGGAGCCACTGCTGAACCAGAACGGCAAGTAATTTGTACTGGCTTACTAGTTAATACTTTAGTTATGAAAGCCTCTTTACTGTGTTGTCTGGTGTTTGTGTTATTGGGTATAGAGGTTGCGCTGGCGCAAACGCCTATGTCGTTTGAGTACCACCAGTCGCTTATATTCGTCAAAGCCAGGATCAATGGCTCGCGTACCAATTATCTGTTCCTGCTAAACACAGGTGCCAACCGTACGGTAGTGGACAAGCAAATAGCCGACCTGCTGAAGATACCGGTGAAGAAAGGAAAAGACAGTGTGATAGGTACTGCCGGCAAGGAGTCGGTAAGTATTTGCAAACTAAGATCACTACAGGTAGGCGATGCCACTGAGCATAACATGGTAGTGACTTGCAGAGCTCTACAGAATGTAATGATGGTAAATGGCCGTAAGGTAGATGGTATATTAGGTACCGATTTCCTGAAGCATTATGCTGTCGCTATAGACTTCAGCAAACTGAAACTAACATTCAACAGCAATAAACCAGTAAGCCGCACCAGCATACCATTCCAAATGCACGATGGCATACCAAAGTTCGTAGTGAAGCTGGACGATACGCTCACCACTACCCTACACTACAATAGTGGCGTAAGCATGGCCACCAGCCGGTATACATATGTCAACATCTCGCGCGCGCAGTTTAACCGCCTCAAAAGCATTAATCCTTACATGAAGCACAATAGCTACATAAGTGGCCGCGGTGTGGGTGGCGATGTTAATCTGCAAGTGCTTAAGATCAATAGGATGGAGCTGAACGGCTACGCCATACGCCATCCTTACCTGATACTACAACCCGAAGAGGGTTGCTTTAAGGCCGAAGATGCAGTGGGCTTCTTTGGTAACAACCTGCTGGAGAAATACCAATCAATAGTTATCGACTTCCCCGGTGAGAAACTTTACTTCAATAAAGTAGCACCCAAGAAAGCTCTAAAGACAAGAAAGCAACTGATTGCCAGTAAGTAGGCCACATCGATCATCGCTATATAGCAAGGCATAATTTTGATGCTTGTAAGACATTAAAAAGGTTTGAAGCAAATTTCGCAGACCGCCTCTTAAACTTTTTCTGTTTTACAGATTCTAAGCTACATGATGATGATCAAGACCTTTAGACTGACGCTTACCGCTTTAGCTATTTTAATAGCCCATATAGCACAAGGACAAACCTACACTATTACCGGCCGCATTGTTGATGAATCGGATACATCGGGCCTTGTTGGTGTCAATCTTTTTGTATCTCCTACTACAGATACTGCCCAAAAGACGGGTACCGCAACAGACGAAAACGGAAGCTTTACACTCGAAAATCTGGCACCGGGCTCGTACACCATCAAGGCTACCTATATAGGCTTCCAGCCTTATGAGCGGCAGGTTTCGGTTGTAGATCAAAATGTAAATCTGGGCGATTTCAGCCTGAATGTATCTGCTACTACACTGAAAAACGTAGTGGTGACAGGACAACAGATATCGGCGCAGCAGAAAGGCGATACATCACAATTCAATGCCAATGCATTTAAAGTAAACCCTGACGCCAATGCCGAAGACCTGGTAACCAAGATGCCCGGCATATCGAACGATGGTAACACGCTGAAAGTGAATGGCGAAGATGTAAAGCAGATATTGGTAGACGGAAAGCCTTTCTTTGGCGACGACCCGGCGGCAGCTATGAAAAACCTGCCCGCCGAGGTAATAGACCGCATACAGGTATTTGACCGACTTAGCGATCAGTCTCAATTCTCTGGTTTCGACGACGGCAATACTTCAAAGACGATCAATATCGTTACCAAACCGGGTCGCAATAACGGGCAGTTCGGTAAGATATATGGTGGTGTTGGCCTCGATGCAGCAGGAAATAACACTAACTTACTGAATGGTACGGGCAATGGCAGCGGCACAGGCAATATTGCTAACTCCAACACACGCTACAACGCCGGCGGAAATGTCAACTTCTTCAAAGGCAACCGCAGAGTATCTATCATCGGCTTGTCCAACAACATCAATCAGCAAAACTTCAACTCAGAAGACCTGCTTGGCGTAGTGGGTGCATCGAGCGGACAAGGCCGCGGCGGCGGTGGACCACGTGGTGGTGGCCGTAGCGGTGGTGGCGGACGCCCACAAGGCGGTGGCGGTGGCGGCAGCGATGCCGGTAACTTCCTGGTAGGACAGCAGGCAGGTATCACGCAAACCCATGCGCTGGGCCTCAACTATAGCGATAACTGGGGCAAAAAGGTAGAAGTGACAGGTAGTTATTTCTTCAACAATACCACCAACAACAACAATACAGTACTAAGACGCGAGTACTTTAACCAGGAGAACGGCAACCTGATATATAATGAAAACAGCCTGACGACGACGACCAATCAGAACCATCGCTTCAACCTGAGACTGGAATATACGATCGACTCCTTCAACTCGCTAATACTGACGCCGCGCGCCAGCCTGCAAAACAATGATTTCAAGCGCGACCTGACGGGCATAGGTATGCTGGGCAATAATTCTATTGACAGCCGTACGCTTAATACTAATACTTCCAACAACATCGGCTACAACCTATCGAACGACCTGCTGTACCGCCACCGCTTTGGAAAGAAAGGACGCTCCCTTTCCGTTAACCTGGGTGCACGTGCTAACGGCCGGAATGGCGATGGCACCCTATACTCACTCAATGAATATTACCTGAGCGACACTACCCTGCTCGACCAGCAATACGATTTGCAATCGGATGGCTATACGCTGTCATCGAACATTACTTACACCGAGCCAATTACTGAAAAAAGCCAGCTGATGGCAACCTACACGCCATCATACACCAGCAATAGTTCTAATAAAGAGACATACGATAAAGACCCGACCGACAACCAATACGATATACTGAACCCTACCCTTTCTAACACATTCGACAATACATATACCACGCATCGAGGCGGCCTTAGCTACCGCTATAACGATAAAAAGCTAAATACCAGCATTGGCCTCAACGGACAGTATGCGTTACTGGAAGGAGAGCGAACATATCCCCGCCCCTACGATATCAACAGGTCGTTCCAGAACCTGCTGCCGCAAGCCATGCTCAACTACAAGTTTACCAATACCAAGAACCTGAGGTTGATGTACCGCACCAATACGAACCCGCCCAGCATCACCCAACTACAAGATGTGGTAGACAATACCAATCCACTGATACTGAAAACAGGTAACCCTAACCTGCAACAGGACTATAGCCATACGCTAACTGCCCGCTACGGCGCTACCAACACCAACAGCGGCCACAATTTCTTTGCATTCGTGTTTGGTAATGTAGTGAACAACTATATAGCCAATGCTACCTTTATACCTACGGGCGATACTTCCATACCCAATGGCGGTGTGGGTAACGATGTGATCGTGAACAGGGGCAGCCAATTGAATATGCCGGTGAACCTGGATGGATATTATACGGTGAGGTCATTCCTTACGTATGGCTTCCCGGTAAAGGCCATTAAGAGCAACCTGAATTTTAATGCAGGCGTTACTTATAGCCACGCTCCGTCTCAGATCAACGACCGGATCAACTACTCTAATAACCGCGGTATCAATGGGGGCTTTACCCTTGGCAGTAATATCAGCGAGAATGTAGACTTTACCCTTAACTACAATGGTAACTATACTACGGTATCGAACACATTGCAAACAAGTGCGAATAATAGTTACTACTCGCAAAACACGCGCTTCAAGTTCAACTGGATATTCCTGAAAAACTTTGTGTTCAATACCGATGTAACGCATACCATGTACACCGGTCTCACGCAGGATTTCAACCAGAGCTTCCTGCTGTGGAATGCTTCGCTGGGATACAAATTCCTGAAGAACCGCGCACTGGATGTACGCCTGACGGCCTTCGACATCCTAAACCAGAACAGGGCCATCAGCCGCGAGATCACCGACATATACCTGGAGGATACTTACACCAATGTGTTGCAACGCTACCTGATGCTGAACGTTACTTACACGTTGCGCAGCTTCGGTACACCGCCTGCGCCACGCAACAGTAACAGGGACAATGTTCGCCCACAATAGCGTTTTAGCTGCAATGCACTATATTTATTGCAGCTAAAACAGACTATATCATTGAAAAATCAATCGACTGTAAATAGTACTGCTGCTTCGGCGGCAGTACCTGTTAATAATCAGGCCTTACTTGCGCTGTCATTCATAGAAGGTTGTAGCGTAATGGTGGCAGAGCTAGCAGGCGGTAAAATGCTGGCACCCTACTACGGCACGTCGCTTTACGTATGGGCTTCTACCCTGGCCATTACACTGGGCGGCCTTACACTAGGCTATTACCTGGGCGGTGAGTGGAGCAAGAAAGACCTGGCTGCCCGCAGAAAGAAACTCTTCCGGACTATTGCAGTCGCGTCGGCGCTGGTTGTCATCATGCCGGTATGGGCCAACTTCATTATGGAGCGTACGCTTGATATGAACTTCCTAACCGGGCTGGTAATGTCCCAACTCATGTTTCTGTTCCCGCCTATACTCGGTATGGGCATAGTCAGTCCTCTGCTCATCAGCCTACTGGGCGAGAACAACAATTCAGGTAAGGCTGCGGGGCTTGTATACGCCGTATCTACACTAGGCGGCGTCATTGCTACCCTGCTTACGGGTTTCTTCCTGGTACCGGTTTTAGGTATCGCTATCCCTTGCGTGGTTATTGGCTCCTTATTGTTCCTGCTTAATATTTTTATCCTCAGGCCGGGCAAAAAGATCGTAGCAGCAGGGCTGTTGCTCCTGTTACTTCCCTCACTTTACTTTGTAAAGACAAGCCGCGAAGAAGTCGATGGCAAATACAAGATACTATATCATACGGAAGGCATGATGGGGCAGGTAAAGGTGATGGATTTTACCTACACGGTGGCTAATAAACAGTATGAAAGCCGCACCATGCTGGTGAACAATAACTGGCAAACATGGGTAGACAGGGGCAACTTTGACTTCAGCTTTTTGTACTACACCCGCTTTACGAAAGCAGTCATCTCAACGATGCCTGCAGGTAGCCGTGCCTTGCTGATAGGCTTGGGTGGCGGCACAGTTGCAAAGCAGCTGGAACATAACAATGTAGACTATGATGTGGTAGAAATAGATGGCAGGCTGCCGATGCTGGCCGAGAAATACTTTGGATTGAAGCATGCCGTAGAGAATACCGTTATCGATGACGGAAGACACTACATCAATGTATGCAAGAAGAAGTACGACCTTATTATTATAGATGCACTGCTGGGCGATAAAGTGCCATCGCACCTGCTGAGCGTGGAGAGCTTTACCAAACTGAAAACTCTACTGAACCCTGACGGAAAAGTGTTCGTAGAGTTTGATGGAATACCTGATGGCTCAGAAGGCATAGCCCAAAAAGCATTGGCGAATACCGTGAAGAAAGCAGGCTACTACTACCGTACCTATACTATATTACCGGGTACTTTTAAGTATGACATAATGTACGTACTGACCCTTAACAATAATACCTCTTACGATTCGGCACAGACAGTAGCTGATTCTTACTTCCCTATAGCTCAGTCTTTGAAGAAGTTTGAGATGCCGCTGAACTCTGATGTGGAAACGGTCATAACAGATGATAACCCTTCGCTGGACTACTTTCTGCGCGAACGTAAACTGGCTTTCCGCGAGGCGGAGATGAACGAGCATCTCCAGGATTTTACCGACGAGGGTGTCCCGATGTTCCGTTAACCGATTTCCACCACTGTTCTATTTCGTCTGCGCGGTTCCTGTCGGTTTTGGTACAGCTCCATTGCTCCTTCGGATAGTCTTCTTTCTTCCGGTAGGTATCTATCAGGTCCATAGCAATACCGCCTAGCGTACTGTATTCACTGTATGACGGCATGTAAGAGCAATATACCGCTACGATGCACCCCGTTTTTTTTATACTGCGGATGTAGGGCATTAGTGCAGCTACATCCTGCTTTGTGATTCTGTCCGCAGGTATCTTACCTAGTATGCCTTTGTTATGTTTGGCATTTCCAGCTTTGGGGGCAGCAACCTTCACAGCATTAAAAAATGCATCGGTAGAAAGACTATCCAGGTATAAGGTCGAATACTGCTGGCTAAATGCAGCTATACTTGCGCTAAAGATTCCTAACATTAAGAGCAGACATTTCATGTACTATACGTTAATAGTTGAATCGAACAGACCTACAATTTAGCACAAAAACAAAACAGCCATTGCGGATCGCAATGGCTGTTTTAATATAATTATGACCAGAGGAGCTTATTTGCTCATTGTCTTTTTAGCCTCGATGCTGAGTGTAGCATGTGGTACGGCACGCAGGCGGGCCTTATCTATCAGCTTACCTGTTACGCGGCATATGCCATATGTTTTATTCTCAATACGGATCAGCGCCTTCTCCAGGTGGTTGATGAACTGTATCTGGCGGCTGGCAAGTTGTGCCAGTTGCTCACGCTCCATAGCGCCGCTGCCATCTTCCATGCTCATGTGGCGGTTCTCGGTATCTTCAGTGCCGGCTTCGTCCTTGCGCATGATGAGGCCTTGCAGGTATGCCAGCTCTTTACGCGCGCTTTCGAGGCGGCCACCTATCAGCTCTCTAAATTCGTTCAGCTCTTCATCGCTGTAACGGTATACTGGACCCGACTGCTGTACCGGCTCGTCCAGTATAGAGCGGTTGAAGTCAGGCTGGTAGTTGATCATTGTTTTGCCTTGGTCGGCATCCTTTGCTTTGTTCTCCAAGCGGCGGCGTGCTATCACAATGTTGCTCTTTTTCTCATCGCGTGAAGAGGTGGGAGTAGCTTGCTTTGAAGGCATAGAAGAAGCACTTGCTGATGCAGATTGCCTTGAGGGCAGTGCAGTCTTGGCAAATGTAGTAACAGTTTTGGCTGGAGCTTTCGCTGCTGCTGCTTTCTTAGAAGCCTTCTTAGCTACGGGTACCGTAGCAGGCGCAGGGGTCGGTGCTGGCTTCTTAGCCGGTGCAGGTGCTTCTGCTTTTTTAGCAGGTGCAGGCGCGGGTGCCGGTGCTGCTTTTGCTGCCGGTTTCTTTGCAGGAGCTGGTGCTTCTTTCTTAGCTGGTGCCGATTTTTTTGCCGGGGCCGGGGCTGCCTTTGCTGTCACAGTCTTATTCTTATTGCTAGTCTCTTTTTTCACTGTCTTTGAATTATTTAAGTCCGGTTTATTACCAGGTACAACTTTTTTTGCCGGTGCTGCGGTTTTCTTCGCAGGCATCGCTGCTTTTTTGCCAGTTGATGCGGGTTTAGCTACAGCTTTGCTTTTTGCCGGCGCTGCAACTGTTTTCTTTTTAGCAAGTGCCGCTACTTTTTTAGCGGGCGGCGCTGCCTTCTTCTTAGCAGGCACTGCTACTGCTTTCTTTGCAGGTGCTGCCTTTTTCGTGTTCTTGCTTGCCACAGCTTTTGCAGGCGCTGCTTTCTTCTTTGCAGGCGCTGCCGAAGCTTTTGCTTTGCTTACTGGTTTCGCAGCCGGTTTTTTAGTTGTGGCCATGGCACTATGTATTTTTAGATATTAACACTTTCAGAGTGGCTTCGTTTACCTCGATCTCGGTGCCTGCCGGTATCTGGGCTACAAGCTCTATATGGTCTGCAAGTATCTCGGTGCATATATAGTCACCATAGTTAACAATTGCAGACTTCAATGGTTCATACTCTTCTATCTTAACCTCAATACGATCTGTCAGTTCCAATCCGCTCTCTTTACGTATCTTCTGTATACGGTTCACTAATTCGCGGGCATTGCCTTCGTCTTGAAGTTCGGGCGTTACGGTAATATCCAGTGCTACGGTCAGGTTGTCTTTGTTGGCAACCGACCATCCGGGTATGTCTTCGGCTATGATGCTTACATCACTTATTGTGATCTCTACATCTTCGCCATCCACATCGCGGAGTACGAAACTCTTTTCTTTCTCTAAAGTGGCAATATCCTGCTGTTGCATCTGCCCTACGGCTGCTGCTACAGCTTTCATTTTGGCACCCATACGGGCACCCAGTGCTTTAAAGTCGGGCTTTATCTTCTTCTTGATAAACCCTTCTGTGTCAACAAGATAGTCAATCGACTTTACATTCACCTCGTTTTTCACAAGGTCTTCTATCTTTTGGATCTGCTCCTGCATATGCTTATCCATTACAGGTATCAGCACTTTTTGCAGGGGTTGACGCACTTTTATATTCATCTTTTTGCGCAGCGACAGTACCAGCGAGCTGATGTCCTGTGCCAGTTGCACACGCTCTTCCAGATCGCGGTCTATGGCGCTTTCGTCTACCTCGGGGTAGTCGGCCAGGTGTACCGATGCAAACTCATAGCGTTTCGTGATGCCATTCAGGTTGGTGTACAACCAGTCGGCAAAGAACGGCGCTATCGGTGCCATCAGCAGGGCCATGGTCTCCAGGCACTCATACAGTGTCTGGTAGGCGCTTATCTTGTCGTGCTCATACTCGCCCTTCCAGAACCGGCGGCGGCAGAGGCGCACGTACCAGTTGCTCAGGTGCTCATCCAGGAAGTACTCCATAGCGCGACCGGCCTGTGTAGGCTCGTAGTCGTCCATATACCTGTTCACATCCTTTACCAGCGAATGCAGCGATGAGATGATCCATTGGTCAATCTCGGGGCGCTGATGCACCGGTATATAGCGCTCTTTGAAGGTAAAGCCGTCTACATTGGCATACAATGCAAAGAACTGGTAGGTGTTATATAAGGTACCGAAATACTTGCGCTGCACCTCTTTAATACCATCCAGGTCGAACCGTAGGCTGTCCCATGGAGAGGCATTGGTGATGAGGTACCAGCGTGTAGCATCGGCACTGTATTTTTCAATTGTTTCGAACGGATTGATGACGTTGCCGAGGCGCTTGCTCATTTTGGCGCCGTTCTTATCCAGCACCAGTCCGTTACTTACTACGGTTTTATAGGCTACGCTATCGAACAGCAGTACGCCCAGTGCGTGCAGGGTATAGAACCATCCCCGGGTTTGGTCAACGCCTTCGGCGATGAAGTCTGCAGGGAAGTTATGTTTATGGTCTTTTTTGTTCTCGAATGGGTAATGCCATTGTGCATAAGGCATCGCACCGGA
Organism: Sphingobacteriales bacterium; assembly: GCA_004144175.1. Taxonomy (GTDB): domain Bacteria; phylum Bacteroidota; class Bacteroidia; order Chitinophagales; family Chitinophagaceae; genus Polluticoccus. Next base: position 9,682 of record SEFT01000023.1, read on the forward strand.
GTCGAACCAAACATCTATCAGGTCGGGTTCGCGGTACATAGGCTTGCCGCTCTCCGATACCAATATGATCTGGTCCACATATGGCTTGTGCAGGTCCAGCGTAGCATCGTCGATAAACTGGTTCATGCCCAGCTTATCGTCGGCTTTCTTCACTTCTGCCTTCAGCTCGTCGATACTGCCGATGCATTTGCGCTCGGTGCCATCTTCGGTAGCCCATATAGGCAGTGGCGTACCCCAGTAGCGGCTACGGCTCAGGTTCCAGTCCACCATGTTCTCCAGCCAGTTGCCGAAGCGTCCCTCCCCTGTTGCCTTTGGCTTCCAGTTGATGGTCTTGTTCAGCTCCACCATCCTGTCTTTAGCGGCAGTGGTACGTATGAACCAGGCATCCAGCGGATAGTAGATCACCGGCTTATCGGTGCGCCAGCAGTGTGGGTAGCTGTGCTCATACTTCTCTACCTTAAAGGCGAGGCCGGCCAGCTTTAGCTTCACGGCTATATCTACGTCTACATCTTTATAGTCAGCATCGCTGCGGTAGTTTTTTACAAAGCGTCCGCTGAACTCGCCCATATACTCTATGAACTTGCCCTCACGGTCTACCATCGTAAGCATACCCAGGTTATGCTTCTTACCCATTTTATAGTCATCCGCACCAAAGGCCGGTGCCGTATGCACGATACCCGTACCATCTTCGGTGGTTACGAAGTCGCCCGTAACGATGCGGAACGGATCGCCGCCTGCTATTTCGCGGGTATTACCCTCAAAAGGTAGCAATTGCTCGTAGCGGATGTTTTCCAGCTGGCTTCCTTTGCACTCGGCCAGTATCTGCCAGGGCAGTATCTTGGTCTCGGCGGTGTAGCCTGCGAAGTCGCCGTTCTCACCCTCGGGCTTAAAGTATTTGCCCAATAGTGGCTTGGCCAGCGCTACGGTGATAGGTTGGTGGGTATACGGATTGAAAGTCTTAACTAAAACATAATCGATATTAGGCCCTACGGTAAGGCCTACATTGCTCGGCAGGGTCCATGGCGTAGTGGTCCAGGCCATAAAGTAGATCTGCGCGGTCTCGCCCCAAGCCTCATTTGCCTTGGCTATAAGCTCTTTACCAAAAGCCGTCTGCTCGCCAAAGGTGGGCATCAGGTGTGCGCGGAACATGGCTACTGCCGTAGTATCCTTTACATCTTTATAGCAACCCGGCTGGTTGAGCTCGTGGCTGCTGAGGCCGGTACCTGCGGCGGGTGAATACGGCTGTATACTGACGCTTTTGTATAAAAGGTCTTTCTCATATAGCTGCTTAAGGCACCACCACAGGGTTTCTATATATTTGTTATCGAAGGTAATGTACGGATCATCGAGGTCGACCCAGTAGCCCATTTTCTCGGTCAGGTCGTCCCAAAGGTCCTTGTAGCGCATTACCGCTTCGCGGCACTTCTTATTATAGTCTTCTACGCTTATCGACTTGCCTATATCTTCTTTGGTAATGCCCAGTTCCTTCTCTACACCCAGCTCTACGGGCAGGCCATGGGTATCCCAACCCGCCTTACGCTTCACTTGGAAGCCCTGCATGGTCTTGTAGCGACACACGAGGTCCTTTAGCGTGCGCGAAATAACGTGGTGAATGCCGGGCAAACCATTGGCACTAGGCGGACCTTCGTAAAATACGAATGGTTCAGCACCATCACGTTGCGTGACACTTTTCTTAAAATACTCCTCATCCTTCCACCGCTTCAGGAGGTCCTGCTCGATGGAGGGCATGTTCAACTGCTTGTATTCCTTATATTTATCTGACATAGACTATGCCCAATCTAAAAAATAAGGTGCAAAATTAGTGAAAAAAATTTAAATATCAAGGAGGGGGGGTGTGAATGACGGATGGTGTGGATTAGGTGTGGATAGTTGCGATGCCATTTAGAAAGCAATACAAACAGATATCTTCATTTTTACCGCAAATGGCATAAGCAAAAACAACATATTTCTGACAATTAAAGAATTCTGCTAGATTATATTCGTTTCCTAAACTAAAACCTATGAAGTATCTTTTCTTACTATCCTTCACACTTTTCTACGCATCAAACACAGAAGCACAGATAACCCTAACTAATACTAGCTATCAATATCCAAATCCGAGCGGCGGCAATGACAGCTTTAGACTTGCCGCAAAACTCAACACTGTCCCAGCATTACCCATCGTAATAAATGGCTGGTGGGACTTTAGCAAAACAGATTTCAATCCGTATTATGGCACTTTGGGCGGTAAGGCAGACACTAACCTAAGCTTTCCGGAAGCCACATTTATTGTGCAACCGTCCTCGGATGGATATAATATGGGGTTAGGTGGAGCACCCGCACTTCTCTGTGGCACATTTAAAGGGTATGGGTATATGCAATATGGGCTCGAAATGTATCCTGAGGTTTCCTGGATTGGATACAATACCAGTGTAAACACAGATAGTGTGTGGACACCTTATCAGAACATCGCATTCTCTGTACCCGACACAGCAATAAAATTTCCCGCCACATACAGCACCACCTGGAAAAACAATTATAAAGCCATTTATAAATTCACGGTTTCTATCAGCCCGCATTCGGTAGTAAAAGCGCCTGCGGAGAGAAGAGTTCATACATCGAGAACCGATTCTGTGGTAGGCTATGGCAAAATGATTGTACCCAACCATAAGTTCGGAGTCAGTGACACATTTAATGTGTTACAAGTAATGACCAAGACTTTCAAAATTGATAGTCTATACGTGTCAGGAGTAGCTGCTACACCTGGTATGGTTAATGCACTATACCGCAGGAAACAGGGACAGAGGGACACATTTTATACGTTACGCTATTTTAGAGCCGGAGAAATGCATCCACTTACAGAAGCTGAGTTTAAAACGAATACCTATAGCAACACTGATCTTAAAAAATTGACAATTCATCAATCGCGCCTGAAGCCAGTGTCTGTAAGAGACGCATATAAAGCACAAGGCGTGAAGATATTTCCTAATCCGGTTACAGGGCGAATGTTGACTGTAGAAGTAGAAAATGATAACCACAACTGGAGCTATGAGGTAATCAATATGATGGGGCAAACAATAGCAAAAGCATCCATTTTAAGCAAACAGCAAGCGATACGCATTGACGATACTCATCCGTCAGGTATATACTACATTCGTTTAAACAGCGGTAATACCAATGAAACAATCATAAAAGCGATTGATATCACTGACTAGTTTGCATTGTATCTGTCAAGCCGCGCTGGTCGAAGCGTCCCGCTTGACGACGGCAGTAAGCGAGACGCCTCGACCAGTACATGTAAAAGAAAACGCAACAAAAAAGCCGCCTCACGGCGGCTTTTCAAGTTATTTATTTTCCAGTACCTTTTGTAATAGCTCGAGGGACTTTTGAAGCATTTCTACTTTTTCACGTTCTGACTGCAAGAGGCGCTCGGTCAGCTTCTCGATCTTGTCGAGGGCTTCCAGCCATTTTTCACCGGTGTTTATGTTGAAGCTGCCTTGATTGTACCACGGCATATTGCCATGACTAACACTATTATCGTTGAACGTGTTGGTTATGATATTCATTACCTCATCGTCCTCAAGGTTTTCTATAGCTTTTACAGGTATCTTCAGCGCACCGGCTACTTTTTGCAGCAGTTCGGCATCTATCACTTCCTTATCCTCCAGTTGAGATATTTTCTTCTGCGTCCATTCTTCGCCCAGGTCGCCCGCCAGGGTATCCTGCTTTATGTCTTGCAGCTCGCGCAGCTTCTTTATATTCCTTCCGTGGTGAATCCTCTTGTCCATAGACGTATGCATAACTGTGATAAGCCAAAGATAATATTAATTTGGGCTTGTGCATAATAGCCTCATGTCCCTACCCGTCTCCCAGCTACCCATAATCTTGCGCCCAATCATGATGCGGGCTTTAGTTTTCAACTAAGGCTTTGCTGAAAGTGTGTACCGATACATTCATTCCACGTCATAGCGTAACACTACCTCTGAGCCGTTGACAGCACATTGGCAGAAGCCAAGGCCTTCAGCAAAACGGATAGCACTGGTGTTAGAGTCCGTAGTTTTGGCAACTACAGTACGTACCTGGTATTGCTGCCGGGCAAAGGAGATCATCATTGCAAAAGCTACCTTCATATATCCCTTGCCGCGATAGTCGGGCAACAGCGAGCCGCCCGCCTCTATACAGTGGTTTTGCGGGTTATGATGATGTAAGGCGCAATCTCCGATGATAAGCTCCGGCGCTTCCTGTAGCCTTATGGTCCATATATCTTTACAAAGCGAGGTCATACGCCGGGCAAAGTCCCCGGGAATTTCTCCGGCAAGTATCACCTGCTCTTCAAAATAACCGGCTGCCTCAAAAGCCTTGTATAGCGAATAATATGCAGCACCATCTGCAACCGACAAACGAACCAGCAGTATAGTCCCGGCTGTAATCATAGTTCAAATATAATAAGAATGTCCCCTGCAGCTAGCCATAATCTTCCGCCCAATCATGACGCTAGGCTTAGTTTTGTAGAAGGCATTGTTGCAGCCTGCAACAAGCCCCATAGATCCTATTCTGCCGCCCATTGTAAAGCACTTCCGTTATTGATCCTATTGCCGCCTCATTCGCCATAGTATGCCAGACAATGCTACTGCTTAAGAATAGCACAATATTTGCTACCATTATTCTCAATACCTTACATTCTAGCGTACCGAGTATGAAACCCACCCTTATTATTTTATTTAGCTGTGTGGTCTTCTGCATAGTGCCGGCCACCGCGCAAACCTCGCACAACAAGCCAACCGGAGACACGTTGCGGCTATGGGCTACCGCAAAACGCAGCCTCGCAGGTGCAAACCCGATTTCTTATAAACGCCTGGACACTACCAGGTACTTTTACTCCGGTGATCGTACTTATGATTTTCGCTTCGGGCTCTGGAAGTTTGACAGCACATATTCCTGGGCAGAGAACGGAACATTGCAGCAAAAGATAACCCAGGACTTTGATACGAACGGCAGAATTACCGAAAGGAAAATATACCAGCCCTCCGGCACAAGCTTTAACCTGACCGGCCATGTAGTGTACACCTACCCCAATGCAAATGAAGCAGTAGTGGAAGATGTACTCAACCCCACCTATAAGAGACTATACATTTGGGGAACCGGACGGCCTCCTGCTATCAAAATATTTGTATAAGGACGCCACCGGAGCCACGAAACTGAAAGACATCGATAGTTTTGTGTATAGTAGCGGGCTTCCCACATTTCGCTATCTATTCAATCAAAAAATAGTTCAATACGACAGACGCTGGAGGTACATTTATGATGCTAACAATAAGCTACAGGAGCAGCGAATAGAAAACCTGAATGCCAGTGGCAATTGGGACATCTTAGGAAGATACCGCTACACCTACCCTACTGATAGTAACATGGGTATTGCCGAGGAGGTTTATGACGCCAGTCGTGGCACGTTTAACTTCAACAGCCACATGCCAACCAGCTATCATCGCAAAATAGATAGTCTGTATTGGATCATATCGGCCAATGAAGGATCATCCGTAAGTACAAAGTTCTACTACCAGCTCGACTCGCCCTCGGCCGTTAAGGTTGCGTCGTTAGAAGTTCATGACCATACGTTTACACTCTATCCAAATCCATGCTCCGGAAGCCTCCAACTCACCCTCGCTGAAATGCCGGCGGCACAGGTAGCAGTAACCATTACTACGCTTGATGGACGCCTCATTTGCCGCCAAAATCTGCCGCCTGACGTAAAGTATAATTTGCCGTTAACAGATTTGCAGCCCGGTATTTACATGCTGCATTTGTCAATAGACGGAAAAACCAAGTCAGAGAAATTCACCGTCAGGTAGCGCGCTGCAGTTTCACCCTGTTTAAGCAAAAGGCTTAACCAATAAGACTTTATTAATCAAAAGCATACTCTGGCATAAGTTTTAAAATATGCATTTGTATGATACTACAGCTCAATCCTACCATTATGGTAGAGACACCGCTAGGCCGGGGACAGACACTTTTTATCATCGACTATGGCATGCACCAAAACACATGCTGGGTAGTGGCATTGCAAGACTCCGGCATTATCAAACATTTTGATTGTAATGACGTTATTATATCGACCAACTATACCTACGGAATGAATTTGAGGCATAATACAAATATCATCGACAAGAGCAAAAACGATGATGCTTAAATGAGTAGCTTTCAAAAGCTATACTGCCACACGACACGGATCTAAGTAAGCATTTCTTTCCATAAACACGTTGCACTGCAAACTTCATATCTGCACAATTAATCATCCGGCATTCCGTTATATGCCCGATGAAGTATGTGTTGATATGGATATTAGCATTTGCGTGCCACTCTGGCTTTGCGCAAAAACGTAAGGACCAGCGCTGCCCTACCACGCGTAAGACGCCACGCGGCTTTACGCTCCCTGTCGATCTGTATTCGTTTAAAGCCGATATAGGTGTGAGGCACCCATTCACTTACCGAAATCCCAATAGTTTCATCGGTGAAAACTACCGTACCGTTGCCAAACCCAATGCATATATCAGTATTGGATTCTACCATGCACTGTCACAGCCTTGGGGCATCTCTGTGACTGCCCTGGCTACCCAGACCCGCCAGGGACTCTATTTTGATCATTATGACAATGGTGAGGGCATCAGCGGAAGCTCATACCAATCTGCTTTCCAGCTGCGTTTTCCGGTACAGTTTGCGTACACGCGCCCGGGTTATCAACTACGCCTCGGCCCTTCCCTCATATACAATTCATTTTCGATGGCCAATCAGACGACCGGCTCCATAAAGGCAGGCGATGCCGACCCATTTGCGGACTACAGCATTAGGTGGAATGCATTTGCCAGCTATACCACCTGGCATTGGGGCTTCGATGCAGCTTTAGAAAAGAAGATTGTCGGCAACTTATCACTAAATATAAACGCAGCTATTGATTTCAGGCAGTCTGCCGCTACCGAAGGCCAGGCGTCTATAGAGCTGACTCCCGGGCAAACAGAAAGCCATTACGCCATTACAAAACCATATTTATGGTACGCAGGTATTGGCCTCAGCTATAAGGTATTTCGCAGAGCGGCGGAATAGAGTTTAAACTATAGTAAGACGTTCTGCCCATTGTAGCCCTTTAGGCAGCTCTTTGTTCGATAGCTCAAGATGTATCACACGCCTCCTGTTCTTGTTCACTGTCCTGCCCGAGCTATGCATCAATAGCGGCTTCATCAGCATAACACCACTTGCGGACACATTACAGACTGTCTCTGTCGCTGCTTGCTTATCCACCTGCTCCGGCCTTATTATTCCATTTCTGTGCGAGCCATCCAGCACCCTCAGCGCGCCGTTATCCTCATTAGTATCATCCAGATGTATTCTTATTGTCAGTATATTATCAAGTATGTCTTGCGGTGGTTGAACGGCATATTGGTTCTGCTTTACGGTCCATGGGCCGTAGCCGCTTACTTCCATACGCTTATCCACAGATATGGTCAGGTCCTGATGCCAGGCTACAAACCAGTTAGAGGCTTCTGGCTTATCAAAGTATATGCTCTTTACTAAAAAATAATCATCACCTGCAACTGCTGAAACAAGCGCTTTAAAACGATCAGTGAAAATATGACCAGCAACGCCCGGTACACCTTTTAGGAACTGCCTTACAGCAAATAGGTCGGCCGATTTTCGAAACGTGGGTTGGCTGGTATCTGCACGCTCTATTGCGTCGATTATCTGTTGTATTTCGGCAGGCGTGTATATATCATTCACTATATTAAAACCCTTATCTACCAAATCATGCTGCGTACTCACTACTGTAACATTTACTGTTCAAATATACGCCTGGCAATAAGACCTTGCACGTAAAAAAGGGGGTGTGCAAAGCGCGACGCTAGAAATGCCTCCTCCATCTTTGCACAAAACCCTTATCAACAATGGCAAAGACAATCAACTTCAGACAACCGGCCGGGCTCCGTAGCGACGAAAGAATAGCGACCCTTATAAGCGACCATGGCGCATTGGGCTATGGCACTTATTGGATGATCGTAGAGATCATGTACCGGAAAGAAGATATGCGAATCGAGTACAGCGATAAGATGGCAAAACGCCTGGCTGCACTTACGGGCGTTCCGTTTATGGAATTTTCTGTTCTGCTCCGCGAACTCATCGAGCAATACGACTTGTTCAATGTAAAAGGTGGCTTCCTGGTATCAGCCATCGAATATATGAAGCCACGAAAAAAGTCTGTGAAAGCAATACAACCAGTCCAGACGATAACTATCAACAGCCACACAGACGACAACAAACCGCGGCCAGGCAATCTCGTAAACCAGCAAACAGTAGATAGAAAACCTGTCCAGTCAAGAAACAGTATGCACTATTGCAACGCCACCGAAGTTGCTAATGTGCCTGAGTTCCTGCCGGAAGTACCACATAAACCAACGAGCAAGACCAATGTCACAAGTCAGTTGATAAGCAGTTTTACCTTGGCAAAGTCTGGGCTTAAGCAAAGGCTGAACAATGGGTACGCTCACCTTCAAATGGCAATAGTATCGGCGCTGTGCCGTCGCTCTATATGGGCTAGCTCTTTGCTGCCAGCCTGTGTATATCACTTACCTCTATTATTTGCTTTTGGGTGCTGGTAGTAGCGCAGTATATCATAGCCCTGGCTATCTCGGTTACAGTACTGGCAGTATTAGGAAACAGCGTGTGCATTATAGGGTACATCCAGCCGAAATACTTATACGCCTTCAATACGTACTGCTGTTGCTGCATAGGCTTTATCATAGCAGGACGGAAATTGTAGGCTTTTTTGAATGGCAGAGTGGTGAGTTTATTTTCGGTACGGCCCTTTACGCGTGCCCACATGCTGCGGCCTTTTTCTGTACTATCAGTACCTGCACCGCTTACATAGGTAAAGACCATGGCCCTATTCTGTGCGGCCACTACCTGTGCAAAGTGTATGGTTGTATCGTAGGTGAGGCGTGTGTACTTATCTTCGTCCATGCCTATGCTGCTTACCCCGGCACAGAAGAAGCAAGCATCGTAGCCTGCAAGGTTTTCGTCGTCTTCTTTCAGTGCCAGAAAATCCGGGACGATGTACTCTTTCAGCTTTGGGTGGGATTTACCACCCGGCTTTCTGCTTACGCTCAGTACTGCAGATACACGCGGATCGTTAAGGCATTCGAGCAGTACGCCCTCGCCTACCATGCCTGTGGCGCCTGTAATGATAACCCTGATCTGTTTCATTGCACCAAAGCTAGTAGTTTAAGATAGGCCTGCAACTAAAATAACAATCAAACGCCTCTTACGAACAACGAAGGATAATCAACTACCAACCCATGATCATCTACTTTGATATCGGCCTCAAAATCATTTGGAATATTCTCATAGTGATACACATGTTCCGACATCCGCATATAGCGCTGCTGCACAGGCCTGATGCTGCCCTCCATCAGATCAAAATACACTACCTGCACTTCGGCCTCTTTAGCCACGGCCAGCTTCAGCCGCCTGATGGGCAGGGTATTGGTAAAGGGTGTCAGCGGTATATCTATATCCGTACATCCGGCAAATTCTGGCATCGCCCTGCCGTTCATCATCCAGTCGCCTACCCCATCGGTGCTCATCACGTAGGTTTGCTCTGCACCATCTATTACTGCCTTTAACTCTGCATGCAGCATCTGCCAGTTATGGTTGGTACGTACACGGTAGTCTATGCGGTATGTACGTCGCCCGCTGCTTCCTACTATCACCGAAGTGATCTCGGCGCCGTCCTCCTGCTCCAGCACCTTGCAATGCTCCAGCGAGTTGTAATCAATACCCTTCCAAAGTACAATCGTTTGCATGGTTGTGGTCGTTTATAAGCAATAAGCCATTACTAATGAATGGCTTATTGCATGATTTATATTTTTAAACTTGTATTACTAAGAAGCAGCAACGCCGGCTAGTGCCTCTATTATTGCTTTATTGAAAGCGGGGATATCATCCGGCTTGCGGCTGGTTATCAGGTTGCCATCTACTACCACTTCCTTATCTACCCAGCTTGCACCGGCGTTTTTCAGGTCGGTATGTAACGACGGGTACGATGTCATGGTGCGGCCTTGCAGCATACCTGTTTCTATCAGTGTTTGCGGGCCGTGGCATATAGCAGCAACCGGCTTATCGTTATACATAAACTCACGAGCGAATGCTACTGCTTTCTTGTTGCCACGCAGCTTATCAGGGTTCATAACGCCACCGGGCAATACCAATGCGTCGTATTCTTCGGCATGTACTTCATCTATTGTTTTGTCCACCACCAGTTCTATGCCCCAGTCCGTTTTGTCCCAGGCTTTCACTTTCCCTTTTTGTGGCGAAATGATGTGGACCGTTGCACCGGCTTCTTCCAACGCTTTCTTTGGGTCTGTCAGCTCGCTTTGTTCAAAGCCATGCTCCGTAAGCATAGCTACTCTTTTGTTTTTCAGGTTTTCCATTGTGCTTATCTTTTTTTGCTTGAAAGGATACCTGAAATGCAAAACATTCGTGCCCGAGAAATTCTGGCGTGACTATATAACTACTAACCAAATTAACCCGGACGAGATGCCAAACAGTTATTTTCTGGTATAGATCATTACATGCGTATTTAACGAGTCGAACCTTGACTGCAATTGATGGCGCTCATTCATCCTGTCCATCAGCGCATTATACTGGTCGGGGTTACTGACGTAGCTATGCAGAAATGCCGAAGTATCCCCTGCCGACGCCGACAAAGCGCTGTAATCCGTATCCCATTTCATTATAGTTGCGCCTGCTAAAGAGGTGTGCTTCTCTTTTTGTGGATGAATATTAGTGTAGTATATATAGGCAGGTGCAGCTATATCATGCACGTATAATTGCGATGCATTTATATGATTTTGTTGCAGATAGTCCATACTCAGCGTCATTTCCTCATTCTCCATCTTATGCGTATAGAGGTCGAAACGATTGAAATTGACGATACAGATAACCGATACAATAACAACAGCAAAATTGAGCAGCAATATACCTCTGCGCAGTATTGTGTCTATTCCTTTAGCTATTAACACCAGCATCAGCGGCATTGAAAAGAGCATTACACGCGGTATCAGTGTATATTGATGCATAGCAGCTGCTATGTAAACCAGCACAATAGGCGTTAATATCAGTATCGCTTTGGCAGTATCTTTCTTCAACAGCCAGGCAGCTCCAATACCCATCATCAGCAGGTGAAATATAACCGAAAGCGCCCAATGGCCGCCGGCATTTTCCAATACACGTATGCCCACTATCCAGTTGTTCTCCCAGTTGGCGGCGGTTAATGGCAGAAGGTTCAGAAAGTAGCCCTGGTGCCAGTTTTGGAGGTAGTCAGAATGTATCTGGGGCTTTAAAATAATGCAATAATATATAAGAAACTGCGCAGCCCATATGGCGCAGATGAGTATGAGGCTCCGCAAGTCTTCATATCGTTTTGATCGGACAATATCATAGGCATAGTAGCCTGCCACCGCAACCAACACAAACACCGACGGCATAGACAGCCATATGGCCAGTGAACCACCAAATGCCCATTTTGCAATAAACCCTGCCTGCCTTCCAGCAGGCATAATGCGGCCTATGGCCAGGCGTATCAACACCAGCGCCACCATCATATCGGTACTATATTGCTTTACCTCAGTAGCATATCTTATGTATATCGCCCCCGATGCCATCAGGAACAGCACATGCCACATGGATGACCTGCGGATGAAATGCTTCAGCAGATCGTAAAGCAGCAATAAACTAACCGAAGCACTGAAAAAAGGCACCAACCGAAAAACGTACTCGCTATACCCAAAAAACTGCGTACAAGCCTTCAGCATCCATAGAAATATAGGCGGCGCATATTGCTCATAGTTAAGTGGCATAGCCAGTGCTGTGTAGCCCCGCTCATATATATTACGCGCGATGTTGGCTTCGTCTATTATAAGACACCTGTTTTGCAGGTACACCACAATGCGCAGTATAATGCCCGCCACAATGATGAATACCGGCAGCAATTCGGTTACTTTAATAAAGGCAGCTGATTTGAATACGCGCATTTCGGGGAGGGGCTTGGGCTAACGGCTTGCCAATATACCTAACTATAACAAGAAACTTTCCCATTTAGGGCAGATGGTAATTTAATATCATAAAACAAAAAAAGTTTTCCCCTGCTTTAAGCGCGGTTTTCCCCGCAAATACCTATCAATAAAGGGGTTAGAGTAGAATTGCATTTTGAAAATCAATTTACTTTTGTATTATCGCAGTCTATTCACAACACAAATCATCGATATTATGAACAAAGCAGAACTCATCGAACAGATCTCTAAAGACGCGGGTCTTAGCAAAGTACAGGCAAATAGCGCACTGGATGCTTTCACCGGCGCAGTAATGACCAGCCTGAAAAAAGGTGATAAAGTTACCCTGGTAGGTTTCGGTACATTCTCAGTTGCACAGCGTGCAGCGCGTAACGGCCGCAACCCGCAAACCGGCGAAACGATCAAGATCAAAGCAAGCAAAACACCAAAGTTCAAAGCTGGTAAAGAGTTTGCTGAGAAGATCGCAGGATCTAAAGCAAAGAAATAAGCTGATTCATAATTAGCTGTGTGTGAAAGCAAGGGTTTATCGCCCTTGCTTTTCTATTTTACATTATTAGCTATGAGCAAAGAAGAGACACTTTATAAAGAAACCGCCGGCAGCCTGCCCGAGGCGGTTGAAAGCCAGATGTTTGGAAAGCCATGTTTCAAGATAAATGGCAAAGCCTTCGTTTGCTTTTTTCAGGGCTGTATGGTATTTAAGCTTACGGGCGATATACATGCAATTGCCTTAAAATTGGAAGGCGCAAAGCTGTTCGACCCATCGGGAAAAGGCCGGGCGATGAAGGAATGGGTACAAGTACCGTTTGCGCACATAACCGAATGGCAGAAATTCGCAGAAGCTGCGTATGCTTATACTAGCAAAAGCACCTGATATAGAATAGCTTAGATAGCTATACGGCAATACATTGTAACGGAAGTGGACATATACGTGGCAGGCTTTTTATGTTTTTGCGAGTAATAGTCAACTCATCACCACTTCTATACCGATAAACAATGAAGATCATCCGCGATAGTGAAGGCAATATTATGCTCAGTGAGAAACCCGTACTCATGGTTTTTCCTTTTGGCTATCTGGCGCATTACCTAAGGTGCATAGCATTGGCCAGGTACCTAAAGCCATACTATACCGTCATCTTTGCAAGCCATAAAGCATACGACAAATTCATCGAAAAAGAAGGTTTTGGTTCGTTTCATTGCACATCGTTGAATGAGGCTGAAGTCTTGAAAAAAGTACGCCGTTTCGACTTTTCGTGGCTGGCAGAGGAAGACTTGGAGGATGTCCTCATCAGCCAGGCAGCAGCCATAAAAGCATACAAGCCCGCAGCAGTGCTGGGTGATGCCTGCCCTACCCTGCGCATGGCTACTGAGATGGCAGAAGTGCCCTACATATCGCTTATGAACGGCTATATGAGCCAGTACTACGCAGGTACCCGTAGCTTGTCACGCACGCATAGCATATATCCGTTGATGTCGCTGATGCCGGCGGCTATACGGCAGGTGGCTACCAACGCAGGCGAGTCTTTTACGTTCCGGAAGGTGCATGAACCATTCCGCCAACTGCGCCGGAAATATAAGCTAAGCCTACGCCATACCTACCTGGAGGAAATGGAAGGCGACCACAACCTGCTGTGCGACCTGGAAGAACTTTTTCCGCAAAAGGAAAACCTGCCGGATAACTACACCTTACTGGCACCGCTGATATACGATGACCATACATCTTCCAAAGACATACTAAACCGCCTCGATCCCGCTAAAAAAACCATCTACGTAAGCATGGGTAGCACGGGCGATTGGCGAGGCGTTTCGTTCCTGAACGATGCCCGGCTTGCCCGGTACAACATCATTACAGCAGGCGATCCAGATGCTGTACTAAACGCATCGCATATCATCAATGCAGGCTTTGTAAACGTGCACGACGTCTTCCCCCATACCGACCTGGCCATATGCCACGGCGGCAATGGCACTATATATCAGTCACTTACGCATGGCGTACCGCTATTATGCAAGACGACACATTTCGAACAGGAGTGGAACGTAGATGCCGTTGAGCGAATAGGCGCCGGCCTGTCGCTGGATGATGTAGCGGGTATTGATAACTATATGGCTATCATTGCCGCATGGATAGACCGGAAACAGAGTGGAAGATGTAACGATCTGCGCGAAAAAATCAAAGATTCTGTTCAATCTATCGAACAAAAACTGGGTGAAATTGTTTACAAATTAAACGCAGCCGAAGCGACGGCTGTATAAACGGAATACATATCGATGACCTATCTCTGGTACATATTATTGATCGCGCTCACCTTTTGCGCAATGGAGGGTGTAGCATGGCTGGCGCATAAATACGTGATGCACGGTTTTCTCTGGTACCTGCACCGCGACCATCACCAGAAAGAGCCGGGCTTTTTTGAAAAGAACGATGCTTTTTTTCTAATCTTCGCCGTGCCCTGTATGCTGTTATTCTGGTTCGGTTTTACGGGCGGCGTGGCCTGGATGAATGCAGTAGCGATCGGTATACTCGTCTACGGTATGGCTTATTTCCTGGTGCACGATGTCATCATACATCAGCGTTTCAAATGGTTTACGCGTAGTAATAATACCTACATCCGCGCCATACGCTGGGCGCATAAAATGCACCACAAGCACCTGAGCAAAGAAGAAGGCGAATCCTTTGGTATGCTTTATGTAGCACGTAAGTACTGGGAGAAAGTACAGCGCGATAAAGAACGTAACTCAAACCATCTGCAGGCAAGGTAATGAACCAATACGACTACATAATAGCAGGCACCGGATGTGCAGGTTTCAGCCTGCTGATGCGCATGATAGCTTCGGGCAAACTGGCCGACAAGCGCATACTCATTGTTGACAAAGAACCCAAATTTACGAACGACCGTACCTGGTGCTTCTGGGAACAGGAGCCGGATATCTTTGAGTCGGTGGTGTACCGCCAGTGGGACAGATTGTACGTGCATACCAACGAGCGGTCATCATTCCTGAAGATCGACCCTTATCGCTATAAAATGATACGCGGTATCGACTTTTACAATCATTGCTTCAAGGTGGTGACGAACCAGCCGAACATCGATATGATGTACAGCACCATCACCGACATAAGCACCGACAAAACGAAGGCTAGCATCACCGCATCGGGCGATACTTATACGGCCGACTACGTGTTCAGCAGCATTATGCCCGATATACTGCCCAAACAGGATGGACGACATTATCTGCTACAGCATTTCAAAGGCTGGATCATCGAAACCGACCGTATCTGCTTTGGCACCGACGCCGCTACATTGATGGACTTCCGGGTGCCGCAGCAGGAAGGTGCAGGCTTTGTGTATGTGCTGCCATTGGCAGGCAACAAGGCCATGATAGAATACACACTATTCTCGAAACAGACGCTGTCGTCGGATGAATACGATGATGTGCTGTGGAAATACATAAAGGACTACTACCCTGGTGTGGGCTATGGCATTACCGCCGAAGAATATGGTGTAATACCAATGACCAACCATAACTTCAAATCGGTTGATGGCCGCATCATCAACATAGGTACTGCCGGCGGACAGACTAAACCATCAAGCGGATACACGTTCAAATTTATACAGGAGCATACGCAGAAGCTTGTGGACAGGCTTGTTGCTACGGGCGACCCATATCTGGCACAAACAGCCAATAGCCGCTTCCTGTTTTACGATACGGTATTGCTGCGCGTACTGTCGGAAGGCCGTGTACCGCCCGACGAGATATTCGGAAAACTATTTAACACCGATAATCCGCAACGCCTGCTTCGTTTCCTCGACAACAGCAGTACACCGCAGGAAGAAGTGCAGATCATCAGCTCGCTGCCTACCCTGCCCTTTTTGCGTGCGGCCGCCAAAGAAATCAAATCTTTTCTGCGAACTTAGCAACGGATAAATACGAGATTCAACAGACATGAGAAACAGGCTTTTCAGCACATTAGTTACAGCAGGCTTACTGCTTACATCATTTATAGCCTCGGCCAAAGGCAGCATCACCGTAGAAATAACAAACCTGCGCAATGCTAAAGGCCATGTGCTGATAACGCTGTACGACAAAGCTGACGGCTTCCCGGAGAAAGGCGCCAAGACTGCTGCCGGCAAAACTAAGGTGAGTATACAGAATGGTAAAGCAACTGCGACCTTCGACAATATGCCTGCCGGTAACTATGCCATAGCTACCATGCACGACGAGAATGACAATGTGAAGATGGACTTCAACATACTGCATATGCCGAAAGAAGGCTACGGCTTCTCGAACGATGCAAAAGGCACCATGGGCCCACCCAGTTTTAAAGACGCCTCCTTCGCGCACAATGGCGAGGACAAGAAGGTGACGCTGAAGATGACTTATTTTATGGATTGATTCTCATAGAGCAAAGGACCGAAATTCTTGCGTGATTAACTTAACAACTTATTCAAGCAAAAAAAAGCCTCTGTACAACTACAGAGGCTTTCTATATAAAGTGACAATTAACCTTACTTAGCTGCTTTCAGCAGGTTGGCTTTTACGTTGAAGGTTGGCTTAATCTCCAGACGGCTACCTGAATCAGGAGCGCCTACAAACTTACCGCCCATACGAACGTACATAGTATCTTTAAGGAAGTACTCTTTCAGGTTGTCAGAGTTGCAATCAAAATCTATAGACTTAGAACCTTTTGCTACAGAAGTTTTGCTGGCGATCTTTATTTCGGACAACCCTTTAGCAGACAGGAATACATATATAGAGTCAACATAGTCAAAATCGCCGTTAGCAGGCATCAGTACGCTGGCTTTGAATTTGCTCAGCTTTACGTGCTCCACAGCATCAGGATTGGCTGCAGAACCTTCACCTTCCAAAAACTCTTTAGATTTGGTTTCAATGGCCATGATAGGAAAGTCACCTCTTACTACTTGGCCTTGCGCCAGAGAATCTGCTCCGTTTGGCAAGCCCGGAACATCAACGGTTTGAGTAAAATCGAGGTCCTTTTCGATCTTAGCGAGGTCTTCTATTTTGTCGCAACCAATAGCGAACATAGATACAGCAGCAATAAAGAGATAAGCTTTTTTCATAAATATATAAATTGATGCAAATATAGGACTTATTCTATTATCCATAAAAAGAATATTGCGTAAATTTGCGCTTCTTTTTTATGACGCAGGGAAAGTCTATAGCATTTCATACACTCGGTTGCAAGCTCAATTACTCCGAGACATCCACCCTCAGCCGCATGCTGGAAGCAGATGGCTTTGCCAAGAAGGAGTTTGAAGACGTAGCAGATGTATATGTGATCAATACCTGCTCGGTAACGGAGAACGCCGATAAGGAATGTCGCCAGCTGGTACGCCGTATACAGCGCCGTGCACCGGAGTCGATGGTGGTGATAACAGGCTGCTATGCACAATTAAAGCCAAAAGAGATCTCGGAAATAGAAGGCGTAGACTTGGTGCTGGGCGCAGCAGAGAAGTTCAACCTTTCGCGCCACCTGCAAGACCTTACCAAAGGCAGCACAGGCAAGATACATGCCTGCGAAATAGAGGAAGTGGATGGCTTCAACAGCTCCTACTCTATCAACGACCGCACCCGTACCTTCCTGAAGGTACAGGACGGCTGCGACTACAACTGCTCCTTCTGTACCATACCGCTGGCACGCGGCCATAGCCGCAGCGATAGCATAGGGGGTGTGCTGCAAAACGTGAAAGAGCTGGCATCTTCGGGCACTAAAGAGATCGTACTCACTGGCATCAACCTGGGCGACTTTGGCAAGGGCAACCATGGCGGCAAGAAGCGTGAAGAATCATTCTTCGAACTGATACAAGAGCTGGACAAGACAGAAGAAGGCATAGAGCGGTTCCGCATATCGTCGATAGAGCCTAACCTGTTGACGAATGAAATAATAGAATTTGTGGCAGGCTCGAAGAAGTTTATGCCGCACTTTCATATACCACTGCAAAGTGGCAGCAACGATATACTGGCCCTGATGCGCCGCCGCTACCGCCGCGAACTGTATACAGAGCGCGTGGCTTACATCAAACAACTGATACCACACTGCTGCATTGGTGTTGATGTAATCGTGGGTTTCCCCGGCGAGACGGAGGAGCATTTCAAAGACACATTCGAGTTTCTGCATGGCCTCGACATTTCCTACTTACACGTATTCACCTACTCTGAAAGGGACAATACGCTGGCTGCCGATATGAAGCCCGTAGTGCCGATACCCGTGCGCCAGGAAAGAAATAAAGCACTGCGCAACCTATCGTACCAAAAGCTGCAATACTTCGCGGCGCAGCATACCGGCGAAACCCGCAAGGTATTGTTCGAAAGCGCTGAAAAGAACGGCATTATGGAAGGCTATACAGACAACTACATTAAGGTGCAAACGCCTTTCCGCGAGGAATATGTGAACCAACTGATAGACTGGAAACTATAGCCTGCTGCTGCTTTTGCTTTTTTGGAAATTGCTTTTAAATTTGCAGTCCCAATAAGGCTTGACTTTGTAGCTCAGTTGGTAGAGCAGCTGACTCTTAATCAGCGGGTCTGGAGTTCGAGCCTCCACAAAGTCACCAATACTGGCAAGGGTTTCAGCATTTTTCTGGAATCCTTTTTTTATTGCTACTCACAAACTACTCACAAAGCGCGGGCGTTTTATACCTGCTGATCTTCACTAAACCAGGTTAAGGCATTAGTAACAGTGTTACTAAAGTGTTCCTAATTTGTTACTAATCCTATAAAGTAAACACCAATTGAAATAGGTTGATTAATCAACCATAAACACACGGCAGCACCAAACCGGCACACCTATAGCGCCTGCTGGCTGGCATTGCAACCGATCATAGCAACACTGGGCAACATCAAAAGAAACACCTACACGGCTGCGCCTACCCTTTCAGTACCCTAACGTTACCCTTTCGGCCACTACCTGGTATACAGTACCCGACTACTCACCGACTGGTTGGGTAGTACTTACATTACGGGCCGAGATATTGCCGATTTACCATTTCATATGAACGCACATCAGCATTTTGAAAATGATGTGAAAGCTAAAGCCGCGCCTGTGGCTATTCTTAACCATGTTGCATATCATTCATATCATTTTTTTACTTTTTTAGTAGTAGTAATAAATAATAATAAAGAGAGAGAGAAAAAAAACATAGCGCGAAATAGGAATGGCCGATTTTCGTATGATCATATGCAGCGGAATACACCGAAAAAAAACCGCAAAAAATGATATGAAACGTATGCAGCACCCCTATAACCCGCTCCTGTGGCGGCTTTCGCTTTCACATCAACTGAGATTTTTTTAAAGGGCTTCATATGAAAGTGCATATCAAATCTACCTCAAGGGGCTTGCATACCCCTTGGCTATTTTGCTCAAGGGGCTTAACCTGATATACTTATTTGGTATAGCAGGTATGCACACTCGCTGAATTGTCGCGAGGGCTCGTCGAATATGAATAATCGCTAAAGTGGTCGAATCCGACCACTTTCCAAAGGTGGCGTTTTCGCCATGTTTGAGGTGATGCGCATCAACCGGCTGGAATCTCGCCTTTAGGGCGAAATTCAAAGAGTATAGCTGTGCTATGGTTGACTATGGCTCTGCTATCGTTTGCTATTTTGCTATTAGCATTGCTATAAAAAACGATGGCAATGCCATCCGCTGCGCACCACACGCGCAGCTTTTAGCTCACAATACTAAGGGGCGACAAAACACCGCACCCTTTATGCTTGTGCTATCGGTTTTTATGCTTACGCTATGCTTGTGCCATATCTCGGGCATACTTACGCTATACGCGCGTAATGACCGTGACAAAATCTTCCCCGGCCTGGTAACAGCTATCGCGCGCGCGTAGTGACCCCCAAAAAGTCTTCGGCGGCTTATTTTACCGGGTGGGTAAACTCTTTGCCTGCTGTTTTTAGACTAATCTAAAAATCACGGATAAACAGGAAACAGCGAAATACCGCCCCCCTATTTATCCCTATTTTATTCGCTATTATCGAGGCATAAGCATAGCTGCATACTGTAATTGCAGCCTGTTTTGTTCTAACCGTCGCAGCTCATGCCGAGGCATTGTCATTTCGTAGCTGTAAAAATCCTCCCGCTTTGTCATGCTGTATGCAGCTGGGTTAAAAAAACAGGTAGGCAGCCCGGCTATATTCTGCCGCGTTACCAGGTTGGTAATGTTTGGCCGACCTTTCGACATATCCCATTCAATATTGCAAAGCTGGGTGTACCTTTCCTGCAACTGGAATAGCCGCGCCGCTCTTTTTGTGATACGTCCCGCATAAGCATAGGCCCGGCGCTCAGGCTTCATAAGCTCTTTAATACGCTGCTCTGTGCCCGCTCTGCTGTACATAGCCTTATATCTCGGTGGGCTTATTTGGCCCCGGTAGTAAATCCTTTTACTGTACGCCTCTCTGTGTGCCCATTCTGACGACCCATAAGCCATGTATAGTGTTCTGCACCTTTTGCCGGTAATAGGGCATATAAAGCAAAGCGTATGGCCTTTACCCAGGTTTGACGGCTTACGATCTATGTTTATTGTCACGCCGTACAGCTGCCCGGCAATACTGTACTTCAACCGAATGTATAAATCGTTATCCTGCCAACATGCCATTAATTGTGCGCTAAGGTCTTCCCGACCGCTCCAGTCTATCTGTGCCCAATCGGACACATACCCCGGCTTAATAAGGCCTATATCAATAAGTTTCCTTAGCTCCAGCTTTGGCAGTTGTTCGACTGTTTTTGCACCTGTTAAAACCTTTGGCATACCTCACTTTTTTCTTTGGAGTATTGGGAAACCTAAATTACTAAGGATTACACGATTCAGTCCGGGCTTACGTAGCAATAAAGGGCGAGACGGTTAGCGGGATCTTTCAAAATTGCTGCCTGTACTGTACTGCCTTTTTTCAGTGGCTTTGGTAACAGGTGCTTATAAGGGGCGCGTGTTGTGGTGTACTTCCACCGCTCCTTATTCAGGTAATCATGTTTATACTGAAGCTCTGCCAGTTTTGCCGCTCTCGCTGTTACCTTGCCATCATAGGTGTATGCGTTCCGGCTATACCCGGTAAGCTGCTTTAGCCTGTCGCATACTGCTAAATAGCTTTCTAATGGCCTTAATAGCTTACTGGCTTGCTGGGCAGGATAATATATCCGTTGCTTAAATGCCTGCCTGCATTGGAACATTGGGCTATGGTAAGCATCATATAAAACCCGGCACCGCCTCCAGGTGGTAGGGCATTGGAAATATAACACGCTGCCTTTCCCGAGGTTCGACGGCTGCTCTATGATTTGTATGGTATAATCCATTACTCGGGCTTCGCCGGTGTGCGGGTCTGTATGCAGGTATTGCAACCGGATATACTTCTCTATGGGGCCAAAGACGGTGTAAATAGTGATAGCTGCCATTTGTTGCCCCGTTCTTCTGTCGGACCATGATAACTTGCCCTTTGTCGCACATCCTTTGATTAAATACCCGTTGTTTTGCAGGTATTTTATAGAAATCCTGTTGCATTCCCCTACCGCTACCGCGCCTGTCCCTTTCCTGCCCATTAGTTAATTTTTATAGCTCCTGATTCATCGAATTGCAGCGGGTATATTTTCGGGTTCGCATTATATAGGCTTTTATATAGCGCTGCCGAGGTTATGGGTGTATCGATAAGCGGCCAGGGCGCTTTAGTGTTTGGATGGGTGTATTCTCCGTATAAGTATTCTATGTGGCAAATAGATAGTTTAGCGGTGTGTAGTAGGAATATTGCAAAATCCTTGTCGCGTAGGTCTATTTTGCTTTGCATGTCGGCTTTAGCCTCTATAGCGAAGCTGGCATATACGGTTACATCATCTGAACTATCAACCAAGCGCAAACGGGTAACAATATTAAATAGTTGCTCATTTACGTGGAAATCTTCAAAACTGACAACACAGCGGGCGCTTGTGCATTGCGCCGAGGCTTCAAAGCCGTAACTATCTACTAATACGGTTAAAATCGGCTCAATATGTTCCATTGTTTGCGTTTAGTTGTTCGATCACTTCCGGCAGAACCTTGTATGTGGTGCCGTCTTCGTCCATGGTCCCGAAGTCTTGCCCCTGGCCCTGCTGGTTGTAGTACTCGTATTCTTTTGCCCAACCTTGCAATATGTCGGGGCTATTGGTCGGGTATTCTTTGGCAAGTAACTGCATGGCTCCGCTATCGTTTAGCCCGCCCTGCTGGTAGACATAGTATGCCTGATCTAAACCCAGGTTGATATCGGCCACTACTGCCCAGCTCATAAGGTTGCCCGCCTTGCCGTAGTCTTGTATTATCACATCAGTAAGGCTCTGTGCATGGCTTATGGCCTGTTTACGGGCTTCGCGGGCGTTATCTGCTGTAAATGCCTGCATCGACCTAAACGGCGGCTTATCGGTGAATATAGCCAGTGCATAGACGGTATAGAAAGGGTACTGCATGTTAAAAATTGAGGTCTTTACTTATTCGCCTTGTGTCCTTATATGCTTTGGTGTATGCCTGGCTGAGTGTCCATGCTGTAACTACGTGGGCATTACCTGTGTCCCGGTTGGTCACTATAAGGTCGTATTTCCCCCGGTCCATTACAAGGGCTACGGTGTTATGCTCCAGTAGTTTCTTTAGCAAGGTGTTTGATCTCATAGGCTTACTGTTTGCCCTCCATTTCCTGTAGGCGCTTTTCGGTTATTGCCTTGTTTTCAGACTCCCATTTTGCAACGTACTCGCCTACCGCATCATTATAAACCGTCTTTTCTGCCCGACGTTCAAACCATGCTATAAACTTGGCTTTGCGTAATAGTTCTTTATCAATGAAGAACGATGTTTTTGTCTCGTTAGCTGGCATAATAATAATTTACTCCTATTGAATACTTTGTTATTTATGTTACAAATGTACATTTTACTACGCATACTACACTAAATTATTAGTCTGTTGCAAATCAACCACATACAAATAGATTGTAAAAGTTTTGTTAATGGGTTTAAAAACGCTTGTGCGATTGAATATTTTACTACCTTTACTCCATAGTAGTAAACGAAGTAAATAAAAACACTTAGCAATGACAACAACTAACAGTAACAACAACGGCAAAGGATTATTAAATGTAGTATCGTTTGCGCCGGGTACAGTATCGGGCCAGCTATACGCATACTGCACAGATTCACGCTTCCCAATGCGTAAGGCACTAACCCGCATTACAGTAAACTACAATGCCTTTAAAGAATTTGTAGAGGATGAAATGGCAGTGCCAAACTTCGGCATGTGGTACATTGATAACTACAAGGGTAAGAAATTCGTAAGCGCCCTTACGTTCTACGTAAACCAAAAGACTGGCCGTATCCCATACCAGGGGCTAACCGCTTCGCTCCGTATTGCTCAGGCATTCAGAAAGAACACTCAACTAAGCTAAATAAAAGTTGCCCCCTGTTCCGACCAAAGACACAGGGGGCTTTACAATCATTCTTAAACCAATAAAAACAATTGCTATGGCAAAGGTAAAAACAACTCCAGCAACAAACAACCGTCAAAAAACGGTATCAATGGCAACAGAACGTAAGAACTTTAAGCCAGTCCCGCGCAAAAAGGTGGAAAGAGCCAAAAGGCAACACCAAGTACCCCCAATAAAGCCTAACATCCACTTAGGGGACGGCATATTAATGAAGAAAGGGAAACTCAATAAGGAAATATTACTCATTCTAAAGGGTTTCTACCATATGCATAGCTTCACAACGTATCATCGGGATGAGCTATTGAAAAATTGCTTTCTGCACAAAGAAATGTACCCCCACGATTACACTACTGCTGGTAAAGAGCTAATATATAAGGCTATTACAGCACTTGCAACATTGGGGGGCATACTGCTTTCTAAATCCTTTCCCGCGTCCCGGAGCCTGCCACTCACAAATGATGAGGCACACGATATATATACGGCCGTCCGGTTCTCATTCATGGATAACGGTGCCAGTGACATTGAAGCAATTAAAGAGATAAACAGGATTATCAAGCATTGGTTGCTTGTGGTTAAAGCCAAAGACGGCATACCTAATGGGGGCGACGCCATCAAATGCAGGGCTTTAACTGAAATGACCACAGCATTGTACAATTATTGCAGGGTGGAGATAGATAAGGCGATAGATGAAGGCAAGGCGCATATAATCGCCGATAATGATAACAAACAGGGGGGGGATGAATAACCCCTGCTGATATCAAACCATATTCTTTCACTATTCAATTTCTCATCAAATGCAAAAGCAAATAGCCATACAAGCCGCTTTTAATGCAAGGTTGAGCTTATGGGCATTACAGGTACACCGGGACTACCTGCAAGCTAAAAACCGCACTCAGGCAGTAGAAATATACCCGCTTGCCCTACCTGTCAGCACTGCATTGCAATAGCAAGCAACGGCAGCATAGATAAAATTTAGTCATAGCAATAAAAGAAAGCCGCATGGTATCGCCCTGCGGCTTTCTATGTCTGTTAAAAGCCTTTTATCTCTTGCTCGAATTGCTCCTTTGAAATACCCATCGTTTTTAGATTGGTATGGATATGCAGGATAGGAATGTCTTTATACTTGGTCCGTACAGTTACTGTACGCAAAAGACGTTTAGGATGCCTTTCGGGATAGTTGTAATGGTCGTGGCTATCTTTAGTACGTTGGTATTCGAGCCCGTGCCATTCCAGCCATTTGACGAATCTATATAAAGGGATTTGTTTTACACCCATAGACTATTAGCATACAGCTACCCGGCGTGTCTCATTGTACTGGGTACGCAGCAAACCGGATGGGATATCAAGATTGATCATTGGGGGTGGCTCAGCGTGAGCTTGGTTCATAATGTTTAACTTCCAGCCATGCTGGACCAAATCCTGTTGAAGCGTACCGTTAGCGTGGCAATCTTCAATGTAGGAATTCATCGCCTCATCAAAAGCCTCTTTTGCATCCTGAACGGTTTCGCCGTAAGATGATAGCTCCAAAGATGGACAATAAGCGACGTAGAAATCCCCTTGCTGAAACACAAGTACACTAAGGGTTAATTCCAGCACCTTGTCGTTGCCGTCTGTTTTAATAATGTTCATAATTTTTATCTCCTATCATGGGTTAATTTTCACCCGACCTATCAGCACATTTTGCAATCTATATATCACAAAAACCATTCCGAGATACAGCCGTTTTGCGGCTATGCGAGTATGTTCTATGGTGACAAATATACAGCTACCTTTCAAAAAAGCAAGTTAATAGGCTCAGGATTTATATAATAATAAAATCAAAAATAGTTATGCGTAACCTTTTGGGGCTTTTAGTACACCCCCTTTGTGTCAAAGGTTCGTCATATAATTGCACCGTATCTGCAAACTACTAACGCAAAATTAATATGCTGATTGCCTGCCGTGATAAAAATGCCGTTTCCTGCTATTCCTTGCCCCATTCCTGCCCGTATCGGACAATTGTAATACTTCTGCCACAAGACAGGGCGCGGCCAGAATAGGGGCAACTTCCCCCGCCCCGTTTTTAAACGGTATTTAAAATATTAAAATGTTTATACCTTAGCAATCCCAAACCATACGATAATGAAGAAACTATTTTTTATATCCGGGCTTATCCTGGCCTGCATCAGCACCCGCGCCCAGGTGGCAACATTGGTAAAGAGCTATAACGCGCCTGTTTTAGCAGATAATACCGGGGGGGAAGGTTATAAATATTGGCAATACGATAACGGGCAAGTGATTATTTACAATACCGATCACACGCTATATAAGAAAGTTGCTATTAACGGAGCGCCCAAAAACATTAGCGGCTATCCTTACATTTCGACCAACGTTTTTAACACTGATAGCAAGGTTGAGTTTATGTTTTCCATTTTAGGCACCGGGGGGAACACTGGCTATATCTATAACGAGGACGGCCAAGAGTTGCAAAGATTTGAAAACATGCTTGTTTATGAGGTAAAGAACATAGACAATAAAGCCACCCTAATCATATCAAAATACAACGGTGGGGGTACTGATATTTACCACTTACAAGGTAAATACACTGGCTTAAAACCTGAAGCTAAAGAGCAAGGGCAAACAGGCATTTACCCAAATCCAGTAGATAACGCTGCTACGATCACATACACGCTGCCCGATGGCGTACATACCGGCACACTGTCAATATATGCAGTAAATGGCGTATTGGTAAAGCAAATGACAGTTACAGACCAGTTTAATGATGTGCTGATACAACGGGGCGATATGGCACCGGGTAGCTATTACTACCAGGTACACGCGCCGGGCATACAGCCGCTAAAACAAAGTTTCATAGTAAGATAAAAAGTAAGCCGCCCATTATAGAGCGGCTTTTTCTTTTACTTGTTGCCGTGTTTAACGGTCTTGTTTTGCAGGTCGGTTGAGACTGTGGGGGCTAATGCCTGAGTGCCCCAACCAAGTGCAAGCCCGTCAAGTAGTAATTTAATAGTAGCGGGCGTGTACCCTGCACCGCCTCCGTGACCACTCACTATTGCCGCTTTCAACGTATTTAGGTCGTCTTTTATCGCATTGTCGCCATCTGCTACCTTATCAGCGATCACTAAGCCCCCGTAGTTATTCCCGTTTAGTGTGATGCTTTTACCCGTTACCTGCACACCATCGGCCATGAGTTTAATAAAGGCACTGCCAAGTTGCTGTAAAATATGCTCGGGCGTTATTTCCTGCATAGCTTTTGCCCCTGTATGCTTACCGTTGCCGGCAACGTTCTGTATGCTGTGCATAATGTTACCGTCGAATATCTTCACGTTCACGTTGCCAACGGTAATATAAACGGCCTGCAATTCTGAGTATTGCACTACAAAAGGCCCGTTCTGTGCTGTGGTAGCTATGTATATTTCGCTATCAATAGCCGGGACCAACAAAAGGCCGTCGTCAACTACCGGCATGAGTTTAACGTCGGGTAGCTCCATTTCCTGAATACCGTAGCTTATAACGGTGCATGTTCTCTTTTTTACATCTACGCTAACCACCTCGGCCCGGTAGATTTCTGCATTTTGCTTTGATACGTTGTTTTTGGTAAGCTCTCGTATTATCCCGAGTACTTCACCGTTTAGTTGGCTGCTCATAATTGATGGTTATTGTATTTTATAATCTAATGTTATTTCCTGTCTCAGTTTCGGCTCAGTGGTGGCACTACGCTTTACCCCTTTCACCTTGTATATGCCGTCTTGGTCGGGCAAATCCGGGTTAGTTATGGTCACATTGTCGCCATGCTTTACATACGGTAGCCCTATCACTGTGAAGCTGCCCCGTAACCCTGTATAGTAGTACTTTAGTAGCTGAGGCTTTACCCGTTCGATTACTTGCTCAGGTGTAGTAAGCCCGTTATAAATGAAAGTCCGGCGTTCGCCCTCCAGGTTTGGCGGTAGTTGTTCGCCTTTCTTCTTTACCACACTGGTAAATTTCCCGTTCTTATAGGTGACAAGCACCTCCAAACGGACCTTTTTTGTCTTGCTCTCGCCCGCGCTCACTGCTTTTTCTTTTGGTGCGTCGTATTCAGATATGCCCACCGCGCTAAGTACTACATCATCTTTGCGCTTATATACCAGGTTGGAGCTAACAATATCCTTTTTAAATGCAAATGCGTGTGTCCTGGCTTCGTCTTCGTAGTATATCGGGAATCCACCGCGTAGCTGCTTGCCTCGCATGTAGAAATATAACCCGTATTCATTGCGTAAGCGGGCTACCACCTGGGCCACTGTCTCGCCTGCGTTTGTGCTGAAGCTGCCGATATTGTACTGTAGCGTTATCTGAGCGTCGTCCCGTACTGTAATTCCGTACTGATTGCCTTGTATCAGCTCTTTGAGCATCTTTTGCAGGTCGTAACCTTTCCAGCTCTTTGACTTCGCCGGAATCTGCTTTAAATGATACATGTAGTCTTCTGCTTTTAGCTCGATAGGCATATTCGACCCTACCTCAGTTATTACACCCTCAAACAAATTAGGCTGTCCATTGGTCCCGGTTAATATTGTCTCTTCGTTGCCATCGGTCTTTATGTACCTGTAGCCCCAATTTACCGTTATATAGTCACCTTTCAGGAATAAGGGGGCAAAGCCTGCTTTACTGCCCTCATCCCCACCTATAATGCGGTTACTCCCTGCCATTGGGAATGGTCTGCCGTCTTGGTCAAGGGCATAGACGTATTTAGGCAGCGATATTTTGAGCGTATCGGTTATATTTTCCCATGTGCTAATAGAATCAAAGCCACATGATAGGTCATAGCTAAATACTTCGTTCCGGCTGGCATAGCCTGTAATTGGCTGCTGCGTGATAGCTACTCTGATAATTACGTTTAGTTCCATATACTACGGATTGACTTTTACATTTACTTGTTTGAGGCTGTGACTATACGCCCGTATTATAAAATCTTGGTGTGATCTGTAGCCCCGCATAGGTAGCATATCTACACCCTCTATTATGAGAAATACTATATCATGGAAATTCAAGCGCCAATGAATTACCGGCACAATAGCCGAGGCATACACGATCTTATTAAACCGCTCTACCAGGGCAAAGGGATATACACCGTTTTGATTGCTGGTTATTTTGCCCTCGATTGTCACCTGTGCATCATTGTAGCCTGAGCTTTCAATAATAAATTCGGTGCTGCCCTCTATTTCTGTAATGCTTGCCTTTTTTACGTAGTCAATCGTTACCAGGTTGGTATCTATACGCATAGCCTTTATAGTGTATGGCCTGCCGTCAACCCCGTAAATAGTTTGGTCGGTCCCCTCTTCGCTGGTGCCGAGATAGAGCGGCCCCATTACCTCGTTACCCAGTTGGGATATTACCCCCGTTGAATCCGGCGTTATCGGCTTAGGTAGCACCCTTTGGCTATTCAGGCCGTACCCGATAGCTAACCTCGTAACCTGGTCAATATTGTATTTGCTTGCCCCCTGTGTGGCCTGCAATACCTGTATTGCTTTTATGTTAAATTCCTCTCTCATAGGTTCAAATTTTTAGGTGTAACAGATACAGAAGTAAAGCGGTACGGCTGCGAACTGTAGCCGCCTTGCATTTCCGGCAGTGAGTAATCGAGTATAGTGAGGTAGTTGATATTAAGCGGTTGTAATTCGCTACTTACTACCGATAAAGGCCGCCCCGAGTTTAGTGCATCCCTTAGCTTTGTCACTTCTGCAAGCGGGTACACCCCGTTTGCTCCATCGATAACACCCTCGATCATTACCATTAAAGGGCCGGGCGTTATTTCATGGGTAACAATGCCGGTATTGCCCACTATCTCAGAACGAACTATTTTCTTTTGCTGTGATATGTGGAATGATGCAGTTATCAGGCTTGTTTCTTCATATTGGCGCTGCTTATTGTCGTAGCCTGTGTAAGTACCTGCCAGTATGGTAATATCCGTGACAACGGGCGTACCAAGCGGCCCTATATACAGGGGCTTATCGGGTGTTGCACCTTGTGGTATGTTCCTGAGTGCTGCTATACCGTTGTTAATAGTGATCTTTGATAGCTGGGTAGTATTGTACTGTGCCAGCCCCGCCGATGGTTGCAGCGGGTTGATGGTCGATATTATAAATTCGTTCCTTGTCATTCGGTTTGTTATTGAGCGTCTGAGATAATTTGCGAATCGTTCAAAACGCCGGTTAATGCCGTCTTTAGCTCCTGCATAAATTGTGGTACTCCGGCTGTGCCTGTGGGTGCGTTTACGTTTACTTCACCTATCATCTCTTTATTGATGTTTATGTAAATGTTCTTAATGCTTTGGCCTTTCACCTTGTCAACGTCTGTGCCTAATCCACCGCCGCCACCTGTGCCGCCCGTTCCGCTTGTCTTGCCTATATTAAACCCGTGGCCTGAGAGCAAAAGCCCAGGGTTCCCGAGTGCATAGGCTCGGCTATATGGTATAGGTACGCGGTTTATGTTGTGCATATCGCTATATAGGCTGCCGTACTTCTTTAGATACTCTTCATACGCATAACCCCCCGGCACGTTTAATGCCTGCTCCCTTAGATTATCTTTCCATGAGCTTTCGGCACGTTCGCGGAACTTATCGCCAAACCAATCTTTTTCTTCAAAAATTCGCTTTATCGTGCTGCCTACCTCGTATAATAACACACCTGCTGCTGCATACCCTATAACCTTGCCCGCACCTACTAAGGCTGTACCGCCTGCCGGTGGGGTGCCTGGCGCGGGCGTAGGGCCAGCCCCGGCAGGGTTGACAATACCCCGCGAAATAGCTTGCCCCTGTGCATTATATAGCGTATATGTGCTTTCTGTAGCCCGTAGGTTGGCAGCGTTCAATCGTTCCACTGCTGCGGTTAATGCGTCAACCGTCAAAGTATAGCGCCCGGTTACACCCGTTGCGGTTATAGTAGTGCCTATTTCCTGTCCCATCAACCCGGCCCATATCGTTTGCGCCCCCCTTACAGCATATATCGCGGTGCGAAAGCCATAATATGCTACTGCTACTTTGCCGATCAACTTACCCCACTTAACAACGGTATCGCTATTGTCACGCATCCAGCCTACCCCCTCACGTAAAGCGCCGATTGTTTCCAGTATTTCCGGGCGTAGCTCTTCGCCTAAACTATCTTTCAAAAAAAGCGTATCAGTACCGAGGCGGTTAAACTCTGCGCCCATAGTGCGGGTAGCTTCGGGGATGCCCTCGGCAAATTCCTGCTTTAACTGCGCTGCAAACCTGGGTAAAAAGTCTTCAGATACCAGCTTGCCATCGGACATGAATTTGTCGAGCTGCTTTGTAGTCATGCCCATTGCCCGCGCTGCGATCTGAAACGCACCCGGTATGCGTTCGCCCAGTTGGCCGCGTAGCTCTTCGGCTTGCACCTTGCCTTTACTCATCATTTGCGAGATAGCCAACAGTGCACCTACAGTTTCGTCACTACTCAATTGCAATACAGTAGCGGCAGTAGATACCCCCTCAAAAATATCGATCACACCCTGGCCCTCTAACTTGGTGCCTCTGGCTGCTGCTGCAATTGTAGTATAGCCTTTTGCCGAGGATTCCAGCTCTAAACCTAAATCATAGCTCAGGTCTTTCAGATACTCCAGCCGAGCGGCCCCGGCACCTTTGCCCCCTTCATTAAAGTTGAGCGAAGACCTTAAACGGTCCATTCTGCGCATCACATCTACTATGTCCCGGCCTACCTCACGAATACCCCACCCTGCAAACGCCTGTACCGCTAACCCTTTGATTGATGACATACTACTCTTGAGGTCCATTACGGACGCTTCCAGCTTGTTTGTTTCGCTGTCTGCTTTTCTTATTCCTGAGCTAAAATTTACGTCCCTTAAACTCAGTTCATATATAACTTGGTTGTTCATCTTGTCTTTTTTTTATGTCCTTATCGGTTTGGGCGGCAGATATGGGAAAAGGGGCAGTATAAAACCGCCCCGTATTCGTTACTTTTTTAATTGGTTAATAGCTACTGTTACCAGGTTCACGACCTCACGGATAGCGCCCAGGTAGTATTTATCATTATCGGGGCTTTCCGTGTATAAACGCGGGTCGCTCTCTTCTTTGATCAATCCACTTTCAAATATCGTAACCCCGGCAGTTGATGGCGAAGCGTGCATTTTGTCCATAGCGTACATTTTCACCTGTCTCGTTGGCTCTTTCACGTACCCGACTACCTGCTCTTTACTCAGTGGCTCTATGAATACTAAAGGGTGTACCGTTGTGCCATGCTTTGCGGTTAGCTCTTCGGCTTTGGCCTTAATGGCTTTAAAATCGGGTTGCTTTGCCTGTGCTGTGGGCTTTACCTGTGGCTTGCTGGCTGCTGCTGGCTTCTTATTCGCCTGTGTCTTTGTCTGTCTCATGTTATGATTGTTTGTTAGATACTGGTTGAATTGGATTTAGTACGTTTGATACACTGCTTATAATTTGGCTTTTGACCCTTTCAGGCAGTTCAGGCATGTTAACCGCGGTCGTTTCGATCCTTACCTGGTTTATGTCCATTGTCCATGAAACTGTTACCGTAACTGTTGTTTTTGGCATTTGCTTTTAATGTTTGACTTGTGAAAAAATGATTGTTAGGAATGATGCTGCTGCCATCATGGCGAGTAATATTTGAGCTGGAGTAAATGGCGTATTCGTTGCTTATTTCTGTTTAGTTATTTGTAAGTACCAGGTGTAAAACCCTAAAAAGTCTTTGGCTATGTAATACATACCGCCCGCCCGCTCTATCTTGTCTTTCTGCTTCTTTTGGTCTTTGCTCATTCGGTCTTTACCGATCTTCACCTCTATTTTGGCAGGCTTGCCACTTATGATTGCGTCTATGTCCGGCGTTCCTTTCTTAGTAGTGCTTTTACGGTAGCCGGTAATACGCTTTGTAGTTTCCAGCTTGCCTGTTATCACATCATAGCGGCCTACCTCGCTTACCTGGGCCTGGCCTTGTGTGTTGATACGGTTTGCATAGTGGCCGGTATAGTCGAGAAAAGCAACGATCATTTTAGTTAGTCCGTTGGCTGTCTTGTCGGTCCATGTGTGATTCTTTGCTATGCTTTGTAGCTCTTCATCGGGCATGGTAGAACTATTACGCAAGTGCTGAAGATGTGCCGCCCGTAGTGCTGTTACCGCGCCTTTTCTCGAATCGTCTATGGTTTTGTCTATTGCATCAAATAAACTACACATTGCTGCTGCTATTTTCCTGTGAACTATCTACCGTTATTTTATTTTGTAACCTTACCTCGACTTTACCGCCTGACTGCCTGTTAACCCTCTTTTCAAAGCCTGCGCTAAACAGTGTTGCTGCCTCTTCCAGTGCTTTTGAAAATCTTTTGCTTGCGTAGTCCTTTTTATCGAAGTCGCCAACACGTAGAAATCCAGTGTACAGGTCATTTAGCAGGTTCCAGTTTTGGCAGCCGTTCGACGAGTACTCAGTAAACCAGGATAGAAACTCTTCGCCGTAATTCAGGCGTATTTGTTTGCGTCTTACCGTTTGGCTCTCTTCCATTGCTGGTATTCCGCTTTGCAAGTATGCGCGTAAACACCAAAACATGAGATAGTAAAAGCGGTTCCATTGGTCGTTATCCCAGTCGTCAAACAAGCGGTGCCCAAAATGATCTAAAGGGGTACGCTCCGGGCTGTAAAAGTTGCTGAACTCTATCAGCTTTACACGGCGCTTTGCGTGGTTGCTGGCTGTGTTTACAGTATAGTTAGTAGTAAAAACCACTTTGGGGGCATCATCATAGCTGAGGTATATTTCATCTTGGTTCTTTTTCTCTATGGTTATACCCTCTGTAATGATGGAATAGAACGCCTCAAAATCTATGTTCTTTCTTACATCCTGAATTGAGACTATATGCGTATCTAACCCAACACGCTGCCAGCAAAATGACTTTTCAGCTTTAAAGTTTTTCCCGTCTATGGTCACATTGTTAACCAGGTAGGAAAGGGCTTTTAAGAAAATGCCTTTACCAGTGCCGCCGCCTTTCTTTTCGTCCTCTGTCTCTTCTGCCAGTATCACGCTATAAGCCTTAGTAGGGTCTTTGTATTTGTGTGACAGGTAGCCGATCAATGCTATTGCCTGCTTTATTCTTAGCGGCTCATTATTGCAAATTGCTGCGATAAACTGGAAAAACTCTATATGCTTTAGCTCATATTCGCCCGGCTCAAAGTTTCGGCCTATAACATGGCTTTTCCATATACATTTCTTTAGCTCTGCGTATGTCTTCAGTTCTACGCCCTCTACGGTAACACATGCTACACCATTACGGAACGGGAAAAATCCAGCTTCGGGCGTGTCTCTTAAAAACTCAATATCAAAGCGAGGTAAAAACTCCAGGAAGCTATCGGCAAAGTACACGCTTGCACCCTTGTAAATCGATTCTAAAAGGTCATCCCTTGTAATACCGTCGAAAGAGTTGGGCAGGCTTGATATGTAATCGATGAGGTATTTTTTTATTTCCTCTGTGGTTGTTTCCTCTATAATGCCATGCTCATTTCTTACGATCTTATACGTCTTAGCGCCCTTGTCATAGAAATACAGGCCAAAGCCGCCGACATCATGCAGGAATGTTAAGAGTAAATGCCTATTTATTGCCAGCTTACCGCCTTGTGGATTAGCCCAAAATGTGCATATTGTATCGCCCTCATTTTGCGTATAAGCCTGTACAAACTCGCCTGCCTGCTCTATGGTTAACCCTGCATCTGTGGCAATAGCTTCAGCAATAGCGGCATTGCTCATGCCCCGGTTACGGTAGCTGCCGATCATTCCGGCTGTTTTACGGTCAAGGGTTACACGCTTTGCGCCGTAGCCCAGCTCTAACAGCTTTTTTGCGCAAAGGCTCCAGTCATTGCCACACTCCAGCAAACAAAACACCGCCGCTGGGCTGTATGCTTTATTTGCCTCAAATTGTGTTGAGGTAGTAAAGACGGTAAACCATTTTTTTTCTTCGTGATAGTCGCCGCTAATGCCATCTTTTAATGATTTGCCAGGCCTTACATAGAATTGTTTGCACCCGCGCTTGTATGCTTCTGCCCACCCGTAGCGCTTCAGCAAGTCTTGCATGTCGCCGCGCTCGTTATAGTCAACAAACGGATTTGTACTATACTGGCGCGGGTCTGCTTTGCTTATATACTCTTCTTTACGCGGCTCTATGTATTCATTAAAGGACCGGCTTATTATTAGCAGGGCTTCGCGTTCCTCGGGCGTTATGGTAGGTATGCTGCCGAAGTTGTTGTATAGCACCTCATAACCGGGTGTAGGGGCTGCAACTATATAGCCGCCTTGCCCCCTTGTCTCTATGAGGCATTGTAACTTTGCGTGCGGGTTCTCTGCTTTCTCTTCGGCTGTGGCCTCCCTGCTGGCTAACTTTTGGTTGCCCGCTATAACGGAGCATCTATAAAGCACATGATAGCCGCCGTTTTTTGTACTTTCTATGACCAGTTTGCCTGCAAGCTCCTGCGAATAGTCGTTAACTTCCTGGAGCCAATTAGGGAATAGCCTTTTGCCATCTGTAATGTCCTGTTTGCTATCGATATCAATTATTTCCAGGTTGCCGGAAACGGAGCCGCCAATTATAGCGATACCGTAGGCACCTGCTAACATATTATCCAGCTCTGCCGGGGTAGCGATCTGCTGCTGGTATGCTGCCCATGAGTAGCGGGCTTTCTTTTTGTCATCTACACCGATAACAGATAAGCCGTACCCTGTGTACTCTGTGGCTGTTTGTCTCAGGTTTAGCATTGCTTATCGTTTTGCTCTGACTTGTTTAGGTGATTCTCCATCTTGTCGGCTACTGATAGAAAGGAATATGCACGCTGCCGCATGGATTCTATATATGTTCTCAACTTGGCTGCATCCTTGGTCCTATAATAGCCGCCATTGTCGGCCATGAGGTCGGGGATTATGCACTCGCTTCGTATGAAATTGATAATCTTTCTTACCCTGGAATCGGGCACTTTGTAGCCTTTTTCGGCAAAGCCTTTTTGTATTTGCTTATTTGTAACCTGGTTTTCACGGCCCCAGCGATTATAAAAGCCTTTGATAAATAGCGGCAGTAGTTTCTTTTCGGCTTCGGTTAATGGTTGTGTCTCTTTTTCAAATCCGTTTATCATAATCCTGCAATTATTTTGTTAATGTGTTGCAGGTATCGCGGCGGCATCCTATCTTTGTACCCATTCCGTGAGTACAATATTTCGGGTGCGCTGCTGCGTACCCTTTTTTTATGCTTGTCCTGGTTTTATGAATGAATTAGCGGCGCTCTCCCTTACCTCTTCGGCAGTAGATACTTTATGAGATGCAAACCATGCTTCTAACTCGTTTTCCTCGAAACGTAGCCCGCCTCTTTTAATGTGTGGTATTTGTTTTTTGTTTGCCCAGTTGTAGAAAGTGCCTGGTGCATAGCCGTACTTTTCGGCTGCCTGCTGTACTGTGAGGTATTTTTTCACCTTTTGCGGCTCAGGCATAGGTACAGCCCCGGTAAGGTAGCCCGCCCGCATAATAGTAGCAAGCATCCCCTTTATATCGGTTAGCTCACTTTGTAATGTCTCGAATGGATTTGTGTAACCTGCTGCATTGCTGCTCATAACCGTTTGCTTTATGATTATATAGCAAACGTATTATGATAAAAACCAGCAAAGTGGTTTAAAGTACTTTAAAGTACCTATTATTTTAGATTAGCCTAATTTTTTTTTGATACAAGGCGTAAAAACACCTTACAACTTCACTAAAACCATATAAAAAAAAGGATAGTCGCCTATCCTTCATTTTCATTTTCCTTTTCTCTCAATTGGTTTAGTTCTGCGTCTAACAGCGCTAAGGGGGCGTTATGGTTCTCTTTTATTAGTAACGCCCTCACCCTTTCCATGCGCGCTATCGGTACTGCATAACTTGCCCCCTCTACCTTTCTGCGCCCATAGTCAAACCTATGCGCGGATTTCCGCATATCGGTTACATGGGTTAAGAATGTAGTACCTACCTGGCATGGGTAGTTATTTTCATCAAGGTACTGTTTAGCTTGTGTTGCATCAATAATTGCCGGGAATTCTCCCGGATAGGCAACACTCATATAGTAACAATACAGCGCAATATCAGCGTGCTTAAAGGTTGCAAATTTGCTTACGCCTTGTTCTACCTGCTGAATGTCGTCCCCCCTCAAATACTGGTTTGCCAGCTCGGTAGGCGGTTTAATGCCTGGTATTGGAGGCTGCCCATACTTAACCCGGTAAATTGCGGATTCAGCGCGGGCCACTTCGTCAAGCGTATGATAAAAGTCTATTTGCTGCGCTGTATAACCTATCTGCCTTGTTATAAATTCCTGCATCCTGATTAGGGAGTAGTGCGGCCTATAAGTAAAATAAGGGGCGTTATGGAACTCAAAAGCTATGAAAACCCGTTCGTGTATGTAGGCGCGTTCTGTCATCCAGCTTTCAATCTCCAGTAGAAAGGCTTTAATCCTATCGTGTGTAACTAAATCTATTGTTGCAGCCCATGCAGCATTATGGGCATCCTCATAGGCCTGATTTGCTTTTATTTCTGCCTGCTTTATACGCTCCAGGCGCTCGGGGTTGTCCGCTATGGCGCGCATATTCTTTATATAGAACTCATGCGCAACCTCTACCCGCTTATAATGGTCATTATTGATCTTATCGAGTTGCTTTTGAGTGCGCTTTTCAGGGTCGCCCATTTCGGCCTTATAGGTATCAAAAGCGCTCTCATATCGTTTCTGCTCTTCGATCTGCTGGCTTTGCAATTGTGCCTTTAGGTCAAAAAATAACTCATCGTAGGCCTGCACAGCCATGTACCAATTCTTTACAATAGCAAGGGTATTTAATGATATTGAGCCGGAATTATTCATTTTCTTTCGGTTGTATGATGTTTAATAATTTGTTGCTGAGGTTAGAAACTGTTTCATTTTGAAAGCCGCCAAAGTATATTTCTGTTGTCTGCATCGATTTATGGCCGAGGCTCTGCTGTATCAAGGCTTTAGATTCGCCGCTCTGTATCGCATGGGTAGTGAAGCTGTGGCGCGCCCAGTTCGTCGAAAGGTCGATCTTATCCCCACCTTCGCCCATTATACCGGCTGCTTTAGCTACGGCCTTTATATGCTGGTTAATATACCTTACAAACTTTCGCCGGGCTATTAGCTTGCCCTCTTCATCCATGCGGTCACTTAAAACAGGGAATACGTAGCCCTTACGCGCCGGTGGATTGCCGTAACTCTCAATAACCCATCGGGTATAGTAGTTTAACGACGCAATAATGGGCTTTGCATTATCCTTTGTTGTGTTGATAGTCTTTGTTCTGTAAAAGGTAATTGTATCGCCTTTTATTTGGCCCCAATCCAGGTTACATATATCAGCAACGTTTAACCCATTGGTAAAATACGAGAAGAACCAAAACGCCCGCGCCCGTTCCTGTGGGCTGCCTGCTGTTACCTGATGGGCAAACAGTATCTTTATTGCATCCTGTGTCAAGTCCTTTTTTACTTTCCTGCCCGCTGGTATTA
The DNA here is from genome assembly GCA_004144175.1 of Sphingobacteriales bacterium. GTDB lineage: Bacteria > Bacteroidota > Bacteroidia > Chitinophagales > Chitinophagaceae > Polluticoccus. Next base: position 47,764 of record SEFT01000023.1, read on the forward strand.
CATACTGCCTTTTGCCAAACGGGTACATATCATCTGGAATGTCCTTTACTGCTATAGCCTTATTGAAAATAGCCCTCAGTGGGCGTAAATAAATGCCTACTGTCGTCCGGCTGCTGCCATTCTGAAGCATCCATGTTTCGTACCCATTCAAATATTTTGGGGTTATATCAGCAAATGGTAATATAGGTACCACCTTTAACGCTGCTTCGATATTGTCCTCTCGGGTTTTAGCCTGGCTTAGGTCGATCACCTTTTTTAGCCGGTGGGCCTGGTACATTAGCAGGGACCGTAAAGAAAGACGGTAATTATCAGCGGTGCCGATGTTGCCCTGTTCCCTTAGTTCTGCAATGTATTCTTTATATGCCGGTATTGCGTCCCCTTTCCGGCCTAACCCTTTATGTAATATCTTTTCAAACGATTCAAATGTAAACCGGGTGAGCGTTTTTATAACGTCCTTTGCGTTCGTTTCCTGCGCCTGGAGATAGTCGTGTAAGAGCTGGTATTTAGATTTGGGCCTTTGTGCTAAATACGCCCCCTCAAACTCTTCTGCCGTCAAGTATAGAGGCAGCCCCTTTTCATTTATATGATATAGCCGGGTTTTTGCTGCATGGTACACCCTCAGGTAAACAGAGTGTTTGCCGTCTGTCCTCGGCTTACGGGTATCGTGATATATCGAAACTTTAACGCTACTCATTTATTATACGC
>SEFT01000053.1 GCA_004144175.1 Sphingobacteriales bacterium
CCCTTATATCGTTACGAGAGATATCCGTTGAGTTAAATTTTCCAATTTATATGCCAATGGTCTTTCTATTCACACTCTTGTGCGCTGGCACGCGGTTCGTAACAACCAGAACATTATTCAACCACATAAAAATTAAATTATGAAAACATCCTTTTTTAAGAACAAGTTTATGGCCATGCTTGTGGCAGGAAGCATTTGCGTAGGTGGATTCACAAGTTGCGATGACGACGATGACGCAACCTTAATGGATAATTATACCATCAGTGGAAATGCTGCAGGTTCGCAAATGGTGCCGGCGGTAACAGGTACAGGTACGGGCACTATAACAGGAACCTACAATCCGAACAACAGGGTGCTCACCTATAATACTACCTGGAGCGGACTTACCGGAGCTCCTACGGGTGGCGGCTTCTACAACGGCGCTACCGGGGTGTCAGGCACTGCAGTGGGTACCCCCTGGACCTTTGACGCTACTGCCACAGGCACAGGCAGCCGTACAGGAACGATGACACTTACGGAAGCCCAGGCAACGCAGCTTACATCGGGTAACTGGTATTATGGATATGGAACAACCGCTAACGGTGGAGGTGAAATCAGGGGCCAAATCACAGCAACCAGGTAAGAGATTACAGCATCATTCAAACAAATATTTATGAAACAGCTATTTTGCGGCTGCCTGTTACTCGGCGTAATGATGGCAGCCTGCACCAATAATGAAAAAAGTAACGAGACCATTGATACTTTGCAGGATACCATGATGCCCGCATCAGTGCAGCCGGTACCAGACAATACTCAAAGTATCCATGATAGCAGTCAGCTTAGACGAGATAGTATGAACCGGGGAGATAGTATGAGATAAAGCTGGTAGGTATGGGGGAAAGGCGCAGCATGCTGCGCCTTTTTTGTGCCTCAGACATACACATTGAATACCCATTAAATAAGGCAGTGTCCATACCTCGCCACAGCAGTCCGAAGAAAAAGAGAAAAACCTAAGTTCCATAATTTTTGGGTAAACATTGAGCGGCACACTTTGGAATGCTGCTGCTTTAGGCATATACGGTTTTTATCTCCTGATTAATGCGGCTGCTATCCTTAGCGCCGTATAGTGCCATTTCAACTGGTTAGCCGTTTGCGGAGTATTGTTTAACCGCTCCTGCATAATGGGAAGCACTACTATGGAAAAAAAGCAATTACTCGCGGACAAAATCAGGCAACTCATTAAAAAGATGATGGAAAGTGGCGACCGTCCACTGGTGAATACCTCCCGGTATATTTCCGAAAAACTGCAGTTAAATTATACCTATCTCAGCAATGTATTCTCCGAAGTATATGGCCAGAGCATTGAGCAGTTTATCATTCATTGTAAAATAGACCAGGCTAAGTCTATGCTGCTGGAAAATCATGCTGTAATCCAGGAAGTGGCCGCCCGCCTTAACTATAGCAGTAACGCCCATTTCTCTACACAATTTAAGGCGGTGACCGGTATAAGGCCTTCCGAGTTTATGCGAATGCAACGCAATCAGCCGTCAGAGGTAGGTAGTACGTAAACAAAGGCGAGGTGCTAACAGCTTTCACGCACGCAGTTAACTATATTGTACATGCCGCATATTGGCTGCATAGGTTCCTCCAGCTTAAGGAAACCCAATAGGCATCCCCGTTTCATACCTCGGTTACACTGCTCCGTTCTGCAACATCAGCTTATTTACACGAAACAGAAAAGCCCGCTAAGCGGGCTTTTAATAAATTCATTTGATGGATGGCAGAGCTGCCTGTTTAGCGTTTAGCCTGGCCGCTCTTCTCCCGCAGGTATTTCATCACTGCTTCCCTTGAAGGACCTTCCTGTTCGATAGCGTCGAGCACTTGTTGGTGGGATAACCCTGGAAATTGCTGATGCACATATTCAACTTCCGAAGCATCGTTGGAATCTATTTTGGCGCTATCACGGCCATCCCTGCTTTGTTTATTATCTGACATGACATTTCAATTTATTGGTGAGCAATAAGATTGTGTTCTTAGTTCTCGGGTAAGTGAGTCAAAAAAAGGAGGAGCAAAAGATTGCTCCTCCCAGGTATTGCAATCAGCAATTTATTAGAACTTCAGGCTATCGCTTTTTTGCTGCTTTCTTAGGAGCCGACTTTTTAGCAGGAGCTTTTTTAGGAGCCGCCTTCTTTGATTTTGTGGCAGTACCTGATTCTTCTTCATCGTCCTCCTCTTCCATATCTTCCTCATCATCTTCATCTCCCTGTAAAGCTTCCGCATTGATTGCAGATTCAGCTACTGTAGTCAGCGTAACGTCTGCTTCTTTTTCCTCTGCCAGAATTTCTTCCAATAGCCCCGCTGCTTCTTCTTCACCGAGCAAAGTTGCAAACGATGCAAGCGTACCGTAGCTTGCTATTTCATAGTGTTCTACTTTTTGGCAAGCGCCTATGATTCCTGCATCTCTTACCGGGCCTGGCTTCGTCTCTTCAATAATTCCCTCTCCCTCTTTCAACAGGCCTTCCATAGCGTCACACTTCTTCGCCTGTGCCTTTTTGCCGATAGAAGCAAATACCTGGTCTAGTTTTTCAACCTGTGCCTTTGTAACTTCCAGGTGATCGTTAATGGCCGCTACCAGTTCTTCCGAAGTAGCATTCTTCGCCATTTTAGGCAGTGCTTTTGTCAGTGCCTTTTCAGCCCAATA
>SEFT01000054.1 GCA_004144175.1 Sphingobacteriales bacterium
GTATTTACGGTTATACCTCTACACCAGGTTTCGAAGCTTACTACTGGACAACGCCACGTAAAGAAACTAAACCTGTTGCGAAGTTCACCTCTAATGATTCTATCTGTACCAACGGTATCCTGGCTTTCACCAACAAAACAACAGGAAGCAACGTATCTTACCTGTGGGATTTAGATGGTGACATGGATGCTTTTGAGCCTGCAGGACCAAACGCTTCATGGCCATATTTCACTGAAGGTGAAGTAACGGTAACACTGATCGCTTCTAACTGCGGCGGTTCAGATACTTTCCGTAAGAAAATTACAGTGTTCAACCCTAAAACACCAAGCACGGCGTTTGTGGCGGATAACACCAACCCAACAGTGAACGATGTAGTATTCTTCTCTACAGATATGAAAGAGTGCGTGGACAATTACAAATGGACCATCACTTCCGCATCAGGAAAAGGACAGGCATTGTTCATCAACGGTACAAAGAATACATCTGCTAACCCGCAGGTATCATTTACCGATACAGGATGCTACTCAGTGGAATTATATACTGCCAACTCTGCAGGAGATGACAAACTGAAGCTGAACTGCTACATCAAAGTGAAAGGCTCTTACTGCATCCCTGCGGTACAGAACCAAAGCACAGACTTAGGTATCTCTAAAGTGATGTTCAACACCATCAGCAGTTCATCATCACAAGGTACTACAGCTTATACCAACAACCTTACCAACCTTGCGCAGGCAACTACAGTAGAGATTGGCGTTACTTACAAGCTGACAGTAGAGCGTACATCTACCAACAACAAAGCGACCCGCACGGCGTGGATCGACTGGAACGGCGATGGCGACTTCAACGATGCAGGCGAGAAAGTAGGCGAGGAGCTGAACAAAGCAACTTTGAGCTGGAGCACAGATATTACCATTCCATCTACTGCGAAAGTAGGGGCTACGGTATTACGTGTAGCAATCAACCAGGGATCACAAAGCAACACCCCATGCGGCCCTAACAAATTCGGCGAGTTCGAAGATTACAGGTTGTATGTACGTCCGGATCTTACCAAACCGGTTATTACCATGACAGGTGCAGATACGGTTAAGATAGAGCAAGGTGAAACCTATACCGATGCCGGCGCAACAGCACTGGACAACTTAGACGGAGACATTACTGCCAACATCAAAGTAACAGAACCGAAAGCAGGCTTCAACTTAATACCAGGCACATACAAATACACCTACAAAGTATCTGATGCGGCAGGCAACGAAGCAAAAGCAGTAACAAGAGTAGTAGTAGTGAAACCAGATGCAACCGCACCTGAGTTGGTAATTGCTTTACCGGAAGTAGTGGAACTGCAGGTATTTATGCCATACGTAGCACCAGCTATTGTAAGAGCGAATGACCTTGTAGACGGCGACCTTACCGGCGCAGTAACTACTACCGGCAATGTAGATAACAAAGTACTGGGCGATTATACTGTAAGCTACAGCGTAAGCGACAGGACGAAAAACACTACCACGGTAACGCGTACAATAAGAGTAATAGATACTATTGTACCGACCATTGTATTGGTAGGCAGCGATGTAGTAACACAGGAAGTAGGATCAGCCTATACAGATCAGGGTGTAACCGTAAAAGACAACTACACCGCAGAAGCAGATCTGAGAAACAACCTGGCTGTATCCAACAATGTAGATTTCAACAAAGTAGGCACATACACAGTAGTATATGTACTGACAGACCCGAACACAGGCCGCAAAATAAGCGTGACCAGGACGGTAGATGTAGTAGATACACAGAAACCGGTACTTACTTTGGTAGGCGATTCAGTAATAACGTTAGATGTGTTCCAGACGCTGAGCGATCAAGGCGTTAAGATCAGTGATAACTATGACAAGAACCTGAGCTATACAGCAGGCGGAAGCTTCTATTCTAACTTCCCGAACGGTAAAGCAACGATTCTGGGCAGCTACCAGGTAGTTTACACGGTAACAGATGCATCAGGCAATACCACTACGATGACAAGAACAGTAAATGTTGTAGACAGAGTAGCACCGGTAGTTGCGTTGACAGGCGATCCGGCAGCGAGCGTATGCCGCTGGGCAGGATATACCGATGCAGGTAAAACCTTCAGCGATAACTATGATAAAGCAGCAGACCTTACCGTTACAGAAGAAGGTTCTATTTTAACAAAAGGAACAGACCTGGAAGGTGTATATACATTACGCTACAAAGCAGTAGATAAATCAGGTAACGTAGGTTACTCAGAATACAGATACATCTTTGTACGTAATCCTTACGAGTTCCCATGCGCAACAGCCACCAGCATTGGTGAGCAGGTAAGCATCGAGAAGTTGGTAAAAGTATATCCAAACCCTAACGCAGGTAAATTCACTGTAGAGGCAAACTTACCGGTAAACGAGGAGGTAAGAATCTCAGTAACAAACCTGTTAGGCCAGGAAGTAGCGGTAATAAGCAATGGCGCATTAGACAAAAACACATTCTCGGTAGATCTTTCTAACCAGAATGCAGGTGTTTATATGCTTACTATTTCTACTGCGAAACAAACTGTTACCAAACGCGTAGTTATTACTAAATAATCAGTTCTCTCTTTATTTAGAAAATAAATATTTTAAACAGAAAACCCTGCATC
>SEFT01000055.1 GCA_004144175.1 Sphingobacteriales bacterium
CATCCCGCTCTTTCGGTATCAAGGTAAACCCATCTCCCGAGGCATCGTATTCTGCCACCATTGGCAATTGCGGTCTGGTTACTTTCAAAGCATTTCCCGGTAAGATCACCGCCATTTCCAAATACGAGTGGAGCGGATCGAGAGGAAGAGGGAGGACACCTATAAAAGAGGAAGGCAACCCGATCACGGTAAAATATCCTGTTCCCGGTAAATACGTGTACAACTTAACGGTTACTTCTGTCAATGGCTGCAAGACCGTTTATACCGATTCGCTCATCATCCCGCCGTATGTATGGCTTCAGCTGCCAAACGATACAGCTGTTTGCAAGGGCATTTCATCCATGAAGATCAAAGTGAAGACCAATGCCGGTAAAGCAGATTATATTTACAACTGGTCCACAGACAAGCCCGATGCCAACGGCAACGCGGTATGGACGAAAGATAAAACAGAGATTACCTTAGGCACGATGGATAAGCCGATGTGGATATGGGTAAAAGTGAAAGACGGCGCAGGCTGCGATAACTTCGACTCGATGTACATCCACGTACAAGTGCCGCCAAAGCCAGACTTAGGCCCCGACAGGCGCGAGTGCAGCGTGGCAGGCAAGTTCATAGAGTTGAATGCGAAGAAAGGGCTGCCCAAGCAGAAAAGCTTCGAGTGGTTTAAGGTAGATGCCAATGGGGGAAACACCTTCTTAGGAAAAGATACCTCCGGCAAAGTACTCATCAAAGACGAAGGAAAATACTGGGTGCTGGTAACAGATACGGTAGGCTGTACCGGGGTAGATTCTATCAATATGTACTTCAACCCGCTCATCGATGTAAAAAGGGCCAATAATATAGCATGCCATAAAGATATTGTAACCATGGAAGGCGGCACTACCGCAGATACTACTGCCAAGTGGCAGTGGGTGGATCTGCGCTACAAGCATTTAAATATAGTAGACTGGCGCGAGCGGGTATATACCAAGCAGGCCATCGGCAGCACCTCGCTACCGTCCAGCAAGCCATTTGTTATTTCTTACGAAGTAACGGTAACACAGTTTCTCAACGGCATAAAATGCAGTGATGTAGATACCATTACCCTAAGCATTTACCAGAAGCCGACAGTGAAGGCGCCAAAGCTGCTGCCGCAATGCGTGGATGGCGAAGTATATAACCTTAATCTTGTACCGGGAGATCCGGGTCCGGGCGTATGGAGCTATGCGAAGAACCCGAAAGCATTTACCGCTGCCAACATGGTATCGCCAAGGCTGTTGGGCGTAGGCAACCATTATTTGCGCTATACTTATACAGATCCTGTTACACACTGTTCAGGATTTGATTCTTCGCTTCTGGTGGTAGATACCTTGCCAAGAGTAACGGCAGGCGATACGTTTATCTGTATGGAGAACGGAACCTTACTGCTTGGGTTAGTACCGAACCTTAACCCGCAGCAAGGCGGCAACTGGCTTACCTATCCGTTAGGCGGCAAAGGGCTGAACCAGGGGCTGAACCCAAGCTTTGATCCTACCGCATCCGGCGCAGGCAAGTTCCAGCTTATTTACCGCTACCAGAACAAGAACTCCGCACGCTGCGACAATGAAGATACGATGACCATAACGGTATATCCTAAACTGGATGTAGATGCAGGTAATGATACGGCGATATGCTCATCGGTAGAAGATATGATCTTAGGCGGCACACCGGTAGGTGGGGACTGGAAGATAGAAGACGGCGCACCGGACGGGTCGCTGGTCAGAGATCCGGCAGACGGCAAGTACCATTTCTCACCGAAGAAAGCAGGCGCAGGAACGTATAAATTCTGGTACATCAGGGGCCAGGAAAAAGGCCGCTGCCCGCAGACCGATACAACCAGTATTGTAGTGAACCCTGCACCGAATGTACAGCTTAGCACCCCGGGCAATAAAACGAAATACTGTATAGCAGACGCACCGGTACAGCTGCAAGGCACACCGGTTGGAGGCAGATACTTTATCACATCGGGTGGCCCAGGCTTAGCAGGTACTACTTTCGATCCGGACCTGGCAGGTTTAGGCAAACACACGATACAATATAAGTTTACAGACCCTGCTACTGGCTGCTTCAGCGAGAAATTTATAGAGCTGGAAGTAACACCGGTTCCTATGGTAGCGATACAGCCATCGGAGAAACTGTGCCGCGGCAACAGCTACCCGATGCATGTAACCACAACCGATGCAGGCAGTTTTGTATGGCGAAGAATAGATGCCAATGGTAATGCGGTACCGGGAGATTTCCTTCCGGATGAGTACAGTGCAGATGTAACCTATACGCCAACGGTAGATGAAGAGATGGATGGTGAGTTCCGCCTGGCGGTATTCTCCAACAATACCAACTCAGTATGTCCGCAGGCCAGCGATACGTTCAAGTTCAGCATCAGCCCGACCCCTGTGGCAGCCTTTACCCTGGCACCGGCCAAAGGTTGCGGCCCGCTGGGTGTACAGTTTACCAACAACAGCGAGGTAAATGGCGATGAAGAAGAAATAGCATATAGCGTATGGGAATTTGGCGATGGCACCACAGATACAGTAGTGAACCAGAAACAGCTGCTGCACTATTATAACTA
>SEFT01000024.1 GCA_004144175.1 Sphingobacteriales bacterium
ATAGTAACCCCAGGGACTGCCATAACCCCAGTTACCGCCCCATCCCCATCCGCTGCCGATGACAACTGATACTCCGGGACCACCCCAGTATGGATTATACCATGGGTCGTAGAAGGGGTCGTACCATGGGCTATAGTAGCCTATGCGATAAGAAGGGTAGCTAAAACGGTTGATACGTGCCGAATAACCATAGTCGTCGTCTACATCGTAGCTGCGGTTCGATGACGAAACATAGCCATCCCCATTGTCGCTCGATATCTCGTCGCCCGAGCTATTGTAGGTTTGAGCAGTATTGTTCCTTCTTTGCGTAGTCTCCTGTTTGTACTCGTCGTCCTTGCTGGCTTCAGCGTCTTCTTTTGCGTCCTTAGTGGTATAATAGATATCGTCTACCTGGCGGTTTTTGCGCTGTGCATCAGCCGGCATCTGACCTACTCCTACCAGCAACAGACCAATTAGTAGGAAACGTTTCATTTGTAAAGTTTTTTTTGCGTAAGAATTGCTTATCGAAATTACTACTTTTGCCACACTCCACCAATTTGATGGAGGAGCGAAAAGTATGCCAAATTCAATATGAGCAATGTTTTAACATCTCGCCAACAAGATTATTCTAAGTGGTATAATGATCTGATACTGAAAGGCGGATTTGCCGACTATTCAGCCGTTAAGGGTTGTATGGTCATTAAACCTTATGGATATGCGCTGTGGGAAAATATGCGCGATGTACTCGACCGCAGATTCAAGGAAACTGGTCACCAAAATGCCTATTTCCCGTTGCTTATACCTAAGAGCTTTTTGAGCAAAGAGGCTGCGCACGTAGAAGGCTTTGCAAAGGAGTGCGCCGTAGTAACCCACTACCGCCTCAAGAACGACCCGAATGGCGGCGGCGTGATTGTAGACCCCGAAGCTAAACTGGAAGAAGAGCTGATCATTCGCCCTACATCTGAGACTATTATCTGGAGTACTTATAAGAACTGGGTGCAATCGTACCGCGACCTGCCGATACTGGTGAACCAATGGGCAAACGTAGTGCGATGGGAGATGCGTACGCGCCTGTTCCTGCGTACGGCAGAGTTCTTGTGGCAGGAAGGCCATACGGCACACGCTACCAAAGAGGAAGCGATTGCAGAAACGGAGCAGATGCTGGAAGTCTATGCGCAGTTTGCCGAAGAGTATATGGCTATGCCGGTAGTGCGTGGCATAAAGACCGCTAACGAGCGTTTTGCTGGTGCCGAAGAGACCTATTGTATAGAGGCTATGATGCAGGACGGCAAGGCACTGCAAGCAGGAACATCGCACTTCCTGGGACAGAACTTTGCGAAGGCGTTCGATGTGCAGTTTACCGACAAGGATAATAAAATGGACTATGTATGGGCTACCTCATGGGGCGTATCTACACGCCTGATAGGAGCCCTGGTAATGGCCCATAGCGACGACCAAGGATTGGTGATACCGCCAAAGCTTGCACCACTCCAGGTAGTCATTGTACCGATATACAACAAGAAAGACCCCGAAGCCAGCCAGCGCATAGATGACAAGGTGCAGGAGATAATGAAGGAACTGCGCAGCAAAGGCGTAAGCGTAAAATATGATAACGACGACTCGGCAAGGCCCGGTTGGAAGTTCGCAGAATACGAGTTGCGTGGTGTACCCGTGCGTATAGCACTCGGTGCGCGCGACCTGGAGAATAACCAAGCCGAAGTAGCCCGCCGCGATACGAAAGAGAAAGCCAGCTACTCGCTTGATGGGATTACCGACCGCATTGTAGACCTGCTGGACGATATACAGAAGAGCATTTACCAGAAGGCGCTATCGTTCCGCGAAGAGCATACTACGAAAGTCGATAGCTGGGAAGATTTTGTTAGCACGCTGGATGGTAAAGGCGGTTTCGTATCGGCACACTGGGATGGTACGCCTGAAACGGAAGATAAGATCAAGGAAATGACCAAGGCTACCATACGCTGCATACCGCTGAACAATACGAAGGAGGACGGTACTTGCATACTTACGGGCAAGCCATCTACTCAACGCGTGTTATTTGCCAGGGCTTATTAATATTTTAATCTGTTTTTGTTATTATACATTTGCACATAAGTAAGCAGAGATACACAGATGGATAGACTATTTAAACAAGATCAGGAGATATTTTCCTTTGGGATAGACGAAGTAGGTAAAGCTCACTTACTGGAGACAGCCAGGTGGTCGAAGTTTCTGGCTATACTGTTTATCATCGTTTCGGCAATAATGGTGTTGTTCGGTGTTTTTGCTGCGTTTATGATCGGCAATTTGGGTGGCGATGGTAATGAACTCATCGCCGGGCTTGGGGGTGTTGGTTTTGCTATCTTTTACTTCCTGTTCTTAGGTATCTACATGTATCCTGTATGGGCATTGTACAAGTTCTCAAAGCTTACCCGCCTGGCGGTTAATACATCAAACCAGCAGGTATTTAATGATGCATTGCGCTACCAGCGTAATATGTATAAATACATAGGCATACTAACGATCATTGTTATTTCGCTATATGGTATTTCATTTGTGCTAATGGCAATTGCAGCCGCAGTTTCCAGAGTATAACAGGTTTACATTTTATAGCGAAAGGCGACCCTAAAGGTCGCCTTTCGCTTTTTTATGCTGCTGTGTACAGCGATTCTATTTCGTTAGCGTATCGCTGCTCTATGAACTTTCGTTTCACCTTGATGCTGGGGGTTAGCTCGCCGGTATCGATGGTCCACTCATTGGGCAGCAGTACAAATTTCTTGATCTGCTCGGGGTGGGAAAACTGGGTGTTGTAGCGGTCTATCTGTTTTTGCACCAGTTCCTTCACCTCCGGCATCTGCACCAATGCCCGGTTGTCTTCCGGTACGTTCACGCCATTGTCTGAAAGGTACTTGCGGATATGAACGAACGCAGGTACGATCAAGGCACTCACAAACTTACGGCTGCTACCTATCACGATCATCTGCTCGATGAACATGCTTTCTTTCATCTTATTCTCTATTACCTGGGGGGCCACATACTTACCACCCGAAGTTTTAAATATCTCCTTCTTACGGTCGGTTATCTTCAGGAAGCGTCCCTCAACCCATTGGCCTATATCACCGGTATGGAACCAGCCGCCGTTTGATATAACCTCTTTAGTAAGGTCGGGGCGCTTGTAGTAACCCATCATAATGTTATTGCCACGCACCAGTATCTCTCCGTCTTCAGCGATCTTCGCTTCTACATTTTGTATCAGCGGGCCAATGCTGCCTATTCTCCGTCCATCGCTTACAAACTTGTTTACAGATACCACAGGTGACGTTTCGGTAAGACCATAGCCTTCCATGATGACAATGCCCGCAGCACTGAATATGCGTATCAGCCTTTCCTGGCAGGGCGCCGATCCTGTTACGATAGCCTTCACCTTACCACCCAGCGCTTCACGCCATTTGCTGAAGATGATCCTATTGGCGAGCTTTAACTGCATGCGGTACCACCAGCTTCCCTGGTTTACGTTGTCATAGTTTTTGCCCAGGCCTAGCGCCCAGAAGAATAGCTTCCGTTTTACCCCGGTCAGCTCCATGCCCTTGCCCAGTATACGTTCGTATACCTTCTCGAGCAGGCGCGGCACGGTAGTGAACACGATGGGCTGCACTTCGCGGAGGTTGTCGCCAATGGTCTCCATGCTCTCGGCATAGTATACCTGTATGCCTTCGTTGAGATATACATAGGTAACTGTGCGCTCAAATATATGGTTGAGCGGAAGGAAGCTCAATGCCCTGCCGCCTTTCTCGGCAAAGGTGAATTCGGGCATGCAGTCCATCACATTGCTCACAATGTTCTTATGGCTCAGCATAACTCCTTTGGGGCTGCCTGTGGTGCCCGAAGTGTATATGATGGTAGCTAATGTCGTATCCTTTATATGGTGTATGATACCCTCGTTAGGCTTCAAATTCTTATCGATCAGTTCTTTCCAGGACGATACGCCCGGTACATCATCGAAGGTGTATATGTTCTTTAGGGAAACCACCTGGTCAAATGACTCCTTGAAACGGTCGTATAGTTCTTTATTGGCCACGAAGACCGTATGTATCTCCGAGTCTTTCAAGATATAGGTCATCTCGGCGGTGCTGATGGTAGGGTAGACAGGGGTGAGTACAGCTCCGGCCATCTGCACCGCCACGTCCGTCATGATCCATTCGGGTCTGTTGGGCGATATGATGGCTATCTTTTCCAGCTGCTCGGGCGCGTCCGACTTATGCTCTATGCCCAGCGATAGCAGGCCGCCGCAAAGCTTCCGGGCTGTGTTGTACACATCGGCACAGCTATAGGTGCGCCATTGCCCGTTCTCCTTAGCAGCGAGCATAACGGCATCCGGCTCGTCCGCAGCGCGTTTAGCAACAATGTCAAAAAGCCTCTTGATCATAGAACTAAATTTAATTAAAAAACTGCAATGCCGCTTCGGCTTTTCACTCGCTCCCTTCCTGTTCTACTTAACAACTATATACCGTAAAAGCTATGCCAATATGATGAGCCGGGTGTTATCATATTGTCGAAATCATTTGCCTGGAACAAGTAACCCATAATGGTTAATATTATTTATCTGTAAAAAATCCTGATTATGGGTATATAAACAAAACCGTTTTTTCATTTTTCAATCTGCTGTTATATCTTTGCACATGGCTGCAAAATCTAAGTTCTACGGCGAGGGCCTCACCTTTGATGATGTACTACTGGCTCCTGCCTATTCTGAAGTACTGCCCCGCGACGTAAACATTTCTACACAACTTACTAAAGACATCCGCCTGAATATTCCTATGGTATCTGCCGCAATGGATACTGTAACGGAAAGCAAACTGGCTATTGCACTGGCCCGTGAGGGTGGCATTGGTATTCTGCACAAGAACATGAGCATCGAACGCCAGGCCGAACTGGTACGAAAAGTAAAACGTTCGGAAAGCGGATTGATCGTTGACCCGATAACGCTGTCGCCAGATGCTACCGTAGCCGAGGCGATAAAGCTGATGCGTGAAAATGGCATAGGCGGTATACCGATAGTGGATAAGAATCACTTGCTGCAAGGTATCCTTACCAACCGCGATCTGCGATTTGAAAAGGATATGCGTAAGAAGGTGAAAGACGTGATGACCCGCGAAAACCTGGTTACTGCAGCTATGGGTACCAGCATGTCGAAAGCCGAAGGTATACTGGAACAGTATAAAATAGAAAAGCTGCCTATCGTAGATAAAAAAGGCAAGTTGATGGGGCTTATCACATTCCGTGATATTATACACCTGAAGAGCCACCCCTACGCCTGTAAAGACAATATGGGCCGCCTGCTGGTGGGCGCTGCCATCGGCATTACGCCAGATATGCTGCAACGCACCGAGGCACTATTGGCTGCGGGTGTAGATGTAGTAGCATTGGATAGCTCGCACGGCCACTCGAAAGGTGTGCTGGAAGCATTACGACTGGTTAAGAAAAGCTTTAAGAACCTGCCTGTGATAGGCGGCAACGTGGCTACTGCCGAAGGCGCAAAAGCCCTGGCCGATGCCGGTGCCGATGCGGTGAAAGTAGGGGTGGGGCCTGGCTCTATTTGCACTACACGAATAGTAACGGGTGCAGGTGCTCCGCAGCTTACAGCTATCATGGAGGCTGCTTCTGCGCTGAAAAGACGCGGTATACCTGTAATAGCCGATGGCGGTATACGCTATACGGGCGATATGGTGAAAGCGCTGGTAGCAGGTGCATCCTGCATCATGGCTGGTTCCGTATTTGCAGGTACCGAAGAAAGCCCCGGTGATACCATCATCTACGAAGGCCGTAAATTCAAGTCTTACCGTGGTATGGGTTCGCTGGAAGCCATGCAGGAAGGATCTAAGGACCGCTACTTCCAGGACGATGAGAAGGATGCCAAGAAACTGGTACCGGAAGGTATCGTAGGCCGTGTACCATATAAGGGCATGGTGAGCGAAATAGTACAGCAGTTTGTAGGTGGACTACGTGCAGGTATGGGCCTTTGCGGTGCTAAGGATGTAAAAGCGCTGCAAGACGATGCACAGTTCATCCGCATTACCTCAGCCAGCATGGCCGAAAGCCATCCGCATAATGTGGTAATCACGAATGAAGCGCCGAATTATAGTAGGTAAGCTTTACTGTTAGAATATATGGGAGCCCTCGCGATAGCGAGGGCTTTTTTAGTTACAAATTAGCCGAAACCCCAACCACAAATCTTCCATGCTTACCAAAGTCAAAGGTAGGCGCCCAGTGGTAATACACACCTGCATTCAGGTTGATGTAGGCAATGTTCAGGTATTCGAAGCGCAGCAGTTGGTTGAGCATAATGCCGGACTCGTGGTAGCCGTTGGTGGGTGAAGTGATGCCTGTGTTGGCCAGTAGGTTTTCTTTATTCAAACTGCCGTAAAGCATATTATGCGCAAGGCTCAGGTAGGGTTTGCTGTACTTGTGCTCATAGAAGCTGCGGTCGAAATCGTGCTTGTAATGAAGGCTGACGAACTTGTCGCTGAAATATGTGAAGGGTAGGAGTGTAAGGAATCCACCCCAAGCATCCAGCTGTATGCGGCTATCTATCCTGAACCCATTACCCGCCATTAGGAAGGAGCGGGGTAATGACTTATTATCCATTGTCTGTACGATACCCGCATATACCCTGAAATGCTCGTGCCCCAAGCGATTTATGCGAACACGGAAGGTAGCAGAGGCAAGCGCTTTTGTATAGTTAGTATTGTACAGGCCAGAGGTGATATTGCCACCGCTAAGGCGCAGGTACAAGATTGGGTACTTAGACTCCAGCGGCAGATAGGTGTCAAACAGCGGCGTTCTCTTTTCGGCATAGGCATAGCGTAGGTTTATGGCAGCTTCCCTGTGCGTGTAGCTTACGCCGTTGTTGTTCTCTCCATTAAAAACATAGTCGTACCGCGGTGTGAGTAGTTGCCGGCGCGTTTGTAGCTCTGTCTCCCAATACCCTAACCTGCCATGCAGCGTACCGGATAGCTCATGTATCTCATCGACCCTTGCCAGCAGCCAGTTCCGCAGGCCATTGCGATCCAGCTCGGGGTGTATGTTGATGTTGCCGGTATTTTGATACGTTTTTTGGTAAGCGGCTTCTATCCAGTGCTCCCGCACACCTGTCGGGAATACGCGGGCAGATCCTCCATACTTCATCACCTTGTCCTTAAAGCCATAGCCAAACCAGCCCCCAACCGAATAGTACTTTGATACTTTCTCATTGGTATATAGCCCGAGCCCCAAGCGAGTGCCTTCGTAGGTATTGTAGGCCAGCAATCTTTTCAACTCTATATCAACAGGGCCAACAGGTATACGTCCTGTTGCCGCTTTGGCAGTCACATTAATAAGGCCTTCCAGGTTGTTTTCTTTGGCTATGCTGTCTATTACTTTATAGGTGTTCTTCTCTTTCTCATTCAGTGAGTCGAAGCGCATCGTTTCCCATTCATCAGCAGTGCGCTCATCTATCCGCTTGTCCAGCTTCAGGCTGTGCGCCTTGTCGAACTTGAAGCTTTTGTCTTCAATAAATGATACAGAATCGATAATGGAATGCCCGTTCATGGTCATACCCACATTCGGGTCGGGAAATTTCTTAAACCACAGTTCATAGTTCAGTTCTTTGGGAAACCACTTACCGCCTGTATGCTGGTATATCTGTTCCATCTTTAGCTGGCGGCTTGCGGTGTCGGCATTGTAGGCTATCATGTGCGATATGGCGTAGCCATTGGTATTGATGTACACAGTGCCGCGCAAGGCGTTAAATGATTTGCCTTTCTTCTGCTTATACTTCAGTATATATATAGTGTCATTTCCACTGGTCAGCTCATCCACTATGTCGAATTCGTACCTGCTCTGCCAGCCCGGTGCTATCGGGTGCAGGTAGTCTACTTCGTTCAGGGTGATGTAGCTGCCATACACATGGAACGGCAGCACATCGGTAACAAGACTGGTAAACAGTGATTTTTTTAAGCCCGAGAACCTACTTGCCAGCACAATATCCTGCGTCTTTTGCGGCCGTTTATAGTATCGTTTACTATAGGTCTCGCTCAGTATCAGGTGGCTGGCGTCAGAGAAACGTTTCAGATTAGCTTCCTGGCTATCAGTTACCTGTGCCGGCAGCATATCTACCTTCATCTTGTAGTATATATGGCAGCTATACCAGTCGTACTGGTCGGGATTGTGCTGCGATTTGCTATCAATGGCCCTGTTGACGATTCGCTTTATCTTATCATAAGGCGGCCGAATAATAACCTCGTTGAATGTAGTGCTGAGGGGCTCCAGGAATATGGTGTCGCGCTGATTTATGGCAACTATTGCCGGCTTATAACCTATATAGGAGACCGTGATGCGCTTGATGTCTCTATTTGGAGTAAAGCTGAATCTGCCGTTGATGTCGGTAATGATACCTTCAGAAGATCCTTCGTGTTTTATAGTAGCGAAGGGTAGCGGCTGACTAGTCTCTGCATCTGCAACTGTTCCCCTTATCTGTTGCTGGGCATAGCTGTACTTACAGCATAGTAAGGTCAATAAAACTAATAGAATTCGCTTCAAAGCAACCGTTTGTGTTGCAAACGTAATCAATATCATTTTTAGTCTGCGCCTTCCATTTCTACGCTGTTAGACGACGCGAGGTTTGTTATGGCCGATATGGCTTTCTCCTGGCGGTAAATGCTGCTGTTATATTTGTTGCCGAGTACTATTACGGTGTAGTTGTCCTTGATGTAGCGGTAGAATACCGTATTGTTGCCATGCCACCAGCCGTTGTGGTATATCACCTTATCGCCATCGGGGTAGCAAAGCATACGCCAGCCGAGGCCATAGTTCTTGATGCCCGGCTTTTCGAACGAGCAAGGGCCGTAGGCCAGCTCTATGGTTTCGTTGGAAAGCAGGATATTTTTATAGAAAGATTGGTCCCAGCGGTACATATCCTGCGGTGTGCTGTATATCCCCTTATCGCCCGCTACACCATCCGCAAACATATCGGGTTCACGTACCCAGTTATACTTATAACTTACTGCTGAGCCAACGGGTAAGCCAACTGCCGCGTCGTACATAAATGTATTCTTCATGCCGATAGGCTCAAACACATACTTCTTCATGAAGTCGTGGTAGCGCATCTCTGTAACGGCTTCAATAACGCTGGCCAGTACGGCGTAGTTACTATTGCTGTATTTGAAATGTGTATTAGGTTTAAATTCCAGCTTTGGCCTGTAGGTGGCAAAGAGGTGCATCAACGTAGTATTGTTGATCGGCGTCTTTTGGTCTTTACGGTACACGGGTACCCACTTCAGGTAGTCGGGCAGGCCCGAGCGGTGGTTGAGCAGCATCTTTACGGTCAGCTCAGGGTAGGGGAAGGTAGGTATATATGTATTTACTCTTTCGTTTATGTCGAGGTACTTATGCTCGTGCAGGTATAATATGGCTCCGCCAGTGAAAGTTTTAGATACAGAAGCAAGCTGGCTGGCGCTGGTAGGCATCCATTTTTGTCCGTTCTCGCGGTTGGCCCAGCCAAAGTAGCGCTCGTACAGTACTTTGCCTTTATGTCCTATCAGTACGCTACCATTGAATCCCGCACGTACCTGGCGGTTATAAAATTCGTCGAGTTGGCGGATGAGTTCTCTGTATTGGGGCGAGGTTGTGTCTTCGTAGCTGATGGCTATCGGGCGTTTTACCGGTTCGTCAGGGTACGGCGATTTAGGATTCGCAGATGCGGATTCCGTTTCAGAATGACAACCCATGAACAGGGCGGCCATAATAAAGCTGACGAAATATGGGAAGAACACTTTACGCATAGCTCCAAGTCAAAAGGTGTAAAAATATCGTCCGTTTCAATCGCCTGTTATTCACTTAACTCAAGTTTAACAAATTTCACAACATCGTCCATTAGCTCATAATAACATTGCGCCAACTGGTAATAATAAGCGATAAACGTTTGATACGCAGCGTCGGGCGCGGGCATGTGCTTGGCACGCCTGTGCAACCCTTGTAGCGAACGTTGTACACCCTGCAGCGTGCGGTATCCGTACAGCCAGTTATGCTCCTGCATATGAGGGAACATAGTAGCAAACTTTTCAGGGAAGTATTGTTTGGTCTCCTCTAATTGCTGATAGATTTTTTGGGTAAACGAAAGTAGCTCGTCACTCGAGCCGAAGAACTTGGCATCGCTGGCCAAAAAATGGTCATACAATGTATCCATTACAGCCCCGGAATACAGGCCATAATGTTCGCGAAACCAGATCTTCGCACGCTGTGTAGCAGGGTGTGCATCTGTAAACGAATCTATCTGCCGGTGCAGCAGGATGCCTTTCTTTATCTCTTCGGGAAAATGCTCCAGGGCAAGCCTGCCCTTTACGTAATCGCCGATCATATTGCCTGTCAGTATGCCGCTGTTACCAAACGATAGCACGGCATGTCCCAGATAGTTCATGTGCTAAAACTACTATATTATTATGGTGTGATGTGCATCCGTTCCGCCATTTTCAGCATATCCTGGTACATCGATTTCAGTTCTATCGTCATCCGTTCTACATATAACATCTCCTGCGCCGAAAAGGTTATAGGTGTAATGCTACGGCTTCCCGGTTCTGAAATGTTAGTGGTATTGTTCGGATCAATCTTCTGTGCCAGCGCAATATTCTTATTGAACCAAAGCAGACAG
This sequence comes from Sphingobacteriales bacterium, assembly GCA_004144175.1. Taxonomy (GTDB): domain Bacteria; phylum Bacteroidota; class Bacteroidia; order Chitinophagales; family Chitinophagaceae; genus Polluticoccus. The sequence continues at coordinate 10,661 of SEFT01000024.1, forward strand.
TTATCTATCTGGCGCTTTTGCTCGGCAGGCAAGGGCTGAGTCAGTGTTTCGTGGTGGTTGTGCTCCTCCTCCAGGTGTATGTTGTTCAACTCCCGCGTCACACGCACATTATGTGTGATGATGTGATAATATACAGGGTAAGGGTTCTTGCTAGCCCCCGGCTCCTGCATATACCGGTTAAAGGAGTCGAACGCATTACTGTTGTTTGATTCAGCATTGCGTTTATACTTGGTCCAGTTAGCCAGTATATCGTCGCTGTAAAAGGTAGCCAGGAAGTATTGGTAGTTATGGCAAACGGCATTAGCAAGGTAAACAGGCAGCCATTTCTTGTCCCAATGCGGCAGTAGCACAAACCCTGTAACGATAGCCAGTATGGCACCACCTGCTGTGGCCAATGCACGGGTAAAAATCAGCATAGGGTTTAGCGTCTCCTCTACATCGAAAAGCAGTACCACGCTGAAGGTGATAAAGAATACGGCAATGGAATAGCGCTTGCGTATATAATAGACCATAAGTATAAAACTTATGAACATCATTAACTCCTTAAGATACAAGCCTGCCGGTACGCGTAGCAATAGTCCGCCTGCTAACCCACCCAATATAGTGCCTATCACACGGTCGAGCGCCTTTTGAAAGGTGGCGCCGAAATAAGGCTGCAGGACGATGATCACGGTAAACGGTAGCCAATATCCATGGTCTATGTTAAACCACTTGCTGATGAACATGGCAATGGTGGCCGCAACAGCCGCCCGCAAAGCATAGCGTGTGGTAAATGTGTTGAAATTGAAGAGCAGCTGCGTATTGCGTATAAGGTGCTTTGGGTGCAGAACGAATATGGTCTTCATAAGCGAATAGGAACGATAGACCGGCAGATCCTGTCCTATCTTTTCCAGCCGTTTCATACAGCTCTGTATCAGCTTTACCGAGCGTTCGCTTAGTTGGATGATCCTCTTGAAAGCGGCAGTGTGTTCATGCTGTGCAATAGGGTAATCCTTCAGTAGCGCTATCAGGTTTTGTGCCCGGTTGATGCGCGAGGTAAGCAACAGTTCTTCTTCAGGGCTCAGGCTTACCACCAGCACCGCCATACGGTCTACCGTTTGTTGCAATACCTTGAACACTGCGTACAATTTGAGGCGGAGCGTACTGTCTGTATTCTTTATATTGATGTTCTCTAGCTCCTGGCTGATGCTGATGATATGGGTAGCTACAAGCGATGTGGCTTTACGGAATTGGGCTAACTCATATTTGTTTCCTTCGTCCTTATCCACCTGGTGCGACATGCTTTCGTGGAAGTGCAGGGAATTGTCTATGGCGGCGCGTACCGCCCTTTCGCTCAGGTAGATCTCCCTTAGCGAATTGCGGCTATCGTTCCCGTCCCAACCTTTCGATACGGTATTGATAAGGTCTGAGATAGACCGCCATATCAGCGCTACGCTTCTGCGATAGGGTTGCTGCGCAGGCATAAATATAGCCGAACCCATACTGACAACCGCATTCCATATGCCGCCTATCAGCACAAGCAGCAATCGATGCTCGAGTTCCTGTACCGAGTGGGTGGGGTAGGCATTGGTAATGATATAGATGATGTAGACGCAATTGGCAAGCCCGCTACCACGGTCGCCCAGGTTCTTGAACAGGCCCGAAAGGAAGCCTACTACAAACATGAGGGTAACGCTGAGCCAAAGAATATTGCCCGACGCGCTACCCAATGCGGTAAACACAAGCGCCAACAGTGTACCACCCGCCAGTATTCTCGACCTTTGGGCGTAGGTACCTTTCAGCTCTATCCAGCAGATGGCTTCGGCTGTCAGGGTTATCCAGGTGGCAGCTTCCATATTATCGGTAGCCACACCCCATATTACCGGCACAATGGCGGCAATAGCCATCCTGAAGCCCCAGCTGAGCAGGGGCTCGAAAGCTTCTTTTTCTTTAAAACGGTTTAGTTTTTCGTATGATATTAACCGCGACACCTGATGACAAGATATTGCTTAGGGTTGTAAAATTACAACGCCAGCTGCTTATCTATCAACATCTGCAGGCGGGATGCTTTAATAGTACCCTCGAAGAAATTTCGATATTCGTTTTTGGGATATACCATTAGCGTAGCAGGTATAGACCCTTGCCACGAGTTCTCTATCTTGGGTATGAACACATTGGCATTTGTTTCATTCAGCCATATTACTTCGTGTTCCAGCTTTTTCTTTTTTATAAAAGAGACCAGCTTGCCGGGATAATCTTCTTTAAAGTCGAGGCTTACCAGCAGCACTTTCACCGGTTTTCCCGTGCTTGCATTTTCTATGGCGGTAAACTCGGGCAACTCCTTTACACAGGGTGCGCACCAGGTAGCCCAGAAGTTGACCACATACATTGTATCGGGGTTAGATATCCTTTTGTTCAGGTCATTGGCCGTGTAAGACGGTACCGATTGTGCTTTGACGCCAAAGCTCACCAGCACAAGCGCTGCAAGTGCAAACAACTGCTTCATTAATATAAAACTAATTAAGGGTATAAAGTTAAGAACTGCCTTGATCCTAAATGCTAAATAATATGTTATAATATATCTTCAAATTCCTTCATTTACATTAGGTTTGTTCCTGTTTTCAAGAAATGATATGGACAAAGTAGCTTCATTAAAAAAGAAGAAGGAACTGGCATTAGAGGGCGGCGGAGCCAAACGTATAGAAGGACAGCATAAAAAGGGCAAGCTCACTGCGCGTGAGCGCCTGACGCTGCTGCTGGACGAAGGTTCTTTTGAAGAGATAGGTATGCTGGTGACCCATCGCAGCCGCGACTTCGGTATGGAGAAAGAAGTGTACATGGGCGATGGCGTGGTAACAGGATATGGTACTGTGAACGGAAGGCTGATATATGTGTTCTCTCAGGACTTTACCGTGTTTGGCGGTAGCCTTTCAGAGACACATGCTGAGAAGATATGTAAGATCATGGACTTGGCCTTGCAGAACGGCGCACCAGTTATAGGCCTGAACGATAGTGGTGGTGCCCGTATACAGGAAGGCGTGGTTTCGCTTGGAGGTTATGCCGATATCTTCCATAGGAATGTAAAGGCTTCGGGTGTAATACCGCAGATATCGGCCATCATGGGCCCATGTGCGGGTGGTGCAGTGTATTCTCCGGCTATTACCGACTTTATCCTGATGGTGGAGCATACATCGTACATGTTCGTAACAGGGCCGAACGTGGTGAAGACCGTAACGCACGAGAACGTAACCAGCGAAGAGCTGGGTGGCGCACATACGCACGCCAGCAAATCAGGCGTGACTCATTTCTCTTGTGCCAACGAAGTAGAATGTATAGAGCGCATCAAACAGATGCTGAGCTATATGCCGCAAAACTGCGAAGAAGATGCTCCGGTATATCCTTACGAAGCTACCGACGAAACAAGGGCTAAGTTGAACAGCGTGATACCTGCTAATCCGAACCAGCCTTACGACATGAAGGAGGTAATAGAGGAAGTGGTAGATGCAGACTCCTTCCTGGAAGTACATAAAGAATACGCAGAAAATATAGTAGTTGGTTTTGCCCGCATTGGTGGCCGCAGCATTGGCATCGTAGCCAACCAGCCTGCCAGCCTTGCCGGTGTGCTCGATATCAGCTCCAGCAAGAAGGGTGCAAGGTTCGTTCGCTTCTGTGATGCGTTCAATATACCGCTGCTGGTGTTGGTAGATGTACCGGGCTTCCTGCCGGGTACCGACCAGGAGTGGAATGGTATCATCGTAAATGGTGCTAAACTTCTTTATGCACTGAGCGAGGCTACCGTGCCTAAGGTTACGGTTATTACGCGTAAGGCCTACGGTGGCGCATACGATGTAATGAACTCCAAACACATCGGTGCCGACCTGAACTATGCATGGCCTACTGCGGAGATAGCCGTAATGGGTGCTAAAGGCGCTGCTGAGATCATCTTCAAAAAAGAGATATCAGAAGCTGCCGACCACGAAGCGAAACTGAAAGAGAAAGAGAACGAATATCTCGAGAAGTTTGCCAATCCTTATGGCGCAGCAGCCCGTGGCTTTATCGACGAGGTGATCATGCCGGAAGAGACCAGAGGCAAGCTGATAAAAGCATACAAAATGCTGGAGCATAAAGTAGTAAATACACCTAAGCGGAAGCACGGTAATATTCCGCTTTAATAGACACTCCAAATCATATTAAAATGGCTGCCCGAAAGGCAGCCATTTGTTTTTTACGACAAATAAAAAGCCACCTCACGAAGAAGTGGCTTTTGTTATGGTCATTGTTCAAATGCTTAGTTCTTCATGATAGGCGTTACGTGTTTTACGCCATCCTTCATGATCTGCACATGGTACAGGCCTGCAGCCCATTTTTCTATTTCAATGGTCTCCAGCAGTGTGTTGCTGTTGTTCACTACAGTCCTTTCCATCATCTTCTTACCTGCAAGGTCGAAGGCGTTGATGGTATAAGTTCCTGTGCCTGCATTTTCTATCTTCACTGCTACTTTATTGGTAGCAGGGTTAGGATAGGTAGTAACAGTCATCTGGCTGTTTACATCGGCAACGTTGGTACCATCTGCCAATACCTTATCTATTCTGTTGCTTACCGCGTCGCCGCTGCTTTGGCCATTAGCGTTTACCGCATTGATGATGCCGTAGAATGTTACAGGCCCTGAGCTTGTAGCCGGAGCGGTCCATTCTACTGAAGCTTCAAAATTACCGGAGCTGTTCTTTGGTAACGCTGCAGCATGTTCAACAATCGTATTAAGCGATATTTTTGAGCTGTTTGATGGATTAGCAAAAGTGCCAATGTTCGCATTGCTGCCGTTAAGTGCAACAATTTGGTAACCAAACCTCGAAAAAGTTGCATGAGACCCCGTAATAGTGATCACATATGTTTTACCTGGCATGTACTTATTCTCCATGCTGGTGCCACCCTTCATTTTTACAGTAATAGCACCTGTAGTAGCGGCAGCATCTGCGTTGTGGCAGCCCGAACTGGCGCAAGTACCTTGAGCGCCCGGACTACCCGTGCGGTTCCCTGCGTTGTTGGGGCTGGAGGCCGGTCCTGAAGAATAGCTCATCAAAGCAGTTGTGGAAAAGCCGGCAAAAAGTGTAAAGAGTAGAAATTTTTTCTTCATAAGCGTTGTGATGGTTAAAATGATTCAATTTTAAGTTTAAAACTATCTTTGCCCGAATTATGGGTCATAAGAAATTAATCCGCTTTCAGGCTATAAATAGTTTTACTAATGTACTGCAATATCCTGAAAATATGAAAGGAAACTGGCATGTTTTCTTTAAAAACAATAATCCGATAACCCTGGAGCTGGCCTGCGGAAAGGGCGAATACAGCGTAAATCTGGGCCGCGAACATAAAGACCGCAATTTTATAGGTGTAGATATAAAGGGCAACCGCATATATAATGGAGCTAAAATTGCCCTGACCGAAGGGCTGGATAATGTGGCCTTCCTGCGCATACATATAGGTAAGATCACCGAGTACTTTGCCCCGGGCGAAGTAGGAGAGATCTGGATCATTTTCCCTGATCCCTTCCTGCGTGAGTCGAGGTCGAAGAACAGGCTGACGCACGCACGCTACCTGCACCTGTACCAGCAGATACTAAAAACAGGCGCTAAGATCAACCTGAAAACAGACTCAAAAGAGCTCTACGACTTTACCGTAGAGACCATTGCCGAGCAAGGCTGCCATGTACATGAGAACCTGGTGGACATCTACGGAACCGGTAAAGCCACCGGCCCGCTGGCCATACAGACCTACTACGAAAAAATGCACCTGGCCGAAGGGCGTACCATTTACTTCATATCATTCTCATTGCCCGAGGGCGAGATAAAGATGCCGGAACGCTTTAAGAAAGATGGAACAGAAGAGCCAGGAGCCTGATTATTATTTCTTACCGGACGGCAGGCTGGTATTCACCGCCAGCTATCACCTGAAGCGGGGGCACTGCTGCGGCAACGGCTGCAGGCATTGCCCCTATGATTTTGTGAATGTGCGGGAGCCACGCCGCAGTCAATTGCTGAAAGAACGCGCACAAAATGGCAAAGCAGAATAAAAGCAAAGACGACATATACAGCGTGATATATGACGTAGTCCGCCTCGTCCCCAAAGGGCGGGTAACATCGTATGGCGCTGTCGCCGCAGCCATCGGCGTAAAGTCTGGCGCCCGGATGATTGGATATGCGCTAAACCATTGCGAAGGCATAAAGCCCAAAGTGCCTGCACATAGGGTAGTAAACCGTAATGGCCAGCTCACGGGCAAGCACCATTTCGACCCGCCGGAGAAGATGCAGCAGCAGCTGGAAAAAGAGGGTATAAAGGTGGTAGATGATGTGGTACAAGACTTTGAACAACGCTTTTGGGACCCCTCTAAAGACTTGATTCTCTAACTGGAACGATTTTATTTAACTGTACTCAGGAGTAATAAACGGATTTACTGATGAGACAGATTTCAATATTTGGGAAGCCATTGCATACTGTAATTGCAATAGTTACCCTTTCCATTCTTTGTTTTTCGTGCAAATCGCGCCACCGCGAAACGAATTTCAGCGACTACTTTACCACTTCAAAGTTTGACGAGGATGATTTTGCAGAGGCACTATATGCTTCGTACAAGGGTAAGGAGATAGACAGTGCTAAATGGGACAAGAAAAAGACCCATTCAACAGGCGAAATACTGCACTATACATACCACTACAGCGAATACCTGCCACTTTGGGTAGGAGAGACTGGCGGCACTGACCCGGCCGAGAAATTGATAAAAGAGCTGGAAGGTATGCAGGCAGACGGCATCAATCCCGAACTGTATAAGATGTCGGCACTAAAGAAACAGCTGGCTGCTTTTAAGAAAGAGTCGGAGCCGGACCTGAATGCGATTATCGCATTGGACACCGCATGTACTATTGCTTACATCGAAGCTTCGCATGACCTGCTGTTGGGCGTTGTTGATCCCAAAAAAGCAGACAATCAGTGGTTCCACACCAACGATACTGCCTGGAGGCCTGAAACACCATTGCTGGTACAACTAAACGACCTGGGTAAATACCCAGAGCTGAAACAGTTCAGGAGCACAGTACCTACCTACGGCTTGCTAATGAAAGCACGAGAGCACTATATAACGCTGGCAAAAGATGCACAGTTCAAAAACGTGAAAACAGTTGTAGCCACTAACCCTGCCGATAGCGTAATACGTATAATAGTAGCAAAAGAGCTGCAACAAGACCTGAGCAATGTAGTAGCCGATAGCGGCAAAAGCCCTGCGGTACTGGCTTACCAGCAGTATTATGGCATCATACCTACCGGCAAGCTCGATACATCAACCAAGCGTGCGCTTACGCGTCAGCCCGAGGAAATTGTATCGTTGATAGATGCCAACCTGGAACGCCTGCGCTGGATGCCTAAGGATATGGCTTCGCAATACATCATTGTAAACGTACCGCAGATGGAATTGTTCCTGCGTAGAGGCGGCAGGGATGTAATGCATATGAACGTGGTAGTAGGTAAGCCTGCGAGAGAAACGCCAAGCCTTAATTCCGATATGGAGCATGTAGTGTTCAATCCGCCATGGGGTGTGCCGCCAACTATACTGAAGCAGGATGTACTGCCTGGTATAGAAAGGGCAGGTGAAGCATACCTTGCTAAGAAAGACCTTGAAGTGTTTGACCTGAAAGGCAGGCGTGTAGACGCCTCGATGGTAAATGCTTCAAACTATAAAAGTTTTGTTTTCCGTCAGCCGCCGGGCGATGATAACGCACTGGGTTATGTAAAATTCAATATGCCGAACAGGTGGAACATTTACCTGCACGATACTCCGCACAGGGAAGACTTTGATAAGCCATACCGTGCTAAAAGTTCAGGATGCATCAGATTGCAACAGCCACAGGAAATGGCAGAGTATATACTGACGCAGATTGAAAAAAGAGATTTCGATCAGTCGAAGATCAGCGGTATTATCAGCACGCAAACGACTAAGTATGAGAAGCTGAAAACCAAGCTGCCCGTACATATCGTATACCTCACTGCATTTGAGGATATGAGCAATAAGCGTATCCGTTTCTCGCAAGACATCTACAAGCGCGATGATAAACTGGTAGATATGCTGAAGTCGAAAGAAGAGCGCTTGTACGCTAAGAAGTAAATCAAGTAATAAGTTTACATAATGCAAAAGGTGGTTGAGTATATCAACCACCTTTTTTGCAAACTAAAACTCACACACTATATGAAAAAATCGATAGAACTAAGATTATTGGATGATGGTAGTAGCATTAGAATCTGCCTTTACCTGAACAGATGCTATTGCTCTCTTCTCCATATTGAAATCGACAGGTATTGATACTATTTCGCTATTGAGCCATACCGATGATTGCAGGTAGTTCTTTTGCGGAGCATATACAAATACACAAGTGCCTTCTTTGATCGTGTTGATCATCTTGCCTGCTATCTTATCAGATACCGCAGGGCATCCCCAGCTACGACCCAGGCGTTTTTGTCCCGCTACAAACTGATCGCAAACATAAGCTGCACCGTGTATCACTACTGCACGCTCGTATGCTGCATTATTAAAGCCTTTATCCATGCCATGCAGGCGAAGCGAAGTGCCATGCTTGCCAACATAAGTATCGCCCGTTACATAAAAACCAAGACTGCTTTGGTGAGAGCTATTGGTATTAGAGAACATCGTTGCAAACTCGTCGCCCGAACCCTGGCCATGCGCCACGTAGTCGTTGATCAATACTTTCTTTTCACGCAGGTCTATTACCCAAAGACGATAAGCGGTAGAAGACTTAGAGAAATCACAAACGGTCAGGATGTCCTTATCGCTGCTCAGTTTGCCCGAATTACGAAGGTTGATGTAGCCATGATAAGCCTTCTGGAACACATCAAAATCCAGCTTCTTAGATTTTGAAAAATCGATCTGGCTGTATACATCTTTAATATGCTGATCAATATTGTTGACCTGGCTCATCACATTAATAGCAGGCTCACCATCTTGTTCGGTCACTACTACCACTTCTTTGGCAGAAGTATTATCGTTAGCTATTACCAGCTTATAAGATGTACCGATTATTGAAAGACATACCGACGCGCACAAAACCAATTTCTTCATAGTCTACATTTATCGTTTGGAGTGAGGTAAAATTACCACAACTCTGATTATCAACCAATTAAATCACACTCCTTTAGGCCTCATTTAACAACCATCTGGCTTATAACTTAAATATAAGTTAAGCTATAAGTGTTTTCGATGGACTGGCATAAGAAATCGCGCCAACAGAACAGATTAAATGCGTAAATTGCGATGTCTTTTTAAAATATTTCAATTGATTATGAAAGAAGTATATATTATTTCTGCCGTTCGTACCCCTATGGGAAGCTGGGGTGGTTCTCTGAAAAATTATTCTGCAACCAAGCTGGGCGCTGTAGCCATAAAAGGCGCACTGGAAAAAGCGGGTGTAGCAGCTGCCGAAGTAAATGAAGTGATCATGGGTTGCGTATTGCAAGCCAACCTGGGACAAGCGCCTGCACGCCAAGCTGCACGTTTTGCAGGTGTGCCCGACAACGTTCCTTGTACTACGGTAAACAAAGTATGTGCAAGCGGTATGAAGGCGATCATGAACGGAGCACAAGCCATCATGCTGGGTGATGCGGATGTAGTAGTAGCCGGTGGTATGGAGAGCATGAGCAATGTACCTTTCTACAGCGAGAATATCCGCTGGGGTAGCAAGTATGGTAACGTAAGCATGATAGATGGTCTTGCAAAAGATGGTCTTACTGATGTGTACCACAACTACGCTATGGGTAATGCTGCCGACATGTGCGCAACAGAGTGCAAAATAAGCCGCGAAGACCAGGATGCATTTGCAATAGAAAGCTACAAGCGCAGCCAGGCTTCGGTGAACGAAGGCCGCTTCGCTGACGAAATAGTACCGGTAGAAATACCACAGAAAAAAGGTGAGCCTGTAAAATTTGCAAAGGACGAAGAGCCGTTCAATGTGAAATTTGAGAAGATACCTGATCTGCGCCCTGCATTTACCAAAGAAGGTACGGTAACTGCTGCTAACGCCAGCACCATGAACGATGGCGCTGCTGCGGTAGTACTGATGAGCAAAGAAAAAGCAGAAGCGCTGGGCCTGAAACCAATTGCAAAGATCAAAGGTTTTGCAGATGCAGAGCAAGCGCCTGAATGGTTCACTACAACTCCATCGCTGGCAGTACCTAAGGCAGTAGCTAAGGCAGGCCTGAAGATGGAAGATATCGAGTTCTTCGAGTTGAACGAAGCGTTCAGCGTAGTAGGACTGGCAAACATGCAAAAGATGAACCTGAAGCCTGAGCAAGTGAATGTGAATGGTGGTGCTGTATCACTGGGTCACCCGCTGGGTGCCAGCGGTGCGCGTATCATTGTAACGCTGGCTAACGTACTGAAGCAAAAAGGTGCTAAGTACGGTGCTGCGGGTATATGCAATGGTGGTGGCGGTGCAAGTGCTATGGTTATCGAGAGCGTTAACTAAAACAACAGCCGATAAGAATATAAAGCGCCTCCGGTACTGTACCGAAGGCGCTTTTGTATTTAGTCGCGGAAGAGGAAGCCTTTGAATGTAACGCCCGGAAAGAAACCCTTGAAGTTATTCGTTGCGATTACCTCCGGTGCTATTACAAACTGATCGCCCAGCGGGAAGTTGAGGAATGCTTTGAACGTAGTACCGGTGAAATAAGTACCGCGCTGCTTGAAGAGATAACCGGCGCCTGCGGTCATCTTTTTAAAGTATTGTCCTTTACCATCATCTACCCAAATGTTTCCAAATTCGGCATTAACGAACCAGTTATCATTTGTTTGATAGTTGCCGTCGGCCTTCTTATCGAACATGAAGTAGCAACTGGCCGATAGCCTGACCATAGGTATGTAATCGCGCATTGCCTTTTTTGAGAACCGGTATTCAAGGCCTGCTTCGGCAACCGGAGCAATGGTATTGCGCACAAGGCCTGCTCCAACGTCTACTACGGCTCCAATGCGCTTCGGGTGGTGTATCCATTGCATATAGGCATCTTCGCCCGATGTAATGCCTTTGTAAAGCATAAACCTGCTGCCAACCATGCCTTGTATCTTGCCAGACCTGCCAGGGTAGTAGAGGATGGTAGTCTTGTAGAAAAGATCTTTGGCGAGTTTCGATTGCTGAGATACCTGCGACATGGTATCGATATAATGCTGAAGCATGTCTTCTTTTATCAAGCTATCTATTTCGTTCAGGTTATTCAATATAAGTTTTAGTTGTATAGGCCTTGGTATATGGAATGATGCTTTCCCAAACATCGTTTTTGCTATATGCTCAAACTTAATGTTAACAGTATCCTGCTCTATTTTAAGATGCGAGATGTTACCGTTGTTTTCCACAAACAGGTCGCCATTGCTGCTATACCTGCGTATCATTATCTTATTTGGGTTTCCGGTTGTCGACTTCAGATAATCAATGCGGACAGTGCCAGAAGGACCCGCGTCCAGCGAGTCGTGAAACGGCACAAGGCTGTTCTTAAAGTCTGTCAATGTGCGGTTGATGTTTTGCAGCATTTCATAATCCTCCAGGTACACCATCTCTACGATCATCTTGTTACCCTTTGGCAGCGATACGATATGCCGGTGATTGATGTTTGTAATGTCGAAGCTGGAAGTAGTCTTTGAGGGTTTGGACTTCGGGCAACCTTCACATTGCGAATCTTGCGACAATACGGTGCCTGTTGCACCGGCCAGCAGTACAAGTAACGATAAGATCTTTTTCATTTTTGGTTAGTTTTCTAAGTAGCTGTTTAGTTTGAGTCTGTTGTTGGTAGGAGCCCTGTAGCGTGGCGTGCTATAGGCTGTATTTTCCCTATTGCCGGGCGACAATAAGTTAAGAATGCTTTCCTGCCGTACAGGTTTGAATGGAGTGACTTCAGTTGTAATGTCGTTTATGTGAACCGTCTTTAGCTTTTTCTTTTCAACCGTAACGTATGCAGCAGGTACAGGCTGAGTTGTATCTGCTGTTACTGCTACTACGTCTGTTGCCAATGTCTTTATTTCTTGTGCGGTATCTGTATTTGCCGTTGTAGTATTAGTTAAAGATTCCCCTTGTATTTTCGTAATAGTCCGTGATGAGTGGGTTACTGTTACAATAGGTTCTTGTTTTACTTCTTTATCGTAAATGATCCTTTCCGTTTTATCTGTTGCGGCGACAGTCGGTAAGGCTGGTTTTGAAACTTCTGTAACAGCTGGCTCGTTATCCTCGCGATTCAGAAATAATGTTGCCGCTAAGATGCAGAGTATAGCCGCGGCAGCGATGCCATAAGAGATGTGCTTCTTTTTCTTTGCAGGCTTTGGTGATCTGCGCATTTGTAGTTTATCCCAGGCGGCATTCTTATCCCATTCCATACCCGGCAGTTCATCTATTTCGTCCATCATGTTCCTTACCATCTTATCTGAACTGCTCATGATAACCTCCTTCCTGTTTTATTTTGTGTTGTAATAGCTGGCGTGCCTTGCTCAACTGAGACTTTGATGTGCCTTCGGATATACCGAGTAGTATAGCAACCTCCTTATGCGTGTATTGCTCTACCACAAAGAGGTTGAATACCGTGCGGCAGCCATGTGGCAACTCCGTGATATAGCCGAATAACCGCGCAGCCTCCATACCTGAGAAAAAGCTATCGTCAGCTGGTATTTCCTCCGCAGCTTTTTCATCTATCATGATCAGCCTGCCCTTCTTGCGAAGGAACATCAGGCATTCATTCACCATGATCTTTTTGAGCCAAGGCGCTATACTGCCTTCGCCATTATACACGAACCGCTCTATCTGGTCGAAGAACTTGTAGAAGCCATTCAGCATTAGCTCTTCGGCATCTGCCTGGTTCTTTACATAGCGCAGGCATACCAGCATCATTTTTTGTGCATACCGGTCATACAGCAGCTTCTGGGCCTTTGCCTGCCTCTTTTTGCAATCTGATATGATCTGTTGTTCGGTCATGTGTGCCTGTACAGATATCTATATGCAGATACTGGTTAAAAGGTTGCTTTGTTTCCCCAAAAGAGTTGAAAAATTATTTTGCCTCTTTTTTCGTTCTATACCCCGACAAAAAAGTCTCAAACTCCTGCAACGTATAGCTGCTCAGGTTATGCCCAGGCGTTAGGCCGCCTTTTTGAGCAGTCATTACACCATAGTACACATCGCGGAAGCCAGCTATAGAGTGGGCGTCTGGGTCAATGGATAGCAGCACGCCTTTTTCCATGGCATATTCTATCCAGCGCCAATCGATGTCGAGTCGCTTGGGGTGAGCGTTTATTTCAATAACTACGTCGTAGGCGGCGCACATGTCAATGATCTTCTTGTGGTCTACCGGGTAACCTTCGCGTGAGAGCAGCAGGCGTCCCGTCGGGTGACCAAGGATGGTTGTGTACGGATTGTGTATGGCTGCAGTGATACGGTCCATTGCCTTCTCCAGCGTCATCTTCAAGTTGCTGTGTACGGATGCTATGACAAGGTCGAATGTATTCAATACACTACTGCTATAGTCAAGGCTGCCATCGCCCAATATATCGGCCTCTATGCTTTTGAATATTTTGAACGGGGCTAGCTTTTCATTTAATGCATCTATCTCCTGGTGTTGTGCAGCTATGCGTTCGGGGCTTAATCCATTTGCATAGTACGCAGCCTGCGAGTGGTCGCTGATGACTAAGTATTCGAGTCCCTGGTCTCGCGCTGCTTTTGCCATTTTCTCGATCGTATCCATCCCGTCGCTCCAGGTAGAGTGGGAGTGGATAATACCCTTGATGTCGTTGGGAGTGATCAACTCCGACATCGTATGTACCGCAGCTCTGTCGACAATACCTTCCGTCTCGCGCAGTGCAGGCGGTATGTACGAAAGGCTGTGTTCGCGGAAGATTGCCTCCTCACTCTCTGGTATCTCCGGCACTTTATACTTGCTGATGAAATAAGCCAGAAATTCGTCGCTTCCAGTAGTCATAAATACTGTATGCCAGATAGCAGCAGCATCGCATAAGTAAAACTTAATGGCGGGCTGGTTCGGTATACGTACGGTAAGGCGGTTATTAGGCTCTTCCTCAATAACCGTATCGGGTAGCGGTTCAAATTGTTTCACCACCTCGTCTCTCGATAGGTCGCTTACGATCTCTACAAACTCCACCACCTCACTTTGGCGGCGTATAGCACCAGTTAATATGAACTTATTCTGAGGGAAGGCTTTGGATAGTTGTGCTACCAGCTCTTTCGCTGTGTTCTCTACTTCAGCCCATAGGTGGTATCCCTGGTTCTGGCGATAGTAGGTGATGCTTTGCAGCACGCTGTCCTGCGTTTTAGCACCGAAGCCCTTGACCGCTGCCAGCCTGTTCTCATTGCAGGCATATTCCAGTTCACCCAGTGTTTCTATGGCCATCTCTTTCCATATCACCGCGATCTTCTTAGGGCCAAGTCCTTTTATCTGTAGCATTTCCAGTACGCCGGGCGGTGTGGCTGCCAGTATCTTTTCCAGTACATCCAGCTTGCCGGTGCCTTGTATCTCCCTTATCTTCTTGCCGGTACTATCGCCAATGCCTTTGCTGGCAAATAGCTCTGCATCATCCATCTCTGCTATCTCTCTAGGCAGCTTCTCTATATTGTATGCAGCAATGCTGTACGATTTAGATTTGAAGGAATTCTCTCCATGTATATCCATCAGCTTCGAGAGCAGCGCAAAGTGGTCGGCGATCTCATAGTTATTCATCCGGCAAGTATTTTGGCAGCCTCAAAAATCAAGATTAAAACGCAAAAGAAAAAGCAACAGGCATAAAAAAGCCGGTTGTTTTAACCGGCTACTGTTTGTGTAGTTCTTTCTTTAACCCACCCAAGCACTTTTTCCAGTTGCTCTTCGCGGGTCAGGTTGCTGTTGTCCAGCACTATGGCGTCGTGCGCCTGCCGCAGCGGGCTTTCTTCACGGTTGCTGTCTATGTAGTCACGCAACTCCAGGTTATGGCGTACCTCGTCCAGTGTCACGTTATGGTTGCTGGGGTACAACTCCTGGAAACGGCGTTTTACCCTTACTTCCGGCTCTGCGGTCATAAATATCTTCAGCTCGGCATCGGGGAACACTACGGTGCCTATATCACGTCCATCCATCACTATTCCTTTCTTTTTGCCCATGCGCTGCTGCTGCTTTACCGCGAAGGCACGCACTTCTTTAATAGCTGCTACAGGGCTTACTTTTTCAGCAACGATCAGGTCGCGGATGTAAGGCTCTACGTTCTCATCATTCATGCAGATATCCGAAGCCTGTCTTTCTTCATTGAAGTGGAAAGACAGGTGTATATCCTTCAGCGCTTCTACGACCTGCTCTTTATTGTTGATGTCGATTCCATGCCTTAAGAAATAAAGTGTAATAGCACGATACATAGCTCCGCTGTCAATAAAGCTGTAGCCAAGTATGGCTGCCATTTGCTTGGCCAGCGTGCTCTTTCCGCACGACGAAAAACCGTCAATCGCAATAATTATTTTCCTTGCCGACATAAAGGCAAATTTCAGCTAATTATCGCGAATAAAAAAAGGCAAGGTGTATTGGCTGACTAACCTAAAAATCTTACTTTCCTCTGGGTGTAAAAACAGAGAACGCTGCCCAAGGACAGCGTTCTATCAACAAATATATTCAAGACTTAGTTCTTACTCATTTCTGTAAAGTACTTATGGAAGTACGGTATGGTCTCAATTCCTTTGAAGTAGTTGAAGATGTCATACTTCTCGTTTGGCGAGTGGATGTTGTCGTTGTCCAAACCAAAGCCAAGCAGTACGGTTTTAAGTCCCAGCGTTTTTTCAAATAGTGCAATGATCGGGATGCTGCCACCGCCGCGCGTAGGTATCGGCTCTTTACCGAAAGCAGTCTTGATTGCCTCGGCTGCTGCTTTGTATGCTGCAGAGTCGGTTGGTGTTACCACAGGCTCACCGCCGTGGTGCTCGTTTACTTTTACGGTTACATAGTCGGGCGCAATGCTTTCAAAATGCTCCTGGAATATCTTAGCGATCTCTTTCGAGCTTTGGTGTGGCACCAGGCGCATAGATATTTTGGCGAATGCTTTTGAAGGCAGTACCGTCTTGGCACCTTCACCTGTATAACCGCCCCATATGCCATTCACATCCAGGGTAGGGCGGGTGCCGGTACGCTCCAGTGTAGTGTAGCCTTTTTCGCCCCATTCAGCTTTCACGTTCAGTTCTTTCGTGTACTCTTCCAGGTCGAAAGGTGCATTGTTCAGCGCCTTACGCTCCGCATCGCTCAGGTCTTGTACTTTATCGTAGAAGGCTGGGATGGTAATATGGTTATTCTCATCGTGCAGCGAGGCGATCATCTTGCAAAGCACGTTGATCGGGTTAGCTACAGCGCCACCGTATACACCACTGTGCAGGTCGCGGTTAGGGCCTGTTACCTCTACTTCCATATAAGCCAGTCCGCGCAGGCCGGTCTCCAGCGACGGGGTCTCCATGCTGATCATCGACGTATCTGATACCAGTACGATGTCCGCCTTCAGCTTTTCTACATTTTCTTCCAGGAATTTGCCCAGGTTCACCGAGCCTACTTCTTCCTCGCCCTCTATCATGAATTTCACGTTGCAGGGCAGGGTATTAGTCTTCACCATTACCTCTATCGCCTTCACATGCATAAACATCTGGCCTTTGTCATCGCAGGCGCCGCGTGCATATATCTTCTCGTCTTTTATCACCGGCTCAAACGGGCCACTGTGCCAAAGTTCCAGCGGATCGGCAGGCTGCACATCGTAGTGGCCATACACCAGTACGGTTGGCTTCGATGGGTCTACTAGCTTTTCGCCATATACTATGGGGTGGCCGGCAGTAGTGCATATTTCGGCTGTATCGCAGCCCGCTTTCAGCAGGCTGTCTTTTACCGCTTCGGCACAACGTGCCACATCAGCTTTGTATTTGCTATCGGCGCTTACAGATGGTATACGGAGCAGATCGAGCAGTTCATCAAGAAAGCGTTGCTTATTTTGAGACAAATAGTCGTTCCAGACTTGCATGTGTTTTATCTTTTTAGAGCCCAAATGTAATGCAACCATATATAAAGGTCTAGCGAACATCATTGATTTTTCGTTTTTGCCCGTTTTGCACTTGATGGCACTATGTTAGCGGAATTGGTTTTTTTGACTAACTTTGCCCACTTTTAAACTGTTTTTCCATATATGAAGTTGTCGCAATTTAAATTCGACCTCCCGTTAAATCTCATAGCGCAGCACCCTGCCAAGACTAGAGAGGAAAGCCGCCTGATGGTGGTACACCGCGACACCGGCAAAATCGAACATAAAGTATTCAAGGATGTTCTGGGTTACTTCGACGATAAGGATGTAATGGTGGTAAACAACACCAAAGTATTCCCTGCACGTCTGTATGGCCGCAAGGAAAAGACCGGCGCTAAGATCGAAGTATTCCTGCTTCGCGAGCTGAATAAGCCAAACCGTCTGTGGGATGTTATCGTTGATCCCGCAAGAAAGATACGCGTAGGCAATAAGCTGTACTTCGGCGATAACGATGAATTGGTAGCAGAGGTAATCGACAACACTACTTCCCGAGGCCGTACCATCCGTTTCCTTTTCGATGGCGACGACCAGGGGTTTAAAGACATGCTGGAACTGCTGGGCGAAACCCCGCTGCCTAAATACATTAAGCGTAAGCCTGAAGAAGAAGATAAAGAGCGTTACCAAACAGTATATGCTAAGTACGAGGGCGCTGTTGCAGCCCCGACTGCTGGACTGCACTTTAGCCGCGAGCTGATCAAAAGACTTGAGATCGTAGGTGTTAAGTTTGCTGAAGCAACTCTGCATACCGGTCTCGGTACCTTCCGCCCGATAGAGGTTGAAGACTTGTCGAAACATAAAATGGACGCAGAATACTTTCGTGTAGACGAATTTGCTGCGCAGATCGTGAATAAGGCTAAGACAGAACGTCGCCATATATGCTCGGTAGGTACTACTACCATGCGCGCGCTGGAAAGCTCGGTAACGGCACAAGGCCTGCTAAAGCCTGCTGAAGGCTGGACCAACCTGTTCATCCATCCGCCTTACGAGTTCTCTATCGCAAATTCGCTTATCACCAACTTCCACCTGCCAAAGACCAGCCTGTTGATTATGACCTGCGCCTTCGCCGGGTACGATCTGGCTATGGAAGCGTACAATACAGCTATTAAAGAAAAATACCGTTTCTTTAGCTATGGTGATGCCATGCTGGTAATATAATAAACTGATTATAAAAACGTTTTATAAAGACAGCGCACGTAATTAACGTGCGCTGTCGTATTTTTGGGATATATGCAACAGACCATCAGAGAGATCATCCAGACCTCGATTGATACTAAGAAGAATGTACTTGAAAACCCCGAATTGCTGCATAGAATACAGCAGATAGTGGAAGCCATGGTAGCGGCTTTAAAAAATGGTAATAAAGTGCTTTTTTGTGGTAATGGCGGCAGCGCTGCCGATGCCCAACACCTGGCAGCTGAGTTGAGCGGCCGTTTCTATACCGACCGCGATCCGTTGCCGTCGGAGGCGCTACACTGCAACTCATCCTACCTTACGGCTGTAGCCAACGACTATGGTTATGATGTAGTGTATAGCAGGTTGATAAAAGGCCTTGGTAAGCAGGGCGATATACTGGTAGGGCTCAGCACTTCGGGCAATTCTACCAACATTGTAAAAGCAATGGAGCAAGCGCGTCAGCTAGGCATGATAAATGTAGGATTTACAGGAGAAACGGGTGGCGCTATGAAAGACATTTGCGATCATTTGATAAACGTGCCCAGCAAGGACACGCCGAGGATACAGGAAGTGCATATAATGGTAGGGCATATTGTATGTCAGTTAGTTGAAGAACAATTATTTAAAACGAATTAAGATGAGCCCCTTTAATATTCAGATAGATAAAACGTGGACGCTGTTCCTCGATCGTGACGGAGTGATCAATGTGGAAACAGTGGGTTCTTATGTAGTGAACTGGGATGAGTTTCAGTTTTGTGACGGAGCGCTGACTGCGCTGAAGACTTTGAACGAGTTTTTTGGGCGTATAGTGGTAGTGACCAACCAGCGCGGTGTAGGTAAAGGTATTATGAGTTTTGATACGCTGAAGGAGATCAATGTAAACATGACCGGAGCTATTGCGGATGCGGGTGGCCGTATCGACAGTATATATGCCTGCACAGCGGTTTCGGACAATGACCAGAATCGCAAGCCTAACGTAGGCATGGCCTTTCAGGCAAGAGAAGACTACCCGGAAATAGATTATAGAAAAAGCGTGATGGTAGGCAACAGCCTTTCGGATATGGAATTTGGTAAGCGCCTGGCAATGCACACGGTGTTTCTTACTACAAAACATGAGCCATTTCCTATGCCGCACGACCTTATAGATGAGCAATTCCCGTCGCTACAGGCCTGGGCGCAAAGCCTGACGGCCGAAATGGTAGGATAGTAGCACCTTAATAGTCAAAGGACTGCACGTGTACAGTGACTTTTTAGCCCGCAATGTAGGCATATTCAAAATTTCCTGTGAAATTTTGTAATAAAAGAAAAAGTTTCTTTACCTTTGCAGTCCTTTTAATATGGCTAAACAGTCTTTAATCAAACAAGACGGGACGATCGTAGAAGCTTTGTCGAATGCAATGTTTCGTGTACGCCTCGAAAACGGACACGAAATACTGGCTACAATCTCTGGTAAGATGCGCATGCACTACATCCGTATCCTTCCCGGCGACAAAGTGGGTGTCGAAATGAGTCCTTATGATCTAAGTCGTGGCCGTATCATATATCGTTATAAATAAACTTTAAATAACCAACCAGTCATGAAGGTTAGAGCTGCTATAAAAAAGCGTAGTGCTGATTGCAAGATCGTTCGTCGTAAAGGCGTACTGTTCGTAATTAACAAAAAGAACCCTCGCTTTAAGCAACGCCAGGGCTAATTGAAACTGAATTTTTATTTTTAAATTTTGAAATATACATGGCTCGTATAGCTGGTATTGATCTTCCGAAAAACAAGCGTGGCGAGATAGCGCTTACTTACATCTACGGCATCGGCCGTAGTACTGCCCAGTACATTCTGGAAAAATCCGGTATCGATTTCGATAAGAAAGCGGCCGAATGGAATGACGATGAGCAGTCTGCTATCCGTAATATCATCTCCACCGAGTTCAAAGTTGAAGGTCAGCTACGTTCTGAAGTGCAAATGAACATTAAGCGCCTCATGGATATTGCTTGTTATCGTGGTCTGCGTCACCGTAAGGGTCTTCCTCTTCGTGGCCAGCGTACACGTACCAACAGCCGTACCCGTAAAGGTAAGCGTAAGACAGTTGCAGGTAAGAAAAAAGCACCTAAGAAATAATTCTGGTATCACTGCCGGATCCGGTGGGGTGCACCGGGGAGGAGTGTTCCAAGGCTGGTTTATGACCTGCTTATCATTTTTTGACTACCTTTTTCTAAAACGAAATGGCAAAACAACAAGCTTCTGCTAAAACCGCTGCGAAAAAACGCATCGTGAAAGTTGATCCGCACGGAGATGTGCATATCAGCGCAACATTCAACAACATCATTGTGAGCATTACCAACAAGAGTGGTCAGGTTATCTCCTGGTCTTCTGCGGGTAAAATGGGCTTCCGTGGTTCTAAAAAGAACACCCCATACGCTGCACAAATGGCTTCTCAGGACTGCGGTAAAGTAGCAGTTGATGCAGGCATGAAAAAAGCGGACGTATTCGTTAAAGGGCCTGGTTCGGGCCGCGAAGGTGCTATCCGTGCGCTGGGTGCAATCGGTATTGAAGTAGTGTCGATCAAAGACATCACCCCAATGCCGCACAACGGTTGCCGTCCTCCTAAAAAACGTCGTGTATAATCTGCACGCGTTTCAACAACAACAGTATTCATTTTTATTTTTTCATACACTGCTTCGGATCCGGTTTTACGATTTTTAAAAGAGACGGAGCAGGTTAATCAAAAATCGTCATGGCACGTTATACAGGACCAAAAAACAGAATCTGCCGTATTTTCGGCGAGCCTATCCTTGGCTCGGGTAAAAACCTGGGAAAGAATAGCAACCCTCCGGGTCAGCACGGACCTAGCCGCAAACGTAAGACTGCGAGCGAGTACGCAATACAGCTGAAAGAAAAACAAAAAGCAAAGTACACTTACGGCTTGCTTGAGAAACAATTCCGCAACACCTATGTCGAGGCGTCTCGCCTGAAAGGTGCATCGGGCGAAAACCTGATAAAGCTGCTGGAAGCTCGTCTGGACAATACCGTATATCGTATGGGTATTGCGCCTACACGCCCTGCAGCACGTCAGCTGGTTTCTCACAACCACATCATGGTAAATGGTGAATCAGTGAACATCCCTTCTTACCAGCTGAAGTCTGGTGACGTGATCGAACTGAAACCAAAGAGCAAGGTGAACCCTACGCTTACCAGCATGATTCGTCCTAAGAACCCGAAGATCAACTGGGTTGACTGGAGCGAGAAAGACATGAAAGGTACCTTCCTTGCAAGCCCTGAACGTGAAAGTGTTCCGGAAAACATTAAGGAACAGCTGATCGTCGAATTGTACTCTAAATAATGAATTTCAAAGCCCCCGCTTGAAAGGGGGCTTTACTTGTTTTTTGAATAGGCTGTTTTTCAATATATTCGTTGCTTTTTTGCCGATTTTGAAGGCCTCCCGAAAGACTATCAATTACTAAATCGTAAATCATTTTTTCTCAATATGGCTATATTGAACTTCCAAAAACCGGATAAAATTGTTCTTCAGAAAGCAACAGATTTCGAAGCTCAGTTTGAATTCCGTCCACTGGAGCCGGGTTATGGTGTTACCATTGGTAATGCGCTGCGTCGCGTGCTGCTTTCTTCTCTCGAAGGTTATGCCATCACTGCGATCAAAATAGCCGGTGCCGACCATGAATTCGCAACGATCAAGGGTGTGCTGGAAGATGTTACAGAGATCATACTGAACCTGAAACAAGTTCGCCTGAAGAAAGCCGTAGAAGGTGATGTAACTACCGACAGGGTAGAGCTTACCATCAAAGGCCAGGAAAACTTTACTGCCGGCATGATCGGCGAAGCATTGCCAAACTTTGAGGTAATGAACCCTGAGCTGGTTATCTGCAATATGGATGCTACCGCTACTTTCCAGATAGAACTGCATATAGGTAAAGGCCGTGGTTATGTACCTGCCGAAGAGAACCGTCCTAAAGACGCGCCTCTGGGTATCATCGCTATCGACTCTATTTACACTCCGATAAAGAATGTAAAATACAGCATCGAGAATACCCGCGTTGAGCAGCGTACCGACTTCGAAAAGCTGATCATGGAAGTTATTACCGATGGTACTATTCATCCTGAAGAAGCTGTAAAAGAAGCATCGCGCATCCTGATACAACACCTGATGATCATCACCGACGAGAACATCTCTCTGGACACTAAACGTGAAGAGAAAGAATCTATCGTAGATGAGGAAACACTGCAACTGCGTAAGGTACTAAACACACCGCTGGAAGATCTGGAACTGTCTGTTCGCGCATTCAACTGCCTGAAAGCGGCCAAGATCAATTCACTGAGCGAGCTGGTACAGTACACGCAGGAAGAACTGATGAAGTTCCGCAACTTCGGTCAGAAGTCACTGTCTGAGATAGAGCAGGTACTGAACGAGCGTGGACTGAGCTTCGGTATGGACATCAGCCGTCTGCAGCGTAGCAACGATTAATTTTCATTTTATTCTTTTTTTAATTAACCAATAAGTACTTCGTAAATCCCTGACAACGGTACGGAGGAAAGCCG
The DNA here is from genome assembly GCA_004144175.1 of Sphingobacteriales bacterium. GTDB lineage: Bacteria > Bacteroidota > Bacteroidia > Chitinophagales > Chitinophagaceae > Polluticoccus. The sequence continues at coordinate 33,472 of SEFT01000024.1, forward strand.
AAGGGCAAAAAAACAAAAACTGTCATGCGTCACGGAGACAAGATCAAAAATTTAGGACGTACTGCTTCTCACAGAGCTGCATTATTGTCGAACCTCGCTTGCCAACTGATAGAGCATAAGCGTATCACTACTACCCTGGCTAAAGCCAAATCTCTGCGTGTATACGTTGAGCCGATCATCACCCGTTGCAAGAACGATAGCATGCACAACCGTCGTGTGGTGTTTAGCTACCTGCAAGACAAAGAGTCGATCAAAGAACTGTTTGGCGCTATCAGCGACAAGGTTGCTGACCGTCCGGGTGGTTACACACGTATCATCAAGCTTCCTCGCCGTATGGGTGATGCTGCTGATATGGCTATGATCGAGCTGGTTGACTTCAACGAGATCTACAAGAAAGACAGCAAAGATGGCGCTGCTAAGAAAACACGCCGTAGCCGTCGTAGCGCTGGTGCTGCTAAGAAGACCGAAGCTGCTGCTCCTGTTGCTAACGAAACTGCTGCAACCGAGAACACTGCTTCTGAAGCTCCTGCACAAGAAGGTACTACAGAAGAGAACAACGCTTAATTCTTTAGTAAGTATAGTCATTGCGAAAAGGCTGCCCGAGGGCAGCCTTTTTTGTTGGCTGTTGCGACAGGATGGCATATTAAAAGATATCGAAGCATGGATAGCAGGGTTAAGCGGCCCATTGATCGAAAAAATCATTTTCAATATTGGGATGGTGTTGATTTGATGAATAAATGATAGCTGCGCACGGTGCTGTAAAGCTGCTGTTAAGGTGCTGTTGCGCTGTCGTTGTGCTGCTGCTGTGGTGACGTTGCGCTGTTGCTGCGCTGCTGTTCAGCTGCCCTTTGCTTGCTGTACATACTGCCATTTTGCCGCTCGGCTCCGTCCTCCTGCTGGCTTACAGTAGGCCGGGCTAATCCTGGTCTTGGTGTACCTTGCATATTAGTGGTGCGATGTGGTGTTGGTGGGCAGTTGTTCATTGCGCGGTAGGTCATTTTCATTTGCGGTAAGCACTTGCAGACCGCAGCCTTGCGGTGCAGCCTATGCGGTTAGGAGTAGGGGCGATAGCCCTCGCCTTTATCATTTATCCAGCACCCGCCTGATGGCATCGTAGCTGGTGCTGGTGCGGTTACGCAGGTCGGCATTCTCTTGCAGCTCGTCTATGGCTGCCAGTATATCATCGGGTGGGTAGTTGTTGCAGATGTAGATGCTCTGGTCAATGAGCGGGGACATTAAGAAACGCTCCATGCCCGGCGACCGCCACGATATCATACGCTTCAGCCATTTATGCATTTCTATATCATTTCTGTTGTACCCTTTGCCGATGTATCGTTTGGTTTCCTCATCTTCAGGCTCGGGCGCGGGTGCCTGCTCTGCGGGTGTCTCATCGGTGGTTGGCTCAGGTGCTACTATTACAGCAGCCTGGCGCGGTTTGCTACGCCTTGTATAGCTAAGGGTCGATACCAGGTGGTTATCTTCAACCGCCAGCAACTCGTATACCGCTATCATATCTTCCAGCAGTTGTGCAAAGGCTGCACGCTCCATGCCTACCTGGCCGCCCAGGCGTTTCATACGCTTTTCAGTGTATTCGATGCCCATGCGTTCTTCGCGGTGCATTATCTCCAGTATCATCCAGTAGGCGCCATAGCCCGCGGGGCCATGGTCGCCTACAAGGGCTGCTATCTTTTCGTTATGACGCGTATTTACGGAGTGGCGGAGTGTCTTTGCTCGGGGCATGGTCGATAGGGTTTATACCTGCAAAGATGAAGCAAAGGCGGGTAGCAGAGGCTTTGGCACACCCCCTTTGTTTGGGGCCATACCCCGACCAACAACAGGGCTTTTACATCATTTTCTTCATTTTTTGCCCTATAAAATAACCATCCATTTCCACAAAATCAATCCGTGTTTTAACGGGTTGCGGCGTATTATTTTTTTTCGCAACTTTACTTTATAGTTAATGTAGTTCTTTCAGATCGTGCCAAACCTGTCTTCATGAAGAGCCCGGAATTGCGTGTATATACCAGATGAAAACACGGAGCAAGCGCCATAAAACCGTATTTGTTTAAAACCCAAATAGAGAGTATCCATGATTAAAAAACCCGGCGCTTCCGGAAGGACCGGAGCCAGCGCAAGAAAACACACGCATCAGCAAGTCCCTCATGGCAGGGTTGCTGACCTGTTCCCTGGTTACCACTGTTACCGCCCAACCCGTTGTCAAGTCTTTCCTGATCAACAATGACATTAAGAACTACGCCATCGAGAAATCCAACAATCCCAATTTCGACCTGCTAATGGCAGGCACCTCCTTCAATAACGGACCGGGAGGCCGCAACCAGATCCATTTCATCCGCACCAGCCAAAATGGTACACCTGCCGTTTGGAAGTACTACTACGAAGCGGGTACTGGCTATGTAGACGAACGCTGTGCCGATATTGCCGTTGACCCTAATGAACCGAATGCCGCTTACATTACCTCACTGGTAAGACATTACCCTGCACCGGGTATCGGGCAAGACCGTATCAAAGTGTACAAGATCGATATTAATACGGGCAATATCATGCACGAAAATATCATTGAGGCTAGCGGCGATTACAGCAATGCATATCCCAACCACACCATTGTACAGGACGGCATTTTGTATATTTGCGGTTACAATACACCTGAAACCTCTACGAGTTTACCGGTAACTTCACCAACCTACATACCTACTGCCTGGGGATGGACCGGCCGTATGGCGAAGAAGGCAATGGTGTTGAGGTACGACCCCGCCGGGCCTGGCACCGTAACGCATGCTGCGCACTTCGACTATTATTATGTTTCCGGGACTGGTTTTGGTTTCCCTAATAACTATGTAGCTACTACGCCGCCAGCGCCAATCAACAATTTTCTGGCGGGAGATTTTGACATGGCGACGCGGATGACCATGCTGAGCAATGGCAAGCTGCACGTAACGGGCATGGCCAACCTGATGGGCTCCATAAACCGCTACGACTATCAACCATACAACTTTGTGGAAGACGGCGTACTGAACCTGGTACTGGATCCGGCTGACCTTACCATTATAGCAGATGCCCCCTTTGGGCAGGAAGGCGGCGGTTTTGGTGTAGGCATTGTAGAGAGCTACGGAAACGGGCAAGATATGGGCTACTATATACTTACTAATAGCCTGAATCAGGAAATACTTGGCCCGGGCGGCGGTCCTGAGCCTGACGATGCAGGGGGATACAACCCGCTTGTGAGCGGCGCGTCTGCCGTGTACATCAGGGCAAGCGGTGATCCCGACCACCCGTATGAACCGTTTTACAACTGGAACAGCAGTATAAATCACGATGCCTCAGGCTCTCTTCCGCAGACAAAAGGCTTTATCTTTTTCTCTCCGCCAACTACGCCTAATAGTTACGCCGATCTTACAGGTGACTTGACAAGGTATTGGCAGGACTGTCAATCACGCATTTATTTTGGTGGTGATGCGCGCAGTCCCCGTTGGTTCCTGAATGCCCTGCAAAAAAGGCATGACTATACTATTAATTCTGATCCTGATAACCAAGCCGTCTTTTGGGCAGCAGGCCTTACCGACAATAAGGATGCACTCTGTAGCTACGGTACCTATTTCCCCAGCCAGGATAATATAAATCCTTTTGTAGGCAAAATGAACATTTTTATGAACAATATGCCTCCTGTACCATATATTACAATGCCGCAAATAGATCGCGTTTCTTACGATCATTTTGTAACCTATCCTTCGCAGCAAGGTACAGGCATCAGTACCATGTACACCAATGCCTTCAGATACAAAGGGGGGGGGCTGTCCAACATCGGCTGGAATTGCGAATTTGCTTTGCAGGACAATACCAATGGACCTGGTTCGGGCGATATATTCCTATCGGCCCCGGTAATGGGCGCGTCGGGCAACCTAAACCTGAAATTCATACATGCCAATACAGCCGACGCTTCGCTGCTCGATGGCAGCGGAAAATCTATATGTGCATACATGGATTGTGCGCTTGACTATCGCACCGGGCCAGTATGGTTCCCCGAAGGTATCGAATGCAAATTGCAATCGGGAAGTCATAGCCGTCCGTCAATCTATACTACGTCCAGCCCTGTTACGCGCGATGATGTAGGTATGCCGGTGGTAAGGGGATGTATTGATCCGGGCTTCCCGCCATTCTACAAACCTAGCGGCATACAGGATAACACCAAGGATGCCGATATGGGCGCTGAGCTATATCCTAACCCTGCTGCAGGCTACGTAAACCTGAAGCTGAACGGCGAAGTAGACGGTGCTATGGCTGTGCGCGTAGAGATGAGCAATATACTGGGCCAGGGCGTGCATACGCTGTATAGCGGCAATGCTACCGGCATTGCTACGGGCGGCCAGCGCCTGGAGTTGCCTGCCGTTACACCGGGTGTGTATATGGTACGCGTGTTTGCCAACGGCAGGCTGCTGCACCAGCAACGCCTCAGTGTAACGAAGTAGTGTTTAGTAAATATTTGTTTTTTTATGAACAGCCGCGCTCCCAAAGCGCGGCTGTTTTTTTGAGTCCAATATAGTTCGTCATTACGAGCGGAACGTAGTGGAGCGTGGTAATCTCCCGAGCCCATGCAGTCCGCTTAATCAAAGCGTGCGTAACTCCGACGAGGCCAGTTGCAAATGCTCAGGAGATTACCACGTTCGCGCTATCACGCGATGCCAACGCTTCGCTCACTCGTAATGACGAGCTATTATTGGGCGCATTCGTAATGGCGGAATGCTATTAGGCATCCACAGAAATTCCAACTACATTGTAACAACTACTACATCTATGAACGGCAAAGGCGGCTATGTATATATCCTCACCAATACGCACCATACGGTGCTGTATATTGGTGTCACCGCCCACTTGTTCAGCCGCATATACGATCATCGCACCAGGCGTTATAAGAATAGTTTTACAGATAAGTATCAGCTCACTAAACTTGTTTATTATGAACCGCATGATCTGATAGAGCCTGCCATAGAAAGAGAGAAGCAACTGAAAGACTGGTCGCGGCGAAGAAAGGAAACACTGGTCGCTGGTATGAACCCCGAGTGGCGCGATCTGTGGGAAGATATCAAGGATTGGTTCTAATGGGCTTTGTTGAGTGGCGCATGCCTTGATTAGGCGGACTGCAAGGGCTGGGGAGATACCCACGGACTGCCGCGTTCGCGGGCAGGCTCGGTATGACGAATTTCTGTTTGGCGAGGCACATTAAGCATGTCATACCGAGCGAGGCACATCAAGGCCGTCATACCGAGCAAGCCCAATAGAGATTCGTCATACCGAGCGAGGCACGAGCGTGGGTATCTCCTGAGCCTATGAAATTGGCTTCATCAGGGTTACGCAAGCCTTGATCGTACGGATTGCATAGGCTAGGGAGATTACCACGCTTCACTACGTTCCGCTCGTAATGACGAATTACTATTGGACGGTCCTTGTGGCACTCTTAACGACGGAATGCCATTCAGCGAAATACTACAAACCCGCACTAAAAAATATTAACCAAAACACGTATCTTGTAAAAGACAAATCTGTTGAGCTCAAAAAATAAGATTGCATGAAAACAGCTATACAACGCCTGTTGCCTGTGGCCTTGCTGGCCATAGGGCTACACCTGCCTGCCACCGCCCGTACCGGCAACGACATACCGGACCATACTAAAACGCCTGCGCAGCAACACAGCATGCAGCAGGGCGTACCCTTTGCCTTTATAGAGAACAAGGGCCAGATAACAGACCAGCACAACCGCGAACGCAAAGACATAGACTATAAGCTGAGCGTACCCGGCATGGATATATACCTGGGTGCAGGCGAGCTACACTACCAGTGGAGTAAAGAAGAGCGGAGCGCGCCGGGCGGGGAACGGGGAACACGGAGACAAAGACGGTAGAGCTATACCGCATGGATGTAGCGCTGCTGGGCGCTAATACGAACGTAGTACCCGTAGCCGAAGAGCTGCAGGCCTATTACGAGCAGCACTACAATGAGCAGCGCCCCGATGGCGTACGGGCACAGAGCTATGCGCGTATAGTGTACCGCAATGTGTATCCTAATATTGACTGGGTGCTGTACACCCGTAATGGAGAACTGAAGTATGACTTTGTAGTACACCCCGGCGGCAACCCTGCACTGATACAGCTACAATACAAGGGCGCTACAACCTTGCAGCTAAAAGATGGTGCGCTTACGGCCAGCACCCCTATGGGCAGCATAACCGAGCAGGCGCCCTATAGCTACGATGCCGCTACCCGTAAGGCCATTGCCAGCGCTTATAAGTTGCAGGGCGATGTACTGAGCTTTGACGTAGCGCAGGCAAAAGGTGGCATTGTAATAGACCCCAACCTGAGCTGGGCTACCTATTATGGTGGTAGTGCCAATGAAGCTGACGACCCTAAAGTGATAACTACAGATGCTTCGGGTAATGTGTACATAGCAGCGAGTACAGAGAATCTCACTAATATGGCTACTATTGGAGCATACCAGACCAGTATGAGTAACAGCAGCAAGAATGGGCTGATCGTAAAATTTAACAGCGCAGGCGCGCGGCAATGGGGTACCTATTATGGCGGTAATAGCTACGACCAACTTAATGATATTTTATACAGCAGCAATGCCATATATGTAGCCGGTAGTTCCTTTAGCACTACAGGTATGGCTACCACCGGGGCTTTTCAAACAACAAAATCAGGTCCCAGCAACGGAGCTAATACTATTCTTGCAAAGTTCGACCTGAACGGCAGCAGGCAATGGGCTACATACTACGGCGAGGGTGGGCAAATTGGTGGATTTAATTCCTCGGTACTGGCAGCAGACCCTTCCGGCAATATTTATATGCGCACCCAATCAGTCGTAGCAGCTACGCCAGGAGCCTACCAAACGGTTGCAGTACGTGGTGATGCGATGCTTACAAAATTCAACCCTTCAGGCAACCGCCTTTGGGCGACCTACTTTGGTGGGGATTCATTAGACAATGCAAGCGCTGTAGCCTGTGATGCCAGTGGTAATGTATACCTGGTGGGGGCCACAAAATCTGTAAATGGTATTGCCACTACCGGTGCTTACCAGTCCGCGCGCAATTTCCCTTATCAGGATGGCGATCAGTTTCTAGCCAAATTCAGTTCCTCGGGCAGTCTGCTTTGGGGAACCTATCATAGCCATGGCGCAGGTGTAGGCTCCATGGTCTGTGACAATAACGGCGATGTGTACCTGGGAGGTATTACACACAGTATAAATAACATTGCAACAGTCGGTTCTCATTGGTCTAATCATACTTCCAATGGGAGCTCATATAACGGTTTCCTGATAAAATTTAGCAACTCCGGCACGAAACAATGGGGGACCTATTTTGGTGCGATCGTGAGAGATATAGCCTTGAGTACGCAAAACAATCTCTATGTAACAGGAATGTATGATAGTACCTGGGCTCCCATACCGGTGATCACAGCTAATGCGCACCGGTCCACATTGCCGTTTGTACAGGGTGGCTTTTACAGTATACTTAATAGTAGTGGTAATTTGTTGTATGGTAGCTACCTTCCTGGCAATGCAAATGACGATCCATATGGTATAACTGTCAGCAGTAGCAATTCCATGCATCTGGTAGGGCGCACAGGTAGCACTTCAGGTCTGGTCACTACAGGAGCTCACCAAACCACATATGGTGGAGGAAGCTGGGATCTTTTTGTAGCTAAGTTTGACGACGATACCAGCGTGTATTTAAATACACCTTTTAATGATACCCTGCTGTGTACAGATACCATCATACATGTGCCTTATACGGTATCTGCTCCTTTCAATACCGGCAATACCTTTACCGTGCAGCTCAGCAATGCTACGGGCAGCTTTATAGCCCCGGTAAATATCGGTACGGTCACGGCTACGGGCTCGGGCAGCATCACCTGCAATGTACCTATCGGCACATTGGCAGGCACGGGCTACCGCATCCGCATCGTCAGCAGCAGCCCTATGCGCACCAGCAATGATAATGGCAAGACCATAGAATTCATCAGCAGGCCCAATATAACCGCCAGCGCCAATACACCTGTATGCGCGGGCAGTACGCTCACCCTCAGCAGCACTACTGGCCCCGTAGGCTCGGCCTATGCATGGCGCGGCCCCAATGGCTTCACGGCATCGGGCGCTACCGCTACTATCACCAGCGTGGCAGTCATAAATGCAGGGGTATATACCGTAGAGGTCAATAACCTGGGCTGTAAAAGGATAAGCAATATACCGGTAACGGTTAACCCCACGCCTGCCGTACCCGTAGCCAGTGTGGCGCAGCCTATATGCAAAGGTGGGGTAATAGCCCTTTCGGCTACCTCTACACCCGGCGCTACCTACCAGTGGAGTGGCCCGCTGAGCTATACCTCCACCCTGCAAAACCCGACCATCAGCCCTGCGGCTACCAATATGAGCGGCACCTACAGCGTAGTGGCCAGCCTGGGCAACTGCCCCTCGGCAGCAGCCAATGTAGTGGTCACCGTAAACAAAGTAGCCGACATAGGCGCCTACGCCAGCCCCAACGATACGGTATGCGCGGGTGAGATACTCACGCTGGTGGGCTTCCCGCAGAGCGGCGGCACATCGCCCACCTTTGAATGGTATAAGAACGGGCTGCCCGTAACCACCAATACCGTATACAGCAGCAACACCGTATCCACCGGTGATAAGTTCTGGTGCGTAATGACGGCCACCGGCGTATGCCCCACCACCCTCACACTAACATCGGACACGATAACAATAACAGTACTGAACGTAAAGTACACACCGAAGGTAAAGATCACCGCCAGCCCCGCAGTAACCGGCGACCCGGCCCAGACGGTAGAGTTTAAAGCCAATCCCCTATACGGCGGTATGACGCCCACCTACCAGTGGTACCGCAATGGTGTAAAGCTGGCAGGCATCAGCGGCGCCACCTATACCACCAACGGTGTATATATGGGTACCGTAGTAAGCGTAGAGATGACCAGCAACCATGCCTGCGCCGATGTGCTGCTGGCAGCCGACACAGTATCGATAAACTTCCCGACATCGGTAAAAGATCATGACAAAAACACAACAGCATCGCTATATCCCAACCCCAACAAAGGCAGCTTTACCATAGCAGGCATCACCGCCGGCGAAGTGCAGCTGAACATCATCAACGCCCTCGGCCAAACGGTGTACAGCAAAACCCAGCGCGATGTAGCGGGTACCATGCAGGTGCAGGCAACGCTGCCACCAGGCGCCTATATGGTAAGGGTAGTAGCCGATGGCAAGGTGCAGGTACTGCGGTTCAACGCCGCTTTATAATAGATCAGCAGCTTAATAAATAATACAGAAGCCACTCGTACAGGAGTGGCTTCGTTGTTATTATCAGGTACCCGCGCGGTTATGCTGCGTCGGGGTTATCTTTTTGCTTTGGGTCTTTCTTCTTACGGCCGGCTTCTTTCAGGCCTTTGTCTATGAGCCATTCCAGTTGCCCATTCACACTACGGAACTCATCCGCAGCCCATTTCTCCAGGGCTTTGAAAGTTTCCTCATCTATCCTCAGTACAAAGTTTTTCTTGCCGCTCATTACCGTAGCAAATGATTATTGATATAAAGAGCCGGTGTTGAGTACCGGTTGTGCGCCCTTCTCGCCGCAAAGTACTACCATCAGGTTACTTACCATAGCGGCTTTCTTTTCTTCATCCAGTTCTACTATCTGTTTCTTGCTCAGCTCTTGCAGCGCCATCTCTACCATGCCCACCGCACCTTCCACTATCTTGAAGCGGGCAGCTACTATGGCTGTAGCCTGCTGGCGTTGCAGCATGGCGCCGGCTATCTCGGGAGCATAGGCCAGGTGGCTTATCCTTGCTTCCAGCACCTGTATACCGGCAGTAGCCAGGCGTTCGGTCAGTTCCCGCTCCAGAAATTCATTGACTTTAACACCGCCCTCGCGGAGGGTGATATTGGCATGTTCATCTTCGATATTGTCGTATGCAAAGCTGGTTGCCAGTATACGTACGGCGGCCTCGCTTTGGGTGCGCACATAGGCCAGGTAGTCGGTTACATCGTATGCAGCGCGGTAGGTATCCTGTATCTGCCACACTATCACGGCACCTATCTCTATGGGGTTACCCATTTTGTCGTTCACCTTTAGCGTAGGCGTGGCGAGGTTTTGCGCGCGTTGTGTCAGCTTTACGGTAGCGTAGAAAGGGTTCACGAAGAACAAACCATTCTCTTTAATGCTGCCCACATACTTACCGAACAGGTTGAGCACGCGGCTGTGGTTGGGCTGTACGATCATGAGCCCCTTCCAGATGAACATGGCTATGATCGCGGCAGGTATGGCTATTGCCAGGCGCGTAGCATCTTCGGGCGATGTAGCAATAAGGTAGATGGCGACACCGAAAGATATCAGCGATACGATGAGTGCGAGATACCCGTTTACCGGTTTAGTGATCTTTTCCATAAAATTTGATTTGATATCATTTTGATATCAAATGTATATTACCTGTTGGAACCAGCAAAATTTTTATTTGAGCGGCGCTTCTTTGCCGTCTGCGCTTTTGTGTTCAAATTTGTGGCTATGTTACTGAGCAATGTAGTAGGGCAGCACAACGCAAAGAAGGGATTGTTGAATATGTGGCAGACCGGCCATTTTCCGCATGCTTTGCTGATTGCAGGAAAGGAAGGTACCGGTGGCCTGTCGTTGGCGCTGGCATTGGCGCAGTACATCTTCTGCGAAAACAAGCAGCAGCAAGACTCCTGCGGTCAGTGCACATCGTGCCGAAAAACGGCAAAGCTGGAACATGCCGACCTGCATATAAGCTTCCCATCCATATCGCCCAAGCCGGGTACCAAGGCGATGAGCCGGTATTATATGCAGGAGTTTCGTGAGTTCATTGCGCAGACGCCCTACAGCTCTACGTACGATTGGCTGCAGTTCATCAACGCAGAGAACAAGCAGGGAAACATTACGGCCGAGGAGTGCCGCGAGATGATAGAAACCCTGAACCTGAAATCGTACGAAGGCGGTAAGAAAGTACAGATCATCTGGCGGCCTGAATACCTCGGCAAGGAGGGTAACATACTGCTAAAGCTGATAGAAGAACCACCTTCCAATACCATCATGCTGTTTGTAGCGGAAGATACGGAGGATATACTGGCAACCATATTATCCAGAACGCAGATAGTAAGGCTGCCGCCAATCAACCCGCAGGATATTGCCCAGGCACTTGTCTCGCGCTCCTTGACCGATGAGAAAAAGGCAGCACAGGTGGCCCATATGGCCGATGGTAGTTTTACGGAGGCATTACGATTGGTAAGACATGCAGAGAACGACCTGTTCCCCGATGTACGTAACTGGTTCAATGCTTTGTTTCGTAATAATGGTGTGGAGCTGGCAAAGTTCTCTGAAGACTGGAGTAAGGCAGGCCGTGAGCAGCAAAAGAATTTCCTCCGCTACATAGTGCAGCTGCTGGAGCAGGCTATACGCGCACGCTACCTGCCGGGGCATCCACCTGCTTTGCCACCCGAGGAAGCACAGTTTGTACAGAAGCTGGCGGCCATGCAGGTATCGCTGGAGGTGTTTGAAAAGATGGTAAAAGAGATAACAGACACTATCTACTATATAGAGCGCAATGCACATAGCAAAACACAGCTACATGCTTTATCGATAAGGGTTGTATATACTATACAAGGTAGAAACATACCAGTGTTATAAATTATACGAAGTTATAAATAGAGAAAGGCCGGCATGATACCGGCCTTTCTCTATTTAAGATAATTAAGTCATTACTGCTTTGTTACTTTAAGTACCTGGTTTTGTTCTTTGTCCGAGTACTTCAGCAGGTAGATGCCCGCAGGCATGCTGCTCATATCGATACTCATAGATGCGGCGGTAGCCTGTTTGCTGTAGACCACTTTACCCGTAATGTCGCTAAGCATTAGCAAACCTGCATTATTCTGAAGGCCGTTAAGGTCAACAGTGATCGTGTTCTTCGCAGGGTTAGGGTAGGCCATTATCAATAGTTGGCCATTCACATTCACATTGCTGATCGATGTTTCCGATGGTTCTCTAACTACTTTAGTAGCCCACTCTGATGATGTAAATATGCTTACGCATTTTGAACGTACATGCAGGTAGTACCCTTTTTCATCATTAGGGATGCTGAATTTTACATCGTTCTCGTAGATGATCTTGCCGAGAGACGGTGGTGTAACGTCCGAGTTGACTGCATACTCATAAGCCACTGCGGTAGGTACTTCGTTCCAGGTTGCTTCCTTATCTGTATTGCTCAATGGTATCAGTGTTATGTCCGGTGCTTGGCACTCTACCATGGTTGTAAATTCGGTCGGTTCCCAGTCCGATGTTTCATTATTGGTGCACTGTGTGCGCATATAAAGGTAGTAATGGGTATCAGGGCTTAAGCCTGATAATTGAGCACTATTGCTGGTCGTATTACCTGCACCCAAATCACTTGTTGGCGGCACACCGGTCGTATTGTATATATACTGATAGTTGATGCCAACCGGCAGGCTGTTCCAAAGTGCCAGTGCAGATTCGTGGGTGATATTGGCCATGCTTACTTTTGGTGCAATACAAAGAGTAGTAGCAAA